>NZ_JAHVAH010000001.1:1523326-2199989 GCF_019264355.1 Sphingomicrobium clamense | reverse complement strand
GAGACGGTGTCGCCGACGGCCAACACGATTGGTCTGACCGCGACGCTGACCGATGGCGACGACGACGTCGACAGCGAAACGATCGACCTGTCGGCCAACATCACCTTTGCCGACGACAGTCCGTCGGCTTTCGATCCGGAAGACGCACCGTCGATCGAGAATGACGGTGATGGCACCTTTATCGGTGCACTTAATGACGCCGACGATAACATGATAGGCGAGGCGTTCGTCGGTACCGACGAGGTCGGTGACGCAGTATTCATCAACAATGCTGCAGACAACATCCTCCGCGGGACCGACAATTCTGTGCTTACCTCGGGTGGTGAGACGATCTACTTGTACGGTTTCGGCACCGACACACTGATCGCGACCACGCAGACTAATGGTTCGGACAATGCCAACCTTGTCGTCTTCACCATGACTCTGGACGAAGGCACGGGCCAGGGCGCGGACGCCAGCTATTCGATCGATTTCGATCGGACCATCGACGATGGGTCTGGCTCGCAGTTCAATGATCTCGGTATTAGCAGCCCAAGCAAGTATGACTGGCTCGGCGTAAGCGGCAAAACGGATGCGCAAGGCAATCCCATTGACTTTGGTGTGGACGACGACTCACGTGACGTGCTCATCACCGCTCCGGGTTCCACGCTCAATGTCGCGTCCGGCAACCTCGTTGACAATGTTGGCGCGGGCAACCAGTGGGTCGATCCGAACGAAGACATTCGCGTCGACTGGGTAATCGATGTCGCGGCCGACCCAAACTCGGATTTTAAGACGGTTGATGGCTACACGTTCGACGAGCATTTCGATGTTACGGACGGTAAGTTCACAATTGTCGACATCAAGACAAATTCGGGAGCGACCTCAAGTGTTCTGATTGAGGCATTCTACGACTCCGACGCTGGAGATAAGGATGTTCTTTCAGGCATTCCGGTCGCGCTCGATGCGAGCTCCGTCGTCGTCACGGACCAGAATGGTAACGATGTAACCAATTTAGTGTCTGTCTATCAGGTGGGTACTAACATCGTAGTAACGGGCCTTGATGAGCTTTGGACCGTTAACTTCGAATCGGTTGGTGGCGCTCCTTTCAATGCATTCACCGTTGAGAATGCTTCGGGCGACCTGTTGCCTGGAGGGGGCACGGCTCTGGGTGAAGCGTTTTCGCTTGGCGGGTTTGGATATGAAACCGTCGTTGATGGCTCAAATGTCCAATTCAATGTTGATGTTCGCGTTAACGATGCGGACGGTGATACGGTCGATGGAGACATCACGATCACGTTGCACCCCGACGACGGCATAGCAACCAACGCTGTCGAGAAGATCGCGCTGAACAGCCCGATGCTCGACGCCGCCAACGACGATTTCTTCATGGCGGACCTGCAGGCGCAGTCGCTGATGATGAGCTCGGCGATGGCGTTCGGCTTCGGTGCCGTGATGGCGGCCAAGTTCGGTCATGCCGACATGGGTATCTCGAAGGCCATGACCATCGGTGCCCTGCCGATCTCGGCGCACGGCTTCGACATGGGCTTCGGCACGTCCGATGGTGGAGCCTCTCTCGTCCAAGGTTGGGGCGGAGCAGAGCTCTCGCTGGACGGCGACATGATCGGTGGCGTTTCGACGCTGGCGATGATGCGCGAAGCGGTCGACGTCTCGCTCGATATGGTCGAGCCGGCCGTCGAAGCGCCGGTGAGCCTCCAGGCTGACACTGCGAATATCGCGGTGGCCGAGAAGATCGCGATCGTGGATGCGGGCGACATCGCCCTGCCGGGTGCCGAAGCACTCGCAGCGATGGCGGCCGAAACGAACAGCGTGGATCTGGCGGTGGTCGCCAAGGAAGCGCTTGTCGAAAGCGACGAGGGGGTCGTGGACGCCCTGCTCGACGCGGTTAGCGAAGGCGACGTTGTCGCTTCCGATGGTGCTGTCGGCCTGATGGTCGTCGCCAAGGAAGCGGTTACCGCCGACTTCACCAGCGGGTTTGCGCCCGCCAATGCGGACGCTCTCGTCTCCGACGCCATGCTCCTTCAGGACGCGGCGCCGGCGGTGAACGGCTAAGGCAGTAAAAAGGGCGGTTTTCCGGCTTGCCGGGGACCGCCCTCCCGCCCTATTATGGGGACCAGACAAAAAGGGGCAATCATCATGATCAAGCGTTGGACGAAAATGATGGCGGGGGCTGCGCTTGTCGCGTTGGCAGCAACGCCGGCAGACGCCACCGATCTCAAGACGGCTATCCAGGCGGCCTTGCAGAACAATCCTGAAATCACGCAGGCGATCTACAATCGCGAAGCGACCCGGGCCGAACGCGCGCAGGCGCAGGGCGCTTGGTATCCGCGCATCTCGGTCGAGACTTCTGCCGGGATCCGCGAACTGCGCAACCCGACGCGTCGCGCGATCGGTATCGCCGATGAGACGCTATACCCGCTCGAGGCGGCACTGACCGTCGACCAGCTGATCTGGGACAGCGGCGCACGCGAAGCGCAGATCCGTTACCAGGCGGCGCGTACCGACGCCGCGGCAGCGCGGATCGAAGAGCGTAGCGAGTTTATCGCGCTCAATACGAGCCGTGCCTATATTGACTATATCCTGCAGCAGCGCCTCGTCGCGATCGCGCAGGACAATGCGGCCTTCCACTCGCGCCTGACGAACGATCTTCGCCAAGGCGTCGAGCAGGGCTCGATCTCGATTGCAGACCAGCAGCAGGCCGAAGAACGGCTGTCGGCTGCGCAGTCGCGTGTCATCGAGGCGCAGGAAGATCTCGATACCGCCGCGATTACCTTCCAGCGCCTGACCGGCATGCCGATCGGTGATGTCAGCATGCCGCCCGACCTTTCGGCCGCGCTGCCGGAATCGCTCGCCATGGCCGAGCATCTCGCGCGCCGGAACAACCCGTTCGTCGAGGAAGCCGTGGCTGACCTCGAAGCCGCCGAGGAACTGGTTCGCCAGGCCAAGGGCGAAATGGGTCCGCGCATCAACCTCGAAGGTCGCGCCCGCTACGGCGAAGACATTGACGGCTTCGAAGGCAAGACGACCGACTATCTGGGTCGCATCGTCATGCGCTGGACGCTGTTCGACGGCATGGCCAATAGCTGGAACGTCGAAGAGCAGAAGGCCCGAGCCAGCGAAGTGCAGGCGCGCATGTACCAGCGCACTCGCGAAGCGGAAGAAGATGTCCGCAGCGCGTGGAGCCGCCTTAACCGCCAGTCGAACCTGGTCAACGAACTCGGCGCGCAGAGCCGCGTGACCGACGACCTGCTGCTGTCGTATCGTGAGCAGTTCAATGTCGGTCGTCGCTCGCTGCTCGACGTGCTCGATGCACAGAACACGCGCTACAACGTGCAGGCGCAACTCGAGACAGCGCGTCTCGCACAGCTGTACGCGCAGTATCGCGTGCTCGCCTCGGTCAACCAGCTCATCGAAGCGATGGGTCTGGAAATGGCGACCCAGGGCTATGTGCAGGAGCGCGACGAATATGACGTCGAGCCGACAAGCTGGAATGTTCGCCTCAATGAGGATAGCCTTCCGCCCCATACGATGGGCCCGCCGGCACCCGGCACGGTCGAGTATGAATATTATGAGGCGCCCGATGCGGTGATCGTGACCGACGACGAAGTCGTGGTCGTCGACACTGACGGGGATATGTAAGATTGGGGAAAGAAGTTGGGAGTCGACTGGCTCGAAAATGAGGCCGCGAATACCGTCGACCCCGTCCTTGATTGCTTAGCCTATATCGCTCGTAGGGAAGACCGGCCTTCATCGCCGGTCCTCCTGCGGGCTGGGCTGGCACTCGACGCGGATGGGTTGCTGCCGTTCCACCAGGTCGAACCCGCGCTCGAGCAGGTCGGCATGCGGGGCGAGCCGACAACGCGGTCGATCAAGCGGTGGCGCGAGCGCGATCTCCCGGCAATCCTCGATCTCGAAGGCGGCCGCGCGGCCGTGCTTCTCGAATTGAACGGCAGCCAGGCGCTGGTCCATGCGCCGGGTCTTGCCGAGCCGGTCTGGGTCGAGCGATCGGACCTCGCCGAGAAATATACCGGCCAGGCGGTCATCGTCGAAGCCGACCCCGCGCAAGAGCGCGAGGGCGAACGGCCCTGGGACACGGCCAAGCGCACCCACTGGTTCTGGTCCGAGGCGTGGAAGGCACGGCGCGAATTCCGCCCGGTCATCATTGCCGCGCTGGTCATCAACCTGCTCGCGCTGGCGGTGCCCCTGTTCACCATGAACGTCTACGACCGCGTTATTCCCAACCAGGCCGAGGCTAGCCTGTGGGTCCTCGCGGTCGGTGTCGGGGTCGCATTGATCTTCGACTATCTGCTCCGCGTCGCGCGCGCCGGGCTGGTCGACGATATCGGGCGAAAGCTCGATGCGCGCTACAGCCAGAAACTATTCGAAAAGGTGATGAACCTGCCCATGGCCGAGCGCCAGGGGTCGACCGGTGCCTTCGCGCGCCGCGTGTCGGAGTACGAACAGGTTCGTGACTTCTTCGCGTCCACCAGCGTCGTGTTGATGGTGGACATCGCTTTCATGGCAATCTTCTTGGCCTTCATCGCGTTGCTGGCGGGGCCGTTGGTGTTCGTGCCGATCGTGGGCATTTCGCTCATGCTGATTGCGGGCTTCTCGTTGCAGAAGGCGATGGGTCGGACCGCGATCGATGCGCAGGCGGACAGCAGCCTCCAGCATAGCGTGCTGGTCGAAAGCATCTCAGGCACCGAGACGCTCAAGGCTGCGCGCGCGGAAGGGCAGATGCTCGGCCGCTGGCGCCGTTTCGCGAGCATGTCGGCCAATACCAGCGAACGGATGCGCCGCCTGACCGCCATCGCTGTCAATCTCGCGACCGTCGCGCAGCAGGCGATGAGCGTCGGCCTGATCATCGGCGGCTTCTATCTCTTCAACGCCGGCGAGATCACGATGGGCGCGATCATCGCGATCGTGATGATTGGCGGGCGTGCGATGGCCCCAATGGGGCAGTTTGCCTTCCTGATGACGCGTGCAAAGCAGGCCATGGCGACGCTCGACAGCCTCCAGAACATGATGGAAGCGCCCGACGAACGCACGCAGGTGCGTCGCTCGGTCGTGCCCGAAATCCGCGAAGGCCGGATCGCCATGCACGGGGCGAGCTTCCGCTACCCCCATGCCGCAACCGACAGCCTTTCTGATCTCAAGCTGGAAATTTCGCAGGGCGAGCGGATCGGCATCATCGGCCGGGTCGCCTCGGGCAAGTCGACCTTCGGGCGGCTGGTCTGCGGCCTTTATCCCCCGACCGAGGGTTCGATCACGGTCGACGGTCTCGACAGTCTTCAGTACCACCCGCACCAGCTACGCGATGCCTTCCGCTTCGTCGGACAGGACGCGGACCTCTTCTCCGGCACGGTGCGCGACAACCTGACGCTCGGCGCGGCCCGCGCGACCGACGAACAGTTGATCGATGCGGTGCAGCGGTCGGGTGCGGATATCTTCCTCTCGCAAGGCTCGGCAGGTTTCGATCTTGATGTCGGCGAACGCGGCAGCCGTCTGTCGGGCGGGCAGCGCTCGCTGCTCGTGCTGGCGCGTGCGCTGGTCAGCGACTGCAAATTGCTGTTCCTCGACGAGCCAACAGGGTCGATGGATACGCAGACCGAGAAATATTTCATCGATCATCTCAAGACCGCGCTGCGTACCGAACAGACGCTGCTCGTATCGACCCATCGTCACGGCATGTTGTCGCTCGTCGACCGCCTGCTCGTGATCGACAAGGGGCGCATCGTCGCCGACGGACCGCGCGACGAGATCCTCACCAAGCTCAAAGGCGCCGCCCAGTCCGGGAGCGCTTCATGATCAACCAGTCGTCCTCGCGCATGCCAGTGGCAGCACATACAGGCAGTCTCACCCAAGGCCTGGCTGTCGCAACGGTGTGCGTGGGGTCGTCCCCGGCGGTCGCGGCGGGACATGGGAGCCTCCGGCTCACGCGTCCCGTCGCGCCGCTTCCGGGACGGGAGTAAGCCCCATGAACATGATGTCCTCGATCGTCGAAAAACCACGCGAACGCTTCCTGCGTTGGAGCGGCCCCCAGCGTCTGATCGCCATGCTGACGACCTTGTTCGTCATCTTTATCGTCTGGGCCTCGTTGGCGCAGGTCGACGAAGTCACGCGTGGCCCGGGCGAGGTCATTCCGTCGAGCAAGGTCCAGCTGATCCAGGCCTCGGAACCGGCCATCATCGAGGAATTGATGGTGCGTTCGGGCCAGCGGGTCGAGGCAGGCGAATTGCTCGCACGGCTCGACGACACGCAGTCGGCGTCCGAACTCGGACAGATTGCGGCCGAGACGCGCTCGCTCACGGCACGTGAAGCGCGGCTTCGCGCCGAGGGTGGAGGCAGCTCGATCGAGTGCGAAGGTGCCGGCTGTGCCGACGAGACGGCACTCTCAGCAGCCCGTCGCCAAGCCCTTAATAGCCGCGTGGCGGCACTGCGCGCGCAAGCCGCCCAGTCGCAACGCGATGCCAATGAAGCGCAGGCGACCATCAACACGCTGACCCAGTCCCTTGCGCTGGCCGAAGACAAGCTGGCACGCCTCGAGGCGACCGGCCCGGGCATCGTGCCGATCACCGAGATCAATGACGCGCGCGCCGACGTCGTCGATATTCGCGGCCGCATCGCGCAAGCGCGCGAGCAGCGCGGGCGCGCACAGTCGGCGGTTGCGGAAGCCAATGCGCAGGCGTCAGAAGCGCAGGCGACGTTCCGACAGGAAGCGCTCGACGAGCGCAGCCGCGTCGCCGAGCGGATCGCGGTCAACGAGGAAAGCCTGCGCGGCGCCGAGGGCCGTGTAGCGCGCACCGAACTGCGCTCGCCGGTCGCAGGCATCGTCAATGACGTGCAGGCGACCACCATTGGCGGCTTCGTCCAGGCGGGCGAGAAGGTGATGGAAGTCGTCCCCGTTGGCGACAAATTGCTGGTCGAGACGCGGGTCAATCCCAAGGATATCGCCTTCGTGAAAGTGGGCGACAAGGCGCTCGTCACTGTGACGGCGTACGATTTTTCGACCTATGGCGGGCTCGATGGCGAAGTGGTGGAGGTGTCCGCAGACAGCCTCTACGACGAAGTCGAGCGTGAAGCTTACTTCAATGTGATTGTGGAGACCGACCGCGCCTATCTCGGCACCGAAGCCAACCCGCTCCCGATCACGCCGGGCATGATGACCGATACGCAGATCATCACGGGCAAGAAGTCGATCATCGCCTACCTGATGAAGCCGATCACCAAGGCGAGCCGCGAAGCGCTCACCGAGCGCTAGGCGCGGTTCCGATTAGCGATTGGCCGCGGGGCGGACCGGCATGATGTCGGCGAGCGCGACGCGCTGTCCATCCTGCAATGCCGGCATGTAGCTGGCGATATTGACCGGCGGGAAGTCCGGGCGGTCATAGCGCTGATAGCCGTGAGTCCATGCCTTGCCCGCCGAATAGGTCAAGATCGGGCGATAGTCGGCAATGTCCGCTGCATCGACGATGCGGTCGGTTCCATTGTCGAGCACTTGGAAGCGGCCACCAGAGCGCACGGCGAGCACAGCATGGTCCGCACGGCGAACGAGATCTTTGAGAACGACGAGATAGAGATCGTCGCTGGCAAAGCCCGCAGCGCGCAGCATCTGCATCTTGGCGATGGCATAATCTTCGCAGTCGCCGCGACCGCGAGAGAAGGTTTCGCCGGCCGAGAGCCAGCGGTCCGCTCGACCGAACTGGGCGCGGTCCTCGGTGAAGGCGACGCGACCGTTTACGTAGCGGTTCACGCGATCGAGGATCGTCGCCTCGTTCATGCCGCGCAGGCCGCGAGCATATCGGGCAGCGGCGCCATAAACCGGTCGACGCTCGACGGCGGCCCAGCGCTGGTCGAACGGCGTCTTGCCGACTTCGAGCGCGACCGTACCGAACAGGTCGGGGCGGCTCGGGTGCGCACGGCGGTCGATCGCTGCGCGCTGGACATAAGGAGTGGGGCGATCATAGGCCGCATAGCTCGCCGGGGCAGGAAGCCGGGCCGGCGCTTCGCGCACCGCGACACCCTGCTTGCCCAGCAGGGCCGCCAGCGCCGAACCCTGGCCAAGGATGGCGTCCGACTTGGCGCTCGAAAAGGTGCGTTCTGCCAGCTGGAACTGCGCGCCATTCTTTCCCGCATCGTCCTCCGCAAGCGCGGCGGACGGGGCGAGAAGGAGCGCGGCGGCGCTCGACAGCTTCAGGGCAAGCGAAATGGGGGCGTGCTTGATCATGCCCCGACTTTTCGCAGGACAAGAAGAAGGCCCCGCTAAAGAGCTTGGTTAAAGCGCCGGTAAGGCTATGGCTTTTCGTTCAGATTGGACAGGAATTCATCCGAAACACGGTTAAAATCGTCCGGCCGTTCGGCATTTGCGAGATGGCCGGCGCCCTGGATGATCTCCAGCCGCGCGCCGGGAATCGACTCGACCAGTTTGATCGAAAGGATCGGCGGCGTGATCTTGTCCTCGCTCCCACAGGTGATGAGCGTCGGGATGGCGATCGATTCGACGCGGCGGCGCTGGTCGGCGAGCCAGACGGCTTTCGCGCCATGGACGTAGGCATCAGGATCGATCGACGCCATCGTGTCGATGACCTCCTCGCGCAGCCCCTCCGGCGCCCCGGGTGCGATCAGCGCGTCGACCCGCGCTTCGGCAAGCCCGCGCATGCCGAGCTCGCGTGCCGCGGCGAGCGAGCGGTCATGGATCGCCTCCCCTTCGGGATGCAGCGCGAAACTGTCGGCGATGTGCAGGCTCGCGCAGCGGCGCGGGGCCAGCGAGGCCATCGCGATCGCTACGACGCCGCCCAGCGAGAGTCCGCATATATGCGCGCGCTTGATCTCGAGCGCGTCAAGCAGCGCGACCATGGCCTTGGCATAGTCGTCATGCCCCGCGCCAAGCTTGAACGCGCTGTTCCCGTATCCGGGGTAGTCTGCCGCGATGGCGCGACGGGCTTTTCCGAAATGATCCAGTTGGGGCTGCCAGACGCGTTTGTCCGACCCCACCCCGTGGAGGAAGAGGATCGGCAGGTCGTTCGGTGCCGCAGGCGACTGTTCTAGATAGCCGATCCGGCCTTCGCTGGTGTCGATGGTTGCCATGTCGCGAGCATGGCAGCGCCGGTGCGCATTGCAAGAGGCTGACGGGAAGGTTCAGGATAGGGTCATGCAGCGGTGCGCAGGGTGCGACTCAGTCAAGTATGCGTATGTAATAGGGAGACGGGCAGCATGAATAGGCCCCTTCTATTGTCGAGCCTTGCAATGGCGATGCTGGTCAGCGCCGGACCCGCCCAGGCCGAGAATTTGAATATCGAACGCGAGCGCCTTGAGGTGCGCGCGGATCAGGATCGAGACCGACAGAGCCGAAGCGAGCGCCGCGCAAAGCGCGACAAGGCGCGCGCGGAGCGACGCGGTAACCGGGACAATGCGCGGTCCGAGCGTCGTGGCAATCGCGACGGCGCAAGGTCGGAGCGTCGTGGAAACCGCGACAATGCTCGCAGCGAGCGGCGCAACAATCGTGCCGACCGCGTGCAGCGTTCAAGCGGCGGCGAGCGCCAGGTCGGGCGTGGCCGCAGCCAGGTCGAGCGAATTCGCGAGCGTGCCCGCGACCAGCGTCGCAATAATGAAGAACTTCGTCGGGAAATCGTCGATCGGTCGAAGGATCGGTGGGAGCGTCAGGAGCGCCGGCAGGATCGTCGTGCCGACCGGCGCGCCGAACGTCGTGAGGACCGCCGCGCGGACCGCCGGGCCGACCGTCGGGACGATCGCCGTGCCGACCGCCGCCGCGACCGGATCGAGGATCGTATCCGTGACGTGAGGCGCGACAGCTATCGCGACGGTCGCCGTGACGCCCGCCGCGATTATCGTGACGGACGGCGCGATCGTTATCGTGACGCGCGCCGTGACGGCTACCGTGACGGTCGCCGCGACGGCTATCGCGACGGACGCCGTGACTATCGCCGCGACCATCGTCGGTGGGAACGCAAGCGCTGGCGGGCGGATCGCCGCTACGACTGGCGTCGCTATCGCGACTACAACCGGTCGATCTTCCGCCTCGGAATCTATTATGATCCGTTCGGCTGGGGCTATCGCCGGCACAATATCGGCAACTATCTCCGGTCGGCATTCTATCGCGACCGCTACTGGATCAACGATCCCTGGCGCTATCGCCTGCCGCCGGTCTACGGCCCCTATCGCTGGGTCCGCTATTATGACGACGCCCTGCTGGTCGACATTTACGACGGCCGCGTGGTGGACGTGATCCACGACTTCTTCTGGTAGGAAGACGTCCGGATAGGAAATGTAGGGCGCTCGCCTCTTCGATGAGGCGGGCGCCCTTTTCCTGTCGGCGAGCGACGGAACGGCGCATGCGATCTGCCCGTTATTCCTGCGAAAGTAGGAGAACTCTCATGGCAGACGTCAACGCCAACAAGGCCCAGGGAAAAACAGGTGGTCCTTCGATCGCCTCGACCGGGCCGCAAGACGCCACCAATAGCCCCGATAGCCAGAAGGGCGATGCCGCCAATGCGATCGGGCAGAAGGAAAAGGGCGAGCAGGCCCCGAACGCGGGTCCGACCGGCGGCAAGCAACCGACCGATCCGGTGCAGAGCGAACCGACAGACTAGCGCTTCGACGCCGCGACCTGTTCGGCCAACGCGTCGAGCTTTTCGTGCAGTCGCATGATCTCGAGTTCGTTGCGCAGGTTGACCTCGTAATCGAGCCGGGCAGCGATGCGGTCGCGCTCGCCCGAGCGATTCTGGCTCATCATGATGATCGGCGCTTGGACTGCCGCCAGTGTCGATAGGCAAAGATTGAGGAAGATGAAGGGATAGGGGTCGAAGCGGATGCCGAGCGCCTCGGGGACACCGCTATTCAGCGTCATCCACGCTGCGAGCACGAAGGCGAAGAAAAAGATGAACCCCCAACTGCCTCCGATGGAAGCGACCTTGTCGGCCATTCGGTCGCCGAAACTCTCTTCGTCATCGGCGAGCGTGTTGGGATCGCGGCTGACTAGCTTGCGATAATGAACAAGGTCGAGCACACGTCGCTCGAAATCGTTGACGCTTTCGATGGACTTGCCGAGCAGGTCGATCGCCAGTTGGTCGACGCTGCGCTTTGTGGTCTTGGTCACCGCGCCCCTCCCTCCAATGAAGAGACAGGCTAGCGTGGCCTAGGCTGCCATGTCGAGCGCTTCGGCGATCAGTTTTCGCGTATTCTCGACGCCGTAGAGCGCGATGAAGCTGCCCATGCGCGGGCCCTGCTCGGACCCTAGCAGCGTTTCGTAAAGCGTCTTGAACCAGAGGCGGAGATTGTCGAACGGGTGACGCTTGCCGACCTCGAAGACGATCGTCTGAATGTCTTCGGCAGCGGTGTCCTCGGCAATCTTCGCTAGTTCCTCGTCGAGATCGCGCAGCGCCTCGCGCTCATGCTCGGCAGGCGCGCGGCGCTTGAGGCCAGGAACCACGAAATCGCGCGCGTAATTGACGGCAAGGCCGATCAGTTCGTCGAGTTCGGGGTCGCTTTCGGGAGACGCGCCGGGCGCCTGTCGCTGCACGAACTTCCACGCCAGATCCTTATCCTGGACGCCAGGTAGCGAGACGAGGTTGAGAAGCAGGCCGAACGTCACTGGAAGGGTGGTCGACGGCACGTCGCCGCCATGGACGTGATGGACCGGGTTGCCGAGCTTCTTCTCGGGCGGCTGGTCCGGATAATTGCCGCGAAACTGCCAATATTCATCGACCGCGCGCGGCACCAGCCCGAGGTGCAGGTTTTTCGCCTTCCTCGGTTCGCGATAGATGTAGAAGGCGAGGCTTTCCTGGCTGCCATAGGTGAGCCATTCCTCGATCGAGAGGCCGTTGCCCTTCGACTTGGAAATCTTCTCGCCATTCGCGTCGAGGAACATCTCGTAGATCATGCCTTCGGGCTTGCGCCCGCCGAGCACCTTGGCAATGCGCCCGGACTGGACACCGCTATCGGTCAGGTCCTTGCCATACATCTCATAGTCGACGCCGAGTGCGACCCAGCGCATGGCCCAGTCGACCTTCCACTGGCACTTGGCCTGACCGCCCAGCGCGGACTGTTCGACGCGCGTACCGTCCTCGTCCTCGAAGGCGATCATGCCTGCGTCGGCATCGAGCACCTCGACCGGCACCTGGAGCACGCGGCCCGTGGTCGGGGAGACCGGCAGGATCGGCGAATAGGTGGCACGGCGCTCGTCGCGCAGCGTCGGCAGCATGATGTCGAGAATGTCCTTGTTGTGGCGCATGACATTGCGAAGCGCATCGTCGAACGCGCCGCTATTATATTTGTCGGACGCCGAGGCGAATTCGTAGTCGAAGCCATAATCGTCGAGGAAACGACGAAGCATCGCATTGTTATGCGCTGCGAAGCTGTCATGATCGCTTTCGAACGGATTGGGGATGCGCGACAGCGGCTTGCCGAGATGCTCGGCCAGCATTTCCCGATTGGGCACATTGTCCGGCACCTTGCGCAGTCCGTCCATGTCGTCGCTGAACGCGATGAGTTTGGTCGGCGCGCCGTCGGTCAGCTCTTCATAGGCGCGGCGGACCATGGTCGTGCGCAGCACTTCGTTGAAGGTCCCGATATGCGGCAGTCCCGAGGGGCCGTAGCCGGTCTCGAAGACCATCGGCGCGCCTTCGGGCTTTCCGTCGGGCCAGCGTTTGATCAGCCGCCGCGCCTCTTCATAGGGCCACGCCTTGCTCGTCTGCGCCGCTGCGCGAATGTCGGGATCGATGCTCATGCTGCGCCTGCTAACTGCGCACCGGTGCCAGTGCAAGGGCAGGGCTGTCGGATATCATCCAACACTCCAGTGAAAAGGCAGCCACGACGACCGTTCACGAAGAATAGTCGCGCGAGGGCGTTGCCCTTTCGTTCCGATATGGTGAAAAGGGGAAGTGGCCAGTCCGCTTCCCCTTCCTGCTTTGCACGCCACGCACGGCGGCGTCTGGCGATCCATGCCCGGCGGCGGCGTGGGGACCGTCGGCCGCGGCGAAGCGGTCGCGCGCGCTGCGGAGACGCCCCACATCTTTCTCAACGGGCCGCTGATCGGCGGGCGGCTCGGCTACCCCGAGCTGTCGGGGCTCGATCTGCTCGAACTGTTTGCCTTCGTCCATCCTGCGCGCTTTGCCGTGCCCACGGTGAAGGGCTTCGCCAAGACATTGGGGCTGGCAACGCCCACCAACGACATGGAAGCCGCAGCCCTGCTGCCCGAGATTGCCGGCGCGCTGCTCGACCGGATCGACGACCCGGCCTGGCCCGAGCGCGAAGGCGCGTGGATGGTCGCGAGCACCTTGCAGCGCCACGGTTGGCCCTGGGCGAACCTGGTGCTCGAGCGACTGGCGATGCCCGAACGGGCCGAACGCTCGCTCTTTTCGCGCCTGCCCGAGTGGGAGGAAGGTGCCGAGCCAAGCTTCCCGCGCACGATCAAGGTCGATCCCGCTGCTGCCAAGCGGCGGCTCGACGCGCTGACCGGTCAGGGCGCCGAACCGCGCGAAGGGCAGCAGCAGATGGCGGCGGAGGCGGCCGGCGTCTTCGATCCGCGCGAGGCGCCCGGGCGCCCAAACCTGTTGCTCGCCGACGCCGGAACGGGAATTGGCAAGACGCTCGCCTATCTCGCTCCCGCCTCGCTCTGGGCGGAGGAAGCGGGCGGGACGGTCTGGATCTCGACCTATACCAAGGCGCTCCAACGACAGCTTGATGCGGAAAGCGAACGGCTTTTCCCCGATCCCCAAGAACGCAAGCGACGGATCGTCGTGCGCAAGGGCCGCGAGAATTACCTCTGCCTGCTCAATCTCGAAGACGCGATGCAGGGCGGTTTTGCGGGCCGGGCCGCAATCCTCGCCCAGCTCGTGGCGCGCTGGGCGGCCTATACCAAGGATGGCGACATGGTCGGGGGCGACCTTCCCGGCTGGCTCCCGAGCCTGTTCCGGCGTGCAGGCGCGACTGCGCTTACCGACCGGCGCGGGGAATGCGTCTATGCCGGTTGTGCCCATTATCGCCGCTGCTTCATCGAACGCGCCGAGCGGGCGGGGCGCGAGGCCGACCTGGTCATCGCCAACCACGCGTTAGTCATGGTCAATGCTGCGCGCGCCAAGCCCGGCGCGCCGACGCGGATCGTGTTCGACGAGGGCCATCACTTGTTCGACGCCGCGGACTCGACCTTTGCCGCAGCGCTGACCGGGCGCGAGGCGATCGAGCTGCGCCGCTGGATCGTCGGGCCTGAGGGCAAGTCGCGCGGGAGGCGGCGCGGGCTCGAGGCCCGCCTGATGGACGTCGCATCCTACGACGAGGAAGGCGGCCGCGCGCTTGCCGATGCGGTCGAGGCTGCCAAATCGCTCAACAGCGACGGTTGGCTCGGGCG
Source organism: Sphingomicrobium clamense (assembly GCF_019264355.1). NCBI lineage: Bacteria > Pseudomonadati > Pseudomonadota > Alphaproteobacteria > Sphingomonadales > Sphingomicrobiaceae > Sphingomicrobium > Sphingomicrobium clamense. The sequence goes on along the minus strand of NZ_JAHVAH010000001.1, from coordinate 2,185,624 downwards.
GATTGGGGAGGGCGATCCATGGGGGCCGCTCGAAAAGCTGTTCGCCGAAGTGCGCTCGATGACGTACGCGCGGGCCAAGGCCGAAGATGCCGGATACGGCATCGAGACCGAACTGGCCGAAGTCGATGGCGCGCTGGTGTCGGCGGCGGGGAACGCGCTCGATGCGCTGGAGGCGATCGCCAAGCCGCTCGCTACGCTGTCTCGCAGGCTGGAGGCAGTGCTCGAAGAAGCGCCCGACTGGCTCGATGCGCAGGCACGGGCGCGCGTCGAAGGCTCGATCCTGTCGCTCGGTTGGCGACGCGAGACGCTCGCTGCTTGGATGGCAATGCTGGGTCGGATCGGCGGTCCGAGCGATCCGGACTTTGTCGACTGGCTCGCGATCAATCGCATCGAGGCACGCGAATATGATATCGGCATCCGTCGCCACTGGCTTGACCCGACGCGGCCACTGGCTAAGGCGGTGCTCGAGCCTTCGCATGGGGTCGTCGTGACCTCGGCAACGCTCAAGGGCGCCGAAGGCTGGGACCGGGCGGAGGCGCGAACCGGCGCGCTGCACATGGAAAAGCCCGCCGACCTGTTCGAGGCCAAAAGCCCCTTCGATTATGCCGCCAACACCGAAGTGCTGGTGGTCACCGACATCCGACAAGGCGATATCCCCGCGCTGGCGGGTGCTTACGCGCGGCTGATCGAAGCGGCAGGCGGCGGGACGCTGGGTCTTTTCACCGCTATCAAGCGGCTGCGGGCTGTCCACGCCCGTATCGCTGACCGATTGGCGCGCGCGGGGCTTCGCCTTTACGCGCAGCATGTCGATCCGATCGACACGGGCACGCTGGTCGACATGTTTCGCGACGAGCCCAAAGCGAGCCTGCTTGGCACGGACGCGCTGCGCGACGGAGTCGACGTGCCGGGGCAATCGCTGCGGCTGGTGGTGATGGAGCGTGTGCCATGGCCGCGCCCGACCGTCCTTCACGCGGCGCGTCGGCTGGCGGCTGGCGGTCGTCACTATGACGACGAAGTCGTGCGCGCCAAGCTGGCGCAGGGCTTCGGTCGGCTGATCCGCCGCCAGGGCGATCATGGGCGCTTCGTGCTCCTCTCCGCAGCCATGCCGTCACGGCTGCTGACCGCCTTTCCCGAGGGCGTGGCAGTCCACCGCCTTCCGCTCGACCAGGCGGTCGCGCGGATCGAGAGCGGACCGCCAAGTGCGAAGCAGCCCTCTTCGTCGTTCGAAGAAAATGACTTGATCGACCGCGATTGAGCCCGTCCACTACGGAACAGAACGGGAGGTACGCCATGGCTGTGAAATCTCGATGGGTTGCTCTGGCGCTGGCCGTGACCGCCATCGCAGCTCCGGCGCAAGGCGAGCCCGACCTCCGAAGCGTACTGAACGCTACGATCGAATCCCACGAGGACGAGATCATCGCGCTGCGGCGCGACCTTCATCGTCACCCTGAAATTTCGGGCGAGGAAGAACGCACCGCCGCTGTCCTGGCAGACGCCTTACGAGGCTATGGCTACGACGTTCGCACTGGCGTTGGCGGACACGGTCTGGTTGCGACGTTGCCAGGCGCGACCGTAGGCCCGCTCATGGCGTATCGGGCGGACATGGATGCGGTCCGCGATCCGTCGCCCGACCCAGTCGCGTTCGCGTCGGTCAACGAAGGGGTCCGCCACATATGCGGACACGACATGCATATGGCGATCGCGATGTCGATGGCGCAGGCCTTCGCAATCCATCGCGAGCAGTTGCCCGGCTCGGTGACATTCATCTTCCAGCCCGCCGAGGAATCAACGCAGGGCGCCCGCGACATGCTTGCGGACAATGTGTTCGCAGAGCGGATGCCGGACGCAATCTATGGCCTGCACAGTGCACCGATGCCGACCGGAACGATCGGCGCGGCGAAAGGCGTGATGATGCCCGCGCGCGATCGCATCGTGATCCGGATCGAGGGTGAAAAGGCGTCGCTGGCGGGCGAGGCGATGCGCGACGCCGTGGTCGGGCTCAATACGCTCGAGAGCCCCTTTTCGTCCCAGCCGCTCGATAGCGACTTCGCCTCCGTCCCCGGTGCGAACCTGGAGGTGAATTCGCAAAGCGAGGTCGTGGTGGGCAGTTTCCTGACGCGCGCGGTGGACCATGTGTCCGCCGATGCCGAGGCGAGGCTTAAGGAGGCCGCCGAGGCGATGCGAGACCGCTATCCCGGGACACGAATCGCAATCGAGTATGACCCCGCCAATGTGCCCGGCGTGGTCAACGATCCCGACCTGACGGCGCTCGCCCTGGCCGATGCGCGATCGATCCTGTCCGCTGATGCGGTCGCCGAATTCGAAACGCTGATCCCGAGCTTCAGCGAGGATTTCGGCCACTTTCAACGGGTGGTGCCCGGCGCATTCTTCTTCCTCGGCATGACCGGACCGGGGTCGGCAACGCCGGCCATGCCCCACTCCCCCGGATTTGTCGCCGACGAAGCGGCGCTCATGTTCGGTGCGCGCGTCATGAGTCACGTCATGATTGCGCAGATGGAGCGATTGGCGGAAGCGGGGGGCTGACGCGATTCCCGATCTCCTTCTTCTACGCCACGCCAAATCGGACTGGCACGCCGATTATGGCCGCGACTTCGATCGACCGCTCAATGCGCGCGGGCGCAAGGCGGCGGAGGCGATGGGAAAATTTCTTGCCAAGCAGCCCGCCATCGACCGTGTGCTGGCCAGTCCGGCGCGGCGGGTGGCCGAGACGTTGGACCGTGTCGGTGCGCATTGCGACCTGCCGGAGATCGAGTGGGTCGAGAGCCTCTATGGCGCGAGTCAGGGCACGGTCGTGGACCTCGCACGAAGGTGCTTGGTGGAGCGTCTGCTCGTCGCCGGGCACAACCCCGTGACGCACATGGTTGCCGCCACCTTGACCCGTCCTGACGGGAGCGAAGACTGGCATATGTTGCAGCGCAAATATCCGACCGGCGCGCTAGTCGAACTGCGTTTTATGAGCTGGGACGATATCGGTGCCGGAAACGGCGAACTTCTGCGCTTCGTGCGCCCGCGCGACCTTTAAGAAATCGCCGCGGCGAGGCGGTCGCGGATCGACTTGAGCGCGGCCACGTCGATTGCCGGCGCAGGCGTTTCGGCTGGAGCGGCCGGTTCGACCGTGCCGTCCTTGAGCGCTTTGACCGCGCCCTTCACCGTATAGCCTTCTTCGTTGAGGAGGCGGTTGATCGTCGCGGCGAGCGCGACGTCGTCGGGTCGGTAATATCGTCGGTTACCTGCACGCTGCAGCGGGCGGAGCTGGTAAAACTTGGTTTCCCAATATCTTAGGATGTGCTGGGCGACCCCGAGCTTCTCGGAGACCTCACCGATGGTCAGGAAGGCGCCGGGGTCTTTCGCCATCAGGCGATCTTGTCGCGCATGATCTGGCTGGCGCGGAAGGTCATCACGCGACGCGGTGCAATCGGCACTTCGACGCCCGTCTTCGGGTTGCGGCCGATCCGCTCGCCCTTGTCGCGCAGGATGAAGCTGCCGAAGCCGGAAATCTTCACATTCTCGCCCTCGGAGAGCGAGTGGCACATGTGGAACAGGACGCGTTCGACCAGGTTCGCCGATTCGGCGCGGCTGAGGCCCAACTTGCGGTGCACGACGTCGGCAAGGTCCGCGCGGGTCATCGTTCCTGCCTCGTCGCTATCATGGGTCGTGCGGGCAATTCCTGCATCGGCCATAAGGTTCTCCACCCCCTATTTAGCGGTCGGCACACCCCCCCTGGAGCCCGCAGACCTGAAATCTCTCGAACGGTCAGGACGACCGCTTGGCGACATTGTTGACCAATTTTTCGAGTGAATTCAATAGCGAAGTACGGCCGCGCCCCAAGTCAGTCCGCCGCCCATCGCTTCCATGACGATGACCTGCCCGCGCTGGATCCGCCCGTCGCGCACCGCCTCGTCAAAGGCGAGCGGCACCGACGCTGCGGAGGTGTTGGCGTGCTTGTGGACCGTGATGACGACCATCTCGTCGGGGAGGCCGAGTTTCTTCGCGGTGGCGTCGAGGATGCGCTGGTTGGCCTGGTGCGGGACGACCCAATCGACGTCCTCGGGCGTGAGGCCCGCGCCTTCGAGCGTTTCCTTCAGGACGCCCGCCAGATTGACCACGGCGTGGCGGAAGACTTCGCGCCCGCGCATCTTGATCGTCCCCACCGTTTGGGTGCTGGAGGGGCCGCCATCGACATAGAGAAGATCGTTATGCTTCCCCTGCGCATGGAGGCGCGTGTCGAGGAGACCGGCTTCGCCTTCTTCCGCTTCGAGGACGATCGCGCCTGCGCCGTCGCCGAACAGCACGCAGGTCGCGCGATCTTCCCAGTCGAGGATGCGGCTCATCGTTTCTGCGCCGATCACCAGCGCGCGCTTGGCATTGCCGCCGCGCAGCATCGAGTCGGCGACGCTCAGGGCGTAGAGGAAGCCGGTGCAGACCGCGGCGACGTCGAAGGCGATGCAGTCGTCGATACCAAGATTGGCCTGGACCGTGGTCGCGGTGGCCGGGAAGGTCTGGTCGGGCGTGCAGGTCGCAAGGACGATCAGGTCGATGTCGCTTGCCGCGATGCCTGCGGCCTCGAGCGCCTTCAGCGAAGCTTCGGTGGCAAGCGTCGAGGTCGTCTCGCCTTCGCCGGCGAGGTAGCGCTGGCGAATGCCCGTGCGCTCGACAATCCAATCGTCGGACGTGTCGACCTTCTGCGCGAGTTCGTCGTTGCTGACGCAACGCTTGGGCAGGGCCGATCCCGACCCTTTGATGACCGAACGAAGCGTCACTCTGCCGTCTCGTCCGAGAAGGCGTGGGCGCGGAAATTGTCGAGATCTTCGGTGATCCGCTGCGTGATGTCGTTGCGCACCATCGAGGCGGCTACGCGGATCGCATTGGCAACGCCCTTGGCATTGGCACTGCCATGGCTCTTCACGACCAAGCCGTTGAGGCCGAGGAAGACCGCGCCATTATGGTTGTTGGGGTCGAGATGCACCTTGAGGAGGTGCAGCGCAGGGCGCGACAAGGCGAAGCCCGCCTTCGAGCGTAGCGAACTGGTGAATGCGCGGCGCAACAGGTCGGTGACGAAACGCGCGGTGCCCTCGGCGGTCTTAAGCGCGATGTTGCCCGAAAAGCCGTCGCACACCACCACGTCGACATCGCCGCGCGCCAGCTTGTCACCCTCGGTGAACCCGCCGAACTGCATCGGCAGGTAATCGGCCTCGCGCAGCATGCCGGCAGCTTCCTTGAGCTCGTCGGTGCCCTTCAATTCCTCGGTGCCGATGTTGAGAATTTTGACGCGGGGCTTGTCGAGTTCGAGGACGGTGCGGGCATAGGCCGACCCCATCACCGCGAACTGCACGAGGTTTTGCGCGTCGCATTCGGTATTGGCGCCCAGGTCGAGCATGACCACGTCGTTGTCGCCAAGCGTCGGGAGCAGCGCCGCAAGCGCCGGGCGATCGATCCCGCTCATCGTGCGCAGCGCCAGCTTGCTCATCGCCATCAGCGCGCCGGTATTGCCTGCCGACAGCGCCGCGTGGGCGCGATCGTCTTTCACCGCGCCGATCGCCATGCCCATCGACGTGGTCTTGGCGCGGCGAATCGCCTGGCTCGGCTTTTCGGTGCCGGCGATGGCGTCTTCGGCGTGGCACAGGGTTGCCGCCGCCTTGAGGCGCGGATGCGCGTCAAGCTCCGCAGTGACCTGTGTTTCGTCGCCGTAGAGCAGGAATTTCAGGCTGGGATCGCGGTCGAGCGCAAGCGCGGCCCCGGCGACCATCGTCGCGGGGCCGTCATCTCCACCCATGGCGTCGATGGCGATGCTCGGGTTCGCGACCACGCGCTATTCCCTTAGCTCGCCAGCGACTTAGGCGTCGGGTTCGATGATCAGGCGACCGTTATAGTGGCCGCAAGCATCGCACATATTGTGCGGGCGCTTGAGTTCACCGCAGTTCGGGCATTCCTGGAATGCATCCGGCTTCAGCGCGTGATGGCTGCGGCGCATGCCCTTCTTGGAGGGCGTGGTTTTTCTCTTAGGGACGGCCATGACGGCACCTTCTTACAATAAACCAAAAAAATGAGCGATCATCCGCGACCAGCTCGTCGGGGAAACCCCGCGGCGGCGCCGGATCATCGCTAGACGGGGCGCTCTATAGCGGATTTCCCATGGGTTGCAAGGCTTCTAGCCCCCTTGCAGAGCGGCGTCTCCCACGAAGGGGTTGGAGGCGCGTTCCGCCCCGAACGTGCTCATCGGACCATGGCCCGGGACGAAGGCGGTGTCATCGCCCATCGGCCAGAGCTTCTGCGTGATCGAATCGAGCAGGTCCTGGTGGTTGCCGCGCGGAAAATCCGTGCGCCCGATCGACCCCTTGAACAGGACATCGCCGACGATCGCGAGCTTCGACTCGGGGCTATGGAAAATGATGTGGCCGGGCGTGTGGCCGGGGCAGTGGGCGACATTCATCGTCACCTCGCCCACTGTCACCGTATCGCCATCCTCGAGCCAGCGGTCAGGTTCGAACGGGACACCGGGGACCCCGTAGCGCGCACCGTCCTCCTCGAGCCGCGAGATCCAGAAGCGATCTTCCTCCTGTGGCCCCTCGATCTTCAGCCCCAGCTCCTCGGCCAGCACCTTTGCCGAACCGCAATGGTCGATATGTCCGTGGGTGATCAGGATTTTCTCCATCTCCACTCCGGTCTGTTCGATCGCGGCCTTGAGCTTGTCGAGGTCGCCGCCAGGATCGACCAGCGCAGCCTTGTTGGTCTTCGCGCAAACGATGAGCGAGCAATTCTGCTGGAGCGGCGTCACCGGGATGATCGCCAGCCTGAGGGGCGGAGTGTCGGACATGGTGGCGGGCGTTTAGTCTTCCATGTCGGGCTTGTCGAGCGAGGGCGGGACATCGGCCATCGCTGCAGCCGCTGCTTCGGCACCGCGCAAGGCACGCAGGAAATTGCCACCCGCGAGCTTGGCGAGATTCTCGTCCGACCAGCCGCGCGCGATCAGTTCGGCGAACAGGTTGGGATAATCGTCGACGCTGTCGAGCCCGTCGACGGTCGAGCTGATCCCGTCGAAATCGCCGCCGATGCCGACATGATCGTAGCCGGCGACCCTGGCGATATGATCGACATGGTTGGCTACCATTGAAACGGTTACGCGCGGCATCGGATTGCGCTCTTCCCAGCGTTCCAGCGCCGCGGCGAGCTCCTCGGGGGTCTCACCCGGATGCTTGGCTTCGTGACGCGCGCGATAGGCGCTGCGATTGGCGAACCAATCCCAATTCTCGTCGCTGATGAAGCTGGGAACGAAGGTGACCATAACCACCCCGCCATTGTCGGAAAGGCGTTCGAGCACGCTGTCGGGCACGTTGCGCGGGTGGCCGCCGACGCCGCGCGCGCTGCTGTGCGAGAAGATGACCGGCGCGCGCGAGGCATCGAGCGCGTCGTGCATGGCCGCTTCGGTGACGTGGCTCAAATCGACCAGCATGCCGATGCGGTTCATCTCCTTGATGACTTCGACGCCAAAGTCGGACAGGCCGTCATGCTTGGGCGCATCGGTGGCGCTGTCGGCCCAGCCGGTGGTCGCCGAATGGGTGAGCGTCATGTAGATCGCACCGAGCTTGCGGAACTGGCGGAGTGCGGCGAGATTGCCGCCAATCTGGTGCCCGCCCTCGATCCCCGCGAAGGAGGCGATGCGGCCGCTGGCATGGATCGCTTCGATCTCGTCCGCAGTGTCTGCCCAGGCGAGCGTATCGGGATAGGCCGCGATCAGCCGGTCGGTAATGTCGATCTGTTCGATCGTGTAGCGCACCGCCTCGTCGCCGGTGATGCTGGCGGGGATATAGACCGACCAGAGCTGCGCCCCGACACCGCCCGCCTTAAGCCGGTCCATGTCGGTATGGAGCGGTTCGCTATCGCTCTGGAGGTTGGCGACATCGCCCTCGCGGCGGAAGCGCGTCGCGATCGGCAGGTCGTTATGCCCGTCGACCAGCGGAGTCTCGGCAAGGATGCGGTCGATCCGCGCCTTCACGTCGGGCGCGATTTCGGGAACGGGCGTGGGCTGTGCGGCAATACTGGCCGCGATGACGGCGCTGAGCATTAGTTATTCTCTCCCATGACCTGGCTCCAGAACAGGATTTCGGCAGCGATCTGATAATCGCGATTGTCCTTCTTGGCGAAGCCGTGGCCTTCATTTTCGCCGACGAGATACCAGACGTCCTGGCCCGCCTCGCGCACCTTGGCGACCAGTTGGTCGGCCTCCGACTTGGGAACGCGCGGGTCGTTGGCGCCCTGGATGACGAACAGCGGGTCGCTGATCTCGGTGATGCGGGTCATGGGCGAGATTTCGACCAGCTTGGCGCGCTGCTCCGGATCGCGCTCGTCGCCATATTCGGCGCGGCGCAGGTCACGGCGATAATCCTGCGTATTCTCGAGGAAGGTGACGAAGGAGGAGATGGCGACGTTGCAAACCGCGCCGTTGACCTTGTCGGGATAATGGATGGCGGTGGCGTAGCACATGTAGCCGCCATAGCTGCCCCCGGTCACGCCGATCCGGTCGGAATCGATCGCTGCGTCGCTCGCGAAATGGTCGAGGAAGGCGCCGATATCCTTGACACTGTTTTCGCGCAGGAACGGGCCGTTATCGAGGCTGACGAAGCGCTTACCGAAGCCGGTCGAGCCGCGCACGTTGGGGTAGAAGCGGGCGTAGCCGAGTTCGTTGACGTAATAATTGTCGGTGCCGCGCGAGGTCGCTGCGGTCTGTCCTTCGGGGCCGCCGTGAATGTCGATGATCAGTGGGCGCGGTCCCGGAAATTTCGATGGGTCGGGGCGATAGAGCAGTCCGGTGACGCGCTCGCCGTCGAAGCTCTCGATGCTAACGATCTCGGGATCGGCATTGCGGTCGAGGTCGATGCCGCCGCTCTCGCTCTTCGTCCAGCGGGTCAGCTCGAGCGTGTCGGTGTCGAGCGCGTAGGCGTCGGTGCCCTTGTTGGACGTCAGCGTCATGCCAAGCGTGTTGTCGGGCGAGAAATCGAACCCGCCGACGACGCCGGGCGGAAGCGTCGTGACCGGGCGGATCGTGCCGCTCGCCATGTCGCGAAGGTAGAGCTTGGAGAGGCCGGCCTCGCTGGTCTCGATCGCCATCATGCTGCCGTCATCGGAGATGACGAAGCCCGACACGTCCCAGTCGCCGAAATCGCCGACTGTGGTGAAGGCGCCGGTGGCGAGGTCGAGCATGCCGAGCCGCTTGAAGTCGGATCCTTCGTCGGAGGTAACCCAGAGATTGCCGTCATTGTCGAATCCCGCGCCCATCTGCGAAATGACGCGAGAGGGATCGCCGATCGGGGCAACCTCGCCCGACGCCAGGTCGAGCAGGTAATAGTCATTCTTCTGGACCGAGGTGTAATGGCCGATGACCAGCTTGCTGCCGTCGGGCGAGAAGGCGGCGGCATAATAGCCGACGGTCGGGGCCTCGAAGATCATGCGCGCCGAGGACGGATTCGCGGGGTTCATCAAGTAGATGTCGCTTTCGCGGCCGTTGCGCTTGGTCGATCCGAAGGCGAAGGCGCTGCTATCCTCCATCCAGGGGCCCATGCCGTTGCGGCTTTCGCCGTCGGTGAGGAGGGTGAGGCGGGCATTGTCGTAGAGATAGAGCTGGTTGAATTCGCTGCCGCCCGCATCCTTGGAGACGATCATGGTTTCGCCGTCCGGGCTAAGGCTTGCGCCGACCGGCTCGCTCTCGAACGTAATCTGCTGGCGCATGCCGAGCGGCATGGTGACGCGGTGAATCTGGCTGACATTGCCGAAACGGGTGCTGATCAGCATCGATCCGTCCTTGGGGTCCCAACCACGGAACCCCGCGCTGCGCCCCTCGAGATAGCCGCGCGCATCGTCGTAAATTTCGGCCGGGATATCGGGCATGCCGCTGGCGGTGAGCGTGCTGGGCTTGTCCATCACGTCCTGCGCGAGCGCGGGAGAGGCGGTGCCGATCAGGAGGGTGGCGAGAGCGGAGCGAAAGATCATGTGCGGTGTCCCCTGTGATTTGGTCGGCGCGAAGGAAGCATTGTCGCGGGGCGCTGGCAAGCTGGACCTCGACGAATGGCGGGCCTAGGCGATGGAGAATGGACGCGCCCTTCTGCCTATTCGACGATGCACGGCCCGACAGCGAGGCTGGCGCGCTGCTGTTCGAAAGCCCGCGCGAAGTGGTGGTCGCCGAGCGATTGGGGCAGGTGCGGCCCGCGCTCGAGCGGCTGCGCACGGCGCTTGCCGAGGGCAACTATGCCGCCGGATATCTTGGCTACGAAGCCGGTCATGCGCTCGACCCGGCGCTTGAGGCATCGGCGCGCCAAGGGGATAGGCCGCTCTTGTGGTTCGGTCTGTTCGACGCGCCGCAGAGGCTTTCGAAGGCAGACATCGAGGACTTGCTCTCGGACCGTGAGGGTCGTGTCGCCTCGCCAGTCCCAAGGATAGCCGAAGCAAAATATGTGGCGGCGGTCGAACGGGTGCGCGAGGCGCTGTTTGCGGGCGACTATTACCAGGCCAACCTCACCTTTCAGAACGATGTTGCGGTGGGCGGCAGCGCGCTGGGGCTTTACCGCGCATTGCGATCGCACGGAACCGGCGGTTGGGGCGGTGTGCTTGCGACGGAAAGCTACGAACTAATTTCTGTTTCGCCTGAACAATTTTTTAAGGTCGAAAATGGTTGTCTCTCTGCAAAACCAATGAAGGGGACCGCGCCGCGCGGGGAAAGCCCAGAGATCGACCGGAAGTTGGCTAAGGAGCTTGCCGCCGACGAAAAGCAACGGGCGGAAAATCTGATGATCGTCGACCTGCTGCGCAATGACATGGCGCGGGTCGCAGTGCCCGGGACGGTGCGGGTGCCGAAGCTCTTTGCGGTCGAAACCTACCCGACGGTCCACCAGATGGTGTCCGAGATCGAGGCCGAACTGGCGCCCGGCATGACGGCGGTCGATGCGATCGAGAAATTGTTCCCGTGCGGGTCGGTGACGGGCGCGCCCAAGATTGCGGCGATCAAGGCACTGCGTGAGCTCGAGCCGGAGCCGCGCGGCGCCTATACTGGCTCGATGGGCTGGATGTCGCCGAATGGCGATGCGGCCTTCAATGTCATGATCCGTACGCTCGAACGTGTGGCGGGCTCGTCACAGGCGCGGCTTGGACTCGGATCGGGGCTTGTCGTCGATTCGGTGCCGCGCCATGAGTGGGCCGAGTGCCGTCTCAAGGGGAAGTTCGTGGAAGACGCGGCGAGCGAATTCGATCTTATCGAAACCATGCGTTACGATCCGGAAGAGGGGATCATCGCCCTCGAGGCGCACTTGCTGCGCATGAAGGAAGCGGCGGCCGCTCTCGGCTTTGCCTACGACCGTCACGATGCCCGCAACGAGCTGCAGGCGGCGACGTTCGGCAAGCCCGACGTGTCGCTGGTCCGACTGCTCGCGTCGCGGACCGGCGCGATGGCGATCGAGGTGCGGCCCCTTGGTGATCCGCCGACCGAACCGGTATCGGTGGAGGTCGTGCCGATGGAGGTTGAGCCGGGCGACTTCCGTCTCGACTACAAGACGACCGACCGCGCATTCTATGACGATCCTCGGAAGACGAGCGAGGCGCACGAAGTTGTCTTCGAACGCGCCGACGGGACGATTACCGAAGGGAGCCGCTCGTCGGTTTTCGTCGAGCGAGATGGCACGCTGGTCACCCCGCCGCGCAGCGCAGGGCTGATGCCAGGTGTCTTCCGTCAGGGGATGATCGATGAAGGCAAGGCAGTCGAGGGCGACGTGACCCGCGCTGATCTTGCGAATGGCTTCTTCATCGGCTCGTCCGCGCGCGGCCTGCTCGCGGCGCGGCTGGTCTAGGCGGCGATCGGGAAACGCAAGAGCCGGTCGCTGACCGGTACCAAGGCCTCGGCGGACTGGCCGACCTTCTTCACGATTTCGGGATGCGCGGCGTCGAGCCCGCCCGTCAACGCGCCGTAGGCCGGCAGGATCAGCTTGGTCGCGCTGGCGACGAAACAGCGCCGCGACACCCGCCGCCCGCGTGCCTTCACGCGCAGCTTGGGGTGGTAGTGGCCGCTCATTTCGGGACGGGGCTCGCCAAGCTCGGCCTCGTGACGCAGGATCACGCCGTCCAGTTCGACCTCGTCGGCGATGCTGCCGCCGCAATGGTCGATGAAGCCCGCATCGTGGTTGCCGGTGATCCAGGCCCAATCGACCGTTTCGGTCAGGCGGGTGAGGAGGTCGCGGGCGTTTTGGGGCAGGCGGTCGCAGCCGAACTTGTCGTGGAAACTGTCGCCGAGGCAGTAGACGGACTGAGCGTCGGTTTGCTGAATGTCGTGTTCGACGCGGGTCAGGGTCTCGTGGCTGTCATGGGGCGGGAGCATCTGGCCGAAACGGGCGAAAAAGCTGGCCTTTTCAAGGTGTAAGTCCGCGACCAGCAGGGCGGATTGCGCCTGCCACCAAAGCGCGCCCGAAGGAAGGGCGACAAAGTTACGGTCTGCGAACGAAAGGGGAACCATTTCCCAGCCTTAGACAGGCGATGCGAGTCACGCCAAGTGATTTATGACATGGTCGCGCAGCGCGCGGGCATCGTGGAGCGCATTGTGCGGCACATCGCTATTCTTGGCAGGCGAAAAGCCGGGCAGGGTCAGCAGGCGCAGCGTGAAGGGCGGCACGGTGACCATGACACCCGGCCCCGTCACCAGCAGCATCGAGAATTGCGACAGGTCCTCGGGCCAGTCGGCGCAGATCTCGGGCTCGGGATCTGCGGCGAGATAATGGGCGAGATGGTGCGCGGCGCTGTCGCGGTCGACCGGCGCGTCCTTGAGATGCTCGGGCACGGTATTGAGATAGGGGACGACGTGACGTTCGACCCATGGCTCGATCCGCGCGGGCGGGGTGAGGACGGTATAGAATTCTTCCTGGGCATCGTCTTCGGGCACGAGCGCGAGGCTCATCAAAGCGCCGCCGAAGCCATTATATTCGGTGTCCAGGAAGTAGCGCATCAATCGGGGACGACGAAGACCGGGCGCGGCGGACACTCACGGCCGCGCGCTTCGAGTTTGGCGCATTCGTCGGACCATTCGCGCATCGCCTTGGCATGACGTTCCTCGGCCTTGCGCAACTCCTTGCCGCGCTTCTGGTCGGCCTCGGCCTGGCTGACGGTGACGGCATCGACCGCCTCGCCGGCCACCTTGACCGGGATGGTGGCGACATCGACCGCGGTTTCGGCGACCTTGGACACGAGACAGCCCGAGAGGCTGCAGGCGAGGAGGGGAAGGATCAGAATACGCATAATCCGCCCTCCATAGCGCGAAAGGCTGCACCTGTCGTGAACTAGTCGTCGAGCCGCATCGCATCGGCGGCGAGATCCGCCTCGGCCTGCTTGAGGATTTCCTCGTCCACCGCGCCGCCGGGTGCCTGTTCGCGGCCGATGACGACCATCATGGGCACCGCGAGCGGGGTGACGCGGTCGGCGGCGACATGGACCATCGTGTCCTGCGCGCGGTCGACGAGACGGGCAAGTCGGCCAAGCTCGGTCATGCGCGCCTTGGCATCCTCCCACGCCGCGCGGAGCAAGAGATGGTCGGGCTCATATTTGCGCAGGACGTCGTAGATGAGGTCGGTCGAGAAGCTGACCTGCCGCCCGGTCTTGCGCTTGCCGGGATGCTGTCGCTCGACCAGTCCGCCGATGACCGCCACCTCGCGAAAAGCGCGCTTGAGGAGGTGGCTGTCCTCGACCCACTGCTTGAATTCGCCTTCGAGGATGTCGGCCGAAAAGAGCGGGGCGGGGTCGATGACCGGTTCGAGCGAAGAGACGGCGAGCGCATAGTCGTTGGCGACCCATGACAAGGGTTTGAGGTTGGCCTTTTCCATGCGCTTGGTGAGCAGCATGCCAAGCGACTGGTGCGCGTTCCAGCCCTCGAACGAATAGATGCACATGTAGTGGCGCCCCTCGCGCGGGAAGGTCTCGACCAGCAGCTGGTCGGGCTCGGGCAGGATCGAGCGTTCGCCCTGCACGAACAGCCATTCCTTCACGTCGTCGGGAAAGCGGTCCCAGCGCGAACGATCGGCGAGGAAGCCGCGCACGCGCGCCGCAAGATGCGTCGACATGCTCATCCGCTGCCCGCCATAGGAGACGATGCGCCCCGACTGTTTCGATGCGCGCACGATGATGTCGCTGTCCTTGAAGCTTTCGACCTCGAGGCTGATCCCCGAGAAGAAGAAAGCGTCGCCGGGCGCGAGCGTCGAGCCGAAGCTTTCCTCGACCTTGCCGAGCCGACGGCCATTCTTGAAGCGCAGTTCCATCATCGGATTGTCGACGATGACGCCCGCATTGAGCCGGTGCTGGACCGCGAGCTTGGGCTTGGTCAGCCGCCAGACGCCGGGCTCGCCCTCGGTCAGCCGCTTATACTTGTCATAGGCCTTGAGCGCGTAGCCACCGGTCGAGTTGAATTCGAGCACACTTCGGAACGTGTCGGGTGTGAGTCCCGCATAGGGCGCGGCGGACTGGATTTCGGCCAACAGCTCGTCCTCATGGAACGGGCCTGCGCAGGCGAGCCCCATGACGTGCTGGGCCAAAACGTCGAGCGCGCCGGGGCGGAACTGTTCGGGGTCGAGCTCGCCATCCTCGATCGCGTCGAGACAGGCGCGAGCCTCGAGATATTCGAAGCGGTTGCCGGGCACGATCATGCCCTTCGAGGCCTCGTCGAGCCGATGGTTAGCGCGGCCGATCCGCTGGAGGAAGCGGCTGGAGCCCTTGGGAGCGCCCATCTGCGCGACGAGATCGACATTGCCCCAGTCGAGCCCCATGTCGAGCGAGGCGGTCGCGACCAATGCGCGCAGCCGCCCGTCGGCCATCGCCGCCTCGGCCTTGCGCCGCGCCTCGATCGCGAGGCTGCCGTGATGGACGCCTATTGGAAGCTGCTTTTCGTTGTTCGACCAGAGGTCTTGGAAGATGAGCTCGCACAGCGAGCGCGTGTTGCAGAAGATGATCGAGGTCTGGTGTTCCTCGATCAGATCCATCACCGGCCCAGCGGCGTAGCGCCCCGAATGACCGCCCCAGGGAATGCGCTCGTCCTCGGGCATGAAGATGGACAGTTCGGGCCGCGCACCCGGTTCGCCGGTGACCAGCCGCACGGCATCGATGTCGGCATCGGGGGCGAGCCAGCTGCGATAGGCGTCGGGATCGGCGATGGTCGCCGACAGGCCGACGCGGCGCATGGCGGGGGCCAGTTTCTGCAGCCGCGCGATGGCGAGGCTCAACAGGTCGCCGCGCTTTTCCTTGGCGAAAGCGTGGACCTCGTCGACGATGATCGTCTTCAGCCCGCCGAACAGCTCCTCCGCCTCCGGATAGGAGAGCAGGAGCGAGAGGCTCTCGGGCGTGGTCAGCAACATTTGCGGCGGGCGCGTGCGCTGTCGCTGCTTTCGGTTCGACGGCGTGTCGCCCGAGCGCGTCTCAACGCGGATCGGAAGGTCCATCTCCTCGATCGGGGTGAGGAGGTTGCGCTGGACGTCGACCGCGAGCGCCTTGAGCGGCGAGATGTAGAGCGTGTGCAGCCCGTCGGTCGGGGCCTCGATCAGGTCGACGATCGAGGGGAGAAAGCCTGCGAGCGTCTTACCCGCGCCGGTCGCGGCGACGAGCAGGGTGTGGTCGCCCGCGCGCGCGGCGTCGAGCATGGCCAGCTGGTGATCGCGCACGCGCCAGTCACGCTGCGCGAACCAGTCTTCGACAACTTCAGGGAGCTTGGCGGGCAGCGATCCTACTCGTCCGGATGCTTGCGTTGATGCTCTTCGTGAATTTCCTCGCGCAGTTCCTCGGTGGCGCGCTCGGTGCGCTCCATCGGGATGTCGCTTTCCTTATTCTTGCGAATGACGAAGACGAAGATGACGCCGAGGACGATGACGCCGATGACGGTGGCGAGGCTCCAGAGGCTTCCCATAGTGTAATTCCTTTCTGTCGCGCGGGAACCCGCGCAGGGTCTCACCCACTATAATGCAGGTATGGGTCGCTTGGGTTCATGGATCGAGCCTTTTCCTGAAGGCATCTACGTCAAACCCGCCGACGCGTGGGTCGATCCGATGCAGCCCAAAGCCAAGGCTTTGGTCACGCACGGGCACGCCGATCACGCGCGCGGCGGGCATGAGGCAGTGTGGGCGACGCCCGAAACGCTGGCCATCATGGGCGTGCGCTATGGCGAGCAGAACGAGCAGCCGGTCGCCTATGGCGAGACGGTGCGCGTGGGCGAGGTGGACGTCAGCTTTGTGCCCGCGGGCCACGTGCTCGGATCGGCGCAGATTGTGCTCGATTACCAGGGCGAGCGGGTAGTGGTGTCGGGCGACTACAAGCGCCGCCCGGACCCGACCTGCGAGCCGTTCGTGGTAACGCCTTGCGATATCTTCATCACCGAGGCGACCTTCGGGCTACCCGTCTTTCGTCATCCCGATACGGGGGCGGAGATCGACCGGTTGCTGGCGCGCCTCAATGCCGAGCCCGAGCGGTGCGTGCTGGTCGGCGCCTATGCGCTGGGCAAGGCGCAGCGGGTGATCAAGGAGATGCGGCTGCGCGGGCATGACGCGCCGATCTATATCCATGGCGCGCAGGAACGGCTGTGCAATCTCTACCAGGAATTGGGCGTCGACCTTGGCGAACTGCGGCTGGCGACGGGCGTGCCGAAGGACGAATTGCGCGGCAAGGTGGTGGTGTGCCCGCCGGGCGCGCTCAACGACCGCTGGAGCCGGCGGCTACCCGACCCGCTGACCGCGATGGCGTCGGGCTGGATGCGTATCCGGCAGCGCGCGCGGCAACGCAATGTCGAATTTCCGCTGATCATGTCGGACCATGCCGACTGGGACGAATTGACGACGACGATCAAGGAAGTCGCGCCTAAGGAAGTGTGGATCACCCACGGGCGCGAGGATGCGCTGCAGCATTGGTGCATGACGAACCAGATCAAGGCCCGTGCGTTGCATCTGGTAGGACGAGAAGACGAGGACGACTAGATGACGAGGGCATTGTTGATGGGCGCATCCGCGCTGATGCTGTCGGCGTGCGGGCGCGAGGTGGAGCCGGAGACGGTCGAGACCGAAGGCGATGTGCCGGTCGAGGAGGTCGTCGTCGACGAAGCGCCGGTGCCCGAGATCGGCAGCGTCTACACCCATCTCGACGAATGCGAGATCACCGCGCAGGACCGCGAGGGCGGCGGGCTGGAGCGGACCTGTCCGGGGCAGGGCGGCTACGAGCTGACGGTGCGAACGGCGGATGCGCGCGATACGCTGACGATCGCGACGGCGGGCGATCAGAGCGCCGAGATCGACCTGACGCGGCTGGTTGCGGGCGGGCAGTTCAATTCGATCGGACCGGTGGTCGAATGGCGCGGGCCGACGCCCGAGGAGCCGCGCATGCTGATCGTGCGGCTGGACATTGCGGACCCGACCGATCCGATGGCGGCGGCGAGCTATCTGGGGCTGATCCGGCTCGAGGGCGAGCCGTGCATCGTCGCGCGCGTGCCGCCGGGGCCGGGACAGACGGTGGCGGCGCGCAAACTGGCGGACCGTCCGACGCTGCCTGATTGCCTCAAGGCCAAAAATGACGAAGCGGCGTCCGAGGATGCCGACGCCTAGGCGCGGCTGACGCCAAGTTTTCCCAGTTCGCTATCGATTTGCGCGACGAGGCGGTCGAGGCCGGCCTGGTCGCTGGCTTCGGCGCGGGCGGCAAGGACGTCCTGCGTGTTGGACGCGCGCAGGAGCCACCAGCCGTCGGGCGAGCTGACGCGCGCGCCGTCGGTCTCGTCGACGTCGGCGCCCGAGGCGCGCAGATTGTTGAGCAATGCGGTGACGACCTCGAACTTGTCCTTGTCGCCGACGGGAAAGCGCATTTCCGGCGTCGAGACGGCGTGGGGCATGGCGTCGTGGAGCTCGGTGAGCGACTTGCCGGACGCGGCGATGGCTTCGATCAGGCGGACGGCGGCGTAGAGCGCATCGTCGAAGCCGTACCAGCGGTGCTGGAAAAAGATATGGCCGCTCATCTCGCCCGCGAGCGGGGCGCCGGTTTCCTTCATCTTCGACTTGATGAGGCTGTGGCCGGTTTTCCACATGAGCGGCTCGCCGCCCAGCTCGGCAACGCGCTCGAAGAAGGTGCGGCTTGCCTTGACGTCGGCGATGATGGTCGCGCCGGGATGGTCGGCAAGCACGGACTCGGCGAGCAGCATGAGGATCTGGTCGCCCCAGATCACGCGGCCCTCGCCATCGACTGCGCCGATGCGGTCGCCGTCGCCGTCGAAGGCGATGCCGAAATCGAGGTCGTTCTCGCGCACGAGCTCCTTGAGATGGGCGAGGTTTTTCTCGACCGTGGGGTCGGGATGGTGATGCGGGAAGGTGCCGTCGACCTCGGCGAGCATGACGTGATGTTCGCCCGGCAGGCGCTCGACCAGCATTTCGAGGACGGGGCCGGCGGCGCCGTTGCCCGCGTCCCAGCCGATCTTATATTCGCCGCCCTGGAAATCCTCGACGAGGCGGTCGGCGTAGCGTTGCTGGATGTCGACCTGCTCGACCGAGCCGGTGCCTTCGCTCCAGTCGCCCGAAAGCGCGATCGCGCCGAGCTCCTGGATGGCGTCGCCGTGGATCGAGTGGCCGCCCAGCGACATTTTGAAACCGTTATAGTCGGACGGGTTGTGGCTGCCGGTAACCTGAATCCCGCCATCGACGCCGAGCGTGGCGGCGGCGAAATAGAGCATGGGCGAGGGACCCATGCCGACCTTGACGACGTCGAGCCCGCCGGCGGTGAGGCCGTCTACGATGGCGTCTTCGAGGCGCTCGCTGTGGAGGCGACCGTCGCGGCCGACGGCGATCTTCGTCGCGCCCTTGGCGGTGGCCATGGTGGCGAAGGCGCGGCCGAGCGCGCGGGCGTCAGCCTCGTGCAGCGTGTCGTCGACGACGCCGCGAATGTCGTACTGGCGCAGGATGGTGGGATGAAAGCTGTGACTCATGGGCGAAGGCCCTAACGTGGATCAGCCCGCCGCGGCAATGGGGCCTTCGTCATTGGCGTTGCGCTCGCTGCCCGGAAGCCCGAGCCCGGCGACCATTTCGCGCAGCTCCTGCCTCGCTGCGATGTGGCCGAGCCCGACCTCGCCCAACTGCTCGAAGTCGAGGAGGGTGAGGCCCTTGGGGAAGAGCTCGCGGTAGATGACGCGTTCGCCCAAACCCGGGATGACGCGGAAACCAACACGGCGGGCGAGCTCGTCGAGCGCGGCGCCGACGCGGCGCAGGTTGTGGCTGTCGATATGCTGGAGGCGGTTGCGCAGCACGACCCAGTCGACGCTCTTGCCGGTCTGTTTGGCGCGCATCTGGCGCGACTGCCAGATCAGCTCGGAATAGAAGCTGGGGCGGGTGACCTTGAAGGTGTCGGGGTCAACCTGGCCGATGAGGTCGAGATCGACGAAGCTGTCGTTCATCGGCGTGACGAGCGTGTCGGCCATCAGGATCGCGGCCTTGGCGACCTCGTCGTCGCGGCCGGGCGTGTCGATGATGACGACGTCCATACCGGGCGCGGTTTCGCGGATCGCATCGTGGAGCGCATCGACCGTCTGTGCATCGACGACCCGATAGGTGGCCTGTGGCAAATCCTTGCCGAGCCGGGCAATCGTCGCATCGCGATTTTCGAGATAGCGGGTGAGGGTGCGCTGGCGATGGTCGAGGTCGAGTGCGGCGACCTTGTGGCCGGTCGCGGCGAGCGCGACGGCAGTGTGGACGGCGGTCGTGGACTTTCCCGTGCCACCCTTTTCATTGGCGAAGACGACGAAATGCGGTTGGCCCATGGCCAAAATTCCCCCTAGAAACCTTTTGCTACCCAGAATCCTATCGGAGGCCCCACCCCCGTGCAAACCATAAATGGCTATGATGGCTTGGAAAAAGCGCTCTCGGCCCTGCGTGAGGGCGGGCAACGGATCGCGATGGTGCCGACCATGGGCGCGCTGCATGACGGGCATCTGGCGCTGGTGGCGCGCGCGAAGGAGGTTGCCGACAAGGTGGTCGTGTCGATCTTCGTCAATCCGCTCCAATTCAACGACAAGGGCGATCTCGACCGTTATCCGCGGCAGGTCGAAAGCGATGCGGCGAAGCTGGAGGCGGCGGGGGCGGACCTGTTATGGCTTCCGACCAGCGACGATTTCTATCCGCAAGGCTACGCGACAACGATCTCGGTCGCGGGCGTGTCGGAGCCGTGGGAAGGCGCGCACCGCCCGGGCCACTTTGACGGGGTCGCGACGGTGGTCGCCAAGCTGTTCACCGGCATTGCGCCAGACGTCGCGGTGTTCGGCGAGAAGGACTGGCAGCAGCTGGCGGTGATCCGGCGGATGAACGCAGACCTGGGGCTGGGTGTCGACGTGGTGGGCCATCCCACGGTCCGCGCCGAAGACGGGCTGGCGCTATCCTCGCGCAATGCATTGTTGAGCGAGGAAGAGCGACAAGCCGCTGCGACCTTGCCCGATGCACTCAAGCAAGCGGGCGCGGCCATTGCGGCCGGGACCACGCCTGCCGAGGCGCTGGCCCAAGTCGAAAATCGGCTTGCCAATGCCGGGTTCGGAAAGGTCGACTACGTCGCTTATGTCGATCCGGACAGCCTCGAACCGCTCGACATGCACCAGAATGGTGCGCGTCTGATCGCCGCCGTTTTCCTCGGAAAAGTGCGATTGATCGACAATATGCGTGTCGAATAGGACACAGTTTCAAACATGGTCACCAGCGCGTTAACCTTTTCATAGGGAAGCGCCGACAAACCTGTCTCCAGCAACAGACAGGGGAAGTTTCATGGCGATCAGTCAGAAAAGCGCGGAGTTCCTGCTTCAGTCCAAGCTTGCCGATGCGGCGGGTGGGGACATCGAAGCCTTGTTCGATCTCGGCGTCAGCTATTCGACCGGACGTCGCGGTTGTACGGTCGACCTGATCGAAGCGCATAAATGGTTCAACCTTGCCGCGCTCAACGGGGACGAGCGGAGCAAGGATTGCCGCGCGGAAATCTCGATGGAAATGACGGCGCGCGAAATCGCCGAAGCCCAGCGCCAGGCGCGCGCATGGCTGCACATGAATGGCGGGCAGCGTTACGCCGCCTAGCAGTACGGAGAAGTGGGGGCGCCCGAAGACGCCCCCAGCAATGATTACTGAACGACGACCGTGACGGCGCGACGGTTTTGCGCCCAGGCGGTTTCGTTCGAGCCGATGGCGACAGGGCGTTCCTTGCCCCAGCTAACCGTAGTCAGGCGAGTCATCGGCACACCCTGCGACACCAAATAATCGCGCGCGGCATTGGCGCGGCGTTCGCCCAGCGCGAGGTTATATTCGCGCGTGCCGCGTTCGTCGGCATGACCTTCGATCGAGGCATTGACCGAGCGGTTGGAAAGCAACCAGCGCGCCTGCGCGGCGAGCGTAGCCTTGGCGGCATCGTCGAGCAGATGCTCGTCGGTCGCGAAATAGACCGTGTCCGAGCCCGCAGCGGCGATCAGGTCGGCCTGCGCACCGGGCAGCTCCACCAAGTCGATATCGTCGTTCACGTCGGTGGTGGTGTCGACTTCTTCGTACGTGGGCGCGGCAGGTGCGCTCTCGACCGCCTCGTCCTTCTTGGAACAGCCGGCAATGGCGATGGCAGCGACGCCGATGAGGGCGATGTTGTGACGACGCATATTCATTCTCCTTGGCAAAATCAGGCGGGGGTTAGTTCTGTAACGGCGACCAGCTGGGATCGGATCCACCCAGCGGGGTCGGCATACGCTGCGGTCGTCCGCCCGCAACGGGGACCGCGTAAAGCGTGGCATCGCCGCTACCTTGCGACGTGCGATGGAACATGACGAACTGGCCATTGGGCGCCCAGCTGGGCCCCTCGTCCTGCCAGGCCGAAGTAAGCAGGCGCATGCCCTGGCCCGAGGGCGACATGACGCCGATGCGGAACTGGCCGCCACCGATCCGGGTGAAGGCGATGAGGTCGCCGCGCGGGCTCCAGACGGGCGAGGCGAATTGCCCGCCGCCGAAGCTGATGCGGCGCTGGCCCGAGCCGTCCGCGTTCATGACGTAGAGCTGCTGCGAGCCGGAGCGATCGCTCTCGAACACGATGCGGCGCCCGTCGGGCGAGAAGCTGGGCGAGGTGTCGACCCCCGGCGCATCGGTCAGGCGGCGCGGCGTGCCTCCCGAGGCCGGGACGACGTAGATGTCGCTATTGCCGAACGTGCCCATCGAGAAAACGATGTTGCGGCCGTCGGGTGAATAACGCGGGGCGAAGGTGAAGGCGGTGCCGGGCACCAGCAACTCGCTGCGTCCCGAGGCGAGGTCGAGCTTGTAGACCCGCGGGCGACGGCCCTTGTAGCTCATGTAAACGAGCTGGCTGCCGTCGGGCGAGAAGCGCGGGGTGAGGACGGTTTCGGCGCCTTCGGTGAGGTAGCGATGGTTGGAGCCGTCGCTGTCCATGATCGCGATGCGCTTGATGCGGGCGTTCTTGGGCCCGGTTTCCGCGACATAGACGATGCGCGTGTCGAGATAGGCGCCCTCGCCGGTCAGGCGGGTGTAGATGACGTCGGCGCACTTGTGCGCGGCGCGGCGCCAATCGTCGGGCTGTACGGCAAACCCCTGGCGAATCAGTTCGCGGCGGGTGATCGTGTCGAACAAATAGCAGGCGACGACGAGGCGGCCCGATCCGTCGACATCGACGCTGCCCGAAACGAGCGCCGAGGCGCCGAGATCGCGCCATTCGTCATAGGCAGGCGCGCGCACTTCGCCGAAATCGAGACCGCGAATACCCACGGGGCCGAGCGGGGTAACCGCGCCCGTGCGGCGCAAATCGGAGGCGATGACGTCGGCAACGTTGCGGCCAAGCGCGAGCGTGTTGCCCGCGCTGGTCTGCGCGACGCGCTGGGTCGGCATGGCGGGGACGGCGACGGGGGTGGGGCCGTCGCGACCGCCGATAACGTCGACCTCGAGCGGCGGCGGATCCTGCGCGATCGCCGCGGCGGGCAGCGCAAGGATGGCGAAGAGGAAAGCAATGATCTTGGGCATGGTGGGCGCTCCTCTTAAGGCAAGCGATAGGTCATGTTGATGTTCGACCAGCCGCCGGCTGCGGTCTGGTAAAGCTCGGGCGGCAGGCCGCGCAAGGGGGCGCAGCCGACATAGGTGGCGATGGCGAGGTCGCGCACGCGGTCTTCGTAGCGCGCGTTGTCGGGCGTGACGCCGGCGGTGCGCACGACGCGCGGGCGGCTGATCAGGCGGCCGTCACGCGCGAGCTTGAGGTTGAGCGTGACGCGGATCTGGTTGGCGCCGGGACCCGGATTCTGCTGGAGGTCGGCGCAAGGCTGAACCTGGCGGCGGATCGCCTGCTGGATCGAGGCCATGGCGGCGGCGTCGATGACGGGCGCCGCGGCCTCTCCGCTCTCGGCGCCGGCCTGGCGCGAGGTGTTGCCGCGGTCGCGCCCGTCAATCTCGAGATCGTCGAGGCGGCCGGTCGGGCGCGGATTGCGGCGTGGCGTCGGACGCTCGGTGCGCGGAGGTGCAGGCTCGGTGGCCTCGGACGCCGCGGGCGGGTTCGGCGTGGCGTCCGGGGGAGGCGGCGCAAGATCGGGCTCGGGCTCGGGCGCGATCTCCGGCTCGGTGGTCGTCGCCTGCGTGGCGAGCGCGCTCTCTTGAACCGCGGCCACCGATTCCAGCCCGACATCGTCGACAAATTCGACGGCGATGGCGGGCGGCTCGGGCGGCAGTGCGTGGCTGGCAAGGCTCAGCGAGAGCGCCGCGACCAGCGCCACGTGGAAGGCGACGGACGCTGACGTGCCGCGCCATTCGGAGGCGGCGAGGTTCACCGTTGGCCCTCTCCGACGCTGACCAGGGCAACGCGGTTGAGGCCCGCACGGTTGAGCTCGCCCATCACGCCCATCACCGCGCCATAGTCGAGGCTGCGGTCGGCGCGCAGGTAGATGCGGCGGCCCTCGGGCGGGGCAGGCTGCGCCGCGATCTCCTCGAGCCGCGCGGGGAGATCCGACAGAGCGACCGGCTCATCGCCGATCGAGACGTTGCCGGCGGCGTCGATGGACAGCTGCACCGGTTCCATATTCTGGTCGAGCGTCTCGGCGCGGCTCTCGGGCAGGTCGACTGCGACCCCTGCGACGAGCAGCGGGGCGGTGACCATGAAAATGATGAGCAGGACGAGCATCACGTCGACCAGTGGGGTGACGTTGATCTCGCTCATCGGCGCGCGGCGCTTTCGGCGGCCACGCTGGAGATGGCTGTGAGCGGCGGCGCCCATGCCCATCAGCCCTTCTCCATCTCGCGCGCGAGGCTCGCCTGGAAGCGGTCGGCGAAGCGGCCGAGCTGGGCTTCGTAAAGATCGAGGCGGTGGGTAAGGCGGTTATAGGCGATGACGGCGGGGATCGCGGCGAACAGGCCGATGGCGGTGGCGAACAGCGCTTCGGCAATGCCCGGCGCGACGACCGCGAGCGAGGTGTTGTTGGCGCCCGCGATGGCGGTGAAGCTGCGCATGATACCCCACACTGTGCCGAACAGGCCGACGAAGGGCGCGACGCTGCCCACGGTGGCGAGGATGTTGAGCCGGTCGGACAGGCGGTCGAGCGAGCCGGCGATGGCGGCGTCGGTCGAGATGGAGATGCGTTCGCGCAGGCCTGCCTTGTCGTAGCCGGTGGCGCGCGGGCGACGATATTCGTCGAGCCCGGCGCGCACGATCAGCGCAGGGGGCAGCTTGTCGCCGCCGCGCCGCTCGAGGAAGGCGGCGATGTCGTCGGCGCGCCAGAAGTCGTCGATGAATTCGCGGGTGCGCTTGCCCACGCTGCGCAGCCGCGCGCTGTGGGTGAAGATGATGCCCCAAGTCCAGACCGAGGCGAGGAGCAGCCCGACCATGACGAGCTTCACCACGAGATCGGCCTGCAGGAACAGATGGAGCGGGCTCATCAAGTCGCCCGTTGTGGTCACTTCCGGCATCATACCCCTTCGCTCACCGCCTTGAATTTCTCGATCCATTCGGGCGGCTGGCGGCGCGGCCGACCCTCTGGCGTCAACAGCGCCGCGGTGACTTCCGCGTGCGCCAATAATTCGTCGCCTCTCATGACTCGCTGATGAATGAAACAGCTGGCGGCGCGGACATTTTCGACGGTCGAGATCACGGTGAGTTCGTCGTCGAGCTTGGCAGGTGCCTTCCAGTGTATGTCCATATGGGTCACCGCATAGGCGCCTTCGCCCGCGTCGATTGCCGCGCGCTGGTCGATCCCGCAGGCGCGCAGCATGTCGGAGCGGGCGCGCTCGAAATAGCGCAAGTAGTTGGCATGATAGACGATTTGGGAAAGGTCGGTGTCTTCGAAATAGACCGTGACCGGGAAGAAATGTTCCCGCCCCTCGAAGCGCCCGCGCGCTGCCCGCAATTTGCTGTCGCTCATCGTCTGCCGTCCTAGCGGCGTGCGAATCGCGGGGGAAGAGGGGACGTCAGTCCGACGACGAGCCGAAAGAAATATCCGCTCGACTGCCCAGCCGCGCGAGGTCGGAGACGATCGAGCCGTGGGCGATCGAGATGTCGTAGAGATGCTTGCCCCAGCCCGGGAGGAAGATGCCGAACTGGCCGACTTCGCCGCCGATGCGCGAGGTGCGCTTGTCGCCGGGGCCGCGGGGCAGGCGCACCTCGAGCCAGGCGGCATTGCCGTCCTCGCGGCAACGCGCGAGCAGGAAGTCCTGTCCCGAAATGTAGGCGCTGGGGGGCGCGCCGGCCGACGACCAGCGCACAGGGCCGCCCGGCGTGGGGTAGCTGGAGCGGGCATAGAAAAAGCCGTCGAGCGGCGCCCAGCCCTTGGCGCCCGGGTCGCCGGGATGAACGCAGCTATTGGCCATGCCCTCGGGCGCGCGGCCGAACTGCGCGCCGGCGGGAGGAATGCGCCCCTCGGCATAGGTCGACCAGGTCACCACGCATCCAATGTCGTCCTCGGTCCGGCACAGCGAAATGTTGGAATAGCGCGCGGGACGGTCGCTGCCCGGTGCGCGGCCGATATTCCAACCGGCGAGATAGGCGCGCACCAGCCGGTCGCGCGCGGGGCTCTGGTCGAGCTTGTTGGCGATCAGCTCGTCGAGCATGATCGCGCCCTGGCTGTGCCCGACGAGCACGAAGGGGCGGCCCTGGTTATGATGTTCGAGATAATAGTCGAACGCGTCGGCGACATCGCCATAGGCGAGCATGCCAGCGGGCAGCACGTCGCCGCCGGTCGCGGCAATGGCGATCGAGGACATGGTCATCTGGCGATAGACGGGAACGAAGGGGCGGCAGACCTCGGGAAAGCGCGTGAACTGGTATTGGGTGACGTAATATTCCTCACGCGAGGAGGGCGTGAGGTCGGCATTCATGCCGGGATCGCTGCTGATGGTCGGATAGACGTAAAAGCAGTCAATCGGCGGTGCGGCGGCGGGACGGGTGATGCCGGTCCGACCCCAGCCGTCGGGGGTGAGCGGCGTGATCTCGATCCCGCGTCCGCACAGGTCGGCGCGACCGGGCAGGCAGATCCAGTGGTCGGGATTGGAGTAATCGGGTGCGGGGGGCGCGGTCTGCGCAGAAGCGGGCGTGGCCGCCACCGCTGCCAGCAATCCAAAAATCGCCTTACGCATCACTTTTCCCCGTCGAACAATCCGTCCTGTGCTTGCCTGGGCGGGGTGAGGCCGAGATGTTTCCAACCCTTGCCGCCCAGCACGCGCCCTCTTGCCGTGCGCGCGATGAGGCCAAGCTGAATGAGATAGGGTTCGATCACGTCCTCGATTGTGTCGCGCGGTTCGGAGAGGCCAGCGGCGAGGGTTTCGATGCCCACCGGGCCACCACCGAAATGGTCGGCGATCATGGTGAGGTAGCGGCGGTCCATCGCGTCGAGGCCGAGTTCGTCGATTTCGAGCCGCTTGAGCGCCTTGTCGGCGCATTTGCGGTCGATGCTCGCCTCGCCGTCGGATTGGGCGAAGTCGCGGACGCGGCGCAGCAGGCGCCCGGCGATGCGCGGCGTCCCGCGGCTGCGGCGGGCGATCTCGCGGGCGCCATCCTCGGCGACCGGCGCGTCGAGCAGGGCAGCGGCGCGGGTGACGACCTGGAGCAGCTCGTCCTCTGTATAGAAATTGAGCCGCACGGGAATGCCGAAGCGGTCGCGCAGCGGGGTGGTGAGCAGCCCCTGGCGCGTGGTCGCGCCGACCAGCGTGAACTGGGGCAGGTCGATCCGGACCGAGCGGGCAGACGGCCCCTCGCCAATCATGATGTCGAGTGCGCGGTCTTCCATCGCGGGATAGAGGACTTCCTCGACCGCGGGGTTCAACCGGTGAATCTCGTCGATGAAGAGGACGTCGCCTTCCTCGAGATTCGTCAGCAGCGCGGCAAGGTCGCCCGACTTGGCGATGACCGGGCCGGACGTGGCGCGAAAGCCGACGCCCATTTCACGCGCGACAATGCCGGCGAGCGTGGTCTTGCCGAGCCCCGGTGGGCCGAACAGAAGGACATGGTCGAGTGCTTCCTCGCGCCCCTTGGCGGCGTCGATGAAGACGCGCAAGTTTTCGCGCGCGCCCTTCTGACCGATAAACTCGCCCAGTGTCTTGGGACGCAGCGCGGCGTCGGCATCTTCGCTACGGCGCTCGGGCGTCGAAAGGCGGTCGGGATCGGTGGCCATCAGTCGGATTTTACCGCCGTTGCGAGGAAACTGTCGTCCGGCCGGTCGGCACAGCGTTCGAGCGCGGTGCCGAAATTGGCGCGGAACGCCTTATAGCGCGCGGCGACGTCGGCGCTGCTGCCCTTGTCCATGGTAGCAAGTAGCAGGAGGCCGCTGAGCATGTGGTAGATGCTGCTGTTGGTCGCTTCGTTCTCGCTAGAAAGCGACTGCCACCAGCCCAGGGCGAGTCCCGCCTGCCGACAGGTATAGCTCGGGATATTGTCGGGGTTGAACGGCAAATAACCGATCGCGATGGCGACGAGGTTGCCCTCCGCACTGCCACGGATCGTCTTGTTAGACAGCATCGCAATCGCATCTGCATCGAGCAGGTCCGAGCCGCTAGGGCTGGCGATGACGAGATCATCCAATTCGCCATTCGCGCCGATGCGTGCGTGGACGGTCACCGTTCCGAAATGGCCAAGCGCAGACGCTGATTCGGGCCGCTCCATGGGCAAGTCCATGGTGCGGTCGACGGGCGGTGGCGATGCCGTTGCGGCAAGAAATGTCAGCAAGGCGATCATCAGATGAAACTCCCACGCGGCGACGCCCGAGTGCGGCCGTGCGGTCAGACTAGCGGGTTCGCCCGCGTGCTGCAGTAGGAAAATCGCTTAAAGTTTGTGACGGCGAATCATGTTGAGGATGACCGGCACGACCTGCGCGAGCAGCATTGCGAGCAAGACGTAGAAGGGCAGCACGACGAGCCCGAGCACAGCGGTCGATCCGCCCTCGCCCTCGGCCACGTCGAGCAGCGCCCAGATCATCCAGGCATTGCCGATGAACCCCGTGAGACCCCAGGTCAGTCGCGGGACGAGGTTTTTGCGGGGGCGCGCGGCGTAATAGGCGATCATGCCGGGCGCGATGACCCACAGCAGCATGATCAACAGCGCCATGAGATCGCTCGCGGTGAAGGGATCGGGATTCTGGAGCGAGAGGTAGACGGTAAGGCTGGCCAACACGAGCACTTCGACCGCGATGCCCCAGCGTACGAAGTCCATCCAGTGGCGCGGATGCTGCGGCTTGGGCGGGACGGGGCGTTTCTTGCGGCTCATTTTCCGACCTTCTTGAGTGCTGCACGGACGAGGGCGTCGAGGCTGGCATCGTCCTCCAGCTCGCGCTGGGCTTCGGCGACGGCCTTTTGCGCGGGCGCGGGCTTGAAGCCGAGGCCGGTCAGCGCGGCGACCGCGTCGGCGGCGAGGCTGCCCTTGGGCGCGTTGGCACCACCGGCAGCGGCCACGGCGGGGTCACCGAGTTTGCCGGCCAATTCGTTGACGATACGGCTGGCAAGTTTGGGCCCGACGCCGTTGGCCTGCGCGACGCGCGCCTGGTCGCCGGTCGAAACGGCGGCGGCGAGTTCGTCGGGGCTCATGACGGTGAGGATGGCGAGCGCGACGCGGCCGCCGACGCCCTGCACGCCAGTGAGCGCGCGGAAAGCGTCGCGTTCGGCCGCATTGGCAAAGCCGTAAAGCGTCATAGCATCTTCGCGTACCTGAAGTTCGGTCATCAGCGCGACGTGGCCGCCGACCGGCCCGAGCATCTGGATCGCCTTGCCCGAAATATGGACGAGATAGCCAACCCCCTGAACGTCAAGGACGCAGGTGTCGGCGGTGGTTTCGAGAAGCTTTCCGGTAAGGCGCGCAATCATGGGAGGCAGGTTAGCCGGAAGTGAGATTAGCGCAAGCGCGAGCTGGCCATGTGGTGGGCGTGAGTGATGGCGACGGCGAGCGCGTCGGAGGCGTCGGGGCCGGCGATCTTCACCCCCGGCAGCAGGCGCGAGACCATGGCATGCACTTGCTTCTTGTCGGCGGTGCCGGTGCCGACCACTGCCTTCTTGACCAGCCGCGGTGCATATTCGCCGACGTCGATGCCGTGGCGAGCGACCGACAGCAGGATCGCACCGCGTGCCTGCGCGAGCTTGAGCGTCGACTGCGGGTTCTTGTTGACGAAAATTTCTTCGGCGGCGGCCGCGGCGGGCTCGTGATCGGCGACCAGTGCATCGATCATGGAGGCGAGGTGCGAAAGGCGCCTGGGGAGCGCTTCCTTCGCATCAGTCTTGAGCTGTCCGTTGGCGAGATGCTTCAGGCGGTTGCCTTCGGCCTCGATCAGGCCCCAGCCGGTCGTGCCGAGCCCGGGATCGAGGCCGAGAATGCGCATGGCTACTCGGCCTGGCCGAGCCGCTCCAATTCGGCGTCGGAGAAGGTGTAGTTGCCCCACACGGTCTGAACGTCGTCATCATCTTCAAGCGCATCGATCAGCTTGACGAGCGTGTCGGCGTCCTTGCCTTCGACTTCCTGCTCAATCTGGGGGCGCCAGGCGAGTTTGGCCGTGTCGGGTTCGCCGAGCGACTTTTCGAGCGCGGTGGCGACTTCGTGGAGCTGGTCGGCCTCGGTCCAGATGGTGTGCGTGTCGGCATCCGACTGTATGTCGTCCGCGCCCGCTTCCATCGCAGCTTCGAGGACCTTTTCCTCGTCGAGCCCCTCTGCCTTATATTCGATCAGCCCGAGGCGGTCGAAACTGTGCGCGACCGCGCCCGACGAGCCCAAGTTGCCGCCATTCTTCGAGAGGATGGTGCGCACGCTGGTCGCGGTGCGGTTGCGGTTGTCGCTGAGCGTTTCGATGATTAGCGCAACGCCGTTGGGGCCATAGCCCTCGTAGCGGATTTCTTCGTAATCTTCGCCTTCGGAGGCCGAGGCCTTGTCGATCGCCTTCTTGATATTGTCCTTGGGCATCGACTGCTTTAGCGCGGTGTTGACCGCCAGGCGCAGGCGCGGGTTCATGTCCGGATCGGGCAGGCCCATCTTGGCCGCGACGGTGATCTCGCGGCTGAGCTTGGAGAAGAGCGCCGAGCGCTTCTTGTCCTGCGCGCCTTTGCGGTGTTTGATGTTGGCGAATTTACTATGACCGGCCATCGGGGTCCTCTTGGTTTGCTTTGGCCCGACCCTATAGGGGGAGGAGCGGCAAGTTCAATGGCTTAGCGCAGCTTCACCGCGGTGCCCGAGATCGAGACCATCAGCATCGAGCCGGCCTTGCCGAGCACTTCATAGTCGAGATCGCAGCCGACGACCGCG
The DNA here is from genome assembly GCF_019264355.1 of Sphingomicrobium clamense. Taxonomy (NCBI): domain Bacteria; kingdom Pseudomonadati; phylum Pseudomonadota; class Alphaproteobacteria; order Sphingomonadales; family Sphingomicrobiaceae; genus Sphingomicrobium; species Sphingomicrobium clamense. Next base: position 2,154,868 of record NZ_JAHVAH010000001.1, on the reverse strand, counting down.
TCACCGCCGAGGCGGCGGCACTTGTCGACCATTTCGAGAATCGCTTCGCGGCGCGCGCGTTCGAGCACTTCCTCATAGGCACCCGCGCGCCCGCCCACGAGGTCGCGGATCGAGGCGAAGATGTCGCGGAACATGTTGGCGCCGACGATGACTTCGCCGGTGACGATGCCGAGATAGTCCTGGACTTGGTGGCCGTCGACGGACGGGGTGGTGGTGACGATCATGGGAAGCTCCTGTTGTGGCGGCGATCAGGGGACGATCACCAAACCTTGGTCGGGGGGCCAGCTGCCGTCGTGGAAGCGGGCGTAGACGTCCTGCAACGTGGGAAGGCCGGCGCGTTCTTCAATGGTCATCCAGCCTGCGGTGGCCTTGGCGGCTTTGGCGACGAAGTCGCCCGAGCGGCGGTCATATTCGGCCGGGCCCCATAGCTTGACGCGTTCGAGGATGTAGCGCGGGGCGAAGAACATTTCCTTCGCGTCGCTCTGCCCCGAGCCGCCACCGGACAAAGCGGTGTCCGCCCCGGGCGCGTGGGTCGCGCCGACGTTGTAGCGATAGACGAGACGGTCGCCGAGCCGCGCGAACAGGGCGGCGACCAGCAAGGGCATGCCGGCCATGTCGACGAGCACGCTCTTCGCCTCGTCGAGTTTGTCGACGTCGTCATAGGCGAGGACCTCGTCGTAGAGTCCGGTCCCTTGGACGAAGTCGACATTTCCGGGCGACGTGAGGCCGACCGTTTTGGGCGCGGCGTCGTCTTGGTGGAGGCCGTACGCGAGGCCGAGCGAAGTCTTCGACGAAGCGCTCGAGATGAGGATGCGGTCCGCGCTGTGCCAGTCGCGCTCCTTGAGCACGTCCCACAGACAAAAGGATGTCATGTGGAGCGGGGCGAGGAGGATCTGGACGTTGTCACGCGCCGCGTCGGGCTCGGCTGGGAGGCGACGATAATGGTTGTAGAGCTGTGGTAGCGCTTGGCGGTGCGGCGCCGTGTCGACGAGGCTTCGCTCGCTGACCTTGCCCGGCACGAGATTGGCGATCTCGGCGGGCGGGAAATAGCCGTAGAAGCGCTCGCCGACCGCGACGTCATCGCACGCGCTCTCGACAACCTTTGCGGTCGCCCAGACGGGGATCTGCCCCCAACCGTCCTCGCTCGCGGGGAAGAATTGCCAGTAGCCGAGCATGTCGCCGGCGACGGCATAGGTCATGTTGTTCGCGGTGAAGGCGAAGCGTTCGACGGCGAGCCGGATGGCGCCGTCTTCGAGCGCGGGAAGCGCTCGTTCGATCAGTCTCGATCGGGAGAGATCGTCCATCCGCACTTCGAACTGCTTCATGACCGTCTCTCCCGTTTCGAGTGATCCTTACGCCATTCCCAGCGCGGCGCGGTAAGTCTCGATCAGCGCGTCCATTTCCTGGAGCTCGTGGCTCTCCATCTTCCGCAGCGCGACGATCTTGCGCATGGTCTTGGTGTCATAACCGTTGGCCTTGGCCTCGGCGTAGACGTCCTTGATGTCGTCCGCGATGCCCTTTTTCTCTTCTTCGAGACGTTCGATGCGTTCGATAAGCAGGCGAAGCTGGTCGGCTGCGATGGCGCCGTCGGCCATGGATGGTTCTCCGAATCTAAAGTGGTTGGTTTCGCAGCGGTCCTAGGCGAGGGCGGCGCGCCGCTCAAGGCGTCATGCATACGTAAACACGTGTCGCTAGCGGTTGCGCGGAAAAACCAGCCCGCTATGGCGGAGGCGCGACAGAAAGAAACGACGATGAGCGACAAGCTGAAACCCAGAGACCGCAAGGTCCGCATCCTCGCCACGCTTGGCCCGGCGAGCGACACGCCCGAGATGATCGAGACGCTCTCGAGGGCCGGGGTCGATGCCTTCCGGATCAACATGAGCCACGGCGAGCGCAAGGAAAAGGCGGCGCTGTTCGACCATATTCGCGGGCTCGAGCAGAAGCTGGGACGCCCGACCACCATCGTCGTCGACCTGCAGGGTCCCAAGCTGCGCGTCGGCAAGTTTGCGGGCGGCAAGGCGATGCTCGAGGACGGGCAGACGTTCACGCTCGACCGCGACGAGGCGGAGGGCGATACAAGCCGCGTCCAGCTGCCGCACGCCGAATTGTTCGAAGCGATCGAGGCGGGATCGCTGTTGCTGGTCGACGACGGCAAGCTGCGGCTGCGCGCGACCGAGGTGAGCGAGGACAGGATCGTCACCGAGGTCGAGGTCGGCGGCAAGATTTCCGACCGCAAGGGCGTCAACGTGCCCGACGTGCTGATCCCGATCCCGGCGCTCACCGACAAGGATCGCAAGGATCTCGACTTCGCGCTGGAGATGGGGGCCGACTGGGTCGCGCTCTCTTTCGTCCAGCGCCCAGAAGACGTGGCCGAAGTGCAGGACATCGTGAAGGGCCGCGCGGGCGTGATGGCCAAGATCGAGAAGCCGCGTGCGGTCGACGCGCTCGACGACATTCTCGCGCTCGCCGACGGCGTGATGGTGGCGCGCGGCGACCTCGGCGTCGAGCTTCCGCCCGAGAAGGTGCCGCCGGTCCAGAACAAGATCATCGCCACCGCGCGCAAGGCGGGCAAGCCCGTCGTCGTCGCCACGCAGATGCTGGAATCGATGATTACGTCGCCCACGCCTACGCGTGCGGAAGTGAACGATGTGGCCGATGCCATCTATGACGGCGCGGATGCGGTCATGCTGTCGGCGGAAAGCGCGGCGGGCCAGTTCCCTGAAAAAGCGGTCAAGATGATGGACCGGATCGGGCGTGCGGTCGAAGAGGATGAGCGCTACGGCGACCGCGTCCACTTTACCGAAACGCTCCCCGAGGCAACGACCGCGGACGCGATCTCGCAATCGGCGCGCGGGATCGCCGACACGATCAGCGCGAAGGCGATGGCCTGCTACACCAGCTCGGGATCGACCGCGCGGCGCATCTCGCGCGAACGGCCGCTGGTTCCGATGCTGGTGATGACCGCGAGCCTCGGTGTGGCGCGGCGGCTCGGCCTGTTGTGGGGCGCGCACGCGGTACACACGCGCGACGTGTCGAGTTTCGAGGAGATGGTCGGCAAGGCCAGGCGCATGATCCTGCGCCACGACCTCGCCGAAGCAGGGTCGCGCGTCGTGCTGATGGCGGGTGTGCCGTTCGGCCAGTCGGGGAGCACCAACGTGATCCACGTGGTGAAACTCGCCGGTGACGAGCTGGAGACTTACCAGCGAAGCCTCGATCTGGATGAGTAACGGCAACAATTTTACGTAAAACATAAAAAAGCTTGCGCGAATCGAAAAGATCGGTCAAAAGCTCCCTGATTGCGAAATTGGGGAGAGAATCATCGTGAGTGTGAAATTCTTGCGCGGCCTGCTGACCTTCTTCGGCTGGCTCTGGATCGTGGGTATCGGCATCCTGCTCTTGCGTGCGGGACTGAAGCTCTTCGACGGCAGTTTTGGGCAGGCGGTCTACGCCGCTTCGAGCACCAACATCATCGTTCGGCCGTTTGAAGGCGGCTTTTGGGACGCCAACCACGGCCAGGTCCGTGTGATGGACCAGCCCATCCTGGCGGGCTTCCAGCTCGTTTTGAAAATTGCATTCCTGTTGCTGCTGGCGCGCGTGTTCTTCCAGCTGCGCGACTTGCTGAAGCGGATTGGCGAAGGCCAGATGTTCGAAGATGCGAACGTCGCGGCGCTGAAGAATATCGGCCTCGCGCTATCGGCAATTTGCGTATTAAGCGTCGCGGGTGCGGTGATCGTTCAGACCTGGTTCCTGTCGCTGATCGATCCGGTCGACGGGATGATCCTGCATCCGTCGCTCAGCTGGGATGTCGACGGCGTCAACAATATCTGGATGGAATATAGCCCGCCGATCAGCGCGCTCATCCTTGCGATCCTCGCCTTCGTCGCGGCGGATGCTTTCAAGCGCGGCAAGGAATATCGCGAGGATAGCGAGGGAGTGCTCTGATGGCGATCGTCACCAATATCGACGTCATGATGGCCAAGAAGAAGATGAGCCTGAAGGAACTGGCCGAGCGGATCGGCATGTCGAATACCAACCTCTCGCTGCTCAAGAACGGCAAGGTGCACGGCGTGCGGTACCGCACGATGGAGGCGCTATGCCGCGAGCTCGATTGCCAGCCGGGCGACCTGTTCGAATATCGCGCCGACGAAGAGGAAGAGCGCGGGCAGGGCTGACCTTATCGCATCTTTTTAAAGGCGAGGCGCGTTCGGGACATCGAGAGGGAGATCGAATGCGTCTTGTTTTGCCAGTCCTGATGCTCGCCGCCTGTTCGCCGCTGGGCGAGAAGCCCGAAGCCGAGCCCGATGCGGACTGGCCGACGATCCTCGAGGCCGAGCCTACCGATCCGGCGCCCTTGCTCGCCGCCGAGCACGAGCGGCCCTATGAGCGGATCACCCGCGAGGCGACCGACCTGTGGGTCGGCAACGACCGCTCGCTCCGCGCCGAGATCACGCCGCTGGCCGACATGCTCGAACAGGACGGCGTCCTCGCAGGCTGGGGCACCGGTGGCGGAAGCGCGATGTTCGACCTGGCGGTGACCGAAGCGGATTTCGACGCGCTGGTCGCCGAGCAGGGCTGGGACATCCCGCCTTATGTCGGGCTGACCTTCGTCCATCCGCTCCAGATCAGCGCGATGAGCCTTGCGGCGTCCGAATATGTCCGCTTCATGCCGGTCGAACCGCAGCGCACCGTGTTCCAGCTCGAAGCGCTCGGACAGGGGCGCATCTTTCTCGAAAATGGGTGCCTTTGGGTCGGAGAGCCCAACGGCATCAGGCGGCTGGCCTTTTTCCATGCGGAGACCGGAGTCGACGTGCGCGACGGCGAGCTGGTGCTGGTCGATCGCACGACGACGCGCACCCGCGGCAAGGTCGGCGAGCAATTCAGCTGGGGCGCGCCCAACCCGTTCAACGAAGAGTGGGACGCGGCCAAGAAACTGCGCGAGGCGTGCGGCGATGCGGACGTGACAAACGTGGGCAATCCCGAGGCAACGACCCTGTTCGAGGCGCGTTATCCGGGTGCAGCGCAGGAGCGACCCAACCCGACCCCGCCGCTCGCGGAGAATTGACGCCTCCCGCCTTCCTGTGCCACGCGCGCTGCCAACAGGAGAGGTGTTTTGGGTACGACCATCGAAGAACTTGAAGACCGCCGCGAGCGCGCGCGCCTGGGGGGCGGGCAGAAGCGGATCGACGCGCAGCATGCCAAGGGGCGCCTGACCGCGCGCGAGCGGTTGGAAGTGCTGCTCGATCCCGGCAGCTTCGAAGAAGTCGACATGTTCGTCGAACATAACGCGATCGATTTCGGCATGGACGAGCATCACATCCCGGGCGACGGGGTCGTGACCGGGTCGGGGACGATCAACGGGCGGCTGACCTACGTCTTCGCGCAGGACTTCACCGTGTTCGGCGGGTCGCTGTCGGAGCGGCATGCGGAAAAGATCTGCAAGATCATGGACGCGGCGATGAAGGTCGGCGCACCGGTCATCGGGCTCAACGATTCGGGCGGTGCGCGCATCCAAGAAGGCGTCGCCAGCCTCGCGGGTTATGCCGAGGTATTCCAGCGCAACGTGCTCGCCTCGGGCGTCGTCCCGCAGCTGTCGGTCATTATGGGCCCGTGTGCGGGCGGGGCGGTCTACTCGCCCGCCATGACCGACTTTATCTTCATGGTCGAGGATACGAGCTACATGTTTGTCACCGGCCCTGAAGTCGTAAAGACGGTGACCAACGAGGAAGTGACGCAGGAAGAGCTGGGCGGGGCGAAGACGCACACGACCAAGTCGGGTGTGGCCGACGCGGCGTTCGAGAATGACATCGACGCGCTGCTCGCGACGCGCGAATTCTTCTCCTATCTGCCGTCGAGCAATCAGGACGAGGTGCCCGAGGTTCCGACCGAGGATCCGTGGGACCGGATCGAAGACAGTCTCGACAGCGTCATCCCGGCGAGTGCCAACCAGCCCTACGACATGCACGAAGTCATTCGGAAAACGGCCGACGAGGGTCGTTTCTTCGAGATCCAGCCCAATCATGCCGCCAACATCATCGTCGGCTTCTGCCGCATCGAGGGGCGCACGGTGGGCGTGGTCGCAAACCAGCCGATGGTGCTGGCGGGCGTGCTCGACATCAATTCGTCGAAGAAGGCCGCGCGGTTCGTGCGCTTCTGCGATGCATTCGAAATCCCGATCCTGACCTTCGTCGACGTGCCGGGCTTCCTGCCGGGTGTGGGTCAGGAGCATCACGGCATCATCAAGCATGGCGCCAAATTGCTGTTCGCCTATGCCGAGGCGACGGTGCCCAAGATCACGGTGATCACGCGCAAAGCTTATGGCGGGGCGTATGACGTGATGGCGTCGAAGCATCTGCGCGGCGATTTGAACTATGCCTGGCCGAGCGCGGAAATCGCGGTGATGGGCGCCAAGGGCGCGGTCGAAATCATCTTCCGCAAGGATCGCGACGATCCCGACAAGATTGCAGAGAAGACGGCCGAATATGAAGAGCGCTTCGCCAACCCGTTCGTGGCGGCGTCGAAGGGCTTCATCGACGACGTGATCATGCCGCACTCGACGAGGAAGCGGGTTGCGCAGGGGCTACGCAAGCTGCGCAACAAGAGCCTCGAAAACCCGTGGAAGAAGCACGACAATATTCCGCTCTAGGAGTGCACCATGGCTGAAGTGATAGGAGCGAAAAAATGAAGCTGGGTAGGCTCAACCATGTCGGGGTCGCGACGACGTCGATCGAGGCGTCGATCAAACATTATGAGTCGACGATGGGCGCAAGCGTGACGATGGAGCCGTTCGACCTGCCGGCGCAGGGGGTCAAGGTCTGCTTCGTCGACACACCCAATTCGCAGATCGAGCTGATCGAGCCGCTGGGTGACAATTCGCCGATTCACAAGTTTCTCGAGAAGAACCCGCTCGGCGGGCAGCATCATCTCTGCTTCGAAGTGCCCGACATCGAAGAGGCGCGGGCCTGGTTCGAGGGGATCGGCAAGCGCATTCTCGGGCCCACGCGCACGGGGGCGCATGGCACGCCGATCTTCTTCCTCCACCCCAAGGACATGGAAGGCGTGCTGACCGAAATCATGGAAAGTCCGAAGCAGGCGCACTGATGAACGATGCTGCCGTAGACCTGTTCACCGGGATCGTCGCGCTGATCGTGGCGGGGCTGCTGGTCAAGCGCGTCGTGGTGGCGATGCGCGACGGGATCATCCCGCTCTACAAGACTAGGATGACCCGCGAAGAGGCGGGCGAGGCAAAGTTCAAGACGCTGGTCGCGCTCAACATGGTCGGCGCGCTGGCGATGTTCGCGATCGGCTCCGACCTGTTGCTCGACCTGGGCCTGAGAGACGCGCTGACCGGGCGCTAGCGCCGGCGCTCCATCTGCAAGCGGATCCCGTTCTCGCTCCTCAGCGTGAGGCGCGAAATGGGTTTGGGCACATGGCCTTCCACCGGGTTGACCGTCCAGTCGCGCATGATCGTCGCGAGGATGATGACCGCTTCCTGGAGCGCGAACGCCGCGCCGAGGCAGACGCGCGGGCCCTTCGAGAAGGGAAGGTAGGCCTTGCGTTCGCTCTCCTTCGTTTCCTTCCGCTTGTACCGGCCGGGATCGAAGACGTCGGGATCGTCCCAGTGATCGACATGGCGGTGCATCAACCAGGGCGACACGAACAGGATGGCGCCGGGAAGGATATCCTTTTTGCGCATATGCTCGGGCTGCGCAGCGTCGCGCGGAACGAAGGTGACGGGCGGATAGAGGCGCAGCGCCTCGCGGAACACGTCGCGGGTGAAACCCAGCCGCTTCATCTTGGCGAATTCGATGGGGCCGTCGGCGAAGACGGCGTCGGCCTCGGCCTGCATCCGCTCCTGCACTTCGGGCACGTTGGCGATCAGATAGAGCGCCCAGGCGAGCGCCGACGCGCTGGTTTCGTGGCCGGCGAGGAACATGATTCCGATCTGGTCGACCAGTTCCTCTTCGGTGAAGACCTTGCCGGTCTCGGGGTCGCGCGCACGGATGAAGCTGGTTAGGAGGTCGCCCTCGGGGATCTCCTCGCCCTGCTGGATCGCGGCGAGGCGCTGCCGCACGGGGCGGTGGAGCAGCTCGCGGATGCGCGCGGCATATTTCTTCGCGCGCCATTTGCCGACCGACAGCCAGTGCGGGACGCCCGCGAGCGACCAGACCCCGTGGAGCCAGGCGAGCTGCTGGAAATGCTCGAAATTCTCGAAGATCGCTTCGGCATCCTCGCGGCTGAACGGCTGCGAGTAGATGGTGCGGAAGATGACGTCGGCTGTGACGTGCGTCATTTCGAGGTCGATTGCGGTGTCGGGTCCTGCAGCGCCCTCGTCGAAACGCTGCGCCATGGCGTCGGCGGCCTCGCGCATCAGCGGGAAGATACTCTTGATCCGCGTGATGTCGAAGGCGGGGTCCATCATGCGACGCTGCTGTCGCCAGAGGTCGCCGTTGGAATTGAAGATCGACTGGCCGAGGATGAGCTCGAGCATGGTCGACATGAGGTCGGACTTGGGGAAGCGGTCGACATCGGCCTGGAGGATCTCGTTGACCAGTTCGGGCTGGTTGACGAAATACATCGTGCGCCCGGGCAGCCGGACGTCGCCCATCTTCATCTTGTAGCTGCGCTCGTAGAGCGGCCGGATCGAACAGTTGAAGCTTTTGAAAAAGCGCACGAGCGGGTTGAGCTTCTTCGGGTTGGTGGGCGGCTTGGGCGGGACGAATGCGGTCATCGAACCGCTTTCATGGACTTGGCGCGTAGCCGGGTAAAGTCGCGTACCGACGGGCGATGGGCGAAGCGGTCGGCGAGGGCCCGGTCGCCGGCGGTGATCGCGAAATAGTCGTATTCGGCTCGGTGCGCGGTCGCCATGAGATATTGGAAGTGGAGCTGCATCCAGTCGCGGGTCGATTTGGCGAAGGCGGTACCGGCCATGCTCTCGTGGAACTTGGCATTGAGCAGCTTTGGGTTGGCGCGGTCGGCATCGCGGTCGCCGACGACGGTATAGGGGTCGACCAGCGCGAAACAGGCGCCGTCGGGGGGCGCGGAGACATCGATCCAGTCGACACGCTCGCTGGTCGCCACGGCCGCGATGTCCGCGCGCATGGCGTCGGCCTTCGGGTGAAAGGTCAGCCATGGTGTCGTCTGGCCCAAGGTCAGGAGCGAAAGGCGTTGCGTCGGATGCCGCTCGAGCAAGCGCGCGACAAAGCTGATGGCGAGCGAGGTGCCATAGCTGTGTCCGACGATCAGGACTTCGTCATAGCCGGTCGGATCGACGTCATCGGCGAGGTCGTGCAATCGCTCCGCCAGATCGGGCGCCTTGCCGGCGCCGTCGACGAAGTGGAAGTTCACGACCCGGCTGATCCAGGCGATGTTGAACTTGCGCTCGAGCCAGGCCCCCAGGGACAGCAAGGCGACCGCCAGGGCTGTTCCGGCCAGCAGACCGGTCGTCCCGCCAATGGCATAGCCTGCGACGATGATGGCGAGCGCGATGGCAAGGAGGTGGATGAGCGCTGCGAAGGGCAGCATGGCGGTCACGCCTGCCGGCCAACTCCACTGAAACGTGCGTTTGAATGCCCCGACGCCAAGCATCTGGAAGCCGGAACGCAAGGTGGTCCAGCCAATGGCGAGCGGGCGGCGCGGCCAATGGTCGCGAACGATGTCGTCCCATTCGAAATAGCGATAGTCGGTCGTCGTTTCGCCCGAGCGGATTTGCCAGCCGACAAGATGCTCGCCGATGCGCTCGCGCGCGCCGACGTCGGTCTGCTGACCCGTGACCGCGGCCTGCTTTTCGGCTTCCCGCCGATAGAGTTGGTGATAGTGGCGCGCCCCACGCGGGTCGAACCCGCTGAGATAGACTACCAATCGTGTACGCACCCCGCCCATGGCCGCGAGTGATGGGCGAAAAGCGAAAGCGGAGCAAGCGTCGCTCTTGCGCAAGGCGTATTATTCATGTGATACAGTCGGAATGGAGCCGCTACACACCGCCCCCGACGGATCGCGCTGGCGCGTCGTTGAGCGGACCGACGCCTATGAGGCGGGGCTCGTCTATTATGCCGCCGGCGTCCAGCACCCGCGACACGAGCATCGCCGCGCGCAGCTGACCTTCATGCTTACTGGCGGGTTCGAGGAGCAGGCGGATGGCGGCGACGGGGAGCCGACGGGCTGCGTCCATGGATACAAGCCGGCGGGCGCGCGCCATGCCTGTCGCTTCGGGCGCGACGGCGCGCTGATCCTGTCGATCAATTACCGCAACGATGTCGATCCTGGACTGGACTTCATGCCGTTCACGCGCAGCGAGGCCGAGATCGGGCGCACGATGCAGTTGATGTTCGATGGCTGCATCGCGGCGGAGGAGGCGGTGAGCGACCTTGTCGGGGCGATGGGAGTCGAGCGGGAGCCGCTGCGCCGCACGCCGCTATGGCTACGCCATGTCGCCGAGCATTTTGCCGACGACCCGCTCGCCGAGGTCGGGGAAGTGGCGCGCCAGCATGGCATTCATCGCGTGCAGCTCTCGCGAGCCTTCCAGCGGCATCTGGGGATCAGCCCCAGTCGCTATCGCCTGCACTGCAAGGCCGGGCGGGCGGTGCGCTTGCTGATCGAGGACGGCGAGACACCCGTGGCCGCTGCGGCCGGGGCGGGTTTTGCCGACCAGGCGCACCTGACGCGCACTGCGAAGACCCTTTCGGGCATGGCGCCGGGTCGTCTCAGGCGGCTGCTGTCTTCCTGAGCGTTACCTGCGTTCAATCCATCAAGCGATGGGGCCGCTAGGCCGCTCCGACATGATGGAGGACGAGCATGCGTATGATGATGGGAGCAATGGCGATGTTAGCGGCAGCAACGCCTGCAGCGGCCCAGCAGAACGAACGATTTGCGCGAGCGGTGCAGGCGGTCGAGGAACGGCTGCATGCGGTCGACGCGCTGGGTGAATATCCGGGTCGGGCACTGGTCATGGTCAAGCGGGGCGAGGCGCCGATCGTCGACGTGATCGGGAGCACGCGTGCCGAGGGTGGCGTGGCAGCGGATGGCGAGACGCCATTCTACATCGCCTCGATGACCAAGGCGTTCGTCGGGCTGATGGCGGTCCGGCTGGACGAGATGGGGGTGATGCCGCTCGACACGACGATCGGCGAGCTGTTTCCGGAGATGAAGGTCGAGGGGATCGACTTCGATGCGCTGACCATGCGCGATGCGTTGACGCACCAGCTGGGGTTTCGCGCGCCGGCGCTCAACATCCGCACCGCCTATACCGACCTCGTCCCGATCAAGGACTATCCGGCGATCGTCAACGCAGCGGGCGAGGCCAATGGCGAGGCGTTTCGCTACGACAATCTCGGCTATCTTCTCTACGCCGCCGCGCTCGAGGCGAAGACCGGCAAGTCGTGGCGCGCCTGGATCGACGACGTCGTCTTCGATCCGCTCGGCATGACCCATACGAGCGCACGCACGAGCGACTTTCCCGAGGTCAGCCACAGCCATGAAGTGCGCATCGACGGCCCGAAAACGTTCGCGCCCAAGACCGATGCGATCATGCATGCGGCGGGGGGGCTGGTCATCTCCGCCGACGACATGGCGCGCTGGCTGCTGGCCAACGCCGGCGATGCCAGCGCGATTCCGCAGGACGTGATCGACAAGGCGCAGGCGTCGCAAGTGCCGATCGAGATGAGCGGCGGTCCGATGACGTGCACGGGCTACGCATTCGGCTGGCGACGGTGCGAGGCATTCGGGATGACGGTGCTCGGCCATGGCGGCGGCTACACCGGAATGCGGAGCCAGATGCTCGTGCTGCCCGAGGAGGGCGTCGGCTTTGCCATCATGTTCAACAGCGACGCGATGACGGGCGGCCTGTCCGAGCAGATGATGGAAACATTCTTGACCGTCTATGCCGATGGAGAGGCGGAGCTTCCGACCATCGACGCGTTCAAGAAGGCCTATGCCGAGCGGGTGCAGACGCTGAAGGAGCGTCGCCAGGAATATTATGACGGCGTCTGGGACGACGAGCGCTGGGGCGGTTGGGCCTGGCAGCCGAGCGTCGAAGCCTTGTCGGCCTATAGCGGGCGCTACACGCACCCGGCGGCCGGCACCATGGTGGTGAGCATCGGCGAAGGCGCGCTCACTGCGCGGCTCAACGGGATGGCGATCGAGACAAGGCCGGCGAAAGTCGACCTGTTCTGCGCGACGCTGGCGACCGATCCCGAACCCGAGTCGATGGCGTTCGAGCGCGCCGAAGACGGGCGGGTCACGAGCGTAACCTATTCGGGAGTCGGCTTCACCCGGGTCGACTGACGATTGGCATGGCGGTGCTGCCGCGCTAACAGCGCCGCCATGACTGACAAGCCGACACGCAGCGACTGGGAAACCAAGGCCGAGAAGGAAGCGCGGGGGAAGGACCTGAAGGTCACGACGCCCGAAGGGATTACCCTGCAGAACGTCTACGGGCCCGAGGATGCCGAGGGGATCGACCCCGGCTATCCCGGCCTGCCGCCCTATACGCGCGGCCCTTATGCGACGATGTATGCGGGGCGTCCCTGGACGATCCGGCAATATGCGGGCTTCTCGACCGCCGAGGAATCGAACGCTTTCTATCGGCGCAATCTCGAGGCGGGGCAGAAGGGCCTGTCGGTGGCCTTCGATCTCGCCACCCATCGCGGCTATGACAGCGACCATCCGCGCGTCGAGGGCGATGTCGGCAAGGCGGGCGTCGCGATCGACACGGTCGAGGACATGAAGCTGCTGTTCGACGGCATTCCGCTCGACCAGATGAGCGTGTCGATGACGATGAACGGCGCGGTGCTGCCGGTGATGGCCTTCTATATCGTCGCGGGCGAGGAGCAGGGGGTCGACCACGCCCAGCTCTCGGGCACGATCCAGAACGACATCCTCAAGGAGTTCGCGGTCCGCAACACCTATATTTATCCGCCCGCGCCGAGCATGCGGATTGTCAGCGACATCATCGGCTATACGGCGGAAGAGATGCCGCGGTTCAACTCGATCTCCATTTCGGGCTATCACATGCACGAGGCGGGGGCGACGGCGGTGCAGGAGCTCGCCTACACGCTCGCCGACGGGCTCGAATATGCGCGCACCGCGATGGATGCGGGCATGGACCTCGACAGTTTCGCGCCGCGCCTCAGCTTCTTCTTCGGCATCGGCATGAATTTCTTCATGGAGATCGCGAAGCTGCGCGCCGCGCGGACCTTGTGGGCGCAGATCATGACGGATCTGGGCGCGAGGTCGGAAAAGTCCAAGCTATTGCGCACGCATTGCCAGACGTCGGGCGTGTCGCTGACCGAGCAGGACCCATACAACAACGTGATCCGAACCACGATCGAGGCAATGGCCGCCACGCTGGGCGGGGCGCAGAGCCTGCATACCAACAGTTTCGACGAGGCGATTGCGTTGCCGACCGATTTCTCGGCGCGGATCGCGCGCAACACGCAGCTGATCCTGGCCGAGGAAAGCGGGATCACCGCGGTCGCCGACCCGCTGGGCGGAAGCTATTATATCGAGAACCTCACCAACGAACTGGTCGAGCGCGCGCGCAAGCTGATCGGCGAGGTCGAGGAGCATGGCGGCATGACCAAGGCGGTGGCCGAGGGGCTGCCCAAGGCGCGGATCGAGGAAGCCGCTGCCGAGCGCGCGGCCAAGGTCGACACGGGCGAGACGGTCATCGTCGGCGTCAATCGTTATCGGCTGAAGGACGAGCCCGAAATCGAGATTCTCGAGATCGACAATGCCAAGGTACGCCGCAGCCAGATCGAGCGGATCGAGCGGGTCAAGGCCGAGCGTGACGAGGACGAAGTGCAGGCTGCGCTGGCCGCGCTCGAAGAGGGCGCGCGCGGCAACGAGAACCTCCTGCGCCTGTCGGTGCGCGCGGCGCGGGCGCGCGCGACGCTGGGCGAGATCAGCTACGCGCTGGAAAAAGCGTTCGGACGCTACGATACGCGGCCGCAACCGGTCTCGGGCATCTATGGCCAGCGCGACGATGATGAATGGTTGTCGGTCGTCGAAGGCACCAAGTCCGTCGCCAGCCGCATGGGCCGCGCGCCCAAGATGTTCGTCGCCAAGATGGGGCAGGACGGACACGATCGCGGGGCCAATCTGGTGAGCTCCGCCTTCGGCGATCTCGGCTTCGATATCGTCGCCGGCCCGCTCTTCCAGACCCCGCTCGAAGCGGCGGAAATGGCGGTCGAGGAGGACGTCGACGTGGTCGGCGCGTCGAGTCTCGCCGCAGGGCACAAGACGCTGATCCCCGAGCTGATCGGTCATCTCAAGTCGATGGGGCGCAGCGATATTAAGGTCGTTGCCGGCGGCGTCATCCCGCCGCAGGATTACGACTATCTGCGCCAGGCGGGCGTGCAGGCCATCTTCGGTCCAGGCACCAACCTCGCCGATGCCGCGGAAGAGGTACTGCGCCTGCTCGGCCACAACAAGCCGCCCAAGGACGAGGCGGCGGAGTGAGCACGTATTGCGTGCTCGAATTCACTTGAGATTCTTCGGGATCGATATTCCTACGCAGGTGGTCGCGCGGACGATGATGGGCGCGACGCTGGTTTTTGCGGTCGCCATGATCGTCATCGACTCGCTTGTCCTGCGCTACGCACATCCATTGGCCTCGCTCGATGGTGCGATGCAGACGTGGTTTGCGTTGCAGAATTTTTCGAGTGGCGCCCAGCTGGGCCACGATTTTCACTCATATCTTGGCGTGACATCGCTCTTGGTGCTGGTCCCATTTTTTGTGGTGCTGGGCTCTAATGTCTGGGCTTCCACAGTGGCAGCGGGAGCCGTCATCGCTGCCGGTCATCTCATCTCGATTTGGGGGCTTACTCGGCTCGCACGGTGGCCGGGCGCTGTCCTGCGATGGGCCTTGGTCGCGGCGGCACTGATCCTGCTTCATCTCTTTGGCGCGGAGCAGCTGATTGATCCAGGAGTCTCGCTTCGTCCTTTACGGTGGGCGCTACCACTTCTGATGCTTCCAGTCGTTCTTCCTGCGTTGCGTCAAAGCCTGTTGGGGAGCGCATCAAAGTCGGGAGCGGCGATGGGCTTGGTCGCTGGCTTCGGCCTACTGTGGTCGAACGATTCCGGCATTCCAGTCCTGCTGGCGCTGCTTGGCGCTGCCGTACTTTGCCATCTGCGAGATTGGCGCCGCATGGCGGTCACGCTCTTTTCGATATTAGGCACGGCGTTTCTGACGGCGACCCTTAGTCTGCTAATTGTCACTCGCGGTGAACCCCTGGCCTGGCTCCGTTATAATTTCGTCTCGGTGCCTTCCGAGCAGATCTGGTACTTCGGTCAGTGGGGCAGAGAAGATCGATTATTGAGCGCGTCTGATCTCTGGCACCTTATCTCGCCGATGACCGCGTTTCAGAGGCTGTCACTTCTCATTTTGCTCATCGGCATCCTAGTCGCCGTGGTGCGACGTCTTCGAGGCCGTGGCGCACCTGCCCGTTTATCGTCTTATCTTTTTGTGGCCACAGCTTCCTTGGGAATGGCGCTCCTGCCCCAACTCGGGGGCCACGTTTATCCATCGTATTTCTACAGTATCGTCATGGTCGCTTGGGCATCGCCATTCATCGTTTTTGGGCCGCAGATCTTCCGCGCCCTCAAGCGATACAAAGACGTTCTCCTATCGGCATCGGTGATCGGGACGATCGCGCTGATGGGTGCGGTCGTGGCGGTCCAGTCACGAGTGACACAAAAGCTGATCGAGAACAGGGCCGATGAGCCATTCGTGGACGCCCTCGGATTTCATGTCGAGCGGCAGATTGCCGAGGAGATGGACGCGTTCGCTCGAATTATGCGCCGTCTTGATATCGACCGCAGTAGTGGGCCATCGCTCCTGTCCACTTACACGTCCCAGATGAATATCATCACTGGAAATGAGCGCACGCCGACGCCCTACGGGTCGATCATCCATGCGCTCGGAAGCAAGGCTCGCGACGAGTACGTGTCGGTGGTAGCGGAACGCAAGGTCTCCGCGGTCACGATCATTTCTCCCAGTTACAACGCATGGGGCGACTGGGCTATGCGGGCGAACTGGCCATTTTTCCGAGCGCTTGCGAAAAACTATCGACCGGTGGCTCGGGGGAGCCAGCATATCTTGTGGGTCAGCCGAGACGGCGAGGACGTGTCGGAAGGACCTGCCAATTGCGAGATCTCTCGCATGGGAGATAGGAAATGGACACTTCATGTACGTGCAGGCGGCGCCGGGATGGTCGATCTCGGCATCACCATGCGGATCGAAAAGAGTCTCCGGCCTGTCATTGTCGCGAAGGAAAGGAGTCGATCCGCCCGGAGCGCGCTCGTGCGCGAAGGTTGGCAGGGCGCCCCATATTACGGGGTGCAGCCGGTCGTCAGTCCACGACTTGCCATCAATCTTGAAGAGGGCGGAACCGCCGCGCTCGACATAGAGCGTTACGATGATGGCTCTCTAGAGATTGAGAGTTGCCAAGCTCGTTTGATCCCCTGGTATGATTTTGATGCTCTTCCGACATTTTCGCAGCATTTGATTGCGGAAAACCTTCGCGAGGAGCGTACGGAATAACCTGTGTTAACCAGACTCCACTTATCCGGAGTTTTCTGCTAGTTCCCGAGTCCTTCAATAGGGGAGAACAACAATGAAAATCATTGGCTTCGCCGCGCTCGCGGCGATGAGTGCTGTTGCGTGCGCGTCTCCTGTCTCGGCTCAGGATGCCACGATCGAGCGAGCGCCGCTCGATTGGTATTATGTGAGCTATGTCAACTATAACCCCGACGAGCGGGAATGGGTCGAGGAGTGGCAGGAGAATTATCTCATCCCTGCCTACAAGGCGGCCGGCATGGTCCCGCCCAAATATTACCACATGAACACCGGGCGCTGGGAGATGATCGTCATCAACCATATGCCAGGCGGACCCGACATGATGAGCTGGGCTGAAAATCCCATGGCAGAGAAGATCGACGCCGAACTCGTCAAGCTGGTCGGAAGCGAGGAGGAACTCGCCAAGATGCGCAAGCGCTATGCCGACGCGCAGACCGACTGGACGGGGGGCCTCGGCCATATCGACCGGAACGAATAGTCCGGCGACTTGATGAAAGTCGTATGGGGCGGCATAGGCGCTTGAGGCCTGTGCCGCCCCATGTTTTTGCGGAGTTTGCATGTTCAAGAAGATCCTGATCGCCAATCGCGGGGAAATCGCCTGCCGCGTCATGCGCAGCGCGAAGAAAATGGGGATCGCGACGGTCGCGGTCTATTCGGATGCCGATGCCAAGGCGCCGCACGTCCAGATGGCGGACGAAGCGATCAACATCGGGCCTGCGGCAGCGGCGGAGAGCTACCTCGTCGCCGACAAGATCATCGCCGCGTGCAAGGAAACGGGCGCCGAGGCGGTGCATCCGGGTTACGGCTTCCTGTCCGAACGCGCGTCCTTCGTCGAAGCGCTCGACAAGGCCGGTATCGCCTTCATCGGCCCGCCCGCGCCCGCGATCGCGGCGATGGGCGACAAGATCGAATCCAAGAAGCTGGCCAAGGAAGCAGGCGTCAACGTGGTGCCCGGCTATCTCGGCGAGATCGCAGATACGGACGAGGCGGTGAAAATCGCAAACGATATCGGCTACCCCGTCATGATGAAGGCGTCGGCCGGCGGCGGCGGTAAGGGCATGCGGCTTGCCTATAGCGAGAAGGACGTGCGCGAAGGCTTCGAGGCGACCAAGCGCGAGGGGCTCAACTCGTTCGGTGACGACCGTGTCTTTATCGAGAAGTTCATCGAAGAGCCGCGCCACATCGAGATTCAGGTGCTCGGCGACAAGCACGGCAACATTGTCTATCTGGGCGAGCGCGAATGCTCGATCCAGCGCCGCCACCAGAAGGTGATCGAGGAAGCGCCTTCGCCCTTCGTCACGCCCGAAATGCGCAAGAAGATGGGCGAACAGGCCGTCGCGCTGGCACGCGCGGTCGACTATCACTCGGCCGGGACGGTGGAGCTGATCGTGTCCGGCAAGGACAAGACCGGCGACAGCTTCTACTTCCTCGAGATGAATACTCGCCTGCAGGTCGAACACCCGGTTACCGAAGAAATCACCGGTGTCGACCTGGTCGAGCAGATGATCCGCGTCGCTTATGGCGAGAAGCTGCCATTCAAGCAGGACGACATTGCCCATGACGGCTGGGCAATCGAAGCGCGCGTCTATGCCGAGGATCCCTATCGCGGTTTCCTGCCTTCGACGGGGCGCCTGACCACCTACTCCCCGCCGCTGGAGCAGCGCGACGAGGATGGCGTGGTGCGGGTCGATGACGGCGTCGCCGAGGGCGGCGAAGTGTCGATGTTCTACGACCCGATGATCGCCAAGCTGATCACCCATGGCGACAGCCGTGAGGAAGCGATCGACCTGGCGGTCGAGGCGCTCGACGCGTTCGAGATCGAAGGCCTGTCGGACAATGTCGACTTCCTCTCGGCACTGCTTCAGCACGAGCGTTTCCGTTCGGGCGAGCTCACGACCGGCTTTATCGCCGAGGAGTATCCGGAAGGGTTCGAGGGTGCGCCGACCGATGATGTGTTGCGGACCGATCTTGTCGCACTGGCCGCCGTGGTGGCGATGACGCAGGAAACGCGCATGGCGCTGATCGATGGGCAGTTGGGCGAACCGGCATTCCCGTCAATGGAGCAAGCCGTCTACCTCGATGGCGAGCGGCACGATGTCACGGTCGATCCCTATGACGGCGGCACTGTCGTCGGGATCGGCGATGAAGAGATCGACGTGGTCGCCGACTATTTTCCCGGCCAGTCGCTGCTGGTCGCCGAGTGCGACGACCGGCGTCGCATCGTTCAGGTCAAGACCAACGGCCGCGGGTTCAAGCTGACCACGCGCGGACGCGTGCACGAGGCACGCATGCTACGTCGCGAAGTCGCCGACCTGATGGGGCATATGCCCGAGAAGGTCGCGCCCGATCTCTCAAAATATCTGATGGCGCCTATGCCGGGGCTGCTGACCAAGCTGCAGGTTGGCGAGGGCGACAAGGTCGAGGCCGGCCAGCCGCTTGCCGTGGTCGAGGCGATGAAGATGGAGAATATCCTGCGTGCCGAGAAGGCTGCAACCGTCAAGGCCATCCCCGTCGAAGAAGGCGCTAGCCTCCAGGTCGACGAAGTCATCGTCGAATTCGAATAAGAAATGGGACGCCCGGTGAGAAGGCGTCCCATTTCCGCGTGATCGTTCGTCAGAACTGGAAACCGGCTCCGACATTTGCGCCCACGCTTTCGCTCGAGTCATAGGTGACCCCGAGCTTGTAGATCGAGCGCCCGTTCGCGGCGCGGTAGGACCCGCCGATCGCGAACCCGACGCGGCCCCGATAGAAACCGAAGCCACCCGACAGCATCGGTCGACCCTCGATCATCGATTGCGGAAGCGCCGCTGCGGCCAGCGCGCCGGCCGTCCCGGCACGCGCGTCACGCGAGGCATTGCGGATATCCTCGCCCAGATCGAACGCCAAGTCGTTGAGCACCATGTCGGTATAGCTGTTTGCTCCCGCCGCGACCGCGTCGAGCTGGCGGCGGTTGACCGCATCGGTGGCCGCAACGCCATCGGCCAGCCCGGTAATCGTCACCGGCGCATTCGGGTCTCCGCCCTGGAGCGTGACCGTGTTGGTCCGGTTGCCCATGCCATCATCGTCGTAGGAAACAGCATTTACCGTCGTGAAGGACAGGCCATAAAGCTGCCCGCCATTGATGGCATCGGTGGAACCTGCAGTGATCGATCCGTCGGCGACATTGGTCACCGAGACCGGTGTGGTCCCGTCGCCCAGATCGACAGCCGTCTGCGTCGCGTCAGTATATTGAACGCTATTCTGGCCGAGCGCGAGCGCCTGGTCGGCAGTCGTCTGCACGTCGTAAAGCTGCCCGCCGTTGACGGCATCGGTCGAGCCCATGCTGACGTCACCGGCAGCGACATTGTGGACCGCGACCGGCCCCGGAGCCGCACCGACCAGCGTGACGTCGTTGGTCGGCGTGCCGCCATTGGGCGTCGTCGGCGTTCCCGGATCGCTATACTGAACCGGTCCGGTGCCCCCATTCGCGACCTGGACCGACAGGTTGGTGATCGCCGTCGTATTGGCGCCGACCTGCTGATTGGTGGCGAAGAGCTGCGATCCGTTGACGGCGTCGCTCGACGTGGCGGTCACCGCGCCATCGGCAACATTGGTGATCGTTGTGCGGCCGGCGCCTTCCAGCGTCACAGTCGTCATCGTCGCATCGTCATACTGGACCGCCATGTCGGCAACGGCCTGAAGCTGGCCGAGATTGACGGCATCGGTCGCCTGCGTTCCGTCAGCGACATTGGTGATCTGCCGCTCGTTGCCCGGACTCCCGACCGAGACTTCGCCGACCGACGTGCCCGCGACCGCGCCGCGACTGGCGACGCTGTCGGCGCCGAGCGCGACGCTGTTGGCTGCGGTGACACTGGTCCCTTCGCCGAGCGCGACCGAGCCATCGGCGCCCGCGCCGACGGTGGCGCCAGTTCCGATTGCGATCGAGGCGACGGCGCTGGCATCGGTCGACGCATCGTTGCCGAGCGCGATCGAATCGATCTCTCCGGCCAGCGCCTCGCGGCCGCTTTCGCCAAGTCCCGTGATGCGATTTCCGCCCAGCGAAAGTCCGGCGTCGTCGGCAAGGACGAAGCTGGTCGCTTCGGCGTCGCACTGGTCGCTGGGCCCAACGAGCGTGCCATCATTGGCGAGCACCTCCAAGGTGATGTCGCTGCCCGATGCAGCGGTCGTCAGCAACCCGGTCACGTCGACGTTAAGCGGTGTCGGAAGCGCCGCACCAAGGACGGCGTCAAACAGCGTCAACTCGGCCAACGTATCGTTCACGGTCGTCTCGATGGGGTCATAGATTCCGATGACGACATCATCGAGAACCCCGGTAATCGTCGAGGGTGGCAGCGACACGCGGCTGCAGACCGATACGATGGTTCTGTCGTCGGCGGGCGGCAAGGCCTGCGCATGGGCTTGCGACACCGTCATCAAGTTGATCCCGACGATCGCGGCCGATGAGAGAAGGATGACGCCTTTACAGGTCCAGTAGACTTCACACGAAAGGATGCTTCGTTGCTCACCTGGGTCATTGCACTCTCCTATACTATGATAGTGAGGGAGCTATTCCACCGAAACGGTGAAGCGCAACTTATCAAACGTGAAAAAGACAAATAAATTCAAATATGTACGGTAGCTAACCTTTGTCTGTATTACACTGGACTCCAACATGTATGGCGATTGACTTCGGATTGTATTCCAGAATACTCAACTGTCTCATGTGTATGTTGCTTTACATTAAGTTCTATGGGAAATTAATCGGGCCGAGTCGTTCTGCTGTTCCAGTGAGGTGGCGTTGTGATGAACAGGTTGCTGGCAAGTATGCCCGAGCGCGCCCGACGCGCGCTAGAGAATGTCGGAAGTGAAATTGTTTTCTCCATGGGAGAGTATCTGCCGGCCGACGATCTCAAGGGAAATTTCGTCTTCGCGATCGAAGAGGGCGTGGTCTCGCATGCGATCCGTAGCCCGAGCGGCAATCTCGTCGACATGGGGATTGGCGGCCCCGAGAGCATCTTTCCGTTTGCCGGCCTGCTCGGCGTCTCCGCCTGCTCCGGCGCCGCGATGGCACAGGTCGATAAGGTGCGGGCGCGTCGTATCGCGATCGACGACTTTCGTGGGGTTATAGGCGATTGCGAGGAATGCCGGTCGATCCTGAATCATTGGATGTACGCCTCCATGATGCAGGTTTATTCGACCGTCGTCGCTGCCCGCGAGGCCGACATTGTCGGGCAGGTCGCGCGTTGGCTGCTAATGTGTCACGACCGGACCGTAGGCGATGAATTGCAAATCACGCACGAGCTGTTGGCCCAGCTCTGCAATGCTTATCGACCGACAGTGACCAATGCCCTCGCAAAGCTCCGCGCGAAGGGAGCGATCACCTGCGGTCGCGGCCGCATTACCATTCTCTCACGTCAGGCCCTCGCGGCGGAGGCCGGGCCCCATTATGGGCAATTCGAAGCCTATTATAGGGAGACGATCGGGCCCTTCGGAAAGGCCGCGCCAACACCGGCGCACAATGACCGCCTGGTCGCCTTTTCCGACCTGCGGGCGCTTGGTTAGACTGCTGACGGACCGGATCCGGATCCGGAGCGCAGTTCAATGCGGCGCAATTTTCCGGTCGCGGTTTTCGGCAGACTTTCGCGAAATTCGATCTCCCGCGGATATTTGTAGGGCGCAATCTTTTCTTTCACGAAACCTTTGAGTTCATCGATCAGTGAGTCCGAAGGTTCGTGGCCCGGGGCGGGGACAATGAAGGCCTTTACCTTCTGCCCGCGCTCCTCGCACGGCACGCCGATGACCGCGCATTCGGCGACGGCGTCGTGCGCCAGGAGCGCATTTTCGACTTCGGGCGCGCCGATATTGTAGCCGCTCGAGATGATCATGTCGTCGGACCGGGCGCGGTACCAGAAATAGCCCTCGACATCCTTGACGTAGGTGTCGCCGGTGACGTTCCAACCGTCGACGACATAGTCGGCCTGGCGCGGGTCGGAGAGATAGCGGCAGCCGGTCGGACCCTTGATGGCGAGGCGGCCTTCGCCTTTCTCCATCGGCCGGTCGTTCTCGTCGAGCACGGTGGCCTCGTAGCCCGGCACTGCCTTGCCGGTGCTGCCCGCCTTGATGTCGTCCCCGCTTGCCGAGATGAAAATGTGCATGAGCTCGGTCGAGCCGATCCCGTCGACAAGCGCGAGACCGGTACGCTCGTGCCAAGCGTGCCACGTCGCCTCAGGCAGATGCTCGCCCGCGCTCACGCAGGTATCGAGCGTCTTCAATGCCTCGTCGAGCTTGGGGTGCGAGAGCAGCGCCTTGTATGCGGTGGGTGCAGTCGCGACGTGCGTCACGCCATGGGCGGTGATCGCGTCCATCAGTGGGTCGGGGCCGGGCTTCTCGAAGGTCGCGGCAGTCGCGCCGAAGCGGAAGGGGAACATCAGCGTCATGCCCAACCCGAAAGTGAAGGCAAGCGGCGCGCTGGTCGCCCAGACCTGGCCGGGTGCGGGAGCGAGCAGATGCTTCGCAAACGTGTCGCACGGGGCGAGGATGTCGCGATGATAGTGGACGCAGCCCTTGGGAATGCCGGTGGTGCCGCTGGTGAAGGCAATTAGCGCGGGATCGTCGCGGCCCGTGTCGGCGGGCCGCGCAGGTTCGAGGTCGGCGGTGCGGTTTTCGAGATTTCCCTGCCCGTGGTCGCCGTCATAGGTGGTGACGCTACAGAGGTGACGCGTCTGCTCCTCGGCATCGCGGAAGTCGCCGATGAAGCGGCTGTCGACCAACGCATGCGCAATCTCGGCCTTGTCGATGATGGTCGCGATCTCGCCGGCGCGCAGGATGGGCATCGTGGCCACCACGATCCCGCCCGCCTTGAGCACACCGAGCCAGCAAGCGAACAGCGTGTAGCAATTGGGGCCGCGCAGCAGCACGCGCTCGCCGGGCACGATGCAGCATGTCTCGACCAGGTAGCGGGCGATGCGTCCGGAGAAATTGTCGATCTCTGCGTAAGTCCAGCTGCCCATGTCGTTGACGACCGCAACGGCATCAGCCGCGCCGCCCCTGAGTAGCTCTTCGGCAGCATTCAGGCGTTCGGGATATTGCAGCTCGGGCAGGGTAAACAGGAATTCGGGCTGCTCGCTTTCCGGCGGCAGGTGTCGTTCGACAAAATCGTCGCGGGTCATGGAGCCCCCTCCTACTCAGGTACGACCGCGGTCGCCTCGATCTCGATCTTCGCCTTGTCCTCGACCAGCCTGCTGACCTCTACCAGCGCCATCGTCGGATAGACGGGACCCAGCACCCGCTTCCAAGCCGCGCCAATGTCGCGCGCCTCACGCAGATACTCGTCGCGATCGGTGACGTAGGCGGTCATGCGGGCAAGGTGCTCGGGCTTCGCGTCGGCCTCGGCGAGAATGGCGACAATGTTATGAAGCACCTGCTCGAACTGGCCGGTGAGCGTTCCGGCCTCGAACTCCTCGCGCTCGTTCCAGCCGACGACACCCGCCGTAAAGACCAGGCGACCCGTCGCGGCGATGCCGTTGGCGTAACCCTTGGGTCGCGGCCATCCGGGCGGCTGGAGAATCTCGCGGCTCATCGCCCCTCCTTGACCAGCGTCTTGCCGATCACCTGGCGCTGCACTTCGCTCGCGCCCTCGTAAATGCGTAGGGCACGAATTTCGCGGTAAAGTTCCTCGACCTTCGAGCCGACTTCCACGCCGCGACCGCCGTGGAGCTGGACGGCTGCATCGATGATCGACTGCGCTTCCTCGGTGGCGTGGAGCTTGGCCATCGCGGCCTCTCGGCGATGATCCTCGCCGGGCCGCATATCCTGCTCGTAGGCGGCCCGGGCGATGAGGAGCGCACTGGCATCGAGCGAAGTCGCCATGTCGGCAAGCCGTGCCTGCGTGACGGGATGATCGGCGAGCGGCGCGCCGCCGAGATTGCGCTCGCGTGAGAAGGCAAGGGCCTCGTCGAGCGCGCGGCGGGCGAAACCCAGCGCGGCTGCTCCGACGGTTACCCGGAAGAGGTTCAAAGTCTGCATCGCGATCTTGAAGCCGTCGCCTTCCTCACCGAGCCGGCAGCCGTCCGAGACCCGGACGTTCTCGAGGCTGAGCTCGGCGAGCGGATGCGGGGCGATTGTGTTGATGCGGCGGCTGACGGTCAGGCCGGGGGTGGAAACGGGAAGGACGAAGGCCGAAAGGCCGCGCGCGCCGTCCTCGGGCGAACCCGTGCGGGCGAAGAGGGTGACGACGTCTGCGATCGTGCCGTTGGAAATGAAGCTTTTCGCGCCGTTGATGACATAGCCGTCAGTGTCGCGGGTTCCGGTCGTGGAGATGGCGGCGACATCGCTGCCCGTGTCGGGTTCGGTCAGCGCGAAGGCGGCGATGGCCTCGCCCTTGCCGACGCGGGGCAGCCAGATCTTCTTGATCTCGTCGCCTCCGAACAGGCTGATCGCGCCCGAACCGAGGCCCTGCATCGCAAAGCTGAAGTCCGCCAGGCCCGCCTGGTAGGCGAGCGCGGCGCGGATGATCGCGAGACGGCGGACGTCGGGCAGGTCGCCATTATGCGCGACGGTATGTTCGAGAAAACCCGCGCGGCCGAGCATCACGACAATGGTGCGGCATTCGGCGTCGACGTCGCTGCCATGCGCGTGGCTGAGATTCTTCTGCGCCCAGTCGCGCACTTCGCCCTCGAGCGCGCGATGCTCATCATCGAAGAAGGGCCAGTCGGTCCAGTCAGTCACCCTTGAACTCCGGCTTGCGCTTGTTGGCGAAGGCCTCGAAGGCGCGGGTGAAGTCGTTGGTCTGCATGCAGATCGCCTGCGCCTGTGCCTCCATCTCGAGCGCGGTGTCGATGGGAACGGCGAACTCCATGTCGAGCTGCCGCTTGGTCATGGCGTGCGCGAAGGCCGGCCCGGTAGCGATGTCGGTGGCGAGCTCGGTCGCTTCGGCGAGCGGATCGTCGGAAAGGCGCTGGTAGAAGCCCCAGTCGCGCCCTTCCTCGGCGCCCATCGAGCGCCCAGTGTAGAGCAGGTCGGCGGCGCGTCCGTGGCCGATCAAACGTGGCAAAACGGCGCAAGCGCCCATGTCCGCGCCTGCCAACCCGACGCGGGTGAAGAGGAAGGCGGTCTTGGCATCGGGCGCTGCGACGCGCAGGTCGCTCGCCATGGCGAGGATCGCGCCCGCGCCCGCAGCGACACCTTCGACCGCCGCCACGATCGGCTGCGGACAGGCGCGCATGGCCCGGACGAGATCGCCGGTCATGCGGGTAAAGGCGAGCAGTTCGGGCATCGCCATCTTGGTCAGCGGCTCGATAATCTCGAACACATCGCCGCCCGAACAGAAATTGCCGCCCGACCCAGTGATGACAATGGCGCGGACGTCCGGCGTGACGACGAGGTCGCGGAAAGTGTCGCGCAGCTCCGCATAGCTGTCGAAGGTCAGCGGGTTCTTCTTCTCCGGCCGGTCGAGCGTGATGGTCGCCACGCCCGTATCCCCGTCGTAGGCCCAGCGAAAATGGTCGGGCTTGAAGTGGGGCGGGTGGAGGCTCACGCGTCCGTGCCGCCGTCGATGGTCAGCGCCGCGCCGTTGATGTCGCGGCTGATCGGCAGGCACAGGGTCATCACCTGCGTCGCGATCCCGTCGGGCGAGACGAGGCGGCCGTGGGCGTTCATCTGCTCGATCGCGGCGCGGCCTTCATCCTCGCTCCGCCCGGTTTTTTCCTGGATTCTCGCGACCGACTGGTCGGTCATCGGCGTGTCGACATAGCCGGGGCAGATGGCGTTCACGGTCAACGACGCCTGCGCATATTCGCGCGCCAACGAGCGGCTGAGGCCGAGCAGGCCGTGCTTCGACGCGCCGTAATGCGCCGCGTAGGGAATGCCGCGCAGCGAAGCGACCGAAGCGATGAAGATGAGGCGGCGATCCTCGCCCGACAACAGGTCGCCGATCGCGGCCTGCGCGCAGTCGAACGCGCCGGTGAGGTTGACCGACATGATGCGATGCCAGTCCTCGCGCTTCATCTTGTGGAACGGGCTAGAGTCGGCGATCCCTGCATTGACGATCAGATAGTCGATCGGCCCGTTCGCCTCGCGCGCCTTGGCATAGGCCGCCTCGATCGCGTCGCGGTCGGTAATGTCGCAGCTGATCGCCTGGCCGTCCGTGTCGGCGGCGACCGCCTCGAGCGGTTCGATCCGGCGACCCAACAGGCTGACCTTGCAGCCGGCGGCGTGGAGGTGGCGGGCACAGGCGGCGCCGATGCCGCTCCCCCCACCGGTGATGACGGCGTGACGTCCGTCCAGCATCTGTCCCTTTTCCATGGCCGGAACGATGGCGGAAGCGAGGGCGAGGCGCAAGCGTCGTGGCTAGGCGACCCGCAACGTCTCCCACGGTCCGGTGATCGCCAGCGTGATGCCCGGTTCCTGGATGTTGACGAACATGGTCTTGCCGTCGGGGCTGAAGCAGGCGCCGCAAAATTCGCTGCTGTCTTCGTGGGCGTTGCGGGCGAGGTCGTAGATGCGGCCGTCGGGGGTGATGCCGCGCAGATACTGGTCGCCAATGCCGTCTTCGCAGACGATCAGGTCGCCCCACGGCGCGACGGCGAGATTGTCGCAATATTCCATCGTCCCTGCGCCCGGGCTTTCGAAGAAGAGGGTGAGCGTGCCTTCGTCGTTGCTCGCGCCCGGCGTGTAGCGGAACACCTGCCCGACGCCCGCTTTCCCGCCCGACGTGCAATTGAAGAAGATTTCGCCCTGCGCGCCGCCGGGCTTGTGTCCGTAGGCCATGCCTTCGCCGCGCTTGAACATCGCCGCGCCTGCCGCAATCGCGCGCTGGGCGAGGTCGGCGTCGGGCGCCTCGACATCGTCGAGCGTGATCCAGCCGGCCGCATATTCCTTGCCCTCAATGAGGGTCGGCTCGTCATTGTTGCTGGTGTCGACGCTAGGCTTGCCCTCGATCATGAGCGCCTGGAGGGTGCCGCCTTCTGCCAGCCTGCCCGGCACGTTGGGGATAAAGCGATAGAAGCAGTCCTCGCCGCCATCTTCGGTCATGTAGACGATGCCGCTCGCCGGATCGACGGCGCACGCCTCGTGGCGGAAGCGGCCCATGGCTTTCAGCGGCACGGGCTCGACCGGGCCGTCGATTAGCGCAGGCACCTCGAACACGAATCCGTGCGGTGCGTTGCCGACATCGGTCGTCTCTTCGCAGCTCAGCCAGCTGCCCCAAGGCGTCGCGCCGCCCGCGCAATTGATCTTGGTGCCCGCCAGCGCGAGAAAATCGCGTTCCACTTCGCCCGTGTCGAGGTTGTAGTGGGTGATGGTGACACCGCCATGATAGGGCATGCCGGTGTCGGGGCGGGTATCGTAATATTTGCCAGTGAACTTTGAGCGCAGCGCATCGTCTTTGCCGAATGCGCTGATCCCGTCCCAGGTCGGAATCTCGTGGTTCGACGTCAGGATCACCGCATTGTCGCGACCCGAGAAGGCAAAACAGGCCATCCCGTCGGGGCGGCCGGGGCGGAGCAGGCCGTCGGACATGGTCGAGCCGGTGCGCGCGACCACGCGGTAGGAAAAGCCCTCGGGCAGGTCGAGGATCTCGTCGGGATCGGCGACGAGCGCCATCCCCTTGTTGGTGCTGGGGATATTGCGGTTCTGCCAGGCGACGAGCCCGCCATAGGCTGCAGCCGCGGCACCGACGGTGCCTCCGACCATCATTCTGCGTGTGATCTTCATGATTGCGACCATAGCATGTCGCCACTGTATCGCAATAGTAACACAGTTGCGGCAACTATCGGTTTACGCGGGCTCCGTTGATCCATAGCGTGCGCGCGCATGGAAACAGGCATTCTCATCTCGCTCGCCCTTTACTTCATCCTGATGATCGGCATCGGCCTTTGGGCCTGGAGGCGATCGACCGACACGAGCGAGGGCTACCTGCTCGCGGGCCGCAATCTGCCGCCGAGCGTAGCAGCACTCAGCGCGGGCGCTTCTGACATGTCGGGCTGGCTGCTCTTGGGGCTGCCCGGCGCGCTCTATGCCGCGGGTCTGGTCGAGGCGTGGATCGGGACCGGGCTTTTCCTCGGCGCGCTGGTCAACTGGATCGTGGTGGCGCCGCGGCTGCGCGAACAGACCGAAAGACTCGGTAACGCGCTGACCATTCCCGAGTATCTCGCCAACCGCTTTCCGGGCAAAGCCACGGCGCTGCGTGTCGTCAGCGCGCTGATCATCGTCATTTTCTTCGCGGTCTATACGGCCGCCGGATTGGTCGGGGGCGGCAAGCTGTTCGAGACGGCATTCTCGGGCCTGCTGCCTGGGCTCGGCATGAGCGACTATATGACCGGCATCTGGATAACCGCGCTGGTGGTTTTGGCCTACACGATGGTCGGCGGCTTCCTCGCGGTCAGCCTGACGGACTTCGTGCAGGGTCTGATCATGGTGACGGCGCTCGTCGTCATGCCACTGGTCGTCATGTTCGGCCCGGGCGGCGAGGGCGGCGGATCGCTTGCCGACGTACCGGTCGAAGGCTTTCTCGACATGACCAACGGGCTGACATTGATCGGCTTCATCAGCCTGATGGCGTGGGGGCTCGGCTATTTCGGGCAGCCGCACATCATCGTGCGCTTCATGGCGGTCGACACGGTCGCCAAGGTGAAGACGGCGCGCAATATCGGCATGACCTGGATGGGCGTGGCGCTGCTCGGCTCGATCGGGATCGGCATTGCCGGCCGCGCCTTTGCCGAGCGCAACGGTATCGTGGTCGAGGACCCCGAGACGATCTTCATCGTGCTCGCCAATCTGCTCTTCCACCCGCTTATCACCGGCTTCCTGCTAGCGGCGCTGCTGGCGGCGATCATGTCGACCATTTCGTCGCAGCTGCTGGTCGCGAGTTCGTCGCTGACCGAAGACTTTTACAAGCTCTTCTTCCGCAAGGAAGCGAGCGAGCGCGAGAGCGTCAATGTCGGGCGGCTGTGCGTCGCACTGGTGGCGCTGGCAGCGATCGCGATCGCCTCCGATCCGGACAGCCAGGTGCTGGGCCTCGTCGCCAATGCCTGGGCAGGCTTCGGCGCGGCGTTCGGGCCGCTGATTATCCTGTCACTCACGTGGCAGCGCATGACCGGCGCGGGCGCCGTCGCGGGGCTGGTGACCGGCGCGGCGGTCGTGATCGGCTGGATCGCGCTCGACATCGGCGTAATCTACGAGATCGTGCCCGGCTTTATCGCGGCATGGCTGGCGATCTGGCTGGTGAGCCTCGCCACGCAAAAGTCGGACAAGCCAGTCACAGCCTGATCGTGCGCGGACAAAGGGGAACGACATGACCGATGTCTTGATCATGCAGGGCCTTTGGTGGGCACCCGTTCTCGTCGTCTTGATTGCCATCGCGGCGGCGCGGCGGGTCGACGTCCGCGTCGGCTGGCTGGTCGGCGCGATCCTTGCCTACACGGTCTACACGATCGTGGTGATGAAGGCGCCGACGCTCGAAGCGTTTGCCGCACTCAACGAAGGGCGCGATTTCAATTGGGGCGGCAAGCTGGCGGCGATTGTCGCATCGCTCGTTATGCTGGCCGTGGCGGTCAAGGTGGCCGGGGCGAAATGGGCCGATGCGGGCCTCACGCTCATACGGCGCGAAGGGTCGCTGATCCCGTCGCTGATCGCGACCGGCGCGATGGTCGCGCTGATGGTCGTGCTGCAGTTGCTTGCCGCGGACGGGCCCAAGGATAGCGCCGAGGCGCTGGCCTATCAGGCCACCCTGCCGGGGCTCGACGAGGAACTCTTTTTCCGCGGGCTGCTCCTGTTTTTGCTGACGATGGCGGTGGTGCCCAAGCGTCGAAAAGCCGACCCGGCCCGGTTCGGCTGGGCGGCGATCCTCGCCACCTTGCTCTTTACCGTCGGGCATAGTTTCTTCGTGAGCGGCGGCGCGCTGAGCTTCGATCCGGTCATCTTCGCCTATGTCGCCATCCTTGGCGCATTGCTCATGTATATCCGCGTGCGTACGGGAAGTATCCTGATCCCGCTGATCGCGCATAACGTCACCAACGTCGTCGGACATTTGATGTAGGAGACCCGACCCATGAAGACCCGCGCCGCCGTTGCGTTCGGCGAAAAACAGCTGCTTGAAATCGTCGAGGTCGACCTCGAGGGGCCGAAGGAAGGCGAGGTGCTGGTCGAGATCATGGCGACCGGTATCTGCCACACCGACGCCTACACGCTCGACGGGTTCGACAGCGAAGGCATCTTCCCGAGCATCCTCGGCCATGAGGGCGCGGGGATCGTGCGTGAGGTCGGGCCTGGCGTGAGCCTGGTGAAGCCCGACGATCATGTCATCCCGCTCTACATCCCCGAATGCGGGACCTGTAAGATGTGCACCAGCGGCAAGACGAATTTGTGCGAGCGCCTGCGCGCGACGCAGGGCAAGGGGGTCATGCCCGACGGGACCAGCCGCTTCTCGTACAAGGGCGAGACGATCTACCATTATATGGGCTGCTCGACCTTTTCGAACTTCACGGTGTTGCCGGAGATCGCGGTGGCAAAGATCGATCCCAAGGCGCCGTTCGACAAGGCTTGCTATGTCGGCTGCGGCGTCACGACGGGGATCGGCGCGGTGCTCAACACGGCCAAGGTCGAAAAAGGCGCGCGGGTCGTCGTATTCGGTCTTGGCGGGATCGGCCTCAACGTCATCCAGGGCGCGAAGATGGCGGGCGCCAAGCAGATTGTCGGCGTCGACATCAACAATGACAAGGAAGAATGGGGCCGCAAGTTCGGCATGACCGATTTCGTCAATCCGGGCGAGGTCGATGACGTGCTGCACCACCTCTACAAGCTGACCGACGGTGGCGCCGACTACAGCTTCGATGCGACGGGCAATGTCGACGTCATGCGCCAGGCGCTCGAATGCTGTCACAAGGGCTGGGGCGAGAGCGTCATCATCGGCGTCGCGCCGGCGGGCGCGGAGATTGCGACGCGGCCGTTCCAGCTGGTCACGGGGCGCGTGTGGAAGGGCACCGCGTTCGGCGGCGCCAAGGGCCGCACCGATGTGCCCGAAATCGTGAAATGGTATCTCGACGGCAAGATCCAGATCGATCCCATGATCACTCACATCCTCTCGCTCGACGAAATCAACAAGGGCTTCGACCTCATGCACGAGGGCAAGTCGATCCGTTCGGTCGTGGTTTACTAGGAGACTTTATGTTCAGTCACGTAATGGTCGGCGCGGACGACCTCGAAAAATCGAAATTCTTCTACGATGCGATCATGCAGGCGATCGGCGGCAAGCCCGGCATTACCGATCCCAAGGGCCGCGGCAGCTGGCTTCACAAGGGAAGCGTGCTGATGATCACCAAACCGATCAATGGCGAGCCCGCAAGCTGCGGCAACGGCATGACCATCGGCTTCGCCTGCGACAGTCCCGAAATGGTCGATGCCTGGCACGAGGCAGGCGTCGGCGCGGGCGGCACCGCGATCGAGGACCCGCCGGGCATCCGTGAAAACCCGTTCGGAAAGCTCTACCTCGCTTATCTTCGCGACCCCGCGGGCAACAAGCTGTGCGGCCTCTATCGGGTGCCCAAGGAGTAGCCATGGCCATCGAACGGGTCGATTGCTGGAAGGCGCATGGCGGGACGCAGGGTGTGTATCGCCACGACAGCCGCGCGACGGGCACGCCGATGACCTTTTCGGTCTTCGTCCCCGAGCATGGCGAAGGCCAGCTCCTGCCCGTGCTCTGGTATCTCTCGGGTCTGACCTGCACCCACGCCAACGTCACCGAAAAAGGCGAGTACCGCGCCGCCTGCGCGGAGCATGGCGTCATCTTCGTCGCACCCGACAGCAGCCCGCGCGGCGACGACGTCGCGGACGATGACGGCTACGACCTCGGACAAGGCGCGGGCTTCTATGTCGATGCGACGCAAGCGCCCTGGACACCGCACTACAATATGTGGAGCTACGTCTCCGACGAATTGTGCCAGCTCGTCTCGGCGCATTTCCCGATCGACCTGCATGCGCAAGGCATCTCCGGCCATTCGATGGGCGGTCACGGTGCGCTGACGCTCGCGCTGCGCCAGCCCGACCGCTTCCGTTCGGTTTCGGCCTTCGCGCCGATCGCCAACCCGAGCGAGGTGCCGTGGGGCCGCAAGGCGCTGGGCACCTATCTGGGGAGCGACGAGAAGACTTGGCGCAAGCATGACACCGTCGCCTTGCTCGAGGACGGAGCAACCTGTCCCGAGATGCTGGTCGATATCGGCACCGACGACCCCTTCTATGACGAGCAACTCAAGCCTGCTTCGCTCGAGGCCGCGTGCGCCAAGGCGGGACAGCCCCTTACGCTCCGGCGGCAGTCAGGCTACGACCACAGCTATTATTTCATCTCCAGCTTCATGGCCGACCATGTCCGCTGGCATGCCGAGCGTTTGAAAGGGTAGTCGCAAGTGAAAACCATCCTCCTCCACGTCCAGGACGACGAACGCGTCGATGTTCGCGTCGAAAATGCGCTGGCGATCGCGCGCGCTGCGGATGCGCATCTCGATGTGCTGCACGTGACGCCCGAACGGGCCGTGGCGGTTTTCGAGAGCTTTGGCGGTATCGATGTCGACGGACAGGGCCTCAAGAATCTTCGCGCTGCCGAGGATGCGCTCGAAGAGCGTGTGCGCCACGAACTGTCGAACGAGGATGTCAGCTGGGATTATGTTCGCCTGACCGGCTCTGTGGCGGGCAGCCTGACCTCGGGCGCCGCGCTTGCCGACCTGATCGTCACCGGGCGCGTGGGCCACTCCAGCAACAAAGGTCATCTCAAGCCCGAACGGCTGCTCGGCGACCTGCTGCACAGCTCGCGCACGCCGATCTTCGTGCGCGGTGACCGGCAGGAACGGTTCGACCCCAAGGGCAAGGCGATCATTGCCTGGGACGGCAGCTTCGAGGCAGCCAATGCGGTCCGCGCGGGGATCGGCATGCTCAAGCTGGCGAGCGAAGTCGAAGTGGTGCGCGTCACCGAGGGCGGCGAGGAAGTCGAGCCCGGTCTTTACCCCGTCACCCGCGTGCTCGAATATCTCTCGCGCAACGACATCCACGCCAATTACAGCCGCATCGCAGAGATTGACGGCAAGGTGTCGACCGCGCTGATCGATCATGCGGACAAGATGGGGGCCGGACTGCTCGTCATGGGCGCCTACAGCCACAACCGCATCGTCGAGCGCCTGTTCGGCGGGTTGACGAGCGTCATGCTGCGCGCCTGCCCGATCGCGATCCTGGCCGCCCACTGATGCTTTTCCTGTGGGCGCTGGTGCACCCGGTCGTCGCGGACCTTCCGGGACCGCTCGAGGCGGGCTGGCAAGGCGAGAAAGTGTGCGAGGCGATCCACGAGGACGAGGCGCAGCGCGTGCTGCGCTGCACCTTTCCGCCCGGTGTGGGACACGAGAAGCACACGCATCCCAGACATTTCGGCTATGCGCTGTCGGGCGGTACGATGCGCATCACCGACGACCGCGGCACGCGCGAGGTCGAACTGGCGACCGGTAGCAGCTATGCGAGCAACGGCACGCCCTGGCACGAGGTGGTGAATGTAGGCGAGACCACGGTGCAGTATCTGATCGTCGAGCCGAAGTAGCGCCGACAACCACGATCTGATTCGGTCCCCGCGGCTAAAATCAGTCCCTCGGACTGATTTCTTAACGCCGGTCACCAATAAAAAAGCCGGCCCCGAAGGACCGGCTTTTTAAATGGTGACCCAGCGAGTGCAGGGCTAACCGGTCTCCGGGTCCAGTTCCCTGATAATCGCTGTTTTCTTGGAACGCGGTCGCGATATCGCTGCGTGGCATGTCGAGAAAAGACGGGGTTTTCGGGCATGCCGCTCATTCGGGGATCATCAGCGTTCCCAAAAGACAGGGAATTTCCAAGGTTGGAACAGGGAACTTCGAGCTCGGAAACAGGAATGCATTCTTTATGCAAGATTCTATTCGACCCCAGTTCGGCAATCAGACCTCACGACTTTGACAGGGGCTAGTTCCGGGCAGTGCAATTAGGGTTAGTTCAAGCCAGCCTTTTTTGCGGCGGCACGAAACGGTTGACTGCAAACAAACGACTTCAGGTCAGCTTTGGACAGCTGGCCGTTGCCAAAGAACGGCAGCAAGAATGTCATTCCGTCCCGGCTAGAAAATACCCGGTCTGATATACCGTGCCAGTCAATCTCCAGCTGCCGCGCAAACTGCTCGCGCTTCCCGAGCCCGAAACAGATCGTGACGGCCTCTTGCGCGCGCAAAATCGAGAGCTGGCGCTGGCGTCGCCGTTCCATCAAGTCACTCCATTCTTCTTCTGAGATCGACTTGATGGCAGTAGGCCGACTGGACTTTTTCGCGGGAACGGGGCTGAGCTCGGTCAGCAAGGTTGACCCCTCTCGGCGGCCCAGCTTGTTGCGAACATAATGGGTCACCAAGTCATCATCGTTGAACCCGTCGCTACCCTCCGCAGCCAAGGCAATGCGCGACATGAAGCGCCACACGCCTGTCGACCCGGGCCTTGGCCGCGAGATGTCGATCGGCTCACCCCTTTCTACCAAGGTGAGATGGGCCTCCCTCATGTCGTAAATCTCTGGCCACTGGCACCGTGCACGCAGGTTGGCGGCTTGCTCCCCGGGTGACATGGCCCCGCCAAGCCCTTCCTCCGCACCAACGAAGCGCAGGCGAGCGGCTGGATTACCGTACCCGATGAAGGTCAGCAGGGATTCCCGTTCACTTGGTTCAAGCTCGACCATTCAGTTTTCCCTTTAGTCATTGTCGCGTCGCTGCCAAATTGCGTCCACTGCCCAAAAGAGTAGGTCGCGTTTATGAACCCGAACAAAAGTGTATTGAAGATACAGTGGTATTTCAGCGGTGCCGTAGCCGTCCTGTTGCTTATAGCAGGCACTCTGTATGCGCTCACTCCGGAGGTAGAACTAAGCGCGGAGGAGAAATTCCTCTCACAGTGTTACGGCGCGCCTGGTAGGCCGAGTGACGCCTGCGAGACAGCGATGATCGAAAGCGAAATCCGCAATCGTCGTCCTTCAAAGTCGGACCGCGAGATGATCGAGGAAGGCGCGGCCCGGATCGACGCTTTTTGCAATAGTAACCCGGACGCATGCTACTAAGCGGCTTCTCCTGACAAGACCATTAAACTACCGGCGCGAGATGGCGACGGCCGTCGAACAGACTTGGTCCATGATATTCTGGAAGTTCCCGACGGTCGGAGCCTGACGAGGTCTTTTTTGTCTTCGAACGGTCTAACCATGCCACCATAGCATCGAAAATATACCTGACGTTATAGGCGCTAAATTCTCAACAAGCTTTTTGGCATCAATTAGCGTCACTTACTTGAGCATATGAGTAATTAATCATCATATGTCCAATTGGCCGTGGCCGACCGAAACTCCCTCCACAATCGCGCCTCTTCCGAATCGCGCGATTTCACCTTTCCCGTATCTACAACAAAGTACTTTCCTAAAAGCGGGTCATTTGAGGCTTCGCCACATATGTCGTACGCTTTCATGGCGCCATCGAGCAGAAGCCGCGCCGCCTTGTCCTCGTTTTCTTCTTCGAGGTCGGGGTTGAGTCTCGTAGCCTCTCTGAGTGTCGCCAATTTCTCCATCAATCGCTTCACTTCGTAGGGCGAATTTGTCGTGAGAATTTTTCTAAAGCCCTTTTCACTCCTCACCGGATGCAACATCAGTTCGGCTTTGATGACGTTGAAGGCCCTTTCATCGGTGAGGCCCTCAGTTTCGTAACCCATGGTGCCACACAAGCTCTCCAATTCGCGCGCATCTTTCAAAAGGCGTTTCGCATCAATGTCTAATTGACCCCACGCCAGCGATGCAATCAAAACGCTAAGCATAACTTACTCTCCCCTTCCGCCACTCTTGGCTATCGCAGTTTCACGACTCCGGCAACTCAAAGGCGTTTGCTAAGAAAGGCGTGGGAATACTCTAGGATCGTGCGGTCCATTGGGTAGGTTGGGAGCGCGATTGGCCGGAGTTTCGGCCCTTCCCTGACCCGCCCACCATCCGGTTGGCTGGCTGAGTGTGTGGGCGATAAACTTGAAGAGCGGCTTGCGGGTGGCGTCTTCGATGATGTCAAGACTGGCTAAAGTATAAAGTCGAAATGCAACTAATACTCTGGCGATATATCCCAACTACTACTTTAGCTTTCTCAAGATCCGAGATTTTTTTATTGACTCTTTTGTTTATTGGTGAAATACAGACCTCAACCGGGCAAAACTAGTGACGACCTCCAGCGAGGAGGCGGAAAGGTTTTGTTTGGATGTTACAGAGTAATCTCGAAGTGCAGATGCGGTCGGTTTCGACTATCAAACCTGCAAGGCGCAATGCGCGGACACATTCGAAGTCGCAAATTTCCCAGATCGCCAGATCGATAGAGAGGTTCGGGTTCACCAATCCGGTCCTGCTCGGCGATGACGACGTGATCGTTGCCGGCCATGGTCGGGTGGAGGCAGCCCGCCTTCTGTGCATTGGCGATGTCCCTTGCCTCTATCTCCACGGCATGTCCGAGGCTGACCGCCGGGCCTACATGCTTGCCGACAACAAACTCGCGCTGAAGGCTGGCTGGGACATGGAAATCCTCGCGCTCGAGCTCGGAGAGCTTCAGGAGCTCGATTTCGAAATGGACCTGACGGGATTCGATCTACCCGAGATCGACGCAATTCTTTGCGAAGCGGACGCGGCCTCGACCGAAACCGTGGATGCAAGCGACGACTGTCCCGAGCTTCCGGCAGACAAGGATGTCGTTTCCCGCCTCGGCGATACATGGAAGCTCGGCCGTCACATGCTCGTGTGCGGGGATGCCAAGGATCCCGAAGTCATCGGCCGGCTGATGGGCGGAGATCGGGCGGCGATGGTCTTCACTGATCCACCCTACAACGTTCCGATTACCGGCCATGTTTGCGGGATGGGCAAGCAGAAGCATCGCGAGTTTGCCGAAGCCAGTGGCGAGATGACCTCATCACAATTCGAGGAATTCCTGCGCGTCAGCTTCGAGAACCTTGCTTCCGCCTGCTCGGATGGTGCGATCATCTTCACCTGCATGGACTGGCGGCATCTCCGCGAAGCGCTTGGTGCCGGGCATGCGGCTTTCACCGAGCTCAAGAACATCTGTGTCTGGTCAAAGACGAACGGAGGGATGGGGACCTTCTATCGCTCGCAGCACGAAATGGTTCTCGCATGGAAGGTCGGCAAGGCGCCCCACACCAATAACTTCGGTCTGGGCGACAAGGGGCGCTACCGCACGAACGTCTGGTCCTACGCCGGTGTGAACACCTTCAGGGCGGGACGAATGGACGAGCTGGCTTCGCATCCGACAGTCAAGCCGGTCGCGTTGGTGGCCGACGCGATCCGGGATGTCAGTCATCGTGGTCAGCTCGTGCTCGATACGTTCGGTGGCTCGGGCACAACGCTCGTGGCCGCGGAGAAGACGGGCAGGGTGGCTCGCCTGGTCGAGATCGACCCTGTCTATTGCGATGTCATCATCAGACGCTGGCAGACTCTGACAGGAAAGAACGCGGTTCTTGGCGGCACGGATGACAGCCATGAGCAGGTTGCCGAACGCCGTTTCGCCGCTGGCCACTCCGGCTGGGGAGACGCGGCATGACCAAGAAGTCGGATTACGAGGTCGGTTATTGCAAGCCGCCGAAGGAGCATCGATTCCCAAAAGGCAAGTCGGGAAACCCGGGAGGAAGGCCATCTAAAAAGGTGCGCGCGCTGATGCCTTTGCAGCTGCGACGAGACATCATCGACGTTTGCGAAAGAGAAACGCGGATCCGGACTACCGACGGCGATATCGCCGTGAGCATCATTGAGGCGGTGAACTTGCGGATCGCCCAGAAGGCCCTCGCGGGGCATCTGCCTCTCCGAAAAGTATGATCAGGCAGTTCGCGAGCATTACGAAGAAAACAAGGACCGCCTTTCATTTATCGATTTGGTCGAACAAGAGGCTCTTAAGCGCGAACTAAGTCCGGAAGACAAGCGGAGCAGGGAGAGATCTCTCAACAACCTGCGGAAGCATTCCCGGCGCTATTGAGCGAAGCGATGAGCATGATTAGAGGCCGATTTCGAAAGATTGGTCCTCGCTGTTCAGCCACGTGGCAACCTTGGCAATTGTTGTTTCGGCATCCGAAGCTTTCTTGAGAGCGCATTCCCAGACGACGCCATTTCGCCAGCCATCAGCATGCAGCCTCGCCCGTACCCGATTGTCTCTTTCCACATTTTGATCGAATTTCTCTCGCCAGAAATCCGTTCGCGTGGCCGGCGTAGTAGTGAGGCGACAACCAGCATGGCGGTGCCAGAAACAGCCGTGAACGAATATCGCCGCGTTGTACTTCCTCAGCACGAGATCAGGAGTACCCGGAAGGGTCTTCACATTCTTGCGATAGCGGAAGCCCAGCGCCCAAAGTCCCTTGCGGAGCTTGATCTCGGGCTTCGTATCCTTGCCACCGATGCCCGCCATCATGAGCGAGCGCTTTTCCTTGTCGACAATGTCGGCCATTTGCTCCTGGATTAGCTCGCGTGACCTGGTATGGGTGAAATCCCAAAGACCAACGCGGGACGGCAATCTTGGCTGCGACATACGGCATAATCGATCTTTTCGCAGGGCCAGGCGGGCTGGGTGAGGGGTTCGCATCGCTTGAAGAATGCGGGCGGTACCCTTTCTCGATCGAGTTGAGCGTGGAGAAGGAAAAGTCAGCGCATGAAACGCTCAGACTTCGTGCCTTTCTTCGCGACTACCGGAAGCGCAACGGCCATCTTCCAAGGGAATATGTCGAATTCCACGCAGGGCGATCTAGCGAGCCCGACTGGTCGCAGATTGACGGGGCAGCTTGGAAGCTGGCCGAGCGCGAAGCGCGAAGGCTGGAACTGGGAACGGAGCCTGCGACTGACGCGATCGAAAATACCATTGAACTGATCCGCGGCAACTATGACGACACCATTCTGATCGGTGGACCGCCCTGTCAGGCCTACTCGCTCGTCGGGCGGGCAAGATCCCGGGGGACGAAAGGCTATCGACCGGAGAACGACGATCGGCACTTCCTCTTCCGGGAATATATCCGGGTACTCGACCGGCTCCGGCCGGCGGTATTCGTGATGGAAAATGTGAAGGGCATGCTGTCCTCGATCGTAAAAAGCGAGCGCGTCTTCGAGATGTTGATGGACGACCTTTCATCACTTGGGGGAGGGGACGAACACGCATACGAACTACGTGCCCTCGTTTCGGACGGAAAAGGTATCGCATTACGCACCGTCTCGCAGGCGTCCGACTTTATCGTCCGGGCCGAGGATTTCGGTGTGCCCCAGCGTCGCCACCGAGTGATCATCGTTGGCATTCGTTCGGACCTTGCGGCCCGTGCGGAGGGGGTCGAGATCGAGCGTACGGTGACCACGACGTCGACTGTCGAAAGCGTGGTTGCCGACATGCCGAAGCTGCGCAGCGGGATCAGCCCGCAGCGCGATGACGGACCTGCCGCGTGGGCCCATATCATCAGAGGGGCTGCTCTATCGCTCGCAGAGCACGACTTCGGCAGTGAAAGCGAACGACTGCACGAAAGATTTTCGGCGATCGCCAAAGACGGCGTCGACCAATTACAGCGTAGCTCCAAGTCCTTGCCCGCAGACTACGGCGTATCGAACGACCCTCTTCGAAACTGGCTCGAATGCAGCGAACTCGAAGCATTGGCGCACCACGAGACCCGAGGACACATGGATAGCGATCTGGCTCGCTATCTCTTCGTGTCGGTATTCGGTGAGCAGGTGGGACGCAGTCCCAAGGCGTCGGATTTCCCGGACATGCTCGCACCCGACCACCGAAGTTGGTCGTCAGGCAAATTTGCAGATCGGTTTCGAGTCCAGCTGGCGGGCGAGGCCGCCACAACAATCACAAGTCACATATCCAAGGACGGCCACTACTTCATTCATCCCGACCCAACCCAGTGCCGTAGCCTGACAGTCAGGGAAGCGGCCAGGATTCAGACCTTCCCGGACGACTATCTTTTCCTGGGCAATCGGACGCAGCAATATGTTCAGGTAGGCAACGCAGTACCACCGTATCTGGCGCGGCAGATTGCGGCAGTCGTCCATGCCGTATTGCGCCGAAACGAAAACGCTCAGCGTGCCGTAGGGGCAGGTGAGCGAAACCCGAAAACCGAGCCGCTTAGCGCCTGAACTCGTTCATTCCCCCGAAAGGGGGCCACCTTCGTCCTCGGCAAGACGAATGATTTCCACGCCCCGATGCGCCTGTTTGACTGATGGAGGCTTTGTCCAGTCGCGCGCTGCATATCCGCCAAGGGTTGCAGCAATCCCAGACTGCCAGTCCTTGAGCTTCCCGGTAGAATTGCCCCACCGACTGATCTCGATCCAGTCTTGAGCGGAAACGGCTTGGCAGCGTTCCATCGCATTCAGGTCGGCAGGAGAAAGATTGCTGGATGGCGTCTTTCCTCCTCCACCCGCTTGGGTCCCCCGAACTTCGCCAGGGAGCTGGTCGGGAAGCTTGAAGCCACACGCTCTCACCGCTGTCCAGCATTCCGCTTTCTTGCACCATTCGGTGACGTTCCGATCACCCGCACTTTCCACGATTGTGTCACGGACCACGTAAGCGAGATCGCGAAGAAGCTCGACCAGGTCTTCCGAAAGTTTCTGTTTTTGCCAGATCATGTCGAGGTCTACCTGGCGCCCTGTTCGATGAGACAGATAGGCAACGACGTAGGTGACGACCTGAGCTCGATACGCAGGGAACTTCTCCTTGCGCACGACGCTCATCGCCTCCTTGTACAAGAGCGCCTTGGCGATGGTCCGCTTGAAATATTCCTCGTCGGGCAACCAGTTTTTCGAGTGCGTGTCCTTCAGATCCTGCATGAACCAGGAAAAGCACTTCTGTCCGCCGAGGCTGACTTTGTCGGGCCGCTGCTCCCACGACAGAATGAATTTGGCCAGCTCGACCTTGTCGAATTTCCGGCTTCGAGGCGTTCTCTCGTTGAACTTTCGAACCTGTGCCGGGGTACGCGCAGTTCTCGACTTTTCAACTTCGTATTCGCCCCGCGTCCGTTCGTAGAACCATCGACCCTGCTCCCCGGGACACCAAACATTGGAAGATAGTTTGGATAGTTCCACGTGGTATGGGTCGTTGGCTGAGAAGTCTGCCATCTGAATGTTGTTTTGCGAGTTTGCATAGAGCGAGATTTTGGGGACAACCTCGTCAATCTTGCCGGGGTCGATGAGTGAAATCTTCGCTGGGACGTAAACGGAAGACAGATCGACCTTGTCGTCACGGCGCGCACGGTGAAGCGAGGCGGTTGTTTGCCCCCCGTTAACGATCTGCAGACCGCGCACGGACACGACATGTCGTGATCCTGCCTCCCGATTGTGTACGATTTCGATTTCGTCAACGGTGGCGACGATCCCGTTATTGTAAGCAAGGAATCGATCGGGCTCCTTCCTCAAGGTGTCACGAATGCCTCGATTGACCTTCCCGCGCGCGGAAAGAAACGACCGCACATTCTTTTCGAGAAGCCGT
The DNA here is from genome assembly GCF_019264355.1 of Sphingomicrobium clamense. NCBI lineage: Bacteria > Pseudomonadati > Pseudomonadota > Alphaproteobacteria > Sphingomonadales > Sphingomicrobiaceae > Sphingomicrobium > Sphingomicrobium clamense. The sequence goes on along the minus strand of NZ_JAHVAH010000001.1, from coordinate 2,112,808 downwards.
GGTCCATACCGGTCGTATAAATGGAAAAGAATTTCGCCGGGGACGAGAGCGAGATATGCATCATAATCTTCGCTGATCTCCGGCGCATGCAGACAGCGCAGGCCGTCGCCATCGAATTCCCGAAAATCCACGAAAATTTCGTCCCGCGGCAGACCGGACTGCACCAATCGGTGCATCCTCTCGATATCGATCAGTTCATACAGAACTTTGGGTCGATCCGTTTCCTCTTCATCGATGGCTTTCAGCGAGCAAACGCCATCGGAAAGAACAAAAATGCGAACTCGATGAAGGCCAGCTGCAAGATCCGCAATTCGGCGAGCCATTCCGTATTCGGCGCTGGACGGTTCGAGCGATGCGACCATCTCTGCGGAGACGGACCTGAAAAAGGCAAGCGCTTGTCTCGCAGCCTTCCTGAAGTCCTCGGGAGCAAAACTGGCCGTGTCCCCCTGACCGTTGAAGCAAGTCGTGAAAAGGTCGAGCGTCGCTTCGTCGTCACTGACGGCGAAACCGTTCACCCTCGCAATGCGGTTTCCAATGCTGCGCTCGAAATGACAGACTTCCGGATTCTCTGTCAGGCCCGTCTCGGAGAGCCACTCCGTTGCCAGTTCCGTAAAAACATTCTCCGAAAACTCAGGTATCCCAGCCTCGGACTGTTCCTGGTTTATGTCCGCTAGCAGCCTGCCCCGAAACTGCTGAATCTCACGCATTTCCATTTTCACCGCACCCCGTAAAAAGGCCCAAAAACTCGTCGTTGCTGATTTCGTATTCCTCGCAGGCCGACAACCTCAGCCCGTACTTTGCTGATGTGATTCCTGGCGCAACGATTGCTTCGCTAAGCCGCGGGAAATCGTCCGCGACACGATATAGTTTGGTATCGCCGCAAATGAACTTTGGCGTCTCATATCGGGTCGCCTGAGCATCGTGGTAGCCTGACGCGGTCAGCTGCTCGTCTAGCCGAGATCGCGCGGTGACATCACTGGCCAGTTTCTCCCGTACTCGGTTTACGAGGTCAGGCAGGCTGATCCCATTGCGCTGGTCGTTTCGGAGTGGGACGAAAGCGAGGAACAGGTGGTCGAAAGGTCGCTCATCCAGTTGGTCCAGGCGCGAGATCATCACCGTCGGATCATGGGCGGATGTGCTGCTCTTGACCTCACAGGCGACATTTTCCCTTAGAAAGTCTTGCAGGCCACCTCTGCCTTGCCAGCATTCCACGGCAGCTCCCGGTCCCAGGGCAGGAAGGAGCGTGGTCTCGAGAAATGATATCTCAGAGAAAATCCCTCGCAGTTGTTCCTGTGACAGCCCACCCGACGAATGAAGCTGCATGAAGCGTTGCCACGCCTGAAGGCGCCTGACGAAAGCGCTAACGCCTGTAGAGACGTCGCTCGCCTCCGTAATCACACTGACGATGTCGAGACAGAGGGCACCAAACAGATCGCGATATTGCGGATTTGTCAGTTCCAGCGCGATGCGAATTTTGCCACCGCGTCCGGGCGAGATCGTCTCAATGGATGTGTTGAAGCCCTTTCCGTCCGGCCACGCCGTCCCTCCTGGCACTGCTGACGAAGCTACTTCGTACAGCACCCCCACCGTTCCGGAAGGGGCTCGCCTACCGGCCATGAGCTGATGCGTCGAATTGAGTCGAAGCTTGCGAACGTGCCAGCCCGCTTCTGTTCTGCCCTCATGTTCGAGGGCTATCCAGATTTCTTCCAGTTCTTCCGGGGTCATAGATCCTCGTCGGACATCGCGAAGACGTTGTTGACGACGTAATCGATTTCGATCGCGTTTTCAGAGGTGGGGAAGCTCAGCGCCATCGCCATCACTGGGTTTTCCTTCTTCTCGATCACGGCGTTGTCGGGCGACAGCGGATAGAGAATGAGGAGACCCGTCGACTGGGGTCTGACATCTCGTATTGCCGGTCCGCTGGGCTCGTCAGGGAGGGTCAGACTCTTGCGTCCCGTACCCGGGTCCTTTCGCCATGCCTCCTGCGTTCTTTCAACTGCCGTCGTATATTCGTCCTTGCCCAGATCTATTGCCTCGTCACGGGGGGAAACGACCCTGCCAATGACGTACTTTTCGGCCTTGATCTGGGCGGGTATTTTCAAGTTTCGTACGAGTGGATTGCGCTCCACCATGTTGATGCGACATCCGCCAATGGTCTTCTCGCCTCCTTTCCCTGACAAGAGTGCGACATTCCAGCTGACGAGATCCCCCTTCTCGTTCTGTTTCTCGATGAACTGCCGGAGATAGTGGCTGTTGGCCTTCACTGAATCCGGGTGAGTGGCATAGCTGGCAAGGAACGCCTTGATATGTCGCGCATCGACACCGCTCCAGTAATGACCGTTGCGCCATGTCTGTGTGCGCCCCTCCGGTCGTTCCCTGACCGGATCGGTCTCGGCGTCTCCCAGCGCTTCGACAAGTCGTTCGGCAGCCTGCAGATTGGCTTCGATGACCTCGGGCCTGCTGCTGAAGACAACCGTCTCCGACATCGTCCCGGCAAAGCTCAGTTTCATGGGTGTCCCGGAGCGCATCTTGACCCGAGAGGTCACCATCAGCGCCGGGTGCGAACGCACGCGGAGACCGTAGTTTCTGGGAGTGCCTCCTACAGCCGCCATGTGATCGAACTCCTCGCGAAGCTCGTCTGCCGCAACGGTAATGTTTTCGAACCACTCCCGCAGGTCTGCGGTCATGTACAATCTGCAGACGTCTTCGTATCCCTTTCGATAGCCGAACCACCGGCCCATCTGCATCAGCGTGTCATACATTCGCGAGGCTCGAAGGAAGTAGCTTGTCGTAAGACCTTCCAACGTGAGCCCGCGGCTCAACTTGTCTCCGCCCACGGCAATGACAGTGAGGCCCTCGGCTCTCTCCTGCTCGTAATCGAGGATGTCGCCGGCAGTACCGTTGATTTCCTTCACTCGCAGAAGGTCGACTGCCGTGCGCACCTCCGGTTCGAGGACATCCCACGTCAGAGGCTCGCCGTTCGGATTATTGTCGTCGTCGAGCTGCAACTCGAAATCCGAAGCGAACAGGTCGCGGAGTTCAGCATAGGAGGATTGCTCGCCCTCGATCTCTCCATAGCGCAATTCGCGTTTGAGCGATCGGACCTCATCCGCGATCTGCTCCTTCACCATGTTCTGCACGCTGGTAAATCGGGAGACATGTACCAGCATGGAGTTATGCTCCGACGTCTGCCCTCTCACCCTTCGTATGGCTGTGGCCAGCACAAAGGAATGAACCGCTCGTCTCACGGATGGGGGCAGGCGCAGCTCACCATGATAGCGCGGGACCCAGCCATTCCGGTGTTTGGGAGGGATCCACCCTGAATCCTCATCAGGCGCGAGTGAATCCGCGTGATCCCATACTTCGCGGACATATCTGTGCTCATCTGATCCGTCTGCATCATCGTCGACCGAAAAGACGTGTGAAGGTCCGAAGTAGTTCGAAGGTGCGGGGAGGCTGATGATGAAGCTGCTCGGGAAGAGATCCGGTCCGGCTTCCTCGGTTTCGGCCTGTTCGTGAATGAAGATATTCGCGAAGGGGGTGGCGGTATATCCGACATACGCTTTCTGCTGAAAGGAGTTCAGAAGCTTGCGGATGAGACCATTGATTGTGGAGGGATCGTGCTCCGGATCGGGCTCTCCATTCTCGTCGAAAGCGCCGTCCTTCGTGTTGACCGAGGCATGATCTGCTTCATCGTCGATGAGCAGCAGAGGTATTCCCGCTACCTTGCCTTCACTGTCGTTCTGCGCCCAGCGCACCCAGTCAATGAGGTTCTGGAGGACGCTCTTCTGCTTCTTGATCACGAAGACCAGAGGGCGACCTCCGGGATTGATCGCAAAATTGCGAGCACGGTTGGTATTGAAGTCGCCGTCGTCTGCTCGAGTTGTCACGGAGTCCGGTCGTAGCGATGGCCGAGGGTCCTCCAGTCCGACACCGACCGCTCGATAGCCTTCGTCGGCCCGCCGGGAATTGTCGTAGCCGAGAAAACCTTCCTCGACGCGGATCTGCGTCTGCGACCGCAGGTTCTTGTGCAGCCCCGCCAGAACGATGATGATCTTGTAGCCCGCATCAGCCGCCTTCGAGATCAAACCAATGTAGTTGGACGTCTTGCCGGACTGGACGTGGCCGACAACCAGGCCCCGTCGATCCCATGGACCTTGTCGCTGCGGGTCTTCGAGGTGGGACAGGATTCGATCAGTGATTTCGTCGAGTTTGTCTGCTGGATCCTGACCGATCTTAGGACGGATATGCGAACGGTATCGCTCCCAATAGTTCCATTCGATCTCAGGCTTGCGCCCCGTCAGCCAGGGTATGTGCCCCTCGTTGTTGACCAGTTCCTTCGACTCGCCAATCCAGATGCTGATCCGCTCTTCGATCGAGCCAAGCAGCTTGTCGCGATCGAAGTCGTCGGGGAGAGGGTAGAGCCCGGTGCTGATGAGCCCGTCGAGAGTGGAAGCAATCCGATCACGTGTGACGGGCTCGCTCTGCCTGACCTGGTCCAGAATGTTCGTTACTGCGGACCGCAGCGCTGTTTCCGGATTGGGCGCCACAGGAAACTCCTTCTTAGATTTCGTCGATGATGTCGGGGAATTGATCGAATGGCGAAAGTCGCTTCAGCTTCTCTCGCGCTGAAGCCTCATCGTTTCCGCCTCGGGCGAGCGTTCCCAGCAGATCTCTCGCGAGCGAGCGAATGTTCTCGCGCGTTTCTCCGGACATCGGCGAGGCGGGCAGCTCTCCTTGTTCTACCGTGTCGATCCAGATTTTTTCCACGGGCACCGTCTGCTCGAGCATCTTGAAGAAGCTCTCGATTGATCGATCATCATCGTCGAGCGATGCAAGAATATACTCCGCAACCGGGTGGGAACGGTCCACTCGATAGGCAGCATGGCCCCCAATCTTTACCGACTTCCAAGGGCGCTTAAGATCAGGCGCAGGAGGTCTTTTCCCATAGTTGCCGCGGTGTACGAAAATTGACCGTGCGTCGGTACGAACTTTCAGCGCAAGGTCGCGCAGCTGATTGCGGATGGCGGCCGGAGGACTGGCGTCCGACTTCTTCACGTCGATCTGCCATGCTTCGTCAACTGAATTGGGCAGGTCGAGCCGGATGCGAGCAAGTTTGTGCGTTTCGTCCTTCACCCAAGGCCGGCCGAGACCCAGACCGAGCCAACCCCCGGCAACGAGCAGCCTGTCGTTTCGGTAAATATAGAAACCCTGCTGTGATACCCAGCCTTCGACCCCTCCGGCATCGTCGAATTCGTCCGCGGTCATCATGTCCTTGTTCGGCAGGATGAAGCCCTTGACCCCGATCTCTTCAGGCCCCGATCCGATCTTCTGCGTGGGCGATATGCGTGTGGCGGAATGCTTCTCGAGAAACGGGTCCCAAGCTCGTACCCTCGCCTCATTCACATGTATTTTCAGTCTGGGGCTCGGCGCCGCAAGATAGCGCTGGAAGACCATGCCCAGATGGCGTTCAATCTGCTCCATGATGATTGCGGTCGGTCGCGCACCGGCGCTTTCCGAACCACGCGGGCGCACGCGGTCGAGCTTTTGCCACAGAACCATGGTGCCGTGGTCCAGCTCGTCCAGCTCGGCAATGTGCTGGGCGGCGCTGTCATCGGCAGTAGTCAGGAGACGCCACTCGCCCTTAGCATCCGCAAGATAATCAAGGTCCCACCGCCTCACGTGCGTAGCGCCGTCCTTGCGAGAGGCTACTGTCAGGCTCCTCGCCTGCGAGAAAGAGGCGGTCTTCAATCCAAGACCAAATCGTCCAAGATCGTCTTCACGGCGTTCGATCAGGGGATTCTGAGACCCCAAGCGCATGGCCGCCCGAAGCTCATCCTCACCCATGCCATCGCCGTCATCAAGAATCCGGACGAATTGGTCGCCTCCGGAAAGCGATACCTTGAGCCAGACATTATCAGCGTGCGCCGTGATGCTGTTGTCGATGATGTCGGCGATCGCAGTCTCGATGGAATAACCAAAGCCTCGCAGCGACTCAGATAATGCGTCGGCCGGCGGCGGCGCGCATTCAAACTCAGACATTTTGCCCCCAGTACGCGTATAGCGACGCGCCTGCGATGTGGCGCGACAACCTTTACTATTAAGCTGCGTGGCAGATTTCACTCTGCTTGATCGAGGTTAAGCAACTGCTGCCGCAGATGGCAATCCGCCAAATGCCGGACAGAAGAATTGCGACGCTGCGGAAATAGCTGTTCATTCCGGTCGATATGTCGGCCAAGAACATGCGCCGAAACACGAAGTATGACAGGATCTCTTATGTTTGCTTTGGCTGTGACGGATCCGCGATGGCATGCCCAGATGCTGGAGGATCCCCCCGAGGGCCTGGTCAACTTCTGGACACCGACACCTTGGAAAATTCGTCTACCCATCCAGACACGCTGGGGCTTCATGTTGAAATCGCCTATCCGGCAGATTGGCGGCTTCGGATCGGTAGTCTCTTACGAAGAAGTGACTGTTACCGAAGCCTGGCGTCGTTGGGGACTGGCAAACGGTGTACGTACGTCGGCGGATTTTCACTCCCGAATAGCGGGCTTCGCCGCGAGGCGATCGAGCGCACCAATTGATGGAGATGACCCGACCATCGGTTGTCTTCTTCTTGATGCTTGCGTGTTTTTGCCGCCCGAAGACTTTCAGACTCCAGAGGAGATCGGAGTCAGCTTCCCCTCGCAAATCGTCAAATGGAAAGGCTTCGAGGGAGATTTGCGCCTCAAGTTTGAAGAGGCCATCCCCAGAGCAGATCGTCCGTTTCGATTAGTCGATCCGGATGCCGGGTCTTGGGAAGTGACAAAGCGAAAAAAGCGTTTGTCACAGAGCCTGTTCAGGCGCGATGTGCTGGAGGCTTATGGAGGCATTTGTGCGGCGACAGGCACAAGGTTTGAGCAGGTCCTAAATGCCGCTCATATTCAGCCTTTCGTTAATTTCGCCAGTAACCACATACAGAATGGCATCCCGCTCCGCCGCGATGTCCATTCACTGTTCGACGCAGGCCTGATCACGCTGCGGGAAGATTACAGGTTTGAGGTTGCTCCCAGCCTCACGGCCATTCCGTACCGTGAACTTGATGGAAGCCAAATGCACCTTCCGAAGAGCTCTGTAGCAACGCCTTCATTAGAGGCGATCAGATTCCACCGTCGCGAAGTCTTCAGAAAGTTTTTCGAAACTAACCACCTGAGTTTTCGGAGGCACAAAATCATTAGGGAACACTTGCGCAATAAGATTCATCCGTGCCGTCGTTCTCCAGCCAGTCCCACCCGTTCAGCTTAAATTTTGCGCGGGGAGTGCGACACAATCTGACGGTACGCAGAAGGTAGGTTTTGGGCCGAAAGCGGAGCGTAGTTCGACGAAATTGCCACGAAACAGCGGCCACGTTTCATCCCGCCGCACGTCTGTAGCTCGGGCGGGCTGCGCTAAGCTAGAAAGCCTTAAGATCGAAGTCCGCCGTGAAATAGTCTGGAACTATTCTGAGATGCGAGCCCGGAATGCCGAGGTCACTAATCATCCTGTCTGCGACCGGGGAAGGGTTGGGATCGATAATCGTGATCTTTGGGATGGCAAAGCGGCGTGAGAAGGCGCGGCGAAAAAGCTTATCGCTCTGGACGTCGGTTCTGGGAAAAGAGTATCCGATAATCACTATTTCGTCCGCCGCCGCGAGCGCATCCTCTGCTTTTAACCAGAGAGTACTGAATAGATCACCGAAGAATTCGTAGCTCTTGTTCTTCACCGGCGGAATAATGAGAGGCATTGATGTGAGCCCCGCATCCGGGGCGTTGCCAGGCTTCGTCCAAGGAAAGTTGAGCGTCGTTCTAACTATGGCATACCCTTCAGGCGGCGCACGACCGGGGAAATCTAGATTGGGCGGATAGTAGCCATATGCCCACGGTTCATAGCCCGGCATGTAACGCCCTTTGAAACAGGCATAGGGCTCGGTCGCCCGCTCGAACACACCAAAGGCGTCAGGTTCGAGATCTTGGCCGGACACAATCGTTCCGTTCCCATCGGTAACCGAATAGGCGGTCAGCCAATTTGTCGAGCCGTGCAATTTCAATAGCAGACTTCCTGGGTTGCCGTCCTCCCCTGTCGATGCTGGTGGGCGCCATCCATCGGCGAATATAGCCTTCGGCGTAACACCATATCCCCAATCCGGTCGCCATCCCGTCCGTTCTGCGAGAGCCCGGTCAAGGAGTGTGTCCCAATTGAATGTGATGAGCACATCATCGGGGCCTAAATCGTCGATTAGATTCATATGAGCCTGCGACGGGGGACCATTCTGGATGTCATTGATTACCGCTGCGAAAAGGAACAGCAGTTCGTTGAATGCTTTGTATGGCGTCATCGCGGCGACCAAGCCTTCGCTCTTGAGTTGCTTATCACGCGCTACCTCGATCTGCGAATGAAGGTCCTCGATGTCGATGCCCGAGCGAAGGTAGTCGAATGCGCTTCCGCGCCCCATGCCCAAGTCATCTTCTAAGTAGGCGATGATCGACCCGATCAGCACCCAAGGGTTTGTTGAAAGCTCGAGCTGATTGAATGTATCGAAAAAGTCACGCGCGATTGGCATGCGTTGTCCGGTAGGGCTTTGATCGTAGCTTTTTGACGCCCCCGCACCGAGCAACATAACTCGCATTGACTAACCTCGATCCAGTTTTGAGGTGTCGGCTTAACAGACGAACTGCAATGCTCCAATTGGGCAGGTGGCAGATCGTCCGCATCCAAGCTGGCGAGCTGGGAAAATCGACATTCCACGCGCTAGTGCCGATGACCCTCAACGATCCAAAAGCTGTCCGGCAGCGAGCGGCGAGTGATTTGCCATGTTTGCGCCGCCGGCCGGTTAGGTCCCACATCTACCAGATGGTGAGGGGCTTGAGTCCGTCCGCCAGCGGCATTGCCGCTCCGCTGAGAGCTGCGTCCAGCCAGTCCTTGCGGATTCTGGCGTTCGACAGGCAGCCGCCTTCACGCAGAAAGTCCACAATGTCGCTTCCCGAAAACAGCCTTACCGGATACCGGTCCGACTCGATCTCGCGCTGGGTCTGCTCACTAAACCACGACGTTGTGAAATAAAGCCCGTACTGACCCCGGCCGAGCCGCGCCACCAGCCGAGACACTTGGTCCGGCGTGATGGCAGAGGCGTGGCGTTTGGCTTCACCAAGGAAATCGATTTCGTAACCAATTGGATGCGGCAGTCGAAAACGTCCAAAGAAGTCGAGCCCGTGGTCTCCAGCTCTCCTCGTGCGCGTCACCATGTGATCGAGCCCGGGGACGATGTTGGGGATTCGGTCGACGAGTGCGACCACAAAAGCCTCGAAAGCGTCTGGCAATAACGCCCGCACCTCGGCCAAGATCGCTGCATCCTCGCTTCCTTCAGGCGGCAGCTGCTGGGACTTCGACCTGATTTTGGCGGCCCAGACGTGACGCCGTTTAATCTGTCCACGGATCGCCTTTTTCCATGCTGTCGGTGCGTGCGCACTATCGACTTTCGTCACCGAAGCCTCTGTGACCCTCGCGTTCAACCATACGGTGCAAACCTCTTCCTCATCGAGGATGGAAAGCAGTGCGCGCAGGTTTTTGACCGGCTTGCCCTTGTCCTCGAACCAGGCGTGCCGCAGGTCCGAAAGCGCGCACAGTCCATTGAAACGGAGATAGCCCGGCCGCTTCCGGGAAAAATGAAGGATGGGTGGCATGTCCTTCAGCCTGCCTGCGAGTCGAAGGTTGTTTATCGCTTCCAATCGCGCATTGCCCGCAAAGCTGTCGTAGTAGCGCTCGCGCTTCGAGAACTTCGCGTCTCCCCAGTAGTGGATGTTTCCGCTGATGTCGTCGACAAGATCATCCCACGGATTGTGATACTGTCCGGGAAGGTCACGCGTGGTCAGGATCATGTACGCGGGGATCTGGCGACCTGTTTCCGCATCGGTAGCTGTATCTCCAAACCGGTCCTTGAATCTGATCCCCCCGGCGTTGCCGATCGACCCCTTGTCGGTTCTGAGCCAGCTAAGAAATTCGTCATCCGGAAACCCGGCCCGGTCGCGATATTCATGACCCACCCGCCAGCTACGCTTGCTCATTCCAGTCCCCTACTCGGGCCCAGAAGACGCTCCCCTACCCGATCTCGGTCGCATTGGAATGAAGCCAACGTTCGATGTCAATGACCGCTTCTGCCAGCTTAAACTCGGACCGGATAGCACATTTCCAGTCCGTGGCCTGTCGTTACCCCCAGTCGACAAGATCGCCGCTCTTGCGTTGATGTAGCTGCACCCTGAAATAGCAGGGTTTAACCATCCCACTTGGTAGAGAAATTCAACTCATTGAGAAGCTGGATTGGTGTCTTGCATACGATGCTACAATCGCTGCACACGTTGGGAACGTGGCGCCTAGCACCAGTTCTGGTTGGTTTTGAGACTTCCGACGTAACGACACAACGACCCACAGGATCACTCATCGCTGCTGCAACTAGAAAAGGGTCTTTGCCGATTATGACCAAGTCTGCCTCGGAGAGACCTTTTCCGTAACAGGCCAGTGCGGCTTGCACATGCGCAGGGTCCGGCTCTTCTTTCAATTGAAGAGCTGCTTTAGTGGCGTCTTCTTTCATCCAATCCGCAAGGTCGTCATGTCCATCAGTGACCTCTTTATAGATCAGCTTGGGTATTTTGATGTTTCCCGCTTGTCCGTGGTGGATAAGCCAATCCCAATATTCTGGGACACGAGGTATTGCGAGATAAGTGTTATGCGCGGTGATCAGCGCGCTCGCGTCGACAAGGTAGATCATTAAGCCACCTTCGCGCCAGGATCGCCGAAGACGAGAGGATAGACGTTCATAGGCTTTACGCCGAGGACGCGCGCAGCGCGCGATGGCGTGAGCGATCCTTCCGACATGGCTCGGCGGACAATTTGTAGTAAGCCATCTCCAATGCGGTGACGCCTCACGATATACCAGTTTGGCCCTCCGTCCCTGCGTCTCGAATCCGCCTTCAATCGGCTTTTCATCGCGAGCCATTCGGCGTGGAATTGATCTTTGAGCTCAATCCACTCGGCGTAAGAAATACCGTCTTCTAAGTGCAATCGATAGGCAACCATCGAGCGGCTGATGTTTCTAGCAGCGGCGAAGGAAGTGATTAGCTCACTTGTTAAGACTTCAGAGGGGGTTTTCGAGACAAACGCTGTTAATTCGTCTGCTGGGATGAGTATCTCGGAAGCTACATCGTTGCAAAATTTCTCAATCGCAATTTCATTGCTCGACCCACTAATGGCGCTTTGTCCTAGCCAAAGATGGCATAACTCATGCAGCAGAGTGAACGCCCATGCGGACTTGGCGTCTTGGTCATTAATGACGACGAATGGGGCAAGGTCGTCGGTGAGCGCAAATCCACGAAAGACGTCTACGCTAATTGCTGTTTGCCAGCTACCTAGGTCTCCGGCCAAAAGGACGTAAACACCTGCGTCTTCGGTCCTCGTTCGAAGGTAGGCGAAAGCGTCTTCAATTGTCCGCTGGCCGCGGAACTGTTCCAAGTCGAAATTGATGGCTTTGACAATCTTAGTTGCCAGCCCTCGAACGCTGTCCTTTGAAGAGGCCGCCCCGAGGTGCGCGAACTGCTCGGAATCTTCCTCGTCTTCAAGTAGCTCACGAGCGAGGCGCTGCCTTGCTCTTACCTGACGAAGAAGAACTTGGAGATTTGTGTTCCCCGGCTCAGATTTTTCGGGAAGCGTCCTAAAGTCTTCACCCACCTCATCCTTACGCGGCGGCTCGGGCAGATAAAAGGTAAGTAACGGACGGCGATATTGTGACGCCATCTTCGCTAGTTGGGCTTCGCTAGGTTGCTTTTCGCCAGTCTCTAGCTGGTGCAGCCGGTCTACGGGATCAAGTCCGTACGCGGCGTTGAGGCCAATTTTGTGCGCAGCTTCGGCGGCACCTAATCCTGCCGTCTCACGCGCCCAGCGCAATATGTCCGGATTAACCTGTGGCATTTACGATTAACATCACCCCCTGTGCCGAGTGTTTCATCGACCAAGAACCAGCTTGCCCGAAACATCTCATTGTTTCCAGTCCAAGCAGACATTTCATTCGAGGGGAATGGCGGAGCAGCAATGGTTCGAATTCTGGAAGGTTTGAGTAAGGGTCGAATGCTCTACCAACTTAGATACTATTCCGCCGCGCGATACCGGGGGCAGTTTTTGAGGCTGCAATCCCCAATTTTGCTGCACCTACGAAATCCCTGAGATTTCTCCTGAATTTCTTGGACTCTATCGTTACCAATTAACATCGCGCTCTTTCAAATGACCGACTTTGGCCGCCAGGCACACCTTCGTAAATGGTCGGAAACCATTCGACTTCGGTCAAAACGCGAGCATTGCTGGAGAAGTCGACAATGGACCTTGTCCTGGCGTCGCCGCCTGATCCTTGAATGGGTCGGGCTTGGGTTGGTGGAAGCGCAATTCTGCGCTCCGGACAGGAGGCCTCCCAATTGAGCAAGAAGAAAACTGGAACCAAGAATTCACCGGCGCCCGAGCCAAAAAAGGTGACCAAGCGTGACAAGCTCGCTGCCCTGCTGGTGCGCGAGGAGGGCGCTACAATTGTTCAGATGACCAAAGCTACGTCATGGCTGCCGCACACGGTGCGTGCCGCGATGACGGGTCTGCGCAAGCAGGGCTATGCGATCGATAGTGACAAGGTCGATGGTCTTCGTACTTACCGTGCGGTCGCACCTGAATGAGCCAGATCGACGCCCACCTGACCGAATTCGGGCAGTTGAGCCGCAGCGAACTCAAGGATCGGTGGCGGAGCCTCTACAAGACGCCGCCGCCGGTGGCGTTCACGCCTGACTTGCTGGCTCGGGGGCTCGCCTACCGGTTGCAGGAGCAATCGGTTGGAGGGCTGCCTCAATCGATCAAGACGCAGCTCGCGTCGAGGATTCATGGCAGTTCGAAAAGAGGCTCTGAGTTACGTCCCGGCAATCGGCTCGTGCGCCGCTGGCGTGGTGTGAACTACGTGGTCGATGTCACCGAGCGGGGACTGGTTTACGACGGTGAGCGCTTTGGCTCGCTGAGCGAGATCGCGACCCATATTACCGGCACTCGTTGGTCGGGTCCGCGCTTCTTCGGGCTTCGGAGATGAAAAAGCTTCGCTGTGCCATCTACACCCGCAAGTCGAGCGACGAAGGCCTCGACCAGGAATTCAACAGCCTCGATGCGCAGCGAGACGCGTGTCGGTCGTACATTGACAGCCAGCGTCACGAGGGATGGAGCTCGGTGCGAGCGAGCTATGACGACGGTGGCTTTTCGGGCGGCAGCATGGAGCGCCCTGGTCTCAAGGCGCTGCTTGCCGACGTCGAGGTCGGCAAGGTCGATATCGTGGTCATCTACAAGATTGACCGCCTGACCCGCAGCCTTGCCGATTTTGCGCGGATCGTCGAGCGTTTCGAGAATTCGGGCGTATCGTTTGTAAGTGTTACCCAGTCGTTCAACACCAAGACCAGCATGGGCAGGCTGATGCTCCACGTTCTGCTGTCTTTTGCCCAGTTCGAGCGAGAGGTCGGAGCGGAGCGAGTGCGAGACAAGATTGCCGCGTCCAAGGCGAAGGGCATGTGGATGGGAGGAGTGGTACCGCTCGGGTTCGATGTCGAGGATCGAAAGCTCGTCATCAACGAGGAGGAAGCGGGCAGCGTCCAGTTGCTCATGGCAAAGTTTGCCGAACTGCAGTCTGTCCCCGCGTTGCTCGATTGGGCACGTGAGAAAGGGCTCAAGACGAAGCAGCGAATGCGCAAAGGCAAGCCCAGTGGCGGGACTGCGTTCACTTATGGGGCGTTGCGCTGCCTCTTATCCAACCGACTTTACGCCGGGCAGGTCAAGCACAAGGGCAAAGTCTATGAAGGGCTCCACGACGCAATCGTAGAGCGACCATTGTTCGAGAAGGTTCAGGCGATCCTCGCGACGCGTTGTTCGGAGGCCATGTGCGGTCCCAAGCTGCGGTCGAACAGCATGCTTCAGGGCCTGATCAAAGATCATCTCGATCGGCCAATGGGTCCGGTACACACGGTGCGAAATGGCCAACGCCATCGCTATTACGTCACGCATCCGAAAGGCGTCGCCACAGGCGACCCTGCACCACTCCGCATGCCAGCGGACAAACTGGAAGCGCTATGCGGCAAGCTCCTCGCTGAACACTGGAACAGTAAAGTCGGAAGCATCGATGACGCCGAAGCCGTCCAGACCCCGGCAGAATTGTTGCTAAAAGGCACAGCCGAAGAACGTCGCAAGCTCTTTCTACACCATGTCCTGAAGGTCCTCATCGGTGATGGCAAACTTATGCTCACGCTCAATGACGGCTCGAGGCTCGAACGGACGGTCAAGAAACTGCGGCACGGCAACGATGCCCAATTGATTGTTAGCGAGCCGGAGCAGTCAGTAGGGGCGGCCGCGGACCCGCAACTCGTCAAGCTTATGCAGGATGCCTACCAGGCTCGCGAACTGGCACTAACGAAGCCAATGACCCCGATCGACAAGCTTGCCAAAAAGTTCGGACGGTCGACCGAACGTTTCAAGAGACTCGTTCGGCTGAGCTACCTGTCGCCAGAAATAGTATCTGCGATCATTGAGGGGCGCGCTGCGACGGCATTGAAAGCTCGCGACATTCAGAACCTGAATGGCATTCCGCTCAGCTGGATTGAGCAAGAACAAATCTTTCTCGGCTGACTCGTCTATCTATCTCGAGACACAGTTTTTTCGTCTGAGAGAAAAAGGTCTGATAATCGACGGATCGGCTGGCCGCGCAAGTCTCCGGCGAAAAAATGCAGAGACCCTAAGGCGGAGAAACGCCGTATTCACGCGATTTTCTAGAGGTGCTGTCTGCCGCACGCGAGACACGCGTGCGGAGACAGTATGAATGGTGACCCCTACGGGAATCGAACCCGTGTTTCAGCCGTGAAAGGGCCGCGTCCTAACCGCTAGACGAAGGGGCCATAAGTGGCTGGGCGGGCTGTTAGAAGAGCCTGCTCCCCTCGTCAACACCCTTATGGCCTGCAAGTTGCAATATCTTCGATATGCATCTCGGCCGCATTGCCTCCGGTCCACTCGTCGCGCTTGATCGTCCCGGCCAGCCAGAAGCGGGAATCGGGGGTCGCCGACAACATGGCCTGGCCGAGCGCGCCGTCGGCGGCGCGGAATGCGATGGCCTTGAAGCTGCGCCCGTCATCGCCGATCGCGATGGTGCGGACGTGACCCTGTCCGACGATGCCGGTCTTGTGGAGCCTGACGGGGCCAACCGCCATGCGCGGAGCGGGCCAGCCCGCGCCGTAGGGGCCGGCCTGCTCGATCTGGTCGCACAGCTCGCCCGCGACCCCGCCGGGCGAGAGCATCGCATCGATGATCAGCTTGCGGCCCGCGCGTGCCTGCTCGACATTGTCGGCGAGGCGAGCGTCGAGATAGGCCTTAAGCGCGTCGATGCCGCCCGGCGCGACGGTGATGCCTGCCGCCATGGCATGGCCGCCGCCGGCAACGAGATGACCTTCATCCTTGGCCGCAAGCACGGCCGCACCGAGATCGACGCCCGAGATGGAGCGGCCCGATCCCTTGCCCGTACCGTCCTCGTCGAGCGCGACGACGAAGGCGGGGCGGTGGAATTTTTCCTTGAGCCGGCTAGCGACGATGCCAACCACGCCCGGGTGCCAGCCTTCGCCCGCGACCAGCACGACCGGATCGTCGGCCTGCGCCTCGGCAGCTTCCATCGCCTGTTCTTGCACCGCCGCCTCGATGGCGCGGCGTTCCTCGTTGAAGCGATCGAGTTCGGCAGCGATGCGCTGTGCCTCGTCGGGATCGTCGGTGGTGAGGAGGCGAACGCCGAGGTCCGCCTGGCCGACACGCCCCCCGGCATTGATCCGCGGTCCGAGCGCAAAGCCGAGATCGCGCGAGACAGGCGCTCGCGTAAGCCGCGATGCCTGCGCGAGCGCGACGAGCCCGGTATTGCGCCCCTGCGCCATCACCTTGAGCCCCTGCGTCACGAAGGCGCGATTGAGCGTGCGCAGCCGCGCGACGTCGGCCACCGTGCCCAGCGCGACGAGATCGAGCAGGTCGATGATCTGCGGCTCGGGCCGGTCACCCACGAAACGGCCACGCGCGCGCAGTTCGCGGAGCAGGGCCACGCCGAGCAGGAACGCCATGCCGACTGCAGCGAGATGGCCGTGCGCGGCGCCCTCGTCGCTTTCGTCGAGCCGGTTGGGATTGATCAGCGCGTGGGCGACCGGGAGGTCGGTGGCGCATTGGTGATGATCGCACACGATGACTTCGAGGCCGGCATCGGCGGCGGCCTGCAGCGCCTCGAATCCCTGCGCGCCGCAATCGACGGTGATGGCGAGGTCGGCGCCCTGCTCCTTGAGCTTGACCAGCGCCTCGGCACTAGGGCCGTAGCCTTCGAGCAGACGGTCCGGAATGTAGATCATCGGCTCGATGCCGAGACGGCGGAAAAGATGCGTCAGCAGCGCAGCGGAGGTCGCCCCGTCGACGTCATAATCGCCGAAGACCGCGATGGTCTCGTCATTCTCGATGGCGTCGGCGACACGCTTTGCCGCCTTGTCCATGTCGGCGAAGACCGAGGGGTCGGGGAGAAAGTCGCGGATGCGCGGATCGCGTTCGCGCGGCAGGTCTTCCTCGGCGACCCCACGCGCCAGCAACAGCTGATCGACGAGGTCGCGGCTGAGGTCGTCGCCGCCGCGATAGCGCCATTCCCAGGGAAGTCCGGTGAGGCTTGTCGCAGCCTCGAAGGGCGCGCTCATTGAAGGTCGCCGAGCAGGTCGTCGCGCAGCGCGTAGGCGGTGGCCGAGGGGATGGAGACGATCTGGTGGTGCTGGAAGCCCTTGCCGCCCGCGACACCGAACACCATCGACGAGACACCGAAAATCTTGTCGATCGGGCCGCGATGGACGTCGACGGACTGGATGCGGTCGAGCGGGAGGATCACGAGCCGCTGGTTCCACGCGCCCGAATGGATCAGTACCCGGTCACCATCGCGGCGATAGCGATGGTGCATCCAGCCGACCAGCCGCAGCGCCATCAGCACGGCTGCAACCGCAAGCGCTGCGACTGCCGGGGCCCAGACGCTCTCGACCGCCGAAATCGCGAAGCCGATGACGAGCGCGGGAACCATGATCAGCATGAACATGGCGACATAGGCGAAGGTTGGGCGCGTCCAGCCCTTGGTCGTCGGGTCGACCTGCCGCCAGTCCATTGCGTCGAAGATGCGGTCGATTTCCCCGTTTCGGGCGAGCGGGGCGATGACGTGGTCGCCGCCATGACCGCTATCCTGCGCGAGGCTTTGCAGCTTCATCGCCCGCCAGCCTAAATAGCGCCGGATGGGGCCGGTCGCCAGGATCGTCGCCTGCACGCGCTTCAGCGGCAATACGACATCGGTGAGCGTGAAGAAGCCGCGGCGGCGGCGCAGCCCGCTCTCGGTGCGCGAGAGGCGGAAATTCCATTCGCGCAGCGCGGTCTGGATGATTCCGGTAGCCAGCCCGATCGCCACCAGCGAGATGAATCCGAAAAGCCCTGTGACGATTTGGTTGGCGAGGATGAAGTCCATGAAGGGCGCGCTGTCGGCCGCGAGATTGCGCCAGAATGACCCGCTGAACGGGTTGATGCCGATGACGTCCCCGACCGTCTGCGCGGCGCCGAACAGCACGCCGAGCACGGCGAGCGAGAAATTGAAGATGCCGGCCAGCAGCACGCGCTTCTGGTCCATGGCATAGATCGGGGCCGCCTCTTCGATCTCGGTCTTGTCCTCGGACGCGACCACAGGCTGCGCACCGGCGCGGTGGACGCGGATCGTGTCGCGCAGGCGCGCCGCATCGTCGAGCTTGATCGAATCGATCACCCCGTCCTCGCTATTGCCCCCCGCGCTGCCGCCCGTTTCCAGCTTGACCTTGGCCATGCCGAACAGGCGGTGGAGCACATTCTGCTCGAGATTGACGTCCTGCACACGGTCGAAGGGGATAGTGCGGTGGTTGCGTGAGAGCACGCCGCTCTTCATCTCGATCCCGTCGTCGCCGACCATGTAGGTGAAACTCAGCCACTGGACGAGCGGATTGACGAGGTTGGCAAGGAAGACGATGCCGACCAGACCTGCCGCCATGAGCCACTGACCCTGATAGCCGATGAAGACCGCCGCAATGGCCGCGCCCCACGCCTGTTTGAGCACGTCGCCCAGCCGGGTGACCATGGTCAGCGGATGGAGGCGCTGAGGCTCTCCGGTTTGCAGGATGACGGGCGCGGCGTCGTTCACTGCCAGTCGGTCCGGATTTCGGCGCGGATCGCGGCGCGCATCTCTTCGGCTTTTTCGGGGTCGAGGCCGGGGAGGGTAACGACGCTGTTATGCGTGCCTGCGGTGTGGACGATCAGGCTGGCGGTACCGAGCAGCTTTTCGAGCGGACCGCGGGTCACGTCGAGGTGCTGGACGCGGACGAAGGGGACGATCGTGTCGGTGTGGAATAGCCACCCGCGCACCACGCGCAGGCTGCGGTCGGACAGGCGATAGCCGAGGCGCCGCCAGATGCGCTGCGGGACGATTACGATGACCGCGAGCGCCAGCACGGCAACGGCGAGCGAGAGGTAGGCGGGATAGCCCTGTTCGGAGAGCACGAAATTGTCGAGCACCAGCGCGCCAACGAGGAAGGGCGCCCAAAGCAGGATGAACTGGATGCGCAGGACCCAGCGATAGGCGGGCTCGACCGGGTGCATGCCGGCGGGGAGGCGCGGGGCGATCGGGTCGATGGTCTCGGGAAGCGGCGCTTCGGATGCAGCGTCGGTTTGCTGAATGGTCATTCGACCATATTACTCGACTAATACGCCTTGGGAAGGGAAATCCTACAGCGAGGGCGGCGCGGCCTCAGGCGGGCGCGCCCTTGCGGTGTTCGCCCTTGACGTAGCGCACGGTGCCCGAGGAGGCGCGCATGACGATGCTCTCGGTCTCGATGCAGCCGCCCTTGCGGCGCTTGACGCCGTCGAGCAGCGAACCGTCGGTGACGCCGGTCGCGGCGAAGATGCAGTCGCCCTTGGCCATGTCGTCGAGGGTGTAGATGCGGTCTAGATCGGTGATCCCCCAACGCTCGGCGCGGCCGCGCTCGTCATCGTCGCGGAACAGCAGCTTGCCCTGGATCTGCCCGCCGACGCAGCGCAGCGCAGCAGCCGCGAGCACGCCCTCGGGCGCGCCGCCGGTGCCGATGTAGATGTCGACCTGCGTATCGGGATCGGTGGTGGCAATGACACCCGCTACGTCGCCGTCGGGGATCAGCATCACGCCGCAGCCGATCGATCGCAGCTCGGCGATGATGTCGGCGTGGCGGTCGCGGTCGAGTACGCAGGCGTTGATATCGCCCGGCTCGACCCCCTTGGCCGCCGCGAGGCGCTTGACGTTGTTGGTGACGCTATCGGCAAGATCGATCGTGCCGTCCGGATAGCCCGGCCCGATCGCGATCTTCTGCATGTAGACGTCGGGCGCGTTGAGCAGGTGTCCGGCCTCGGCGATGGCAAGCACCGCGAGCGCGTTGGGTCCGGCCTTGGCGGTGATGGTGGTGCCTTCGAGCGGGTCGAGCGCGATGTCGATGCCCGGCACGTCCTCGTCGCGCGGATTGGAGCCCACTTTCTCGCCGATATAGAGCATGGGCGCCTCGTCGCGCTCGCCCTCGCCGATCACAACCGTGCCGTCCATCGGCAGCTTGTTCAATTGTTCGCGCATCGCCTCGACCGCTGCGGCGTCGGCCGCATCATTGTCGCCGCGCCCGATCCACTTGGAGGCGGCGATGGCGGCAGCTTCGGTCACGCGGACCATTTCGAGGACGAGGACGCGGTCGAGCGTGTTGGCGGTGTTGGACACGTAAAAAGGCTCCCTGGAACTGGTTGCAGCGGGCGATAAGGCAGGGGCGCTAGCTTGTCGAGCCGTGTGAGCGATCTCGGCGGCGGTTGGCGCAGGCGGTTGATGTGGATCAAGGCTTGGCTGTATGGTGGCCCGCGTTACGCGACGCAAAAACCGGGGGTGAAATGCATCTGATCTTCAAGATCGCGGCGATCCTGTTCGCGCTGGTCTGGGTAGTGGGCGTCGGGCTCGAGGTGATCCAGCAATGGCAGCTGTTCGGGCCGATGCAGGTCGGGGGCGAAGTGCTGCTCGAGCCGCTCAGTCAGCCCTGGTCGACCTGGTTCGAGGAACAGACCAACATGATCGCCGCGCCGCTCGTCACGCTCGGCATCCTGATCCTGCTCACCTATCTGGCCAAGCCCAACAACCGCTAGTCGCGCTGGTCCTCGTGGAAGAGGACTTCCTCGCTGACGCGAATGGCCGCGGTGGCGAGCCGCGTTTCGACGAGGAAGGTCGCGAAACTGAGGCCCGTCGCGAGCATCGCGGCAATGAACAAGAGGGCGACCCAGGTGCCGAGGTCGAGGTCGGACAGCGCCGCAACAAACAGCAGGATCACCAATAGCGAGATTAGCACCGCGCCGAGCACGGCGAGGAAGATGGCGCGGTTGCACACGCGCATGCGGCGGTCGAGCAATCGCGCCTCGTCACGCAGCCGGTCATGTTCGCTACCCCGCGAGGCGAGGACACGCGGTTCGAGCCCGCGCGCACGATCGACGATCCGCGCGAGACGGCCGGTGCAGACGTTGAGGAAGGCGCCGATTCCCGCGAGCAGGAAAACGGGCGCGACCGCCAGTTCGACAGTCGCGGCGACCTGCGCGAGCGAGGGAAGGAAGGGGCTGGCCATGGCAGGCTCCTGCCACGGCGCGGCGCGGCGCGCTAGCCTTCGACGACGACCTCGGTGCCGATCTTGGTCAGCGCGAACAGCTTGGCGGCATATTCCTCGGGCAAGCGGATGCAGCCGTGGCTGGCGGGATAGCCCGGATTGTGCCCGCCGTGCAGCCCGATCCCAAAGCGGTCCATGCGCTGGAAATAGGGCATGGGCGCATTGTCATATTTGCGGCTGCGATATTTCTTGTGCTTCGAGAGGATCGGCCAGAAACCCAGCTGGGTCTCCTTGCCCGCTTTGCCCGTCGAAACCGAGGTCGCGCCGACCAGCGTGTCGCCGACATAAGCGAAGCTCATCTGCGTCTTGAGATCGACGATGACGCGCGGCTCGCCCTCGGTCGGGAGCTCGTCGGCCCAGCGAAATTCGTTGGGGCCGAGCTCGGTGATGCCGAAGGTCGCTTTCATCGCCTCGATCGCCTCGGGTCCGTGACCGTGGCTCCAGCGATACCCCTCGGGCATCACGAACCCCTTGGGCTTTTCGGGCACGACTTCGACGATTTCGGGCGCGGGCGCCGGCGCGGTGGTGCAGGCACCGATGGCAAGCGCGCCGAGCGCGACGAGGGAGAGGCGGCGAATCATGTTGGTTTCCAAGCAATTGTTCCCGTTTCAGGCTTAGCGCAGCCTCTAGTTAACGGCGCGTCGGCTCGTCAAGCTACGCCGCTCGGTTCGGCGATAACGGTTAACCCTTGTCGAGCATCGCCTTGATGCCGCGTGCGGCCTGGCGGATGCGTTGCTCGTTCTCGACGAGGGCGAGGCGGACATAGCCTTCGCCTTCCTCGCCAAAGCCGATGCCGGGTGCGACGGCGACGCCGGCCTCGGTGATCAGCCGCTTGGCGAATGCCATGCTGCCCATGTCGCGATAGGGTTCGGGGATGGGCGCCCAGACGAACATCGAGGCGGCGGGCGGGGGGACGTCCCAGCCCGCGCGGCCGAAGGCTTCGACCATCACGTCGCGGCGTGCCTTGTAGAGCTGCCGGTTGGCCTCGACACAGTCCTGCGGGCCGTTCAGCGCGGCGACCGCGGCGGCCTGGATCGGGGTGAAGGCGCCATAATCGAGATAGGATTTCACGCGCTTCAGGGCGCCGATCATCTTCGCATTGCCGACCGCGAACCCCATGCGCCAGCCGGCCATCGAATAGGTCTTGGACAGCGAGGTGAATTCGACCGCGATATCCTTCGCGCCCTCGACCTGGAGCAGCGAGGGGGTCGGATTGCCGTCGAAATAGATTTCCGAATAGGCAAGGTCGGAGATGATGGTGAGCCCGGCCTCCTTCGCGAACGCGACCAACTGTTCGTAGAAAGCGAGGTCGGCGGTGTAGGCGGTCGGGTTGGACGGGTAGCCGACGACCAGCACCTTGGGGCGCGGCACGGTGTAGCGCATCGCCAGTTCGAGCTTCTCGAAGAAGAGCGGGCCGGGCGCGGCGGGGATCGAACGGATCGCGGCGCCCGCGATGATGAAGCCGAAATGGTGGATCGGGTAGCTGGGGTTGGGGGTCAGCGCGACATCGCCCGGCGCGGTGATCGCCTGCGCAAGGTTTGCGAAGCCTTCCTTCGAGCCGAGCGTGACGCAGACCTCGGTTTCGGGATCGAGCTCGACTCCGAAACGGCGCTGGTAATAGTCGGCCTTGGCCTTGCGCAGCCCCTTGATCCCCGCGCTGGCGCTGTAGCGGTGGGCGGTCGGGCTGTGCGCGACTTCGCAGAGCTTTTCGATGACATGCTCGGGCGGCTTGCCGTCCGGATTGCCCATGCCGAGGTCGATAATGTCCTTGCCCTCCGCTCGCGCGGCGGCCTTCATCGCGTTCACCTCGGCGAAGACGTAAGGCGGGAGACGGCGGATGCGGTAATAGTCGTCGGACACCGGGGTCAGCCCTTGTAGCTGGGAAGCGAGAGGCCGCGCACGATCGCGGCGGCGCGGAGCGAGAAGCCGAGCAGCCCCGCGACCAGGGCAGCGAGCAGCGGCGGCGCGCCGAACATGACGAGCGTGACGTAGAGCGCCGAGGCGAGCGCGGCGGCGGTCACGTAGAGCTCGGGGCGCATGAGGATGGAGGGTTCGCCCGCAAGCACGTCGCGGATGATCCCGCCGACGCAGGCGGTCATCACGCCCATCGCGAGGGCGGGGACAGGGGCGACGTCGTAGCGCAGTGCCTTGGCCGCGCCGTAGACCGAGTAGGCAGCGAGCCCGATCGCGTCGAACCAGAGGATCGCACGCTCGGCGAGGCGCGCCTTGCTGAAGATCCACACGAGCAGCGCGCAGGCGACGCACACGAGCAGGGTCATGTTGTGGTTCACCCAGAAAACGGGCGCGCCGATCATCAGGTCGCGCAGCGTTCCGCCGCCGACCCCGGTGATGACCGCGAAAAAGATGAAGGTGACGAGCGTCTGCTTCTTTTCGGCCGCGACCAGGGCGCCCGAAATCGCGAACACGGCGATGCCGAGATAATCGAGCGCGACCAGCGGGCCGGGAGGGATGATGGCGGCGTCCATGTTTCGTTCGTTCGTCCTGAGCCTGTCGAAGGAGCGTTTTTCCTGTTAGGTGCGCTTTGAAGCAAGGACGGTCCTTCGACAAGCTCAAGACGAACGTGTGTATGGCTGACAGCAACGATTTCACCGACATGGCTCAGATAATGGGCAAGGCGCAGCAGGCGTGGATGAAGGCCTGGGCCGAGCAGTTCAACGAGAGCGCCAAGGCGCCGGGACTGGGCGCGGTGCCGCCCACCGCTGCCGATGCCGACCCGATGGAGTGGATGCAGGCGGGGGCGCAGGCCTGGGCCAAGGGGCTCGACGCGTGGCGCGACATGCTGTCCGACTACGAGGCGGCGGGGCAGGCCAAGGATCGCCGCTTTGCCGACCCGCAATGGGAGGAAAATCCGGCTTTTGCGGCGATGAAGGCGCATTATCTGGCGCTGTCGAAGGGCATGCTGGAGACGGTCGAGAAGATTGAGGGGCTGGACGAGGAACAGCGCGAACAGCTGCGCTTTTCGACCCGCGAATTCGTCGACGCGATGAGCCCGGCCAACTTCCCGCTAACCAACCCGCAGGTGATCGCCGAGGCGGTCGAGACGCAGGGCGAAAGCCTGGCGCATGGCATGGCGAACCTGCTGGGCGACATCGCCAAGGGGCAGATCACGCAAAGCCCCGAGGGTGCGTTCGAGCTGGGGCGCAACCTGGCGACGACGCCGGGCAAGGTGGTGTTCGAGACGCCGCTCTACCAGCTGATCCATTATGCGCCGACTACCGAGAAGGTGCTGAAGACGCCGCTGGTTATCTTCCCGCCGTGGATCAACCGATTCTATATCCTCGACCTGACGCCCGAGAAGAGCTTCGTGCGCTGGGCGGTGGAGCAGGGGGTGAGCCTGTTCATGGTGAGCTGGAAATCGGCGGACGAGAGCATCGCCGACATCACGATGGACGATTATGTCGGCGCGCAGGAAGAGGCGATCGACGTGGTGTGCGACCTGCTCGAGGTGAAGCAGGCGCACACGATCGGATATTGCGTGGCGGGCAGCGTGCTGGCGATGACGCTGGCGATGCTTGCGGCCAAAGGAGAGGCGGACAAGGTGGCGAGCGCGACCCTGTTCACCGCGCAGATCGATTTTAGCGAGGCGGGCGACCTCCAGCTGTTCACCGGCGACGATACGATGGCGACGCTCGAGCAGCTGACCGCGGACACGGGCGTGCTCGACGGGCGCGTGCTGGCGGCGACCTTCAACATGCTGCGCGGGCGCGATCTGGTGTGGAGCTATGTCGTCAACAATTACTGGATGGGCAAGGATCCGCGGCCGTTCGACCTGCTCCACTGGAACGGGGACGTGACCAACCTGCCGGGCGCATGGCATCGCGACTATCTCGACCGGCTTTACCGCAAGAATTTGATGGTCGAGCCGGGAGCGATCTCTGTGCTGGGGCATCCGGTCGACCTGACTGCGATCGAGACGCCGCTCTACATCCAGGCGGGTGAGCAGGATCATATCGCGCCGGCCGCGAGCGTGTGGAAATGGATGGACCATGCGCGCGGCGAGAAGCGCTTCGTGCTGGCTGGTTCGGGGCATATTGCGGGGGTGGTGAACCCGCCCTCGGCTAAGAAATATCATTATAGCGTGCTCGAGAAGGGCGAAGCGGGGAGCCTTGAGGAGTTTCGCGAGAAGGCGACGCGGCGCGAAGGAAGCTGGTGGCCCGACTGGATCGAATGGCTCAAGGGAATCGACGACGAGACGGTCGACGCCAAGGGCGCGCGTGTGCCCGGCAAGGGCAAGCTGAAGCCGATCGAGGATGCGCCGGGGCGCTACGTCAAGACGCGCTGACTAGTCGGCGAGCAATTCGCGGATCGCGCCGTTGACGAGGATGTTACGCGCGCCGCAGCCGGGGGCGCGGGCGATCGTGTCGCACAGCGCGCGGCGGGTCTCGAGGTCGAGCGCGCGATAGGTCGCGGCGGCGCGCGGGTTCATCGCCAGCGCCTGCGCGAAAATGTCGGGAATCTTCTCTTCGGGGGAAAGCGCGTTCATCAGCAGTCCTGATATTTCCAGTTTCGTTTCTTGCCCTCGGCGAGCCATTCGACCGCCTGCGCGATGCGCTTGTCGCGGGTGGCGTCGCGCTTGGCGTCGTTGACCCAGTCGCAATATTCGCGCCGCGCGCCGGGGGGAAAGCCCTCGTAAACCGCTTTGGCCTTAGGCGCCTTGTCGAGCGCGGCCGCGAAATCGGGGTGCAGTTTTTCGGGCTTGGGGTTCGCCTTTTTCTTGGGCGGGGTGGTCGTGAGGTCGAGCGCAGCGACGATCAGCGCATCGAGCGCGTCGTCATCGGGCAGGTCGTCGAGCGTCGCGATCTTGCCGAGCTGCCCCATGGCGCCGTCCAATGCCTTGTCACCGAGCAATTCCTGCCCGCGCCAGAAATTGACCGCGACGTGGGCCTTGAAGGCCGCCATGATGAACAGGATCTGCCCGTTGGCGACGAACGCCGGTGCGCCCCACTTGATATCCTCGGCAGCCTCGGGCGCGGCGGCGTGCGCGCGTTCGCGCAGGTGGACGAGGATGGGCCTCGCGAAATCGGCGGACTTCGCGAGATAGGCGTCGATCCGCGGGTCGGGCGTCAGATGACGCCGCCGCCGATCATCAGCCGCACGGCCATGATCGCAAGCACGATAAGGTTGAGGTTACGCCCCTTGTCGCTCGACGACAGTTGGCCGAGCACCGCGCCGATGACCGGCACGATCAGCCAGATCCAGTTGGTCCAGCCAAGCAGGGGAACAAGGCCGATGACGGCAAGCACAGCGCCGATCAGGCCGATGATGATGGAGATGATGTTCAGCATGACCTGAATATGGTGGCGAAGCGGGTGTTTTGCAAGGCTAAGACGCCCGCCGATCCTCGCGTACCAGCCCGCCGATATAGAGGATCATCGCCAGCCAGATCGCGGCGAAGGCGAACATGCGCACGGGCGTGAACGCCTCGCCGAACAGCAGCACGCCCAGGAAGAACTGGATGGTCGGCGCGATGAACTGGAGGATGCCGACGGTGGAGTAAGGCAGGCGGCGCGCGCCCTCGGTGAACAGCAGCAAGGGCAAGGCAGTGACCGCGCCCGAGGCGAGCAGCAGCCACATGTGCAGGTCGCTTGGGCCGAAGAGCGGCATCGCCGGGTCCTTGTAGAGCGCGAGCCAGAGCAGGAAGAGCGGCGAAAGGAGGACGGTCTCGACGAACAAGCCGGGGGCCGAGCCGACCGCGACCTGTTTCCGAAGATAACCGTAAAAGGCGAAGCTGAAGGCGAGGCTGAGCGTGATCCAGAGGTCGCCGAGCGCGCCGAAGGCGAGTGCCGCGACGCCCACCGCCGCAATGCCGAGCGCCGCCCATTGCAGGCGATTGAGGCGTTCGGCCAGCAGGAAGCGGCCGATCAGGATGTTGAACAGCGGGTTGAGATAATAGCCGAGGCTGGTGGCGAGCACGCGTCCGCCATTCACACCGACGACGTAAATTACCCAGTTGATCGCGATCAGCACGGCGCTGGCTAGCAGCGTCAGCATGACCCGGCGGTTCGACAGCGCCGCCTTGACCTCGTGCCAGCGGCTCATGCCCCAGATGAGCAGCGCAAGCGTCGGCACAGCGATGACGACGCGGAACGAGACGATATGCATCGATTCGACCGGGATCAGTGCCTTGAAGAACAAGGGGATGACGCCCCACAGCCCGAAGGCGGCGAGCGCGCAGGCATAGCCGATGCGGCGCGACGGGTCGGGGCTGGTCATCGGCGAAGCGCTGCTGTCCCAAGGCGGGAAAGTCAATCGCGCTCTTGAACTGCGGCTCCATTCGTGGGTTTGTTAGGGACGATGACCCGGACCGATCATCAGGGGGGAATGCGATTCTCTCACGTGGCGTGCCTGCTGTGCGGGATGGCGTTTCTTGGCGGTTGCGCGCCATTTTTCGAGGATCTCGGCTATGTCCGCGCCGGCGCGCCGGTGGTGACGGTCGAGGCCGACGACCCGGTGCCCGAGAATGATGGCTGGGACGCGATCGTGTCGGTCGAGGATCGTGAGCGGCTTTCCAATGTCGGCGACGCCTGGGACGTGGGGTTGGCGGTCGCGCGGCAAAACAGCTTCACCTCGGCCATCGAGAATGAGGGCGAATTGCTCAATCCGGGCGCAGCGCTGCCGCGGGTCACGCCGACGCCGGGCAGCTATCGGTGTCGACTGGTCAA
This sequence comes from Sphingomicrobium clamense, assembly GCF_019264355.1. Taxonomy (NCBI): domain Bacteria; kingdom Pseudomonadati; phylum Pseudomonadota; class Alphaproteobacteria; order Sphingomonadales; family Sphingomicrobiaceae; genus Sphingomicrobium; species Sphingomicrobium clamense. The sequence goes on along the minus strand of NZ_JAHVAH010000001.1, from coordinate 2,085,336 downwards.
ACTGGGCGCGGCGGAAGCGGGCGACCCCGAGTTCATCGCCTATCAACCCTTCTTCTGCTACATCGAATTTGAGGACGAAAACTTCACCATCGTGAAGCAGACGGGCACGCAGCGCCCCTCGGGTCGTCTCTATCCGCTCGATGACGAAGCGCTCGTATTCCTTGGCAGCCTGTCGCTTGGCAACGAGCGCGATCCCGTAGCCTATGGCGACGATCCGACCCGCGACATGGCGGGGCGGTTCGAGCGGATCGGTCCGTTCCGCTGGCGGCTGGTCATTCCCTATCCACGTAATGGCGGGACGCTCGACATTTTCGAGCTGACGCCGACCATCGACCAGCCCGAATGAGCGACTTGTGGGACGCCGCCGACGTGCGCGCGCATCTCGTGGGCGCGGCGCAGGCCGGCCAGTCGGTGACCTACTCCGAAATCCTCAACAATCTGGGCTACGCCTTTTCGCGGCCCAAGATGCGCGCTTTGTGCGCGACACTCGGCGATGTCGATGCCGAGGCACGAGGGCGCGGCGAGCCGGAGATGGCGGTACTAGTGGTGCGCGCGTCAGATGGGCTGCCGGGACAGGGCTGGTGGGTGTCGACCGACCTGCGGGGCTATAAAGGGCCGTGGGAAGGACCGCGTGCGCAGAAATTCATCGCCGGGCTGCAGCAGGAAGTTTTCGACTATTGGAGCGCGGATCGCTAAGGCGCCCCGCATGGCCAAGCCCGATACCAATAATGTCAGCAGCTACACCGTGTCCGCAGAGGATGACGGCATCCGCGTGGATCGCTGGTTCAAGCGTCACCTTCCGCAGATCGCCTTCGGGGCGATTTCGCGCTGGGCGCGAACCGGCCAGCTGCGCGTCGATGGCGGTCGTGTGCAGCCGGGCGACCGGCTGGTGGCAGGCCAGGAAATCCGCGTGCCCCCGCTCGAAAGCGCGGTAACGGCCGACAAGAAAATGCGCGAGGAAGCGCCGCTGTCAGACGAGGAAGTGTCGGCGGTGCAGGACATGGTCGTCGCGAAGACGCCCGACGCCTTCGTGCTCAACAAGCCGCCGGGGCTCGCCACGCAGGGCGGGACCAAGACCACCAAGCATCTCGACAAGTTGCTGCCCGGGCTGGTCGAGGGCGCAGAAGGCCGGCCCAAGCTGGTCCACCGGCTCGACAAGGATACGAGCGGGGTGATCCTTGTCGCCCGCACCGCGAGTGCGGCGGCGCATTTCTCGCGCGCCTTCCAGGGGCGCACGGCGCGCAAGGTCTATTGGGCAATCGTCACCGGCATCCCCGAAGTGCATGGCGAGGAAGGGCTGATCGACCTGCCGCTGGCCAAGCAGCCCGGGACGGGCGGCGAGAAGATGCACGTCGACATGGAGAACGGGCAGAACGCCAAAACCAAGATCCGCGTGATCGATCGCGCAGGTACGCGCGCGGCATGGGTCGAGCTGCAACCGCTGACCGGACGCACGCACCAGCTGCGCGCGCATATGGCCGCGGTCGGCCATCCGATCGTCGGCGACGCCAAATATGGCGGGCCCGATGCGATGCTGACCGGCGGGATCAGCCGAAAGCTGCACCTGCACGCGCGGCGGCTGCGCATCGATGCGCCGGGCGGCAAGACGATCGACCGTAAGGCGGAATTGCCGCCGCATTTCGCCGAGACGCTGGCGACGCTGGGGTTCGAGGAGATGGACGGCGACAGCCTGCCGCTGAGCCTGCCCGACCCGACCCAGAGTTTGGAAGCCAAGGTCAAGCGCAAGAAGCAGTACGCCAAGAATTTCCGCAAGGAACGTAAGGGCGAGCGACGGGCGCGGGGCGGGCAGCCGACCAAGGGCAAGAAGCGTCCGGTGAAGCGCGGGAGTCCGAAGAAGAAACGATGATCAAGCTCGCGATTTTCGATTGCGACGGCACGCTGGTGGATAGCGGCGCGACGATCCACCGCGCGCTCGACATGGCGCTGACCGCGCACGGCCTTGCCTGTCCGCCGCCCGAGGAGTCGAAGAAGGTGATCGGTCTTTCGCTGGTCGAGGCGTTCGAGCGTCTGGTGCCGGGCGAAAACCATCATGCGCTGTCCGAAACCTACAAGCAGGCCTTCTTCGATATGCGCGGGCGCGGTGAGGTCGACGAGCCGCTCTACGAGGGCATCGATGCGTTGCTGGGTGCGCTGGAGGAGGATGGCTGGCTGCTCGGCGTGGCGACGGGCAAGAGTGACCGGGGCCTGCGCGCAGTTCTCGAGCATCATGGCTATGAGAAGAAGTTCGTGACGCTTCACACGGGCGACCGGCATCCGTCCAAGCCGCATCCCTCGATGGTGCTGGCAGGGATGGCCGATACTGGGGCGGAGCCGGCGCAGACCGTGCTGATCGGCGATACGAGTTACGACATGCAGATGGCGCGCAATGCGGGCGTAGGCGCGATCGGGGTCGAATGGGGCTATCATGCGCGCGGCGAACTGGCCGATGCGGGGGCGCACCATGTCGCCGAGACTGCGAACGATGTCATGGTCGCGGCGCAGGAATGGATCGCGCGATGAACGACGAAGAGCTCTGGAAGAAACGCTTCGCGGCGATGCAGGCCGTCCGCATCGGCGGGTTCCTGATCGCACTGGTCGGGCTGCTGGTCGCGCGGGGCGGGGTCATCACCGAGGATTCGTGGCCGGTGCTCGGCGCTTTCCTGATCGTGATGGGGCTGGGCGACTTCATCCTCAGCCCGAAAATCCTCAAGCGCATCTTCGACCAGCAGGACGGCAAGCGGTGAAGCGGTTCTGGAAGGAAGCCGCGGTCGAGCGGGTTGCGGACGGCTGGACGGTCAAGCTCGACGGGCGGGGTATCAAGACGCCGGCGCGCGCGGACCTGGTCGTGCCGAGCGAGGCGTTGGCGGCCGCGATTGCGGCGGAATGGGATGCGGTCGAGGAAGAGGTCGATCCCAAGGCGATGCCGATGACCGGCTTTGCCAATGCAGCGATCGACCGGATCGGGCCGGGGCGCGAGGCGTTTGCGGCGGATCTCGCCAAATATGGCGCGGGGGAGCTGTGCTGCTACCGCGCCGACTATCCCGATGCGCTGTGCGAGGTGCAATGCGCGGCGTGGGACCCGCTGCTCGACTGGGCGGCGAAGCGCTACGACGTGTCGTTCGAGACGACGAGCGGCATCATGCATGTCGACCAGCCCGAGGCGACGGTCGAGCGGCTCAAGGCGGCGGTGATGGCGCTCGATCCGTTCCGGCTTGCGGGGTTGTCGCCGATGGTGACGATCGGCGGCTCGCTGGTCGCGGCGCTGGCGGTGCTCGAGGGTGAAATCGACGCTGAGGCGGCGTGGGACGCGGTGGAGGTCGACAGTCTCCACCAGCGCGAGCAATGGGGCGCCGATGCCGAGGCGGAAGCACGTGACGAAGGGCGCAAGCGCGACTTTCTCGACGGCGCGCGGCTGCTCAGCCTGCTCTAATTGTTGGGACGCTCGACCAGCTGGCGGGTGAAGTCGGTGAGGTAGGGGCGGCGGTTGCGGCGCATCCGCTCGGCGGTCACGATCGCCTGCACTTCGGAGAGGCAGTCCTCCACCTGCTCGTTCACCAGCACATAATCATATTCGCCCCAGTGCCCGATTTCGCCCGCGGCGCGGCGCATGCGACCGGCGATGACGTCTTCGCTGTCGGTCTTGCGGTCGTGGAGGCGGCGCTCGAGCTCCTTCATCGAGGGGGGCAGGATGAAGATCGAGACGAGGTCGTTGCCGAAGGCGCTGCGCAGCTGCTGCGTGCCCTGCCAGTCGATGTCGAAGAGGATGTCGCGCCCGGCCTTGAGCGCTTCCTTGATCGGCTCTTTCGGGCTGCCGTAGCGATGGTCGAAGACATAGGCCCACTCGGCCAGCTCGCCCTCGTCGACGAGGTGCTGGAAGGCTTCGTCGGTGACGAAGTGATAGTCCTTGCCGTCCTCTTCGCCAGGGCGCGGCGCTCGCGTGGTGGCGGAAATCGACATGGTGATGGTGGGGTCGGCCTCCATCAGCTTTCGCGAGATCGTCGTCTTGCCCGCGCCCGAGGGCGAGGAAAGGACGATCAACAGGCCACGGCGCGAGGGGTTTTCCATGTCGAGGCTTTGCGGGCGACATGGTGATTCGTCAACCCCCATGGCAGAAAACTGCGGAATTCTGCTAATTGTGCGCTGCAACAAAAACCTTGAAATGGCTTGCTGCAATTGCTATGTTGCAACGCACAAGATGAGGAGCGAAAGCATGACCGACGAAACCAAAGGTTCGAAAGTGGAAAAGACCGAAGGCGACAAGCCCGAGGTCAAGGTCGAACCCGAAGTGAAGGCGGCAGTGCAGAAGGTCAATGCCGAAGCGACGGCCCCGAAGGCCAAGGCTCCGGTGAAGAAGAAGATTGCGAAGAAACCGGCGGCGAAGCGCGCCCCGGTGCAGAAGAAAATCAAGGCGAAGGCGCCGGCCCAGAAGGCCGCCCCGAGCCCCAAGAAGAAGGAAAATACCATGGGTAAGATGGACATCAACAACTGGTTCGCCGCGTTCGAACTGCCGACCGCCGACAAGGTGGAAGAGCTGGTCGCCGATGCGAACAAGAAGGGCGAAGAATTCATCGCCAAGTCGAAGTCGGCCACCGAAGAACTGGCCGAACTGACCAAGGCCAACATCGAAGCGATGGTCGAAGCGGGCAAGATTGCCACTGCCGGTGCCAAGCAGATCGGTGAAGAGCTGGTCGAAGACGGTCGCGACGGTTTCGAAAAGGCCTCGGAAGCCATGAAGGCGTTTGCCGAAGCCAAGAGCCCGGCCGAAGTCATGGAACTCCAGGCCAAGATGGTTCGCGAGAATGTCGACCACATGATCGCCGAAACCTCGGCCCTGACCGAACAGTGGGTCAAGCTGGCCGGTGAAGCGATGCAGCCGGTCTCGAACCGCGCGAGCCTCAACGCCGAGAAGATCAAGGCGTTCATGGCCTAACGCTTTAGCGTTTCGGTTTCCGCCGCGTATCCGGCGGGAGCCCGGTATCAGGAAGCGGTCGTCGTCCGGGGGGCGGCGGCCGCTTCTCTTTTTGAGACGGATCGGGAGCGCTCAAGGGTTGAAGAGCGTTCCCCCGATACCATAATGAGCACGAGCACATGACCGACTGGCGATTCTTGACTGGCGGCCCCACCGGCCCCGACGATATCGACGAGGCCGATACCGGCGTCGCGACCAAGACTCGTGCCAAGACCAAAAAGCCGAGCAATTACAAGGTACTGATGCTCAACGACGACTATACGCCGATGGAATTCGTCGTGATGGTCCTCCAGCGCTTCTTCAACATGGGCATCGAGGACGCGACCCGCGTCATGCTCCAGGTGCACCAGCAGGGCGTCGCGGTGTGCGGCGTGTTCACCTACGAAGTTGCCGAAACCAAGGTGCAGCAGGTGATGGACAGCGCCCGCGAGAACCAGCACCCGCTGCAATGTACACTGGAAAAGGCGTAAGCTTGCGCTTCTCGGGCTAGGCGTTACAGCCAGGCCCCATGGATTCTATCTGGGTACAGGGCGGCAAACGCCTCGAGGGCAAGATCCCCATTTCGGGAGCGAAGAACGCGGTTCTGACGCTCATTCCCTGCGCACTGCTGACCGAGGAGAAGCTGACGCTCGGCAATCTGCCTCGGCTCGCCGATGTCGACAGTTTTTCGCATCTCATGAACGAGCTGGGCGTCGCCACGGCGTTCGCGGGGCGCAAGGCTGGCGAGCATAGTCGCAAAATCACGCTCGATGCCTCCGAGATCGCCTCGACCGTCGCGCCCTACGAGCTGGTGCGCAAGATGCGCGCCTCGATATTGGTGCTTGGCCCGATGCTGGCGCGGATGGGCGAGAGCACGGTGTCGCTGCCCGGCGGCTGCGCGATCGGTGACCGACCCATCGACCTGCACTTGCGCGCGCTGGAAGCGATGGGCGCGGAGATCGAGCTGGCCGAAGGCTACGTCAAGGCGGTGGCGCCCAAGGGCAAGCTGCCCGGCGGCGAATATAGCTTCCCCGTCGTCTCGGTCGGCGCGACCGAGAATGCGGTGATGGCGGCGACGCTGTGCACCGGCGAGACCAACCTGTTCAACGCCGCGCGCGAACCCGAAATCGTCGACCTGTGCAATTGCCTCGTCGCGATGGGGGCCAAGATCGAGGGCATCGGCTCCTCGCACCTCAAGATTACGGGCGTCGAGGCGCTGCACGGGGCGGAATATGAGGTCATGCCCGACCGGATCGAGGCGGGCAGCTATGCCTGCGCGGCAGGCATCACCGGCGGCTCGATCGAGCTAGTCGGTGCGCGTGCGAAGGACATGCTGGCGATCACCAACGCGCTGGTCGCGACGGGCATGCTAACCGAATTCACCACCGATGGACTCAAGATCACCGCGACCGACAAGCTGCGTCCGCTGGCAGTATCGACCGCGCCCTATCCGGGCTTCCCGACCGACATGCAGGCGCAATTCATGTCGATGATGTGCATGGCCGACGGCGAAAGCTATTTCGAGGAAACCATCTTCGAAAACCGCTTCATGCACGTCCCCGAACTGCGCCGCATGGGCGCCAATATCGATACGCGCGCGCGCTCGGCGATCGTCCACGGCGTCGACAAGATGACGGGTGCCAAGGTGATGGCGACCGACCTACGCGCCTCGATGAGCCTGGTGCTTGCCGGACTGGTCGCGGAAGGCGAGACCGAAGTGCTGCGCGTCTATCACCTCGACCGTGGCTACGAGCGGCTGGAAGAGAAACTCGCGGGCGTGGGTGCGACGATCGAGAGACGTAGCGGCGGGTAAGGCATCTGGTCATCGCGAGCGAAGCGCGGCGATCTATAGCGGTGCGGTGGATTGCCGCGTCGCTGCGCTCCTCGCAATGACGAAGGATTAGAGCCCGACGACATCCAGCACATGGATACACACGCCCACTAACCCGCCGACCAGCGTTCCGTTGATGCGGATGTATTGGAGGTCGCGGCCGACAGCGGCTTCGAGGCGGTCGGTGATGGTGCGGGCGTCCCAGCTGCGCACCGTGTCGCTGACCAGCGTCACCATGTTGTGGCCGTAGGTCGAGGCCATGCCGACGACGGCGCGGCGCGCGAAGCGGTTGATGGCGGTCTTGAGCCGCGGATCGCTCTCGAGACTCTCGCCCATGCTGATCAGCACTTCGCCGAGCTTGCCCGCCATCGCCGCGTCGGGGTTGCGCGCGCCCTTGATGACGCCCTCGCGGAATTGCTGCCATATGCCGTCGAGCCATAGCGCGACGCTGTCATTCTCGATCAGCTGTAGTTTCCAGCCCTCGACTTTTTCGCGCAGCGCGGGGTCGGTCTGCAAGTCGTTGGCGATGTCCGCCATCTGTTGTTCGATGCGGATGCGCATCGGGTGGGCGGGGTCCGCCTCCATGTCGAGCGCGAGCTTGCGCAGTCCGTCCATGATGGCGTCGGCGAGTTTCTCGTCGAGACTGGCGACGCGCAGCACCCAGCTGACCCGGTCCTTGACCATCGCGCGGATGGTACTCTCGTTGGCGTCGAGCACGCGCGCGAGCCAGCGGATGCTCGCCTCGATGAGGGGCAAGTGGCGGTCTTCGTTGATCGCCTTGGCGAGCCCGCGGCCGATCAGCGGTGAGACCTCGGCCTTCTTGAGGCGTGAGGAAATCGCGCCCTTTACGATGCCGCCGAGCCTTTCGTCGTCGAGGCTTTCGGCGAGATCGGCGATCAGGCGGCTCGCGCCCTCGCGCATGCGGTTCTCTTCACCCTTGGGCGGGGTCTTGAGGAAGCGACCGGCAGCGCCGGCGAGGTCGAGCCGGTTCATCCGCCGCGCCACGACCTGGGGAATCAGGAAATTCTCGCGAATGAACTTGGCGAGCGTGTCGCCGATCCGGTCCTTGTTCTTGGGGATGATCGCGGTGTGCGGAATGGGCAGGCCGAGCGGGTGGCGGAACAGGGCGGTGACCGCGAACCAGTCGGCAAGCCCGCCGACCATCGCGGCCTCCGAGAAGGCCTTGGCCCAGCCGAGGACCGGATAGGTGTCGACATAAGCGCGCGCCGTGAAGAAGGCGACCGCCATCGCGACCAGGAGGCCGGTGGCGACCAGCTTCATCGACGCAGCGCCGGGCTGCGCCGGGTTGAAGCGGGAGAGTGCGGGCGTTGCCATCCTTACTCGAACGCGCGTGTCCGCAATTTATTCCGCAGGTAGCGGCGGATCGTTGGGTCCGGCGATCGGGCGCGGCGTCTCGTTGGCCGGGATGCGGCGCTGCCCGTCATCATTGACGAAGCGACCGAACTTCTTCGCGAGCTTCTTCTCCACGTCGATCGCCATGCTGAAATAGGCGGGGACGAGGAGGAGGGTGAGCACGGTCGAGAAGATCAGGCCGCCGATCACCGCATAGCCCATCGGCGCGCGCCAGCTGCTGTCGCCGTGGAGCGAGAGCGCGATCGGGATCATGCCCGCGACCATCGCGACCGTGGTCATCACGATCGGCTGCGCACGCTTGTGCCCGGCTTCGTAGATGGCTTCGTCCTTCTCCATGCCGTGGTTCATCATCTCGAGCGCGAAATCGACCAGCAGGATCGAGTTCTTGGCGACGATGCCGAGCAGCATCAGCAACCCGATGAAGACCGGGAGCGAGATGCTCATGCCCGCAAGGTGGAGCGCGAAGGCGGCACCGAGCGGGGCCAGCAGGAGCGAACCCATGTTGACGAAGGGCGCGAGGAAGCGGCGGTAGAGCAGGACGAGCACCGCGAACACCAGCATGACGCCGGCAAGGACTGCGATGACGAAGTTGCGGAGCAGTTCGGCCTGCCACTTCTGTTCGCCCAGTTCGAGCCGCTGCACGCCGCGCGGCAGGTTGGCGAGCGTGGGCAGTTCGTTGACGGTTTGCCAGCCGACGCCGACCGGGACATCGGGCGCAAGGTCTGCGCCGATCGCGATGCGGCGCATCTGGTCGGTGCGCTGGATCGTGGTCGGACCGGCGCCGAAGCCGATGTCGGCGACCGACTTGAGCGGCACCGAGCCGCCGTTGGCGGTCGGCACGGGCAGATTCAGGAGCGTGTCGATATCCTCGCGCTGTTCCTCGCTGAGCGAGACGCGGACCGGGATCTGGCGGTCGGAGAGCGAGAATTTGGCGCTGTTCTGCTCGATCTCGCCGATCGTCGCGATGCGTATGGTCTGCGACAGCGCGACCGTGGTGACGCCGAGATCGGCGGCGAGGTCGAAGCGCGGGGTGATCGTGATTTCGGGACGGATATCGTCGCCGACCACGCGCGGGCCGACGAGCTGCGTCGTGGCCGCCATTTCGTCGGCGATCTTGTAGGCGGTTTCCTCGAGAAGCTCGGGGTCGCTCGAGCCGAGATAGAAGGTGATCGCCTGCCCGGAGCCGCCCGGACCGCCGCCACCCTGCGACTGGAAGTTGACGCGCGCGTCGGGCACCTGCGCGAGCGCGGGGGCAAGCTCCTGCTCATATTCGAAGCTCGGGCGCGGGCGGTCGTCTTTCCAGATGACGTTGACGTTGCCGCTATTGGTGAAGATGCGCTGGAAGACATTCTCGACCTGCGGATGCTCGCCGACAATGGCGGCGACGCGCCCGGTGAGTTCGGCGGTCTGTTCGATCGTCGCGCCCGGCGGAAGGCCGATATTGACGGTCGACGTGTCGCGGTCTTCGCGCGGGCTGAACTGCATCGGCAGGGTCGCGAACAGGACGACGGTGAGCACCAGCGTGGTGATGCCGCCGCCGACCGCGGCCATGCGATGGTCCTTCAGGCGCGTGCGGAACTTGGTCCAGCGATATTGCGAGCGCGCGGCCCAGCCGTTGGTTTCGGTCCCGCGAAGCTTGGCGACGACGAGGCCGATTAGGATCGCGAGGATGCTGAAGACGCCCCACAGCAAGAGCGCGGTGAAGACGAAGGAGACGAGCGCCATCACGAGCGAGGGCGCCTCGGGCTGCATTTGCCCCATGACGGTCATCGCCAGTGCGACCACGCCAGCAATCGCGGCGGGGACGATGTGATATTTGGGCTTGCTCGGCGGCTCGACCAGGCCTTGGCGCGCAGCGACCATCTTGTCCTTGGACAGGGTCCAGCTCAGCACCTTGAGATACCACTGCATGAACTTGCCGTTGGCATGCTCCTGCTCGCCATGAGCCTTGAGGAAATAGGCCGCCATGAGCGGTGTAATCATTCGCGCGACGAACAGGCTCATGACCACCGCGAGCACGACGGTGTAGCCGAAGTTGCGGAAGAACTGGCCCGAAATGCCGGGCATCAGCGCCACGGGCAGGAACACCGCGACGATGGTCATGGTGGTCGCGAGCACGGCGAGGCCGATCTCGTCCGCGGCGTCGATCGACGCCTGGTAGGCGGATTTGCCCATGCGCATGTGGCGCACGATATTCTCGATCTCCACGATCGCGTCATCGACCAGCACCCCTGCCACCAACGCCAAGGCGAGGAGGCTGAGGAAGTTCAGGTTGATGCCCATCAGCTCCATGAAGAAGAAGGCGGGGATGGCCGAGAGCGGGATGGCCACCGCGGCGATGATCGTGGCGCGGAAATCGCGCAGGAAGAGGAAGACCACGAGCACCGCGAGCAGGGCGCCTTCGATCAGCGCCTGCATCGAGCTGGCGTACTGGACCTTGGTATATTTGACGTTGTTCGAGATTTCGATGAAGTCGACGCGCGGGTCGTCCTGCTCGATCTTCTCGAGTTCGACCCAGCCTTCCTCGTAAGACGTCACGTCGGACGCACCCTTGGCGCGGCTGAAGTTGAAGACGACCACTTCCTCGCCATTCATGCGGGCGTAGCTGGTCTGTTCGGACGCGCTGTCGCTGACCTCGGCAATGTCGCGCAGGCGCACGGTGCGGCCGAAGCCGGTCGAGATCTGCGTCTCGGCAAGCGCATTGGCGGTGGCGGCATTGCCGAGCACGCGGACCGACTGCTGCGAGCCGGCGATTTCGGTCCGGCCGCCGGCAGCGTTGATGTTGAGCTGGCGAAGCTGGTTGTTGACCGAGGCGGCGGTCAGGCCCTGCGCCTGCATCGCGGCGGGGTCGAGCACCACGCGAATTTCGCGGTCGACGCCGCCGAAGCGTCGGACCTCGGCAATCCCTTCGACGCCGAGCAGACGGCGGTTGACTTCATTGTCGATGAACCAGCTCAGTTCCTCGAGCGTCATGTCGGTGGTGCGCGCGGCGATGAAGGACAGGCTATCGTTCGAAATATCGACGCGGCTGACCCGCGGTTCGAGAATGCCCGAGGGCAGGCTGCCACGCACCTGGGCAATGGCGTCGCGCACGTCGTTCACGCCGCGGTCGGTATCGGTCCCGATTTCGAACTGCACAAACGTGCCCGAGCTGCCCTCGTTGACCGAGCTGTTGATCTCGTCGACGCCCTCGATCCCGCGCACGGCGGCTTCGACGCGCTGGGTGATCTGGGTCTCGATCTCCTCGGGTGCAGCACCCGGCTGGATGATCGTCACATAAGCGGCGGGAAAGTCGATGTCGGGATTGCCCGTGACTTCCATGCGCGCGAACGAGATGATGCCGGTGACCAGCAGGATCGTGAACAATACGATCGGCGGCACCGGGTTGCGGATGCTCCAGGCCGAGATATTGCGAAAGTTCATGGGATTACTCCTGGGCGGCCGCTTCGCGAACGGGGTCGACCTTGCGACCCTCGGCGAGGAAGGAGCCGGCGCGGCTGACGACACGTTCGGTACCGTCGATCCCCGCAGCGATGGTGACGCCCTCGTCATCCACTCTGCCGACCGTCACGTTGCGACGTTCGACCTCGTCATTGTCGTTGACGATGTAGACATAGTTGCCCGCGGCATCGGCGAGCACCGCCGACTGTGGCAGGAGCGGCGCGCTCGTCACGCCGCCCGAAATGCGCGCTTCGGCAAATCCGCCCGGGCGAATGGCTTCGTCATAGGGAATGGCGATGCGCACCTCGCCCTGGCGGTTCTGCGGGTCGATGACGGGCGAGACCTGCCAGATGGTGCCGGTGAAGACCTTGTCCGAGCCGACCGGCGTGACCTCGACGGGCATGCCGACGCTGACGCGGTTAAGATCCTGCTGCGACAGCTTGGCGCGCATTTCCATCTCACCGCCACGCGCCATGCGGAACAGCATGGGCGTGCCCGCAGACACGACCTGGCCGACCTCGACATTGCGGTCGAGGATCAGGCCCGAAGTGGGCGCGCGCACATCGAGCTGCGCGATGCGGGCGTTGGTCGCGCCCAGCTGCGCCTGGTTGACGCGAACGCGCGCGTTGGCAGCGTCATAGGCCGCCTGCTTGCGATCGATATCGGCCTTGGACACGAAACCGCGTTCCTCGAGCGCCTTGGCGCGGTCGAGTTCGTTCTTCGCGAGCGCGGCGTCGGCCTGCGCGGCCGCGACGTTGGCGCGGATCTGCGCGGCTTCCTGGCTCTGCACGCTGCGTTCGATCTGTGCGAGCAGCTGGCCCTGGCGGACCCAGTCGCCCGGCTCCGCCAGCACGCTGACCACGCGGCCACCCTGTCCCGACACGCCGACCGGCTGGTCGCGGCGCGCCTCGAGCGAGCCCGATGCGGTGATAGTACGCGCCACGTCGCTTGCGCCCGGCACGATGACCGTCACGCGCGCCGCCTGTCCGGCGCGCTGCGCGCCTGCGGCGGCGGGGCTGTCGCTGGCGTTGCCGCCGATCCGCGACAGGCCGAACACCACCAGTGCCAGCACCAGCACCGCCCCGACGATCATCAGGATGCGGCGCTTCTTGCGACGTGCCTCCAGCTCTTCGTCGGCGGCAATCGCCAGCGTCGCGCTCTGTTCGTTCATGTTCATGTCTTCCTGTCTCGGGCGCAGCCCGCTCCTTCGTCCGAGCAACTGTATTAGGCTATTAAGTCACCGTCCGCAAGCGCGGCCTTGCGCCACAAAACGGACTTTCCTTCACGTCTACACGCGTGGCGCAATGCAACCAAGTGCCCCCATGGTCATTTGTCGAAAAGGGTTGCTACGGTGCAACGAGGCCAAATGCGGGGGAGCCCGCCAAAGGGTAAGGAGACGGTCATGTCGCCGGAATATGGTTTTATCGGTTGGATTTTCATTGGGTTGGTCGCGGGCGCGATCGCCAAATTGCTGATGCCGGGCAAGGATCCGGGCGGCTGTTTCATCACGATTCTCCTTGGCATTGCGGGCGCGATGCTGGCCGGTTTCCTCGGCAAGGCCGTCGGCTGGTACGAGGCGGGCGAGGGCGCGGGCTTCTTCGCTGCCATCGCAGGGGCCTTCCTGATCCTGCTCGCCTACCGCCTGTTCCTGCGCCGCAAATAGGGCAGCCGTTCGTCGAATAGCGTTCATGCCAAGTGCAGGGGGAGGCGCCGATTGTCGGACGCCCCCTTGCTGTTGAGAGAGGCCAGATCATGACTTCCACGCGTATCCTTCCCATTCTCGCCGCCGCGCTGGCGCTCAACCCCGCGACCGCCATGGCGCAAGTGCAGACCGCGCCGGCCTTGGCCGAAGACGCCACGCGGCTCGACCTGACGGTCACGGGCAAGACCACCCGGGTGCCAGACATCGCGACGATCAGCACCGGTGTGCAGACCCGCGCGCGCACCGCGCAGGAGGCGATCCGCCAGAATGCACAGCGCATGTCGCAAGTGCTGGCCGCGCTGCGCGAGGCGGGGGTGGCGGAACGTGACATCCGCACCAGCCAGCTCAGCCTCAATCCGCAATATGACTATCGCCGCGAATCCGGCGAAGGGCCGGTGTTGACCGGCTATGTCGCGACCAACCAGGTCAGCGTGCGCTTTCGCGACATCGCGAAGTCGGGCGAGATCATCGATGCGCTGGTGTCGGTTGGGGCCAACCAGATTAACGGCCCGATGCTGTCGATCGACGACGTCGATGCGGCGATGGACGAGGCGCGCGCGAACGCGATCGCCGAGGGCCGCCAGCGGGCCGAGCTTTATGCGGCCGCGATGGGCAAGCGCGTGACGCGGGTGGTGATGGTCAGCGAAGGCCGCGCGGCCAATCGTCCGCCGATCGTCATGAACGCGGCGCGCTCGATGGCGATGGAAGACGCCGCGGATACCCAAATCGTTCCCGGCGAGCAGGATGTTGCGGTCGTGCTGCAGATGAGCTTCGACCTCGAATAGGCACGAAAAAGGCCGCCGGAACGTGTCCGGCGGCCTGTTCCGTTCAGGCTTCTGTCGAAGCTAGCGGACCGAGCCTCGCTTCACGAGGTTGACGATCCCCAGCAGGACCACGGCGCCCAAGAGCGACCAGAGGATGCTGGTAATGCTGACACCCGCGGTGATCGAGGCACCCGGGATGAGCAGGCCGGCGAGCAGCGCGCCGACGATGCCGACGACGATGTTGAGCAGGATTCCCTGCTGCGCGTCGGTCCGCATGATCATGCTTGCGACCCAACCGATCAGGCCACCGACGATAATAACGACAATCCAACCCATAGATTCCCTCCTGTTGCGCCCGGGGTTTTTTTGGGAATTTACGCCCCGGGCCAGTTGCTGTTGCACCGTTTGAACCCCCGATGCGGGACTAATGTTCCGGAGTCGAAATCGTTTGGCAAGCGGCACGACCCTTCGCGGGCGCAAAAAAAAGGCCCCGCCGGGGAAGGCGGGGCCGTAGTCGTAGCGAGGGTGAACCCTGTGGGAGTTGAACCTAGTAGCGCTGTTGGCGCTCATACTGGTCGCGATACTGCTTGAGGCGGGTGACCCGCAGGCCGGGCATGCCCGACCGGTCCACAGCACGTTGCCAGCTGGTAAACTCTTCGAGGCTCAAGGCGTAGCGTTCGCACGCCTCATCGACGGTGAGCAGGCCCCCGGCGACCGCAGCGACCACCTCCGCCTTGCGGCGAACCACCCAACGAGTGGTGTTGGCGGGCGGCAGCGATTCCATGGTCAGCGGTTCGCCAAGCGGACCGACAACCTGGGCTGGCCGGATTTTCTGATTCTCGAGCATTCTCTTGCCTCAGTTCCTGTTCAACTTCGATGGACCTCTTTTAACGGCCCGCAATTCAACAAATTCTCATCGCCCAAGGTTAACGGGGTCCTTATTTTTCCTTTGGTCCCGTTAACCGTGAGGGCGCAAAAGCGCCCCCCAGCGTCTCTCCGCAATCCAGTCCCGACAGCATCCGTGCCACCTGTGCACCATGCGAATCGGCACCCTTTTCGCCTTCCTTCTTCGCGAGGGCCGAAATCCACTCCACAATATCGAGCGGAGCCTCTCCGGCTGCCTCCAATTCCTTCTCGTAGCGGGCCAAAAACCGCTCCTTCCCCACCTGTTTCGCCATTGGGTCTATGCGAACAGGGTGAATTTCCGGTAAAGACGCGCCCGAAATGTCCCGAAACTTCGATCTTCCCGTCGCGCCCAGCGAAGCGCGTATCGTCGTCGCCATGTCAGGCGGCGTGGACTCGTCCGTGGTCGCCGTGCTGGCGGCGCAGACGGGGGCCGAGGTGATCGGCGTGACGATGCAGCTTTACGATCATGGCGAGGCGGTAGCGCGCTCGGGCAGCTGCTGTGCGGGACAGGACATCTACGATGCCAAGGTGGTGTGCGACAATCTGGGTATCCCGCATTACGTGCTCGATTACGAAACGCGCTTTCGCGAAGGCGTGATCGACCAGTTTGCCGACGAATATGCCAAGGGCCGCACGCCCATTCCCTGCACCCAGTGCAACCAGGGGGTGAAGTTTGTCGACCTGATCGGCTTCGCCAAGGAGCTGGGGGCGACCTGCCTTGCCACCGGCCACTATGTCCGCCGCGTCGAGCGCGAGGGGCGGGTGGAGCTGTGGAAGGGCAAGGACCCGCGCCGCGACCAGAGCTATTTCCTTTATGGCACGACTGCAGAGCAGCTCGACTTCCTGCGCTTCCCGCTGGGCGACATGCCCAAGCCCGAAGTCCGGCAGATCGCTGAAGGGGCGGGGCTGGAAGTGGCGGGCAAGCCCGACAGCCAGGATATCTGCTTCGTGCCCGACGGCGACTATGCTTCGCTGGTCAAGAAGCTGCGCCCCGAAACGGCGGCACCGGGCGACATCGTCCATGTCGACGGCACGGTGCTCGGACAGCATGAGGGTGTGGTCCACTATACGATCGGACAGCGGCGCGGGCTCGAGATCGGTGGGCTGGCGGAGCCGGTTTACGTAGTCGGGATCGAGCCCGATGCGCGAATTGTGCGGGTCGGACCGCGCCGCGCGCTCGCGGTCGCGTCGGCCAGCGTCGAGGATATCAACTGGCTTGCCGAGGACCAGCGCGAGGTTGAGGCCAAGGTACGCAGCCTTGCGCCGCCGACGCCCGCGCTGTGGGACGGTAGCCGCGTGACCTTCGCCAAGCCCGAATATGGGGTCGCGCCGGGACAGTCGGCGGTGTTTTATGATGGCGAGCGATTGCTCGGTGGTGGCACGATCACCGAGACGCAGGCGGCGGCGTTGGAGCCGGCCTAGAGCCGGAAAGTCCCTTCGATCACGGTCAGGCAAATTCCGCCGAGTTTGACGCGGTCGCCATCGAGATGGATGTCGAGATGACCGCCGCGCGCGGAGGCTTGCAGCGCGGTAAAGCGGTCGCGACCGAGGCGGTCGGCCCAGAAAGGTCCGAGTGCGGCGTGGGCCGAGCCGGTCACCGGATCCTCGTCGATCCCGAACCCGCCTGCAAAGACTCGGCTGGCGATATCGGTGTCGCGGCCGGGCGCGGTGACGATGACGAGATAAGGGTAATCGCGTAGCGCCGCGAAATCGGGCGAGACCGCTTCGACGTCCTCCTGGCTGTCCAGCAACACTATCGCCGCGCCGTCGTAGCGGTCGGTGAAGTGCAGGGGGCGCGGTGCGATGCCGAGGGCCTGACAGAGGTCGGCGCGGTCGACTTCGGCGACGGGGTTTGCGGGCAGGTCGAGGATCAGCGTGTCGCCGTCGCGCGACACCGGGAGCACACCGCTCTTCGTCTTGAAACGGACACTTGGCGCATCGTCGATGACGACATGACCCGACGCGATGGTCGCGTGCCCGCACATGTTGACCTCCGACGAAGGCGTGAACCAGCGCAGGTGCCAGTCGGCTTCGCCGCCGTCGGCCTTCCCGAGGAAGGCGGTTTCGGACAGGTTGTTCTCGACCGCGACGGCCTGCATCGTCTCGTCGGGCAGCCAGTCGTCGAGGATCATCACTGCGGCCGGATTGCCGGTCAACGGCTTGCCGTCGACGACGAAGGCATCGACCTGCGTGAAAGGAATGTCGGTCATTCGGGGGTGGTATCCTGTCCGCGCTCTTCCAAGTCCTTGGGATCGGGATGGATGAGAATGTCGGTGTCGGGAAATTCCTTGCGGATCATCGCCTCGACCTCGTCCATCACGTCATGGGCTTCGGCGACCGTCATGTCGGGATCGAGCCAGATGTGGAATTGTGCGAAGTCGTGGCCGCCCGAGGTGCGGGTACGCAGCTCGTGAATGCCGTGCAGTTCGGGATGCGCCTTGACCATGTCGAGGAAGCGGTCGCGTTTTTCGTCGTCCCATTCGCGGTCCATCAGCTGGTCGATGGCATGGGTCGCGCCACGCCAGGCGCCGATCATCAGCCAGACCGCGATGGCGAAACCGAAGAGCGGGTCGATGAAGTGAAAGCCGAATAGCTGGTCGAGCACGAGCGCGGCGATGACCGAGAGGTTGAGCAGCAGGTCCGATTGATAGTGGACATGGTCGGTCATGATCGCGACCGAGCCGGTCTTGCGGATCACGTAGCGTTGGTAGGCGAGGAGGCCGAGCGTGACGAGAATCGCGACGACCGAGACGCCGACGCCCAGCTCGAGTTCCCGGGTGGGTTCGTCAGCGCCGAACTGGAGGAAGGCGCGATAGGCGATGCCGAGCGCGGAGAAGCTGATCAGCACGACCTGGAATAGCGCGGCGAGTGCCTCGGCCTTGCCGTGGCCGAAGCGGTGCTCTTCGTCCGCGGGCATGGCGGCGAAGCGGACGCCGAAGAAGGTGACGAGGCTGGCGAGCAGGTCGAGCGCAGTGTCGGCAAGGCTGCCGAGCATGGCAACCGAGCCGGTGCCCCAGCTGGCCCAAACCTTGAGCCCGACGAGGAACAGCGCGACCGAAATGGACGCGAGCGCGGCGCGGCCGGTCAGCTGCGCGCGGGAGGGGCCGTGATCGTGCCCGTGATGATGTCCGTGAAATCCGCTCACGGGTAGAGCAATGTCTCGCTCCAGCGTCCGTTCCCCTCGTCTGTGAACAGGCGGCGGTGGTGCATGCGTTCTTGCGTGCCTTCCCAGAATTCGATGCAGCGCGGGATGACGCGGTAGCCGGTCCAGTGGGGCGGGCGGGGAAGGTCGCTGTCGCAATAGAGCTTGTCGAGCTCGTCGACCTTGGCCTCGAACAGCTCGCGGCTTTCGAGTTCCTGGCTCTGGAGCGAGGCGGAGGCGGCGAGTTGCTTGGAGCGTTCGCGGCTGGCGAAATAGGCGTCGGCTTCAGCGTCGGTTACCTGTTCGACGGGTCCTTCGATGCGGACCTGCTTGTAGGAGCTCTTCCAGTGGATGCAGAGCGCGGCGCGGTCGTTTTCGGCCAATTCCTCCCCTTTTCGCGAGAGGGTGTTGGTGTAGAACACCCACCCGTCGGGGCCGTGATCCTTGAACAGCACCATCCGCACCGACGGGCGCCCCTCGGCGGTGGCGGTGGCGACGGCCATGGCGTTGGGGTCGGAGGGTTCGGAGGCCTTGGCCTCCTCGTACCATTCATTAAATAGGTCGAACGGGTTCATGGCCGCAGGGGTAGGCCCGCGCCGCCGGACCCGCAACGAAAATCCGAAACCCCTCTGGCCATCGGGCGTTTGGTGTGACTAAAGAGGCGTCTTATGGACCTATATCAGCACCTGGGCGTGAAGCGCGGAGCCTCCGAGGCCGAAATCAAGAAGGCCTATCGGAGCCTTGCCAAGCAGCTGCACCCCGACCGGAACAAGGACAATCCCAAGGCCGCCGAGCGCTTCGGCAAGGTCACGCAGGCGTACGACATCCTGTCGGACAAGGACAAACGCGCGCAGTACGACCGCGGCGAGATCGACGAAGAGGGCAACCCCAAGATGCCGTTCGGCATGGGCGGTGGCGGCGGATTTGGCGGGTTTCGTCCCGGCCAGGGCGGCGCGGCGGGCGCGGGCCCGGGCGGGTTCGACACGGGCGGGATGGAAGACCTGTCCGACCTGTTCGAAGGCCTGTTCGGCGGAAGCCGCCCGCGCGGCGGCGGCTTCGGCGGCGGCCAGACCCGCACGCGCAGCGCGCCGCGGCCCAAGGGCGCGGACGTCGCCTATCGGTTGACCGTGCCGTTCGAAGATGCCGCAAGCCTCGAGCCGCAGCGGGTCAAGCTGGCGGGCGGCAAGACGATCGACATGAAGCTGCCCCAGGGCGTCGAGGACGGGACCAAGATCCGGCTGGCGGGGCAGGGCCAGGACGGCCCGGGCGGCAAGGGCGACGCGATCGTCACGATTATCGTCAAGGGCCACAAATATTTCCGCCGCGACGGCGACGATATCCGCGTCGACTTGCCCGTGACGCTCAAAGAAGCGGTCGAGGGCGCGAAGGTGAAGGCGCCGACGGTCGACGGTCCGGTGATGGTAACGGTCCCGAAGAACGCCAGCGGCGGCACGACGCTGCGGCTGAAAGGCAAAGGCTGGTCGAAGAAGGGCGGCGGACGCGGCGACCAGCTGGTCACGCTGGAGATCAAGATCCCCAAGGACGATCCGGATCTTGCCAAGTTCGTGAAGGATTTCGACAAGCCCGCGGGCGTACGAAGCGAAATGGGCCTTTAGCGCGTTAGGGCGGTGTGACCGGTCGTTCCCCCGAGAGCCCCGAGGCGAGACGCAAGCGCAGCGCCGCGATCCATGCGCGTTTCGGCAAGGAGGCGCTCAAGCGGAAATTCAGCAAGGAAAACACGCTCACCGTGCTCAAGCGCGTGGGCGTGGGCGTCTATTCGGACGGGTTCGTCCATGCCGGCAACCTTGCCTATATCTCTCTGCTCGCCCTGTTTCCGTTCATCATCCTGGCGACCGCGGTCGCTCAGCTGCTGGGCCGTGACGGGAGCAGCGATAGCGCGATCCTGACCATCCTGTCACAGCTGCCGCCCAACGTCGCCGAAGTGCTGGCCGGGCCGCTATTCGATGTCGCCAATGCGCGCTCGGGCCTGCTTCTGTGGTTCGGTGCGCTCGTCGGGCTCTGGACTGCGGCGAGCTTCATCGAGACGATCCGCGACATTTTACGCCGTGCCTATGGCGTCAAATATTCGGCGCCCTTCTGGGAGTATCGGCTGGGTTCGATCGGAATGATCGTGGGCGCGGTGGTGCTGTTGATGGCAGCATTTGCGGCCACGGTGGCGCTGACCGGGTTGCAGCATGCGATCAACGAGGCGGTGCCCTTTACCGACGATGTCGCGACCGACCTTGGCCTCTATCGCCTGATCCCCGCAGCGGCTTTGTTCGGGACGATCTACCTGATCTTCTTCCTGTTGACGCCGACGCGCTATCGCAAGCGCCAGTGCAAGAAGTGGCCGGGCGCGGCGCTGGTGACAGTGTGGTGGCTGATCACGGTCGAATTGCTGCCCAATGCGATCGGGCTGTTCGGCGGGTATGAACGCACCTATGGCAGCATTGCGGGCGTGATGATCACGCTGATCTTCTTCTACATTGTCGGCTTTGGCGTGGTGATCGGCGCGGAGTTGAACGCGGCACTGGCGGATTCGGGCGATACCGCGCTAAAGGGCGAGCATTATGAGGGCCCCTACGTCTCCGAGCTCCAGATCGAGGATCTGGGCGAGGACGAAGAGGACCCTGATGAAGAGTTAGACTGCGACGAAGAGGGGAATCGCCGATGAGCGGCATCATGAAGGGTAAACGCGGCCTGATCATGGGGTTGGCCAACAACAAGTCGTTGGCCTGGGGCATTTCGAAGAAACTGGCGGACGAAGGCGCGGAGCTCGCTTTCTCCTATATGGGCGAAGCGCTGGAGAAGCGCGTGCGGCCATTGGCGGGCGAACTGGGGTCCGACTTCCTGATCGAGTGCGACGTCGCCGACATGGAAAATCTCGACCGCGCGTTCGAGACGCTCAAGGAGCGCTGGGACAGCCTCGATTTTGTCGTTCACGCGATCGGCTTTTCGGACAAGAGCGAGCTGCGCGGCGGTTATGTCGACACCAGCCTCGACAACTTCCTGATGACCATGAACATCTCGGCCTACAGCCTGGTCGCGGTGGCCAAGCGCGCCAAGGAGATGATGAGCGAGGGCGGGTCGATCGTCACGCTGACCTATTATGGCGCCGAAAAGGTGATCCCGCATTACAACGTCATGGGCGTCGCCAAGGCCGCGCTGGAGACGAGCGTGCAATATCTCGCCGCCGACCTCGGCCCCGAGGGCATCCGCGTCAACGCGATCAGCGCGGGGCCGATCAAGACGCTGGCAGCGAGCGGGATCGGCGACTTCCGCTACATAATGAAGTGGAACGAATATAATGCGCCGCTGCGTCGCAACGTGACCATCGAGGATGTCGGCGGCGCGGGGCTGTATCTTTGTTCCGAACTATCGGGCGGGGTGACGGGCGAAGTGCTGCACGTCGATGCGGGCTATCATGTCGTGGGCATGAAAAACCCGGATGCGCCGGACATCACGGTTGAGTGATGCTTAAGTTCTTATTGATAACGTGCGTCATGTCGGGGCAGTTCGTGGGTCAGCAAGATACGAGCGCGACTGACCCATTCTACAAAGTCGGAAATGGACGGGTGAATGTTTGCGACCTCGATGCACCCAGCGTCCCGGAATTTGTCGAACAGTTAGAATCGGACTCCTCCTTTGATGAAAAAGAGGGCGACGCGGAATATCGCGTCTTTTTGCGACAAGACGACGGGCGCATTCGACAGGTCGTAGTTGAGAGAGATCCAGCACGTCATGGCATGGCGACATGCCGCGACGTCGTCCAAACCGACGACGGTTCGCTGCACAATCGGCGCACGATGAACTGCTTTTATTCTCGCGAGACATGCGACGAAATTTTTTTGAAGTTCAAGCAACTCGATGAGGCGCTGACCCGCACTCTCAATAACCGATAACGGGTATGCCTTATGCCTGAGGGACAAGAGAAAACCGCACGCTGGCTCAGAATTCGCGGCAAGGTGCAGGGCGTGGGCTTTCGCTGGTGGACCGAGCGCAATGCGCGCGAGCTGGACGTGAATGGTTGGGTGCTCAATGCGCCCGACGGGTCGGTCGAGGCGCATTTCGAGGGCAAGAAGGCGAATGTCGAACGGCTGATCGAGCGCGTGCGCGGCGGGCCGCCGACGGCGCAGGTGAAGTCGGTCGATGTGAATGAGGCGACGGTCGTCGACCTGGCCGGTTTCGAGATAAGGCATTGAAGCGCTGGGCGGCGCGGCTGAAGCGCGATGCGCTGACCGTGTGGATCGCGGCGCGCGACCGGCGGGTTAAGCTGGCGCCCAAGCTGGTGGCGGCGATGGCGGCGGCCTATGCCTTTTCGCCGCTCGACCTCATTCCCGATTTCATCCCGGTGCTGGGGCTAGTCGATGATCTGATTATCGTGCCGCTGGGGCTGTGGGTGACGCTCAAGATGATCCCGGACGATCTGGTGGCGGATTTGCGCGAGAAGGCGGCGGCGCTGGCAGCTAAGCCGGTGAGCCGGACGGGGCTGGCGATGGTGCTGGCGGTTTGGGCCGCAATTGCGGTGTGGGCGTGGAGCGAAGTCAGCCCCGCTTAGTGCCGATCAGCGTGCCTTTTTCGCCGCCCTTCCAGAGACGAAAATCGATGTCCGGATTCTCGCGCGTCCAGCGTCGGGCGATGAGGCGTTCGCCGGGGCGGCTGGCGTCGTCGAGCAGGACAGTGGCGCCGGGGGCGAGCTGCGCGAAGAGGCGATCGGCGGCGCCGCGCGTCTGAGGGTGGAGTGTCCAGGGCGGGCCGTCGATGATCAGCAGGTCGA
The DNA here is from genome assembly GCF_019264355.1 of Sphingomicrobium clamense. Lineage (NCBI taxonomy): Bacteria > Pseudomonadati > Pseudomonadota > Alphaproteobacteria > Sphingomonadales > Sphingomicrobiaceae > Sphingomicrobium > Sphingomicrobium clamense. The sequence goes on along the minus strand of NZ_JAHVAH010000001.1, from coordinate 2,062,451 downwards.
TGCTGTCGGCGACGGGGCCGGTGTCGTAGAACAGGCCGGGCCAGTCGTCATTGGGCTTCAGTGCAGCATGACGGATGTCGGCATCGAGTCCGTGGGTTCCCAGCCATTCCTTCGTGCTGGCGACGAAATCGGCGTGCTGGTCGAAGCTCAAATGCGGGGGCAGGCCGGCTTTCTTAAGCGCGGCGGCGATGATCAGCGAACTGGCGCCGCAGCCGAACTCGACGACGTGGCGCGGGCGCTTGTCCTCGATCGTGTCGACGATGAGGTGGAGGAGGCCGGTGTCGGCCTTCCAGCTGCCGAGATGCGGGAGCGCGTCTTCGGGGAGGTCGAGGCGGGCGAGCAGGCGTGCCTTTTCCGTGTGCGAGCCGCCGCGCAGCGACTTCAGGAGGAAGGGCGCGGTCAGCGGCGCGAACAGCGCGACGGTCAGCCGGTCCCGCCAGGTCACGTGCGCGTCGGCCTCGTGATCCTTGGACAGCAGCCCGGTCTGCTCGCGGCTGGTCATCCTAGCTCGAGAAGGGATCCTGCACGAGGATCGTGTCCTCGCGCTCGGGGCTGGTCGAAAGGAGCGTGACCGGGCAGCGGATCAGCTCTTCGATGCGGCGGACATATTTGATCGCGTTGGCGGGCATGTCGGCCCAGCTGCGCGCGCCGGCGCTGCTTTCGGACCAGCCGGGCATTTCTTCCCACACCGGCTCCACGCGCGCCTGGTCGAAGGCGTGCGGCGGGAGATAGTCGTAATGGGTGTCGCCGATCTTGTAGCCGGTGCAGATCTTGACGGTGTCGAAGCCGTCCATGACGTCGATCTTGGTCAATGCGATGCCGTTGACGCCCGCGACCGCGACCGACTGGCGCACCAGCACGCTGTCGAACCAGCCGCAGCGGCGCTGGCGACCCGTGACGGTGCCGAATTCGTGGCCGCGCTCGCCGAGGCGCTGACCGATGTCGTTGAGCTGTTCGGTCGGGAAGGGCCCCGAGCCCACGCGGGTGGTGTAGGCCTTGGCGATGCCGAGCACGAAGCCTGCCGCGCCCGGGCCCATGCCGGTGCCGGGGCCGGTGGCGCCCGCGACCGTGTTCGAGCTGGTGACGAAGGGGTAGGTGCCGTGATCGACGTCGAGCAGCACGCCCTGCGCGCCTTCGAACAGGATGCGCTTGCCGTCGCGGCGGCCCTCGTCGAGCAGCTTCCAGACGGGCTTGGCAAAGGGGGTGACGAAGTCGGCGATTTCCTTGAGGTCGTCGAGCAGGCGCTCGCGGTCGACGACGGGTTCGCCGAAGCCTGCGCGGAGGTGATCGTGGTGGGCGCAGAGCCGGTCGATCAGCGGGCCGAGCTCGTCCAAGTGCGCAAGGTCGCAGACGCGGATGGCGCGGCGGCCGACCTTGTCCTCGTAGGCGGGGCCGATGCCGCGGCGGGTGGTGCCGATCTTGCCCTTGCCGCTGGCGTCTTCGCGCAGTGCGTCGAGGTCGCGGTGGATGGGCAGGATGAGCGGGGCGTTCTCGGCGACCCAGAGGATGTCGGGGGTGATGGTGACGCCCTGGCCGCGCAATTTCTCGACCTCGGCCTTGAGCGCCCAGGGATCGAGGACGACGCCGTTGCCGATGACCGATGGCGTGCCGCGCACGATGCCCGAGGGCAGCAGCGAAAGCTTGTAGACATTGCCGTCGATGACGAGCGTGTGGCCGGCATTGTGGCCGCCCTGAAAGCGGGCGACGATGTCGGCGCGGCTGGCGAGCCAGTCGACGATCTTGCCCTTGCCTTCGTCGCCCCACTGCGCGCCGATGACGGTGACGTTACCCACTTGCGAATCCCTTTGCCGTTACGTTCGACGCCCTAGGGGAGCGGTCCTGCGAGGTCAAAAGCGAAGTGGGACGACGCGGCGGACGCCCTCGATGGCGCAGAGCTTCTTGACCACGTCCTTCGAAGGCTGGCTGTCGACCGCGACCAGCGCGACCGCCTCGCCTCCGACCGTGCGCCGGCCGAGGTTGAAGGTCGCGATGTTGATGTCGTTTTCGCCAAGCGTGGTCCCGAGCGCGCCGATGAAGCCCGGCGTGTCCTGGTTGACGATGTAGAGCATGGGGCCCGAGAGCTCGGCCTCGATCCCGACGTCGAAAATGTGGACGAGGCGGGGATTGTCGGCGCCGAACAAGGTGCCCGCGACGCGGCGCTTGCCCTCGTCGGTGGTGGCGGTGACGCGCACCAGCGTGTGATAGTCGCCTTCGTGGCTGTGGCGCACTTCCTTGACGTCGAGCCCGCGATCCTTGGCCAGCACGGGCGCGTTGACCATGTTCACGCTGTCGGAATAGCTGCCCATGAGCCCCGCGAGTACCGCGCCGGTGATCGGCTTGATGTTGAGCTCGGCGGCATCGCCCTCGACCTCCACCGCGATCGCCTTGACGCGGTCGCCGATGACCTGCCCGACCAGCTTCCCGAGATTTTCCGCGAGACCCATATAGGGGCGCACCCGCGGGGCTTCCTCGGCGGTGAGCGAGGGCATGTTGAGCGCGTTGGAGACTGCGCCGTTGAGCAGGTAGTCGGACAATTGCTCGGCGACCTGGATGGCCACGTTGACCTGCGCCTCGCGGGTGGAGGCGCCCAAGTGAGGCGTCGAGATGAAGCCGGGGGTGCCGAAAAGCGGGCTTTCCTTGGCGGGCTCGGTCTCGAACACGTCCAAGGCGGCGCCGGCGACCTGACCGCTGTCGAGCGCGTCCTTGAGCGCGGCTTCGTCGATGAGGCCGCCGCGCGCGCAGTTGATGATGCGCACCCCCTTCTTCGTGCGCGCGAGCGCGTCGCGCGAAAGGATGCCTCGCGTTTCGTCGGTCAGCGGGGTGTGGAGCGTGATGAAATCGGCGCGCGCCAGCAGCGTGTCGAGGTCGACCTTCTCGACCCCGATCTCGAGCGCGCGCTCGGGCGAGAGGAAGGGATCGAAGGCGACAACCTTCATCTTAAGCCCCAGCGCGCGCGCGGCGACGATCGAGCCGATATTGCCCGCGCCGATCAGGCCGAGCGTCTTGCCGGTGAGTTCGACGCCCATAAACTTGGACTTTTCCCACTTGCCTGCCTGCGTCGAGGCGTCGGCCTCGGGCAGCTGGCGAGCGAGCGCGAACATCAATGCGATGGCATGTTCGGCAGTGGTGATCGAGTTGCCGAACGGCGTGTTCATCACGACCACTCCGCGCGCCGAGGCGGCGGGAATGTCGATATTGTCGACACCGATCCCGGCGCGGCCGACGACCTTGAGGTTGTCGGCAGCCTCGAGCAGGTCGGCGGTGACCGTCGTCGAGGAGCGGATGGCGAGCCCGTGATAGTCGCCAATGATCGCCTTGAGCGCATCGGGCGAGCGGCCCGGACGCTCGTCGACTTCGATGCCGCGCTCGCGGAAGATTTCCGCCGCGCGCGGGTCCATCTTGTCGGAAATCAGGACCTTGATGCTCATGCGGTTTTCTCCAGGGCGTAGTCGAGCCAGGGCCCGAGGGCCTCGATATCGGATGTTTCGACGGTCGCGCCGCACCAGATGCGCAGGCCCGGCGGTGCATCGCGATAGGAACCGAGGTCGTAGGCGACGCCCTCGGCCTCGAGCAATTTGGTCATCGCGGTGATGCGGTCGCGGTCGGCGCCGTTGATGGTGAGACACACGCCGGTGCGCGAACGGATGGCGGGATCCTCACACAGATGGTGGAGCCAGCTACGGCCCTGCACGAGCGCATCCACCGCGGCGGCATTGGCCTTGGCGCGGTCGATCATTCCGTCGAGCCCGCCGATCGACTTCGCCCAGTCCAGCGCGACGATCGCGTCTTCAACCGCGAGCATGGAGGGCGTGTTGATCGTGGCGCCGGTGAAGATGCCCTCGATCAGCTTGCCATCTTTCGTAAGGCGAAAGAGCTTGGGGAGCGGGCGGTCGGGCGTGTAGCTTTCGAGCCGCTCGACCGCGCGGGGGCCGAGGATCAGGACGCCGTGCGCCGCCTCTCCGCCCAGCACCTTTTGCCAGGAGAAGGTGGCGACATCGATCTTGTCCCAAGGGAGGCGGTGGGCGAACACGGTGCTGGTCGCGTCGGCGAAGCTGAGGCCTTCGCGGTTTTCAGGGATCCAGTCGCCATCGGGGACGCGCACGCCCGAGGTGGTTCCATTCCAGGTGAAGGTGACGTCGTTCGACCAGTCGACCGCGTGAAGGTCGGGTAGCGCGCCATAGTCGGCTTCCATCACGGTCGGCTCGAGCTTGAGCTGCTTGACCGCGTCGGTGACCCAGCCCTTGCCGAAGCTTTCCCAGGCCATGACGGTGACGGGACGCTGGCCCAGCATGGTCCACATCGCCATTTCGAAGGCGCCGGTGTCGGAGCCCGGCACGATGCCGATGCGATGACTGTCAGGCAGATCGAGCAATTCGCGCATCTGCGCGATGCAATGGGCGAGACGCGCCTTGTTGTGCGCGCTGCGGTGCGACCGGCCGAGGCCGTCCGTATTCAGCTTGTCGGGGCTCCATCCGGGCGGCTTGGCCGTCGGGCCGGACGAAAAATGCGGCCGCGCGGGGCGGCTCGTAGGGGTATCCAAAATATTCTCTCCTTCCAGAGAGCTCGCGCCGCGTTGGGACGGCGTGGCCCGATGACAGGGCTAGCGCCGAAATGACTCATTTGGAACGAGAATTCTTCACGCGCGGAGAACGTTCCCAACCGCGGAAAATCGCGCTTCCTGTTTAATTCTCGTTAAAAGGGTTAACGCTTGGCAAGGTTTGGGTGCAGTTCATCGCAACAAATCCGCAACTCGTCTCGGAACGTGGAACCGGCGCTTGAATTACTTAACCTTTTGCTCCCAATTCTAGGCTTGTCGATGGGGCATGATATTTTCTGCCGGGGATCGACCGGGGAATGGGGAAGTCCTCGTCACAGTAATTGGGCGTTCCGGCCTTTAATACGGGTTCGGGACGGAGAGATATTGGGAGCGGGGTTTCTGATGGGGACGACCAAGGCTTTTGCCAAGGGATTGCTGCGTGACCGCGAACTGTTCGTTCGCGATGGCGCCACGGTCAAGCGGATCGGTGTTTCACGAGCGGTGCTGGGCGTCTTCGCGCTGGCGCTGGTGGCGCTGATCGGCTGGACTTCGCTGGCGACCGCACGCCTCGTCGAGGCCGAGCGTAATATCGCAGCGCTCGAACAGCATCACAATCAGGACGCCGAGCTGGCGCAGCGCCAGCAGGTGCTTGCCGCGATGGCCGCGCGTCTTGCCGACGAGCAGTTCGATCGCGCCGTCGCCGAGCTGGAAGAGCTGGGCGTCGATACCGAGGAGTTCACCGGCACGGGTGGTCCTTACCAGCCGGTCGCCGAGGGCGATGCGACGTTCAAGGCGCTGTTCAAGAGCTGGAAGAAGCTCGACAACCTGTCGGACGGCGCGATTGCCGTTCCGTCGGACAAGCCGGTCAAGATGGCCACGCTGACGTCGGGCTATGGCACGCGTAACGACCCGTTTCGCGGTCGCCGCGCCAACCATGCCGGGATCGATCTTGCGGGTCCGATCGGTACGCCGATCTATTCGACGGCCGACGGTGTCGTGAAGCGGGCGGGCTGGAACCGCGGCGGCTACGGCAACCTGATCGAGGTCGACCATGGTCGCGGCATCATCACGCGCTACGCTCACCTTTCGAAGGTCCAGGTCAGCGCCGGCCAGGTCATCACGCGTGGCCAGCAGATCGGCACGATGGGCTCGACCGGCCGTTCGACCGGCAGCCACCTCCACTATGAGGTCCGCATCGACGGACGCGCGGTCAACCCGATCCCGTTCATGCGCTCGACCGACTATATCGTCGCGATGCAGGAAAACGGCGCCGCGATGGAAGAGCTGGCGCTGGGTGGTCTTGGCGGCGATCGCTAAGAACCGACCAACACGGATTTTCGAAACGCCTCGTGCCCACCGGCGCGGGGCGTTTCGCTTTGCGGCTTGCCCGGCGGCGGGCCACTTCCTATCTGGGCTGACGTGACCGATCGAATTTTCCTGACCGCCGCAGCCGCCTCGCGCGTGGCCGCGATTGCCGAGAAGCAGGGTAAGCCTGCCGTGCTGCGCCTTGCCGTCGATGGCGGCGGCTGTGCCGGCTTCACCTATCGCTTCGAGCTGGGCGAGGTCGAAGACGGCGATATCGTCGCGGAAGGCCAGGGCGCGCAGCTGGTGGTCGACCCGATCAGCATCGACCTGATCGAGGGTAGCGCGGTGGACTTCGTCGAGAATCTCGGCGGCAAGAGCTTTCAGGTGACCAATCCCAATGCCCAGTCGGGCTGCGGATGCGGCGCGAGCTTCTCCATCTGATGAAAATCGTCAGCTTCAACATCAACGGCATTCGCGCGCGTCACGACCGGCTGACCGAATATCTGGAAAAAGAGCAGCCCGAGATCGTCTGCTTGCAGGAATTGAAGTGCGCGGACGATGCGCTGCCGGTCGAGCATTTCGAGGCCCAGGGCTATCACGGCGTCTGGCATGGCCAGAAGGGCTTCAATGGGGTCGCGATCCTGTCGAAGGGCGAAAAGCCCGAATTGCGCCGCAAGGGGCTGCCCGACGACCCGAACCCCGACCAGTCACGCTATATCGAGGCCGAAGCGCATGGCGTGGTCGTGGCGTCGATCTACCTGCCCAATGGCAACCCGATCGGGACCGAGAAATTTACGTACAAGCTCGACTGGATGGAGCAATTGCGGCTGCACGCAGCGGAACTGCTGGCAGCTGAGCGGCCGACAGTGCTGGTGGGGGACTACAACGTCATTCCCGAGGACCGCGACACATACTCACGCTCGGCCATGGCCAAGGACGCGCTGTTCCAGCCCGAGAGCCAGCAGGCGTTTCGAAGGATCGTCGCGCAGGGCTGGACCGATGCGCTGCGCACCTTCCACCCCGACGAGAAGCGGCTCTACACCTTCTGGGACTATCAGCGCGGGGCGTGGCAGCGCGATGCGGGGTTCCGGATCGACCATTTGCTCTGCTCGCCGCAGGCTGCGGACCGGCTGACCGGCGCGGGCGTCGACCGATGGGCGCGCGGCGAGGAGAAAGCCTCGGACCACGCGCCGACCTGGGCGTCTTTCGAGTAGCGCCTACAGGGCTTTCTGATAAATCCGGTAGGTGTGATTGCATTCCGAGTTGGAGATCTCGGCGATGCTGTTCATGCCCTGATTGTCCTCGAGCACCCAACCGATCTCGCCCCATTCCACGCCGCGCTCGACGCACAGCCGACGGGTATGTTCGATCATTTGGAAGGCGAGCATCGAGGCGAGGCGTCCGCCCTGATGCTTCTTCACGACACCCATGAGCGGCACGCGCACGCGGCTGGTCGCGGGATTGCGCAGGCGCCAGAGCAGCTTGATCCAATTGAACGGGAAGAGCCGGCCGTCCATGTCCTTGATCATCTCGTTGGCGTCGGGGATGGTGATCATGAAGGCGGCGGGTTCACCGTCGACCTCGACGATCTTGGTCCAATCCTCGACGATCAGCGGCTTCAACTTCTTCGCGCCATAGGCGATCTCGCGATCGGTGAGCGGGGTGAAGCCCCAATTGTCCGACCAGGCGTCGTTGAGGATACCCATGATGATCGCGGCGTCGCGATCGAAGTTGGACTTCTCGGCGTCGCGGATGGCGATGCGTTTCGACTTGTCCGCCATCGTGACGAGCTTGTCGATGACGGGGGGCAGGTCCTTGGTGATGTCGAGCTTGTAGGTGTAGAGGTCCTTGGCCTTCTCGTAGCCGGCAGCCTCGATCCAGTCGGCATAAGCGGGCTTGTGATGGCCCATCATGACCATCGGGTCCTCCTCGAAGCCCTTGATGAGAAGCCCGGGCTCATCCCAGATCGAAATGCTGAAGGGCCCGAGTGCGCGGGTCATGCCCTGCGCGCGCAGCCAGTTTTCGGCAGCGCGGATGAGCGCGGCGGCGACGTCGGCATCGGCGGCCTCGAACATGCCCCACTGGCCGGTGCCTTTGCCCATTTCCCGTTCGACGAGATCGTCGATCTGTGCGGTGATGCGGCCGACGACCCTGCCGTTGCGGCGGGCGAGAAAGGCCTGGAGGCGGCCATGGTCGAACCAGGGATTGACCTTTTCTTCGAGCAAGGCGCGGACCTCGCTCTTGAGCGGGGGCACCCAGTGCGGATCGTCGCGGTAGAGATCCCACGGCAAATCGATAAATGCCTTGCGGTCCGCGCTACCGGCTACGGGCGATATTTCGATCGTCATGGGCTTTGCGCTACCCCAGCACGGGCGGCTTGTCATCACGCGACATGCACGGCCCGTCACAGATGGGGGCGTTTTCGCCATGTTGCGGACAAAATCTTCCCTATATGGAAGGCTCAGGTAAATGGCTGACATGGCTAGCGAAACGATGAAACTGGAAGTGCCCGCCGCGAGCGGCGAGACGCCCGACATGGCGCGCGCCGCAAAACGCGGCGACGACAAGGCGATGCTCAAGGCAGCAGCGACGCTGACGCGCGATCTCAATCGGCCCGATGCACGCATTTACTGGGCCGACCTCATCGCGTCGGTAATCATCGGCTATGGCGCGCTGGCGCTGTGTTTTGCGGTCGTGCCCGGCTGGGTGCCGTGGATCGCGGGGACCGTTGCGGTGCTGGCGCTCTATCGCGCGGGCAGTTTCATCCACGAACTGGCGCATATCAAGAAGGGCGACCTGCCCTGGTTCAGGCTGGTCTGGAACATCCTGGTCGGCGTGCCGCTGCTGGCGCCCAGCTTCATGTATGAGGGGGTGCACAACCAGCACCACGCCAAGACCAAATATGGCACGGTCGACGATCCGGAATATCTCCCGCTCGCCTCGATGAAGCCGTGGAGCCTGCCGCTCTTTCTGATTGCCGCCGCGCTGGCGCCGATCGGGCTGTTGTTCCGCTTTGCCGTGCTCGCACCGCTGTCGGCGGTCTGGCCGTGGCTGCGCCGCCATGTGGTCGGGCGCTATTCGGGGCTGCAGATCAACCCGCTCTTCGTGCGCGATCCCGCCGAAGGACAGCAGGCGCGCAACTGGCGCTGGCAGGAAATCGCCGCGAGCGCCTGGGCGATGTCGCTGATCGGGATGATGGCGACCGGCATTTTGCCGATCCGCATCTTCCTCATCGTGCTCGGCGTGATTTCGGGGGTCATGTTCCTAAACCAGGTGCGAACGCTGGTCGCACATCTATGGGAAAATGAGAGCCTCGAGCCGATGAGCGTGACCGACCAGTATCTCGACAGCGTCAATGTGCCGCCGCCCGCGACCCTGCCCGCGCTGTGGGCGCCGGTTGGGCTGCGCTACCACGGTGTGCACCACTTGCTGCCGGGCGTGCCCTATCACAATCTGGGCGAGGCGCATCGCCGCCTGAGCCGCGAGCTGGAGGCGGATAGCGCCTACCACGCCTCGCATCACCGCGCGCTGTTGCCGTTGGTCGGCCGGATCGCCCGCTCGACGATGAAGCGTCGCGCGGCCTAGGGTCGCCGGTCTACTCTTCGGAGCGGATCAGGATCGTCTCACCGACAAGGAAGAAGAGCAGGAACGGCCCCCATGCTGCGAGGATGGGCGGATAGACGCCTGCATTGCCCATCGCGAGCGCGAAATTGTCGGCGACGAAATAGGCGAAACCGAGCGCCATGCCGATGACCGCGCGCAGCAGCACCTGCCCCGAACGCGCCAGCCCGAAGGCTGCGATGGCGGCCAGTAGTGGCATGAGCAGCGTGGAAAGCGGGCTGACGATCTTGTGCCACCAGCCGGCACGCGCGGCGGAGGTCGGGCGTCCCGCCGCTTCGAGGTCCTCGATCGCTTCGCCTAGCTCGAAGATGTTGAGCGCGGTCGCATCGACCTTGGCGAGGGTGATCTGCCTTGGGCCGACTTCGCCGAGCCCGATCGCGCTTTCGCCCGTCGTCACGAGGTTCATCGAGCTGTCGTAGGTCCGCAGGCCCGTCATGTCCCACGTGCCGGCCTCGTTCAGCCGCGCCTCTTCGGCCTCGACGATGCGGGTGAGCGCGCCACCGCGCCGTTCGTAGATGGTGACGTCTTCCATCCGGAAATTGCGCTCGTCGCCCACCGCCAAATCGGCGTGCAGCTGATCCTCGCCGACGGTCAGCCAGACGTTGGTGTGGACGTTGCTTTCGGGCGGGACGGGTTCGTAGTCGTTGTCGCTCCAGGCGTTCACGGTGCGCGCGCTGTTGACAACGATGGTTTCGTTGAACACGAACAGGACCGCGGCCACGCCCGCACTGGCGATGATCAAAGGCGCGAGGATCTGGTGGGCGGACAGGCCCGCCGATTTCATCGCCACGACCTCGCTATGCTGGTTGAGGCTGGTGAAGGCGATGAGCGTGCCGAGCAGCACCGAGAAAGGCAGGAAGCGCGCGATGAGCAGCGGCAAGCGCAGGCGGGCATAGTCCCAGAGCTGCGCTTCGCCATTGCCCTCGACCGCGAGGATCTTGCCGCTTTCGCCGAGCAGATCGAGCATCATCAGCACCATCACTAGCGCGACGAGCACGGCGAGGCTGCGCGTGATGAACAGCTTGATCATGTAGGTCGCCATGCGGCGCGAGGGCAGGAAGTTGGTGTTGATCATGCCGCGTCCGCCTGCGCTTCCTCAAGCGCGGCCTTGCGTGCGGCGAGCGCCTTGGCGCGTGGATCGGGAACGATCTTGCGGATTGCCTTCCCGATCTTCGCAAAGAAAGCCTCGAGCGCGCCGATCGGCTGTCCGCCGACGCGGTGGGCGATGACGTGATACATCCAGAGAATCAACAGGCAGAGCGCGACGAACGGGCCCCACAAGGCGAGTTCGGGCTGCAGCCGGCCCTGCGCTCCCGCGCCTTCGGCATATTGGTTGATCTTGTGATAGGTCACGACCATCACGATCGAGACGAAAATGCCGAGCGAACTGGACGAGCGCTTGGAGGGCACCGCGAGCGCGACCGCGAGCATCGGCAGCATCAGCATCATGAATACTTCGACGAGGCGGAAGCCGACATTGGCGCGCGCGGCAAGGTTGACGTCGCGCGGCACGTCGTCGCGGACATAAGCCAAGCGGAACACCTCGGGCAGTGTCAGCTCGCGAATCTGGTTACCGCGTCCGCGGAAGGCGTCGATTTCGGGCAGCGAGATAGGCAGGTCGTAACTGTCGAAGGCCAGCGTGCGCGGGGTCGCGAAATTGGGCGAATCCTGGATCAGGCGACCATCGCGCAGGCGGAAGATGATCGTGTCGGGGTCGTCGGTGGCAAGGAACTGGCCGGAGGTCGCGGAGGCAGCGACCTTGTCGCGCCCGCCTTTGTCCATGGCGATGAAGATGCCCTTGAGGCGGGTGCCGTTCTCTTCGCTCTCGTCGATCCGCAGCGTCACGCCGCTGCCCAAACTGTTATGTTCGCCAACCTTGATCGAGGCACCGAGCGCACCCGAGCGCAGGTCGAAGCTGAGCCCTTCGTAGGCATAGCGCGAATAAGGTTCGACATAGCTGACGATGGCGAGATTGAGGAACATCATCGCGATTGCGTATATGTAGGGTACGCGCAGCATCCGGGTATAGCCGACGCCGATGCCGCGCAGCGCGTCGAGCTCCGACGTCAATGCCAGTTTGCGGAAGGCGAGGAGGCAGCCGAGGAGGAGGCCGATCGGGATGCCGAGCGCGAAATAGTTGGGCAGCGAGTTGGCGAGCATCTGGAACACGACGCTGACCGGTCCGCCCAGCGAGACGACGAAGTCGAACAGCCGGAGCATCTTGTCGAGCACCAGCAGCATCGCCGCGAGGATCAACGTGCCGACGAGGGGCACGAAGATGGTCTTGGCCAGATAGCGGTCGATCAGCCCGAGCTGCACGCTTTTGTCCTGCCTCCACCATGTTTTGGCCGCATTGGGCCACGAAAACGTCAGGCACGTAGCCATGCCTGTCGGCCGCCCGACTTGGCGACGGGCTCCAGTGCTATAGCGAGAAGTCGAGGAAAGTCATGTCCCTCATGCGTGCCGTGCCCCATGAAAATCTCACCGATGCCGCGCGCGGCGTCGGCACGGTTGCCGGCGTCGAATGCACCGACGAGATGATCGGCAAGGCGCCATGCCGTGCGCGGATCGCGCTCCTGAGCAACCCCAACAGCACGCAGAACATGGCGCGCCTGCCGATGATCCGCGACTTCTGCGCCGAACAGCCGGACATCTTTCACTATGAAGTCGATGCCGCCGGACAGACGGCGGAAGCGCTGCGCACCATCGCGCGGATCAAGCCGGCGCTGCTGATCATCAATGGTGGCGACGGGACGGTACAGGCGGTGCTGACCGAATTGCACAATGGCGATGCCTTTGGCGACGACGTGCCGCCGGTTGCGGTGCTGCCGAGCGGCAAGACCAACCTGATCGCGCTCGACCTGGGCGCCGAGGGCGGACCGATCGAGATGCTCAAGAAGCTGCAGCAAATCGTGGCCGGCGGGATCGAGGACCATATCGTCAGCCGTGAGCTGATCGCGCTGAGCGAGGGCGAAGAGGACGACAAGCCGGTGATCGGCATGTTCCTGGGCGGTGCGGGGCTGGCCGACATCATGCTCTATTGCCGCCACAAGATTTACCCGATGGGGCTGCCCAACGGTGTCAGCCATTTCCTGACCGCCATCGCCGTGGTTGCGCAGCAGCTGCTGGGCCTGAAGGGCAAGGCGTTGCCGCCCGCGCCGCGTCCGACGACGCTGGGGCTGGGCAAGGCCAAGGCGATGACCGAGCGCTTTGCCGTTTTGATGGTAACCACGCTCGACAAGCTCTTGCTCAACCAGGAGCTGGCCAACGGGCAGCACGGCGGGTTGAAGATCGTCGCGGTCGAGCAGGGCCGTCGCCGGGTGCTCGGCGCGCTGTGGGCGAGCCTGATGGGCAAGCTGGGCAAGCAGCCGGTCAAGGGTGTGCACATCGAGGCGACCGATCGTATCACGATCGCGGGCGAGGCGAGCGAAGTGATCCTTGACGGCGAAAGCTTCGTGGCGCCCGAAGGCGGGGCGCTGGTGCTCAAGACCGCCAATCCGATCCGTTTCGTCAAAATCGCGGCCTGACATGACCGGAAATGCGCGCCTCGAAGGCCTGACTGCGGCCGAACTGGCCATTCCGGTCGACCCTCGCGTGACGGCGATGGCCGAAGCGGTCGCCGCGCGACATGGCGAGGCGAGCCGCGCGGTGCTGTTTTACGGCAGCTGCCTGCGCGAGGAGCAGCTCGACGGGTTGATGCTCGACTTCTACCTGATCGTCTCCGACTACAAGGCGGCCTATGACAAGGGGTGGATGGCGAAGGCCAATGCGCTGATCCCGCCCAACGTCTTCCCGTTCGAGCATGAAGGATTGGCCGCCAAATATGCCGTGCTCAGCGAAGAGGATTTCCTGCGCGAGAATAGCGTGCGGGCGCGGAGCGTCTCGGTCTGGGCGCGGTTTGCGCAACCGACGCGGCTGGTGTGGGCGGCGGACGATAAGGCGCGCGCTTGCGTCGTGCAGGCGGTCGCCGACGCGCCCGCGACCCTGTTCGCCAAGACCTTGCCGCTAATCGCCGATACCGATCCCGACCCGATGAGCGTATGGGATCGTGGGTTCAAGATGACCTATGGCGCCGAGTTGCGTGCCGAACGCAAGGGCAGGGGCTCGAAGATCATCGACACCGATCCTGCGCGCTATCGCCTGTTCGGCGAGGCGGCGCTCGATGCGGTCGACCGGTCGGCGCTTCCGTCCGCGCGCGCGATGGCGCGCCAATGGAAAGCGCTGCAACGCAAGGGCAAGTGGCTGTCGGTGGCGCGGCTCGCCAAGGCGACGACGACCTTCGCGGGCGGAATCGATTACATCGCGTGGAAGATCAACCGGCATGCCGGTACCGAGCTCGAGGTGAAGCCGTGGCAGCGGCGTCACCCGATCATCGCGGCCTTCACCCTGTTGCCGCGGCTCCTGCGCTCGGGGGCTGTGAAGTAAAACCCGCTCGCAGCGCGTTCGCAACTGCACTACTCAGCCCGCCAATCGTGAACGGCTTGCGCAAGATTTCGTGGCCGACCAGCTCGTCATTGTCACCTTCGCCGACATAGCCGGTAACGAACAGGATGCTGAGGTCGGGCTGAATCGCCTTCAGTTCCCTGACCAGTTCGGGGCCGGTCATCTTGGGCATCACCACGTCGGTGATGACGAGGTCGAATTCGCCCGGCTTGAACAGTTCGAGCGCCTCAGCGCCGCTGCCGCAGCTGCGCGGATCATAGCCGAGATCCTCAAGGGCGCCGACGGTCGCGGTCCGGACACGCGGGTCGTCCTCGACCAGCAGGATGCGCGCATTGGCGCACACGATATCGTCTTCCTCGCTCAGCGAGGCAGCGGCCGGGTGGACCTTGACCTTGTCCTCGTTGGCGATCGCCTGCGCGCGAGGGATGTAGAGCGAGACGGTGGTGCCTTCGCCGACGGTGGAGTCGATGTCGACCTCGCCGCCCGACTGGTGGACGAAGCCGAAAATCTGCGACAGGCCGAGGCCGGTGCCCTTGCCGACATCCTTGGTCGTGAAGAAGGGTTCGAAGGCGCGTTCGCGAACCTCGTCGGTCATCCCGCAGCCGGTATCGCGGACCGAGATGCGCAGATATTCGCCCTTGAGGTTGTCGCCGACTTCGCCGGCTTTGAGCGACACGTTGGCACTCTCGATCGTGAGGTCGCCCACGCCCTGCATCGCGTCGCGCGCATTGACCGCGAGGTTGAGGAGCGCGTTTTCGAACTGGTGCGGGTCGACGAAGACGGGCCAGGCATCGTCCTGCAGGTCGAGATGGATCGAAATTCGCTCGCCGAGCGTGCGGTCGAGCAGGTCGCGCATCGACGGGATGAGCGTCGCGCTTTCGACCCGTTCGGGGAGCAATGGCTCCGAACGTGCAAAGCTCAGCAGGCGGCGGGTGAGTGCGGCAGCGCGCGTGGCGCCTTCCATCGCGTTGGTAAGATGGCCCATCACTTCGCGGCGCGGGCCGTCGATGCGGCGACGGGCGAGGTCGAGCCCGCCCACGACGACCGCGAGCATGTTGTTGAAGTCGTGCGCGATGCCGCCGGTAAGCTGGCCGACGGCTTCCATCTTCTGGACCTGGCGGAGCTGGGCTTCGGCCAATTGCCGTTCTTCCGCCTCGGCCTTGAGCGCCTCGTTGGCGGCGACGAGTTCGGCGGTGCGTTCGGCGACCGCGACCTCGAGCTCGCCCGCGCGTTCGGCCTCGGTCTCCGCCTCTTCCTTGGACGCGAGATAGGCGCGCAGCGTGCTGTAGCTGGAGAGGCCGAGCATCAGTGCGATGCCACCCACCAGGATGCCGAGCCAGCCGAGATAGTCGGTCAGGCGATCGGCCTCGGTAGAGAAGAACTGGGTCGTCTCGATCGAGCGGGTGAGCTTGTCGCGTTCGGCCGCGGCAATGTCGGACAATTTGGCCGAAAGCGCCGGACCGGTCGGCGACAGGCCGGCGGTGTAGAAGAGATTGACCCCGCCTTCGCCCTGTTGCGCGGCGGCGGCGCGGGCGGCGCGTGCCAGTTCGGTGTCGCGGCGATTGAACAGTTCGCGCAGCTCGGCGACCCTCTCGCGCTGCGCCGGATCGCGCGCGACGAGGCGGTTGAGCTCGTTGAGCTGGACGCGTGCCTTGCGCCACTCGCCATAATAGATGTTGCCGCTCGTCTCTTCCTGCTCGTCGAGCACGAAGCGGCCGAGCGCGGCTTCGGAATTGGAGATGGTGGCGTCGAGCGAGCGGGTCAGCAGCGTGACGTCGTAGGCGTGGCGTTCGCGGTCCTGCGCGGCGAGGCGCGCATCGTTGGTCGTCGAGACCATGTAGACCATGAAAAGGAGCGCGAGGGTGACGAATAGCGCGCCGCTGACCGCTGCGACGCGACGCAAGGACACTGCCCTGTTATCCCCACCCGTCATGCGTCTATCTTAACGTCCCTGCCGGACTCGCGAAAGAGTCAATCGATACAGCCGGTTGCGCGGCCCGCGCGTTCGAACATGCCGAGGATCTCGGTGACCTGTTCGGTGCTATGTTCGGCGCAGAGCGAACAGCGGAGCAAAGTCATGCCCGCAGGCGTCGCGGGCGGACGCGCGAGATTGACGTAGAGGCCTTCCTTGAGGAGCGCGTCCCACATCGCCGCGCCGCGTTCGAGGTCGGGCATGATGACCGACAGGATCGCGCTTTCGGGCTGCTTGGTGCCAAGCTCGAAGCCCATGTCGGTCAGGCCCTTGTGAAGGCGCTTCGAGTTTTCCCACAGGTGATCGCGCTTGTCCTTGGCCGACATGATCTTGCGGATCGAAGTGGCGGCGGTGGCCATGACGCTGGGCGGAAGCGAGGCGGTGAAGATGTAGCTGCGGCTGGCGAGGCGCAGGATCTCGAACTTGGGATGGTTGGAGACGCAATAGCCGCCGACCGTGCCGACTGATTTGGAAAAGGTGCCGATGATGAAATCGACATCGTCGATGACGCCCTGCGCCTCGGCGACGCCGCGGCCATTCTCGCCGATGAAGCCCATCGAGTGCGCTTCGTCGACCAGCACCATCGCGCCATATTTCTTGGCCAGCGGGACCATCTTGTCGAGCGGGGCGGTGTCGCCGAGCATAGAATAGACGCCTTCGAGGATGACCAGCTTGCCGGCATCTTCGGGCAGGCGCTTCAGGCGCTTTTCAAGGGCTTCGATGTCGTTGTGGCGGAAGGGCACTACATTGGCGTTGCCCATCGCGCAGCCGTCATAGATGGACGCGTGGCTGTCCATGTCGAGGATGATGTAATCGTCCTTGCCCGCGATCGTCGAAATGACGCCGGTATTGGCGAGATAGCCGGTCGAGAAGACCATTGCGCCCGACATGTCGAAAAATTCGCGTAGCGCGGCTTCGCAATCCTTGTGGAGCGAATAGGTGCCGTTCAATACGCGGCTACCGGTGGTGCCCGAGCCGAATTCGTCCAGCGCCTTCTTGCCCGCCGCGATCACGTCGGGGTCGAAGGTCATGCCCATATAGTTGTAGGTGCCGAGCAGGATGGTCTCGCGCCCGTTGCACATTGCGACGGTGGGCGAGAGCACCTCTTCCATCACCAGCCCGAACGGATCGGTGAGCCCGCTGTCGATCAGCCCCTTATGCTGGGCGATGATCGGATCGAATTTGGAAAAAAGATCGGTCACTTGTTCGCCATTTCGTGAACCGCGTCGACGAGCTGGCCGACCTTCTCGATCTCCGCCTGCTGGTTCATGGTGATGAGAATGTCGAACTCGTCTTCGACTTCGGCGACGAAATCGAGGACGGTGAGGCTGTCCCACTCGAGATCCTGCGCAAAGCGCGTCTCTTCGGTGACGTCGACGCCCTTCTTGTTGAACTGGTCGATCAGCTTGAAGACGCTGGTCTTCACATCATTGCGGTCGGTCATGGGTCCTCGCTTTAGTGGTCGCGAAACGCTTAAGCAACGAAGTGCGGCGCAAAAAGGGCTAAATCCAGCCCTGCGCGCGATACCAGTCGGCGGTCTTCTTCAAACCGGCCTTTGTCTCGACCTTGGGCGTCCAGACCTCTGCCGGCGGACGCTTGTCGGCGGACACGACCCAGTCGGGATGCGCGAAATAGGCGGCACGGTCTGGAGTGAGCTTTGCCTTCCTGCCGCGGACAAGCCGGTCGATGCGGGCGGCAGCGCCAAGCACCGCACCCGGCATGGAGAGCGCGACATTCTTGCGCCCCACTGCGTGGCCGAGTTCCTCGGCGAACTGCTTGTGGCTGTAGCCTTTCTCCTGCCCGTCATCGGGCTCGTAGAGCGCGCCCGCCGGACCCTTTCCTTCGGCGAGTTCGAGCAAGAGGTCGGACAGGTCGTCGGCATGGATCAGCGATAGGCGACCTTCGGGAGGCAGCATCACGAGCCCGCGCTTGGCCATCTTGAACAATTCGAGCGTCTCGCGGTCCCCGGGGCCGTAGACGGCGGGCGGGCGCACGACGACGGCGTCGATGCCGGCAGTGCGCACTTTGGTCTCGCTGCGTGCCTTCGAAGCACCGTAGAGCGAAAGCGACGGTTCGCGCGCGGACAGCGAGGAGACGTGGACGAAGCGGGGGACGTTCGCGCCCTTGGCGGCGGCGAGCATGGCCTCGGTGCCGACGACATTTCCCTTTTCAAAGCCGTCCTTGTCGGGTGCGTTGATGACACCGGCGACGTGGATGGCGGCATCGGCCCCGGCGCAGATCCGGCTGAGCGGACCAGGGGTTTCGAGCGAGCCTTCGACCCAGTCGACGCCCTCGAGCGGCGCTTGTGGCCGGCGGGTGAGGGCGGCGATACTATGGCCGCGCGCTAGGGCGCGCTCGAGCAGGCGATTGCCGACGAAGCCGGTCGCCCCCGTCAGCGCCAGCCTCATAGAGGCGACCAGTCCGTCTCGATTTCCTCGTCATCGGCCGAGGTCGGCGCCGGCTTTTCGGGCAATTTCTCGATGACCTTGTCGAGCAATTCGTCAATGCCCTCGCCCGCCATCGCGCTGACCAGCATCGGTTTGCGGCCCGCGACGCGCTCGATTTCCTCGATCGCGATGTCGATCACTTCCTGGTCGACCGTGTCGGTACGACTGAGGCAGAGGATTTCCTCTTTCTCATCGAGGTCTGCGCCATAGGCGGCCAACTCGTCGCGCACGGTTTCGTAGGCCTTGGCCGGGTCGCCACCATCGGCGTCGATCAGGTGGACGAGCAATTTGGTGCGCTCGACATGGCCGAGGAAACGATCGCCAATCCCGGCGCCTTCCGCCGCGCCCTCGATCAAGCCGGGAATGTCGGCCATCACGAAGCTGCGACCCTTGTGAAGGACGACGCCCAGCTTGGGGTGTAGCGTCGTGAAGGGGTAGGCGCCGACCTTCGCCTTGGCGTTGGTGACCGCGTTGAGCAGCGTGGACTTGCCCGCATTGGGCAGGCCGACGAGCCCGACATCGGCGAGCAATTTGAGGCGCAGCCAGACCCAGGCTTCCTCGCCCGGCTCGCCCGGCTGGTGCTGGCGCGGGGCGCGATTGGTCGAGCTCTTGTAGCTGGCGTTGCCGCGACCGCCCATGCCGCCCTTCAAGAGGCGGACTTCCTGGCCTTCCTTGGTCAGGTCCGCGATCAGTGAGCGGTCTTCGTCGTCGGCGAGGATCTGGGTGCCGACGGGGACTTCGATCACCAGGTCTTTGCCGCCCGCGCCGGTCATGTTGCGGCCCGAGCCGCCCTTGCCGCGTGGCGCGCGGAAATGCTGGGTGTAGCGAAAGTCGATGAGGGTATTGAGGCCGCCCACGGCGCGGAAAATGACGTCGGCACCCTTGCCGCCGTCACCGCCGTCGGGGCCGCCGAACTCGATATATTTTTCGCGCCGGAAACTGACGGCGCCGCCGCCGCCTGCACCCGAGGCGATATAGATCTTGGCCTGGTCGAGAAAATGCATGCGGGCCCTTAACGCACCAGGCGCGGTTTTGTCGCCTGATATTCTCCGAGCACGGCAAGCACCTGTTTGACTGCAATGTCGTAGCTCGCCTCGTGTTCGAGACTGGTGGCGTCGGCCATTTCCTCGCCAACTAGGCTGTCGCCGACGGCGAGCAGGACGAGACCGAGCGTGGCGCGGTCGAGCGGGCGTTCGTCGCCTTCACCCGAGATGTCTTCGACCACCTTGGCGACGGCATTCTGGATCGGCTCCAAGGCTTCGCGGCGGCCCGAGAGGACCACCCAGGCGATCATCTGGCCGATGCCCTGCTCGCGAAATGCCACGAACATCTCCTCGACGACGTGACGCAGCTTGGTCTTGCCGAGACGATACTGCCCGATCGACCCGGTAATCGAGGCGGCGACCTCGTGCGCGATCTGGTCGGCGAGGGCACCGTGCAGCTCGTCGACCGAGCCGAAATGATGGAGGAGGTTGGCGTGCGTGCGCCCGATCTTCGCGGCCACCGCCTTGAGCGTGATCGCCCGCATCCCTTCTTCGCGCAGGAGGTCGCGGGCCGCATCGAGCGCGGCCTTGCGGCTTTCTTCGGGGGACATGCGTTTGCGCGTCGCCATGGTAACCTTATTGACACTATTGTCAGTTACGTCTCTATTGAGACTCGAACTTGCTTTGGAGGAAGCGCATCATGGCCGCAAGTCCCGCGGATCTGACCATCACCCCTCGCGACCGCCGTTTCGGGCGCGAAGAAGAGACGCCGCGCCACTGGCATGGCGGCGATCCGTACGCGACGGCCTTCTACAATGCGCTGTCGGTGACTTTTCCCAAGGGCGAGGCTTTCTTCGTAGAAAGCGTGCGCGCCTTTCGCGAAGGGGCCGACCCGCAGCTGGCCAAGGAGATCAAGGCGTTCACGACGCAGGAAGCGATCCACAGCCGCGAGCATGCTGCGTTCAACAATCGCGTCAAGGACAGCGGCTACGACGTCGCGCCGCTCGACGCCTATGTCGACGAGCGAATGGCGATCGCCAAGTCGCGGCCGATGGTCGTGCAGCTGGCGGCGACGATGGCGCTCGAGCATTTCACCGCAATCCTCGCTCACGAGCTGCTTGCTAACCCGAAGCATCTGGCGGGTGCCGACAAGGCGAGCGCGGACCTGTGGCGCTGGCATGCCGCGGAAGAGATCGAGCATAAGGGCGTCGCCTATGACACCTGGCTTCACGCGACCAAGGACTGGAGCCGCTGGAAGCGGTGGAAGGTGAAGACGCTGGTGATGCTCGACGTGACGAAGAACTTCACCGCCGGGCGCGCGCAGGCATGCATGGAATTGCTGCGCCAGGACGGGATCGAAGGTGCGGGCGCGAAATGGAAGATGTTCAAATACGCCTTCCTGTCGCCGGGCATGGCGCGCCGCGTGTTCGGCATGTGGCTGACCTATTTCCTGCCGCGCTTCCACCCGTGGCAGCATGACGATCGCAAGCTGATCGCGGCCTATGAAGCAAGCGTGCCGGACGAAGCGGATACGTTCGCGAAGAAAGTTCGCTACGCGGCCTGACGCTCGAAACAGGCTGCGCGAAGGGCGCCCCGGCGGGAGGACTGCCGGGGCGCTTCGCATTTCGGGTCAGGCCGCAATGGCGCTCGGCGTCTCTTCCTCCACAAGATCGAGCGCGAACATGCGGGTCTGGCTTTCTCGACCCCGGCCGAGGCTGAAGCAGGGCACGGTCCGGCCCGTGGGCCGAAATCCCAGCTTTTCGAGCACGCGGCCCGAGGCCGGATTGTCGATGAAGTGGCCTGCCTGGAGCCGCTTGACGCGAAGGGTGCGCGCAATGTCGAGGGTGGCGCGACCCGCCTCGGTGGCAAAGCCCCGACCCCACTTTGCCGGCGTGATCCAATATCCGAACTGCAGCGACCCATCGAGCCGGTGATCGAAGCCGCAGCCTCCGACGAGTTTGGGCGCCGCGTCGGTCCGTTCGAAAATCAGGAAGGTCGTGTTCCTGGCGTCTTCGAACTTCTCGAGGAAGCGCTCGGCATCGCTGAGGCAATAGGGCCACGGCATGCGCGCCACGTTGCGGGCGATCCGCTCGTCGCCGATGGCCCGGGCCAGTTGCGGGGCGTCTTCCGGGAAGCCCGGTCTCAACAATAATCGTTCGGTCCGCGCGAACATTACTCGTCTCCTCCACTTGCGCGATCCGTCCGCTAGGGGCGGATCGTGACAGTTTGAGGAGAAGGGTCTTTCAGAATGCAAAAAAGGGAGGAGGGACCGGCCCTTCTCCCTTTTTTCGAAAATCGTTTCAGACTTTCCGGACCGTCCCCCAGGGACCGTCCGTCATCGACTGATCCCGATTATTCCGCGGCGTCTGCCATCGCTTCGACATGCACGTATTTGCGACCGAGCTTGCCGTCACGGAAGGCGACTTTGCCGTCGATAAGCGCAAAAAGCGTGTGATCGCGGCCGAGGCCGACGTTCGTGCCCGGGTACCACTTGGTCCCGCGCTGGCGCACGATGATGTTGCCGGCGACGACGTTTTCGCCACCGAACTTCTTCACACCAAGGTACTTAGGATTTGAGTCGCGACCGTTCTTGGACGAGCCGCCAGCCTTTTTATGTGCCATGGTTACTTCTTCTCGGTCTTCTTGGCGGCAGGCTTCTTCGCAGGAGCCTTCTTCGCCGCAGGTTTCTTGGTCCCTGCCTTCTTAGCAGGTGCAGCAGACTTTGTCGATTTCTTCGCAGGTGCAGCAGCCTTCTTGGCCGGAGCCTTCTTCGCCGCAGGCTTGTCGTCGGCCTTCTTGTCTTCCGCCTTCTTCGGCGCAGCCTTCTTGGCACCGCCCTTGCCGCCGATCGACACGATCTCGAGGATCGTGTGCTGCTGGCGATGGCCGCGCTTGCGGCGATAGTTGTGGCGACGCTTCTTCTTGAAGACGGTGACCTTTTCACCCTTCGCCTGGGCAACGATCTTCGCCGCGACGGTCAGGCCGTCGGTCGACTTCAGGTCCGAGCCTTCGCCCGCCAGAAGCACGTCGGTGAGGTCGACGCTGTCCCCGGCTTCACCGGCCAGCTTTTCGACTACGATTTTGTCTCCGGCGGCGACGCGATACTGCTTGCCGCCCGTGCGCACGACTGCGAACATTGGCTTTTCTCTCAACTAACGAATCTCATGGCCGCGCAGGATGCCCACGAGGGGGACCTCGCGCGGGGATGGGGCCACCTATGGAAATGACACCTCTGTGTCAACCGCGAAGGGCGGATTTTCGTGGAGGATTTCGTACCGCTTAGTGGCGGTGTTCGGGCTTCAGCGGATAGCGCGTGCCGTCATAGTCCCTGAACAGGGTCGGGATGGCCGGATGGTCGACCGGCTCGTGACTTTCATCGCGCACCAGATTCTGCTGGCTGACATAGGCCACGTAGCTCGTCTCCGCATTCTCGGCGAGCAGGTGATAGAAGGGCTGGTCCTTGGCCGGGCGAATGCTTTCGGGAATCGCTTCGTACCATTCCTCGCTATTGTCGAATTCGGGATCGACGTCGAAGATCACGCCGCGAAAATCGAGCAGGCGGTGGCGCACCACTTCTCCGATGGTGAAGGACGCTTCGGGGATAACGGTCTTGGACATAGTTTCAATGTAGGGATTCGCTGGCGCGCGACAAGACGGGATTCAGTCCAGCGCGGGAAGCGCGATGACGGCGCGAAGTCCGGGATGGTTATCCTCGAGCAGCAATTCGCCCCCGTGCGCCCGCGCGATCGCCTCGACGATGGCGAGCCCGAGGCCGTGACCGCCCGATGCCCGGTTGCGCGAGGGGTCGAGCCGCCCGAAAGGCGTGCGCGCTAGCTCCTTCTGCGCATCGGTCAGGCCCGGACCAGTATCCGCGACGCTGAGGCGCGCCGTCCCGTCGACCTTTTCAAGCGACACCGTCACGGGTCCGGCGTAACGGATGCCATTGTCGATCAGGTTCGAAATGGCGCGGCTCAGCGCGGCGCCGTCGACCTTGGCGGACACGGGTTCGATCGTTCCGAGCGTGACATCCCTGTTCTGCTCGTGCGCGGCCGCGACGCACTCCTCGACCAGCGGCGCAAGATTGCGGGGTTCGCGCGCGGTGGCGGCCTTGCCGGTCCTCGCGAAGTCGAGGATCTGCTCGAATTGTGCGTGCAGCGCCTCGACCTGCGCGATTAGCGCATCGCGTTGCTCCTCATGATCGATGCTCTCCGCTTCGATGCGGAGCGCGGTCAGGGGCGTCCTGAGGTCGTGGCCGATCGCCCCAAGCATGACGTCCTTTTCCGCAAGCATGGTGGCGATCCGCGCCTGCATCGCATTGACCGCCTCGATCAGGCTGCGCACGTCCTTGGGTCCGCTGGGTTCGACCGGGTCCGTGGGGACGGCGCCGTCGAACGAGGCAGCGGCGCGGCGCAAACTCGTCAGCGAGCCGCCCACGCGCCGCAAGAGCAGCAAGGTCGGGATCAGGATTGCGAGGCCGATAAGGATCGATTGCAGCAGCAAGATGCCGATCAGGGGGCGCATCGATGGTGGCCCGGGCGCGCGGGTCGTCAGCCAGCTGCCGTCCTCGAGCTGGACGCCGAAGACCAGGATTTGGCGGTGTCCGCGCTGGAACTGGGGTTCGAGCACGCCGACCTTGGTGGAGAGGGTCGGGATTCCCGCTTCGTCGAACCGCGATTGCAGGACCCGTTCGCCTGCAACGAGGCGGCGTGCATTGCCGGGCACCGGATCGTCGGGAACGGCGCGGGGGCGCAGGAAACGGTCGCGCGGCTCGCCATCGCGCCCGCCATGACGACGCGCGCGTCGCTCGCGCCGCTCCTGACGGCGTTCGAGAATTTCGGGGCGCTCGGCCGCAAAGATCAGGCGCTGGGCGGCGGGCGCCACCGACTGCGTCAGCGCGAGATCGCGGCGATGATCGATGGCCAGCGCAAGATTGAAGAATTGCACCACGAAGATGGCGAGCGCCACGATCAGCGCGACCTGTCCGGCAAGGGTCAGCCGCTTCATGCCGTCTCGACCTTTCCGGCAAAGCTGTAGCCAAGACCGTGCACCGTCTTAATCAGTTCGGGACCGTCTTCGCCCAATTTCTTGCGTAAGCGCATGACCGCATTGTCGATCGCGCGGTCGAAGGGATCGGCCTGGCGTCCCTTGGTCAGGTCGAGAAGCTGGTCGCGCGACAGGGTGCGGCCGGCGCGCTCGACCATGCACAGCAGCAGACGATAGTCGCCCCCCGTCAGCGCGATCGCGTCGCCGTCGCGTGAGAGCGTCTGGGCGCTGCTATCGAGTTTGAAGGGTCCGAAGCGATAGACGTGATCGTCACCTTCGACCGGGCCATTGGGCTCGGCGCGGCGCAGGATCGCCTTGATTCGGGCCAGCAATTCGCGTGGATTGAAGGGCTTGGTGAGGTAGTCGTCCGCACCCATTTCGAGACCGACGATCCGGTCGATGTCTTCGGCGCGCGCGCTAAGGAACAGGATGGGCAGTTCGCCCCCGGCGCGGATCGCACGGGCAAGGCTCAAGCCGTCCTCGCCCGGCAACATAATGTCGAGAATGGCGAGGGCGAAGGCACCTTTGTCGAGCGCGTCGCGTGCCGCCTTGGCGTCGCCGACGTCGGTGATGCGAAATCCTTCGCGCTCCAGAAACCGCTTGAGCGGCGTCCGGATTGCCGGTTCGTCTTCGACGAGCAGAAGGTGCGGCTTGGTCATCTACCATTCTCGATGGATCATGGGGACCGGCAAGGCCAGCCCCCATGACACGCAACAAAGGGGAGAGTTGCGTTGAAAGGTTAGCGGTTCCCGCCGTGGCCACCGTGATGACGCTTTCCGCGTCGTTCGTCGGCATCGATCTGGCCATTGCCGTTGGCGTCCATCTTGGCAAATCGTTCGCGCGAATGGGCCTGGAATTCGGCGAGGCTCAGGGCCCCGTCACCGTTGGTGTCGGTCTTGGCCCACATTTCGGCATGGCGCTCGGCGCGGTGGTCCTGGCGCAGCTCGCGCATTTCGGCGCGCTTCTCACGCATTTCTTCGAAGCGGGCGCGCTGCTCGGGCGTCGCCTCGGCCATGCGCTTTTCCATTCGCTCGCGGCGCTGCTCCATACGCTCGCCACGACGCTCGGCACGCTTTTCCATGCGCGCTTCGTGCATCGCCTTCATTTCCGCCTCGGTAACAAGGCCATCGCCATCGGCATCGATCCGGGCGAAGCGCTGCGCGACGGCGGCGTCATGTTCGGCAAGCGTGACAATCTTGTCGCCGTCGGCATCGGCCTTCATGCCGTGATGCTGCGCTTCGGCGACGGTCGGGAATGCCAGTGCGAGGGCGGCGGCGGAAAGCAGGAATTTGGTCATCGAAAAATCTCCTTGGGGGATCGTTGATGAGACGAGTTCTGCATCATGCCTGTCGCAGCCGCATGTCGGCCAGCGCGAACCTTGTCGCAAATTGTCACGGCACGATTAGCTTGCCGGCCCAATCGACATGACCGCCTGTGTCCTCGGGCCCGAGCGTTTCGAGCACGTCGAGAAGGTGCCTCGCGCTTTGTTCGCGCGTGAAGAGCTGGCCTTCGGGCACGTTGCCCTGGAACGGTTCGGAGAGGGTCGTGTCGACCGTCCCGGGGTGCATGGCGGTGACGACGAGTTGCTTGTGTGTGCGCGCCAGTTCGATCGCCATGGTCTTGAGGAGCATGTTAAGCGCTGCCTTCGACGCGCGGTAGGCGTGCCAGCCGCCGAGGCGGTTGTCGCCAATCGAGCCGACGCGGGCGGACAATGCGGCGATGGCGGCGGGACGGTCGCGGGGGATCAAGGGCAGCGCATATTTGATGACGAGCGCGGGACCCGTCGCGTTGACCGCGAAGGCGCGGTCGAGGCCGGTTTTGGATAAAGCGCGATTGCTTTTCTCCGGCTGGTGCTCGCCGTCATGGAGTAGCCCGCTCGCGATGAAGAGCAGGTCGAATTCGCCTTTCTGAGCACCGATCGCCTGCTCGATCGACGCTTCGTCCTCAAGATCGAGCGGAGGGTCCGAGCGGCGCGAGAGGCCGACGACCTCGACGCCGAATTCGCGCAGCCGATCGGCGATGGCGCCACCGATACCGCCGCTGTCGCCGATGATGAGTGCCCTGGAAAAACGAGTCATGGTCGGTCAGCGCGACAGGCAAGGCGAGGTTCCCTCTTTTCAAGCTCGCTCGTCGTTGCTAGAGGCGCGCACCGATCACGGGCGAACGCTCGCCTGTCATCCTTCAGATCGCGGAGAGATGGCTGAGTGGTCGAAAGCGCTGCACTCGAAATGCAGTGTAGGGTAACCCCCTACCGTGGGTTCGAATCCCACTCTCTCCGCCACTGACTTTACCGAGGATTCTCGTCTGCTAGCAGCAGCGAGAACCTCCGGTACTTCCCCGAGAATTTCGCCCGAACAGCGAACGAACGCATCACGATTGGTGAGCTCATGGCTGGATTTGCGCTCGCGCAGTCAGATGCGTCTCAGTTCTCGATGCATTCGGTCTTGGTTGGCCGGAACAGGGAAAAAACAGCGAATCGGGCGTGAAAACGGTCTTGTCAGACTAACGTGGCAGCGTCGAGCACTGGCTGTTAGCGGTAGGAGATGAGCCGCAAATCGAGAGCCAAGCCACCGAGCCCGTTTCGTTGTTTCAACTCTTCGCCCGAGATCATCCGCCTGGCGGTGATGATGTACGTGAAATACCCGCTCAGCTTGCGGAACGTAGAGGATCTGCTGTTCGAGCGGGGGATCGACATCGCCCATGAGACGGTGCGCTACTGGTGGAACCGGTTCGGCCCGATGTTCGCGGGCGATATCCGGAGGCAGCGGGTGAGCCGGATGCGTGGCTTTCGTCAGTGGAAGTGGCACCTCGACGAGATGGTGGTGAAGGTGAACGGTAAGCGTCGCTACTTATGGCGTGCAGTGGACCATGAAGGCGAGATCCTCGAGAGCTACGTGACGGTCGAACGCGACAAAAAGGCCGCGCTGCGGTTCATGAGAAAAGCGCTCAAGCGTCACGGCAAGGCAGAGAGGATCGTGACCGACGGTTTGCGTTCTTACAGCGCCGCCATGCAGGAGATGGGCAATGCCGGCCGCCAGGAGGTCGGTCGTCATCTCAACAACCGGGTCGAGAACTCACACTTACCGTTCCGACGACGGGAGCGGGCGATGCAGCGGTTTCGACAGATGAAGAGCCTGCAGAAGTTCGCCAGCGTCCACGCCAACGTCCACAATCACTTCAATACCGAACGTCACCTCATCGATCGCACCACCTACAAGCAACGCCGCTCGGCAGCCCTTGCCGAGTGGCGGCAGCTTATGGGCTAAACCCGCGCCTCAAAGACCGAGCTGTGCCCAAAGGTAGGAAAGTGCGACTTAGTCTGACAGCACCTCGCCGCACCTTCCAAACAAATATTTTCTCCATGTTCTATTTGGTCCAGGCGGCGCGCCCTTATCTCAAACGCGGTAGCGCGATTATCAATTGCACGAGCGTTACAATGTACAAGGGATCGGACAATCTTCTCGACTATTCCGCGACAAAGGGGGCCATCACAGCCTTTACTCGTTCGCTATCTGAGAATCTTGTCGGAGACGGCATTCGGGTCAACGTCGTGGCTCCTGGACCGATCTGGACACCGCTCAATCCTTGTGGTGGTCAACCTCCCAAAGAGATGGATGATTTCGGCAAAAATACGCCCATGGGTCGGCCCGGGCAGCCCAACGAGGTAGCCCCCGCCTTCCTATTTCTGGCGTGCGAGGATTCCAGCTACATGTCAGGTCAGGTGTTGCACCCAAATGGCGGCATTAACGTCGGGAGTTGAG
Organism: Sphingomicrobium clamense; assembly: GCF_019264355.1. Taxonomy (NCBI): domain Bacteria; kingdom Pseudomonadati; phylum Pseudomonadota; class Alphaproteobacteria; order Sphingomonadales; family Sphingomicrobiaceae; genus Sphingomicrobium; species Sphingomicrobium clamense. The sequence goes on along the minus strand of NZ_JAHVAH010000001.1, from coordinate 2,034,339 downwards.
GCCCTGCCGCCTACTCAGAAGAAGGAGAAGCCCGATGCCTGCCAAGTCAAAAGCCCAGCAGAATGCGGCCGGCGCCGCTCTGTCCGCAAGGCGAGGGGACACGAAGGCTAGTGAACTCGATGGGGCGTCGCGTGAGATGTACGAATCCATGTCGGAACGCGAACTGGAGGAAATGGCGAGCACCCCCCGGAAAGGTAAACCGGAACACAAATCGTCAACCTGAGCGGCCACTACGGCTCGGAGCGTTTATATCGTCTGATGCTCGCCGCGATGCAGAAACTGTCGTCCGCCTAGGAGTTCTCGTCCCCCTCAATGTTACCGATGCTACAGCGCACGGCTAAACTTGGGTCGAAATTCGCCTTTCCGATTGCAGCGTAGAACTTGCAACAAGCCGCCTACTAGCTCCGCGCCTTGCACCTCGTATTAACTCACGTTCAATGGATCAGGGACGCGGCGGGATTTGCCACTCCCTGCGTTGCGCCTCGGCTTCGCTCTCGGCGTCGAGAGGCTCACCGACGATGAGGGCATCGATCAATTCAGCGATATGGCGTCCGGTCCCTGCAGCCATCCGATATTCTCCCGACTCCCCTTTGCCGGCGAAAAGCCCTTCCAACTGCCAGCCTCCCTCTATTCGACAAGCGACGCCCTCTGCTTCAGGTGCCGCGAAACTACGACAATAGTGCCCGTCGGTATTGATGAAGCTGACCCCTACGCGGATCGCACCTTGCTCATCAGAGGCAAGCTGATTGTCGAGCGTGTCACTCAAGGCGGATGCAGCGATCAACCGCCCGTCCGTACTTGTCACGACCAGGCCCTCACCGGGTTGGCCGATTAGGATGCCGAGGAACAGCGCGAAGGCCAAGCTTGCCGCCATCCCGCCGAACCGGAACCAATGGCTATTGTCATTTGCGGCCATCGACGGAAAGGTCAGAACCGCCTCAGGCGCCGGCAACTCGGTCATGATGGGGTCGAACGCAGCGCGCAGGTCTTCAGTCATCGTGCGATGCTGCTCGGCGAGCTGTTTCAACTCGGGGTCTGCGGCGACGCGCGCCGCGACTGCCGCAGCCGCTTCGCCCTCCAATTCGCCGTCCAGCCAGGCAAAAAACTCTTCTTCCTCAGTCATCTTGCGTCTCGCCAAGTAGGTCGAGCAGCGCCTTGCGGCCACGCACCACACGGCTCGAGATGGTGCCGATCGGAAGTTCGAGCAAGTCTGCAGCCTCGCGATACGCCATGCCATCGATCAAGACCAAAGAGACGACCTCGCGCTGCTCTTCGGGTAACTTCTCGAGCGCCGCCATCGCCTTGCCGAGATCTAGCGCGGCTTCGGTCGCAGGCAGCGGATCGTAGCCAACTGACGTGCCGGCCTCTTCGGGCATTTCGTGTTTTCCCCGTCGCCCGCGAGCCCGAACCGTATCGATCCATAGATTGCGCGTGATCCGAAACACCCAGCTGTCGAAATTTGTGCCTTCTTGAAACTTGTCGAAACTGCTCATGGCTCGCATCGCGGCTCTCTGCGTCAAATCGTCGGCGTCGTGGGCATCGCGCGATAGGCTGTAGGCAAATCGCCGCAAGCGCGGGTATACTGGGCTCAGATGCCTCTCGAAAGACGATTTTTTCAGATTCATCATTCCTCATGGGGATGAAACGATGCAGCCATGACGTTTCATCCTCAAGCGTGCATAATTCGAGGAGCCATCATGTCCAGACGTATCCTAATCCTAGTCGCCTTGAGCTTGATCGGTGTGGCTACCCCTGCTTCGGCTCAGATTCTCTCTAACCCCGGCGGAGCCCTCGGGCCGCTGGGGCAGGCGATCCCGTCATTGCCGACCCAGCGACTCCCAGTCGTCGGTGCCGTCCTACCGAACCAGCAGCAAGAGCAGGAACGGCAGGAAATGGCAGCGAGCGCATTGGCGCAGCCATCGCTCGACCGGATCGGCGTGGGCAATGTCATCGATACATTCGGAAGCAAGCCGCTCGCCCGCTTGCGCGATCAACGGCTGCGCACGATGATACTCCAATTTTCGGAGCAGCTCGACCGCGACAAGAACGGCAATCCCGTACGTCGCGGTGAATTGGTCGTAATCGATCCCGACGCCCAGGCCCTCGCCGATGTGGCATCGGCGGGATTTGTCCCGCTTCGCGAAGAGGCGGTGCTCGGATTACGCTTCGTGGTCCTGTCGATTCCGGACAGGGGTGGTGACATCCGCAAAGCCATGAAACGGCTGGCTAAGGCAGCGTCTGGCCTCGATTTGGAATACAACCATGTCTTCGAACCCGCTGGCGGGCCGCTTGCAACTACCTACTCTGTCGCCTTGGCCTCTGGCGCCTCATTAACTGCGAAAGGAAGCTTGATCGCAATGATCGACGGCGGCGTCGCTGCACACGAGTCGCTGAAAGGCGCGGCGATTCGTCAGCGCGGCTTTGTCGGAAAGGTCGTCCCGACTGGCCATGGTACGGCAGTCGCCTCATTACTTGTCGGCGACGCGGGGCGTTTTAAGGGCGCGGCGATCGGAGCGCGGCTGTTGGTGGCAGACGTCTATGGTGGCAATCCCGCTGCGGGGTCGGCGACCGCAATCGTTCGGGCGCTAGGCTGGGCAGAGGAAAACAATGCTCAAGTCGTGAATATCAGCTTGGTGGGGCCGCCCAACAAGCTGCTTGAGAAGGCAATTGCGCAACTTCAGACGCGTAAAATCAGAGTTGTTGCTGCAGTGGGAAATGACGGGCCCGCCGCTCCTCCACAATATCCGGCCTCTTACGATGGTGTCGTAGCGGTGACGGGTGTCGACGCCCAAGGCCGCGCACTTCGCGAAGCGGGACGTGCGAAGCATCTCGATTTCGCCGCGCCTGGTGCCGACATGGCTGCGGCGCTTCCTGCGGGCGGCTATGCCGAGGTGCGGGGCACGAGTTTTGCCGCACCACTGGCAGCCGCGCGGCTTGCCGCTATCGGGTCAATCGAAAATCTGTCACGCGAAGCGGTTGACGGCAAGGGCAAGGTTGGGCGCGGAATCGTCTGCAGCACCTGTGCAATTTCGCCGAAAACCGTAGGCGCGAAATAATTTCGCAAAAAACTGGGATGAAGTAACTGAGTGGTGTCGTTTTCATCACGGATCGGGGGTGAATTTACCCCTAGCTGACAAGAGGAGACGATCCATGAAGAACATGAAGAGAATGATTTTCGCGTTCGCCATCACCAGTCCGGCAATGTTCGTTGCGACACCGGCATCCGCTCAGGTGCTAGGCAACATCGGCGGCACCATCAACCAGACCCTCGGCGGATCCGTCGATGGCGCGATCAACTCGGTTGCCGGCAACACGCTTCAAGGTCAGAGTTCGCTGACAAACCGCCTAACGGGTTCCGGTTCGCTCGGCGTTGCCGATAGCATTTCCAACAGCGTGTCGGGCGCCGTGACGGGCAGTGGATCCGGCAATGCCATCGGAAGCGTCAACACGAATGACGGCTCGGTGCGCGGAGATGCTGGCCTCGCGGGCACCGTCGACGCGGTTGCGAACGGGGCGACTTCGACCGCTGGCTTCGGGGGTCAGGGCGGCGCCTCGGGGAGCGCGTCGGCTAATGAGTATGCCTCATTCGGCGTTGACACGCTCGGGACCAGCGACGTCACGGGCGTGATCGTTAGCGGGCAATCGGCTACCAGCGAAGCGACCGCTAGTGCAGCCAGTCGCGCAAATTCGGCCCGCAGTGCCGCTACGCAGATCACGCAGCAGGTTGCCGTCCGTTCGCGTCAGAGCGCTGCCGCGACGTCGCGACAGGGCGCGCAGGTATTGGCGGATGCTCGCAATAATAAGGTTCCGGTCAACGGATCGGTGCTCGTCAGCGGTTCGGCACACGCGTCGAGCGACGCTCAAACGAATAACGAATAAGCCTTTGTATGTGCGGGAGCGGCTCGATTTTGGAGTCGTTTCGATAGAGTCGCTTCTGGCTGGTCATAGATAGTCTAAGAGGCTCTCGTTGCCATGCAGCGAGAGTCTCACTTTTCTAATGTTCGGGCCCGTCCCTGACCGCACGCTTTCAACATTGGAAGCCGGGAACGCTGACACCGGTCCGCTTTTGTCGTGAATGACCGTTAATGGGTTGATGGCCGCTTGGTCGGTTGCCGAGTGGAAGCGGACCAGCGGTCAGCCCCCTTTCCTTCATTTGGTTTTCTGGTTTATTAGTGATTTGCGACGCGAGGAGGGGAGGCCTTCGCATTGTTGCTTGGCCTCCCCTTATAGCGCAATTGAACGGCGTTTTCTCAGGACAAAAGATGTCCTAGTCCAGGTCTTGGGTAGTCGGATGGAAGCGCCCCCCGCTTTAGCGTGACGCACATATTGGCTTACGACTTGAGTTTACTTGGCACCGAGATGCCTCGTCAGGCCAATTCTTCCCCAATGTTCCACCAGAACGAACCGATTGTTGATTTTCGCGAAACACCTTCTTTTTATATGAGAGTTGGTCACGAACGACATCACCCCACGGATGTCTGACAAACTTTTCACCGGTCCTGAAAAGGCGAAAGGGCCCTCGTTGCATCGCAGCGGGGGCCCTTTCGTATTTCGGTCATTGTCGTAGTTTTACGAGATAGCGCAAGTTGTGCGCCGTAAAATATGAGCGTTCACACAACACAATGTTGTTGATGAATATGGGTCTTGAAAATGTACATGGACAACGATTTTGAGAAAGTCTTGGCGAAGGCTGAAGCGGCGACGAGCGTTGCGACTAAAGAATCCTATCTAGCGCTAGCGTTCGAAATGCGGCGTCAGGAAAACTGGCTGCGACAGACACAGTCAGCCGTGACGAACATGAAATGAAATCCGATTGTTGTTTTCTCGCAAGAGCCGACGACGTAGATACGACTTCCCTTATGAAGCATCCGCTTCACGCTCCAATGTCCCGCCAGAACGAATAGATTATAGGTCTTTGCTTAAGCCGTCTGGATTTAATGAGGGTTGGTCACGAAGGGCATCAACTCTCCCCCCGATGCTCGACTTGCTTTTCACTGGTCCTGAAAAGCCTAGGGACTCTCGTCGCTATGCGACGAGAGTCCCTTTCATTTCGTCTCGGTTCGTACCTTGCATTCTCATTGAGTGCACTGGAATGCCGATCCTGCCGCGACGACCTGCGCAGGCAAGGTATGGTCAACACAAAGCTCCGCCTCAAGAGGCGCACCGCGCGCTTCCTCAACGGCATCGCGAAAACCTAACACCTGCTCTTTCGACCTCGAACTGTAAACCCGGACCCGCGCCGACCCTGTCTCAAGGATAAGATGATAATTGGCGCGGAGCTCTCCAGCCAAGCCTGATAGGCCACGATGCCTATGGCGCCAACGATAACTGATTCCAGCCATGACGGTGAAGTTAGGAAGACCAGCCCACCGACCAGAGCAAACAGTCGCGTAACCAGCAAAGCGTTCCCTTTGCGGACAGTCTCTGTCTCGATAGGGATATTGGTGATAGCATCGAGATTTAAGGCTTGGGGGCCAATCTCCACAACATTGCAGCCTATGGATAGCGCCCCGAATTGATCTTGTTTCATTCGCAACCGTCGTCGTAACAGTCGATGACTTTGTTAAGGCCGCCAGGATGTACGGGGAGGGCAAATAGCAAGGCCTCCCCCAAGGCAATCGGCAAACAGAGCGCGAGCCAAATCGATCGAAACACGGAACTTTCCCCATAGATTCGGCAGATTGCTAAGACAATGGTCTTTAACCCTGGTCAAGTTTTTGGAGGGGCTTGGCTTGACCGGTACCTCTTTTTGCATTCGGTCCGGCCGAAGTGATCATATCGAAACGAAAGGTCGAATAGGTTGTAGTTTCATTTGTCGCTTGTCTTGCGCTCGTATGGCGCTAGGGTGAGGCTTGCTCGGTACCACCAAATTTTGTTTGGGGGCCGTCCGTTCTTAACTCGCTCACAAGAATTAAAACCTCTGGCGTGCCGCACGGTGAGCGGATTGCACGGTGAAAAGCGTTCGTGGGGAAATTGCTCGAAGAGCTTTATCACCACGAACGCCAGGACGGTACGGAGATTGGGCCGATCGTTGCCCTGATAAGCATCTATCAGGCCCAAGCATTTGGGCACCAAACGAAAGTTCAGGACCTCATCAGGCACTTCGGCTCTTCGCATCGAAAGGCCGCCATTTTTACGGAAACCCTTCGTCGTCTTGGTGTAATCGAATATCGGACTACGCACGATGGTAGTCATTCTGTTGTCGTAACCGCTGCGGCGGAGGCGGAGTTCGACCGGCACTTCGACAAACGCCTTGCAAAGTTAGAAATGATGCAGACGTCGGTATCTGGCGACAGGTCCAGAGTATTTCGGTTCTCAATGATTAACTAGCCAGAACATCTCGCGTTGGCCATTTCCCATTTCTCTGAAGGTATCTGTCATTGATTAATGCGTTAGCCGATCTATGACGACCGAACGCCGAGCCCCACGCCGACCGTTTGTTGCGACTGTTGAAGTTCGTGAGCCAGGGGCGCATCCTCAGAAATTAAAGGTATTAGACGTCAGCCCGCTCGGCTGTCGGGTCTCATTGGTCAGCCGGGTCAAGTTAGACACCCGTGTGTTCATTAGGTTCCCGGGGTTAGAAGCTATTCCGGCCTATGTTTGCTGGTGCGAAAATTTCGAAGCCGGTCTGGAATTCGAGAAGCCGATATATCCCGCGGTTTTGAGCCACGTCATGTCTCAGTTTCGCTAGGAGAGATCACGGCCGGAACACTCACTGCGCACAAGAAACGAAAAGCCTCGCCACATCGTGACGAGACTTCCCTTACTGAAGCATGCTCGGCGACATTATTTTGAGGTCAAAGCCTTCGCTTCGAAAAAAGCAGAAAGTTCGTTTTAGTCTCACAGCACCGTCGGGGAGGTGTGTGCACGCCGGACCAGCACGGAATAGCGGAGCTGAATCTAATTTTCTCAATAAATCTCTTGAGCCGCAACTGATTAAGAGTGTGTTTGTGCTAGTAAACTTTATCGCGCCGATGGTGCCTGTAGTTCAACCAAACATTCAACATTCTTGATCTTAAGCAGGGACGGATTGGTTCAAAATGACTGTATTGTTGATCTAAATGGTAGACCTTCATGTCATCGTCGTAAGGATTCAACAGGAGGCTTGTGGTGGACACTTGGCAAAAAAGCTTGGAATCCGAACGCAGACGACGTGGAGCACGGGGGCCCCGGGTGGAATGGAGTCATCTTGCTAATCTCGTCGATTCTACTGGCGTTCACGTACCGATTATTGTTGAGAACGTTTCGAGCACAGGGGTCTTGATACAGTGTGAGGAAGTCCTGTGTTCTGGCGACACCTTTACTCTAGTCACGAGAACAGAGCGCCAAAAACTCGTGGTTGAATGGGTCAAAGGTAACTTCGCCGGTTGCTCATTTACAGTAGATCGAACAGCTGCTGCCTAGTATTTCAAACCAATCCGACTTGATTGGCTAAGTTATCCAAGGCGTTACAAGGCAACTAATGGCGTAGCCTGTCATGAGTCCTTGTCGGCATCATAACTACTTAGCGCTAGTCAGAAAAAATTTAGAGGCCTCCATCGTATTGCGAACGGGGGCTTTTTTCTCGAACAGGGTACGGCTTATTGTTCATGAGTCGGAAAACGACTAACCTTCGATCGTTGAACTTCCAATTTGCAGGGTCAGCTAATCGTAGACGTTGGAAGCATATCCGAGCCGGTCAAGTTTATCCTGTTGGTCTCGGCGGGCGGCTTCGCAATCGTTATATTTTGCACGATTTGCCTCTTTCTCTACCACCGCCTAGTCGGTTGGAACGGAAAACCTCCACTTCATTTAGTTTTGGGATGGTTGGCCGGACTGATTTTTTATGTGGCGGGAGCGATGGTTCTAGCCGATTTTCATGACTAAACCGGCTGTCGATATTTATTGCTCGGACCATAGACAAGATCCGGCGATCGTATTGATCTTCATCCCTTTTAGTCGATAGAAACGCTCCATATCGGATCCAAAATTGTTAGTTAACTAACCGCTAACACATACAACGATTCCAGGCTACTAACACTAAGGGATCGATGTTCATGCACCAGGCCGCAAAGAACTACCGCTTCACGCGGATAGCGATTTTGCGGGTACTAATCGTCGCGACCCTATTCGGCGTGGTGGCTTGGCTTTCGATTACCTTCACGCGTGATGGTGGGCGGATAGCCGCTTTTTGGTTGCCGAATGCAATTCTTTTGAGTGCGCTGTTACGGATCCAAGATCATCGGACGAAGGCAGCACTTTTTCCGGCATGTTTCCTAGCAAATGTCTCGGCTAATCTTTTCGTCGGAGACAGTCTTTCAAAGTCCATGCTCTTGGCCTCCGCAAACTCGGCGGAAGTTCTGATAATGGCGGTCCTTTTGGGTAAAATTTCCGGTGTGCGATGGAAGCCAAGCTCCATTCGCCACCTGGCAACATTCTTCGTCTCGGCAATCCTCGCAGCATCCATTTCGGGGACGTTCGCGGCAATTATTCTGTCAGCACAGGGTGATTTCTTAGCGATTTGGTGGTCATGGGCATCATCCGACGCTCTCGGACTTTTGATCTTCACGCCTTGCGTGCTTACTTTTGTGGATAATTGGAAAGCTCAAAGGGACCGGGCAGTAACCAGCCGTCACGTTTTCTTGGGCATCTTTGTTGCCACAGCCACATCTCTAGTCTTTTTGCAATCCAACTATCCCTTTCTTTTTCTTATAAGTCCGATTGTAATTTTTGCTGCCTTTCAAGCGCGGACCGTTGGAACGGCATTGGCAGTGGTCATCATATCGGCGGTCGCATCGATAGCTACGGCATCCGGCAACGGCCCGATCATGCTTGGCGAAGGGAATTTTCGTGACAAGGTCATCGCGCTTCAGCTTTTTCTCGCGGCTAATCTTTTCATGGGACTGCCGGTTGCAATCAAGCTGAGGCAGAGCGATCGCGCCAAAGAAGACCTGGCCGAGAAAACGGACTTTCGGAATACGATTTTAGACAACGTTCACGATATTGTATTTCGTACCGATGCGAGTGGTAGGTGGACATACTTGAACCCGGCGTGGCAACGCCTGACAGGGTTTTCGGTAGCTGAAAGTCTTGGTTGGTCTACTACACGGCTTCTCCACGCGGAAGATCGTGCACACGCGGCCGCCCTGTATCCCAAAATTGCTTCTGGTGAAGTCGATCGCACTATCATGAATCAGCGGTACCGAGATGCTCGAGGTGAAGAACGATTTATTGAGGTCAATGTCAGTCGACTCACTGACGAACGTGGAAAGTTTCTTGGCACGACGGGATATATTCGCGATGTCACCAAACAACGTCGAGCCGAACGCGCACTCAAAGAAAGTGAACGTCGTTTCCAGACCCTGGCAAATCTAGCACCTGCCGGAATCTTTCAGACAAATGTGCTGGGAGAATGCACGTACGTTAACGCTGCTTGGGAACAGATGAGCGGATTAACGAAAGATGAGGCAACGGGAGATGGGTGGGCAAGGTCGGTTCACCCGGCCGATGTTGATGACGTCGCCTTGGCCTGGCGCGCCACAGTTGAGAAGCGGGCCGACTTCTCTTGGGAATTTCGTTGGGTTCATCGCGATGGAGATGTTCGCTGGGTTCATGCCACAAGCACCCCTGAGCTTGACGAAGACGGCAAGCATATCGGTTTCATCGGTGTTTTGATCGATATCACGCATCATAAGCGGTTGGAAAACGAGTTGGCCACGGAGAGGGACAGGACCGCTATCGTCGCAGAAGCGAAATCAAATTTTCTTGCCAATATGAGTCACGAGATCCGAACGCCCATGAACGGCGTGTTGGGATTCACAGAACTATTGTCAGACAGCGGATTGAACCCGGAACAGAAAAAATACGTCGATAGCATTAGTGAGTCGGGAACAGCCATGATGGCGCTTCTCAACGACATTCTCGATAATTCTAAAATCGAAGCTGGCCGAATAACGATTAATGAAGAGTCGGTTGATTTGCTCGATTGCTTAAGGAACACAGTGACCATGCTGGAGCCGGTTGCTAGTCAAAATCGCCTACGGGTTGATTTTGTCCATGACGATAGACTTCCTGCCTTGGTGACGTTGGACGCACTTAGGCTCCGCCAGATCGTACTGAATCTCCTGGGCAACGCGATAAAGTTCACCGAACAAGGAAAGATCAGCGTCTCTACAAGCTTAGTTGAGCTATCCGGAGAAAGGTTTATCGAGATTGGTGTCTCCGACACCGGCATTGGGATTAAAACAGAAATGCTTGAAGAGATCTTCACGCAGTTCACTCAAGCCTCTGACGATACTGCGCATCTTTACGGAGGGTCGGGCCTTGGCTTAGCGATTAGCGCTCAGCTAGCGCGCCTTATGGGTGGGGACTTGAGTGTTGAAAGCGAGTATGGACAAGGATCGACTTTTCGACTGGTCTTGCCGCTAAAGGCTACCTCTAAAAACGAGCTTGCAACGCCAAAATCAGGAAAAACGGCTCGATCGGATGGAAACCGCAAGCAGGTACGGATACTTGTGGCGGAAGATCACGAGCTCAATCAGAACCTTATGCTCGCATTGTCAGAGCGTTGCGGCTTTGAAGCTGAAATTGCCCGCAATGGGCTTGAGGCTGTCGAAATGGCGTTAGCGGCTGCAGAAAAAGATAGCCCTTATGACTTGATCCTTATGGATATGAGAATGCCAGTCGTTGACGGGCTTGATGCTGCAAGGCGAATACGCTCCGCTGGCATTGAAGAAGGCACCCTTCCGATTGTCGCTTTGACTGCCAATGCGTTCGCGGACGATCGCGCCGCGTGCCTGGCAGCAGGCATGCAAGCCCATTACTCAAAGCCGCTTTCTCTCGATACTATGGAAGACATCGTTGCAACTTGGTGCAGTCAGATTGACGAGAAGCCAGTCTACGACTTCCTCACTGACGACCTCGTGAATCTTTTTGAGCAGCATCAAAACGCACTATGTGAGTTGTTGAAGGAAACCATGGAGATCGATGAGATCTCGAACATCAGATACGAAACACTGTGTCGGAAACTGCATGACTATGCTGGAACCGCGGCGAACTTCGGAAAAGCAGCCGCTGGCAATCTCGCAATGGAATTGGAAGAGCGCTTGCGCGTTGAAAATCCTGGCCAACGCTTGGCGGTCATCAAGGCAGCGGTGCCCGCAATTTTGAAAGCGGCATAAGCCATGCAGTGAACTTGCATGAAGAAACGAATCCCCGCAGCCTTGTAAAAAACCGACAGACCCGACCCGTTTGACATAACCTGTTATGTCCTTCGTTCACGGCCAATTTCCTGATCGGGTGCTGATCAGGCTGTGCGAGGATTATTGAAAGTCGGGAGCGGAAAAAGGACCTTGAGAATTAACCGGCTCCGTTATCAAGCATTCAATACTTGTCGAGGACCCAAGACGGATAACTCTCTAGGATGCCAGCCTCTCGAAACCGCCTCGTTCGACTCATTAACCGTTTATTCGCCCAGATCGTTTAGTCCTGCTGCAAAATTCTTCCGCCGCTGTTTTCCAACGAAGTCGAAGGATAAGTAACCGTTGCCCATACCCTTCCCTTTCTCCGACGTGGGCGAGCATGACCATAGCCTGGTGCGTGACACATACCACAGCCTCAAGCGGCAGCTTCCGTTCCTGTATCTTATTGCTGCAGTGAACCTCGTTGGGATGCATGCGACAGCTTCGGGTGGCGATCTCCTTCGCCCGAGCCCCGCTCATTTGCTCTTCGTTCTAATCGTCTGGCGCGGCGTTCATTGGGCCATGTTTGCGCAATCGGATGTCACAACCGCGATAATGAGGCAGGAACTAAAGAAAACGTGCTACCTAGCGACAGTTATCTCGTTCTTATTCTCAATATGGGGCCAGTATCTTTTCCTAACGGTTCAGGATGCCCGAGAGTTTGTGATCCTTTTCGGAACTCTAGCAGCGATTGGGTGCGCCTACGGATTGCACTGTATGCCCGTGGCAGCTCTGATGCCCCTGTCAATACTCGGTCTACCGATAGCCCTTAACCTCATTCTTTCAGCTGACAAGATGCTCCAATGGGCTGGCTTGAGCTTAACAATCGTCCTGGCCGCCGTCGCTCGCATGCTTTTCGAGCAATACTTACACCTGCACCGTCACATGCGAGTTCGTCTTTCCGAGCGCAATGAGCGTCGTAGAGCCCGAGCTGCTGAACGAAAAGCGACCAAGCTTGCGAAAACAGACTTCTTGACGAAGGTCGCAAATCGCCGCGCCTTAATCGAAGAACTGGAACTCAGTTTATCAGACGAAAAAAGAACCCAATATGCTGCTTTGACGTTGGTTGATCTGGACGGTTTTAAGCCCATTAACGATGTTTTCGGACATGAGGCGGGCGACGAAATGCTACGACTAGCGGCCAACCAACTTACTGCGCAGTTTCCTAATGGTTTCGTCGCGCGTATGGGAGGCGATGAGTTCGCTATATTATCCGACCAAAGTGTCGTCATGGAAAATCTCTCAGGAGCCATTGAAAAGGCACTCGGAGTCCAACTGAATTGGAAAGGGCGAGCTCTCAAGATTGAAGCGTGTAGCGGAACCGTTCTCTTGGATGACCGCCATTTGACATCCAAAGAGTTGCTTCGGCGTGCTGATATCGCCCTCTACCGAGCGAAATCGGACCCATTGCAAGTGTCCTGCTTCTTCGATGAAGCACTGATGGAATGCGAGGTTCGCCGAACGCTAATCGAACACAAGCTTTCAAGTGCTGACATCAGGGGCGATCTCGACGTTCACTTTCAGCCCATTTGGTGCTGTCGGACGCAGCGTATTAGCGGATTTGAGGCGCTGGCGAGGTGGAACGATAGTCAACTAGGCGAAGTGCAGCCGTCCGAGTTTATTCCTCTCGCTGAGCAGTTAGGCACAATCGATTTCTTGACCGAAGAGATCCTGCGGAGAGCATGTAGGACAGCAATTCTCTGGCCGAATGATCAAATACTATCTCTGAACATTAGCGCCCGGCAGTTGTGCGATCCTCGGATGTCGCAATGGCTTATTGCTCAATTAGACCGGGGTGGCCTTTCGCCTGAAAGGGTTCAAGTCGAGGTTACCGAGACAGCATTTTTGAAAAATTTCGATGTAGCAAGGGATCATTTGGCGCGTCTGAAAGAGGTAGGGTGCCGACTTGCTTTGGACGATTTCGGAGCCGGGAATTCATCGCTGAATTACCTCCGGGAAATTCAATTCGACACTGTGAAACTCGACGGATCATTTGTGACCAATGTTACAAATTCGTCACACGACCGTGAGTTGCTTCACGGGGTTGTCGCTCTCACTCATTCGATGGCAATGCAATGCGTAGCTGAATGCATTGAGACCGAAAGCCAATATGAGATCGCCGTGGCGGCCGCATGTGATGGCATCCAAGGATTCTACATAGATAAAGTCATGCAAGATCGACCGTTCGATGTCGAATTAGAAATGGATTCGCGCTAACCTGAGGCGCTTCGTTTCATACTTAAGATAAGACGTGGGGCCCCTGATTTTAAATCGATATGCGCCCGCACGTCATCACGCTGATTTGCGATGCTTGGCCGCTTTAAGAAGTTCATTGACCCTGAAGGCCAACTCTTCTGGATGGAATGGCTTGCGGAGATAATCGTCTGCTCCAGCAGAAAATGCCAGGCGCTCGTCCGATACGCTTTTACGAGCAGTGAGTACTAGGACGGGGAGCGATTTGCCGATGATCGATCGGATCTCTCTGAGTGCCACAATCCCTGATTTCTTAGGCATGGCGCAATCAATGATAAGCAAGTCGGGGTCCTTCTTTTGGAGGACGTCAACGACCTGAGATCCGTCGGGTAGTGCGCCCAATAGGTGACCGTCTGGTTCGAGTGCAGCTCTCACCAACCCGATATGAAGTTCATCATCGTCGGCAATAATAATCCGAGCCAAGTGTAACTCCTATTGAAAACAGCATGAAGTCTCTCATGGATCGGCTATGTCATCGTTAGAAAAGCATCCGAAACGGAGTTAATTTCCGGGCCAATGAACGCAATGTGTTAATCGGTGAGCTGGCCTACTCCGTTGGTGGCAGACCCTATATCTTCTTAGGTGGACACGTTTGTGCCAGTGCTCCTTTCTTAGTTTGTGACTGATAGGAGCGTCTGAGAAGTAGGGCCGTCGTGCCACGTCAGCATAAAGCTTGTAAGTAGAAATACGATATGGTGCATGATGCCTGAGATCGTATTTCTTCGTGAATGAATAGCAATTCGGAGCTTTAGAGTGATTGCGTGCGAGAAGAAGGAATTCGAGTTTGCACTGGCGAAAGCGGAAGCAGCGCGGAGCGCTGCAGCGAGAGAGGCATGGCTGGAGCTCGCCCTTTTCATCCGGACGCGAGGAGATGTCGCACGTCAGACCATCTAGTTTTCAAAGCGGGCCGCTAGAAGTAGATCTCGAGCTACGCCACCAAATCGGAAATTAAGTGCTTCAGGACATGAAAGCCACTGGTTCGCGATTCTTTATCTGTACACCCTACGAGCGTCTTGATTTTCTTATTGATAAACGTGGCATTGCCCCAATATGCCAGTCGCCAATCTTGCGTTTTCCTGTCTTGGCTTTCTACAGACCCGAGCACGGTCAGATCGCAGTGTCGGGAATCTTTTGAGATTGAACTCATCAATTCTTCGAGCGCGCCTGTTTCCCCCTCCAACAGCTCGGCGAAGAAGCCATCACAGTAAACGAGACCGCCGGTCACCTTACCATTTGCATTGCGAACTCGAGACGTATCCACGATCGCGTTCAGGACAAGGTCCTCCTCGTCCTTCGGAAAGGCCGCCCTGCTTACATACACTAATTGGATCATGATGTTTCCATACGTAAGAATTGGGCGGTCTGCTAATTTGAGCTCGCAAATCGTAGTTCCGTGTGCGCGAACTTTCGACGAGATGTTGGGTTTGAATCCGAGACCCTTTTTACCATCGATGCCTAAGAGAAAAGTCAAGATTTTGTCCGATCTGGAAGTGGACAGGCAAATCGACTTTACAATCTTATCGAATGGACGTGAAACCTAGCGTGCTCGAATGTTTTATTGAATAAGGAGCAGGGGGGGCGTGTCGCTCAGCGCCAAGAGATTCGCGGCGATTTGACTTCTTCACCGCTAAGTCTCGGATCTGCGATACGGGAACCCTCCAGATTGTGATTTGCCCTCTGCAAAGCGGTGCGATCGTCGTTTGTAGGGTGCTGAAAACGTCGAACTCCAAATCTCAGGACTGGCGGGCGTGGATTGATCGATGTAAAATTTGATGTCCTTATTGGCGCTCGCCAGCACGGACGGGATGAACTCGCCGCTATTCAAATTCGATGAGGCGGTATTCAACCAGTCTGCCGTCCTCTAAGCCGACCGAATGTGTTCGCTGCTCTCGAGAGGCACTATGAAATGTCTCAGCATTAATCCTAGCCGCTTTCATGATTTGTACAGACGCAGATCCTGATCCAGGCCCGGATGCATCCTGTGCCTGTGTCGCTATGCCAGATGGCTGAAATATGCCTAGCCAGATGATCACCTTTAACATTCTTTGAGAATGGGTTCTCTCTGTGTATGAAAGGTCACGAACGTGTCCAAAATGGCGTCAACAACGTTGGGGAATTTTGCAACACACTTGTTTCTTTGTAGATTGCCGGTAGAATTCGACGTGCTCGGCTTCGTGAGGATGGATGATTGACTGTCATCAATGCCGCTAGAGTTGGAGCGTTTATCTTTAAATGACCTCTGAAACCGCCGATACAGATAGTGCTGTTGTCTACATCGTAGATGATAGCCCAGACATGCGGCTTGCCATCGGTGCGTTGCTTGAATCGGAAAAGTTGGATTATCGATCCTTCGCCTCGGCCGAAGAATTCCTTCATGACTTAAGTACGTGCCCGCGTGGGGTGGCCGTCGTGGATCTCCATCTGCCCGGTAGAGATGGACATGACGTACTTGCGAAAATCGCTAATAGACGACCAGATATCCGGGCGGTCATGGTAACCGGCGATGGTGAGCTTGAAGCGGCGATAAAGGCTTTAAGGAACGGGGCCGCGGACTTTGTCGAAAAGCCATTCGATGAAGTCGAACTTATTGACATCATCCGGCGCGAGATGAAGGCGGTTTGTGACACGACAAGCTTCGAGCAAAGAAGAATAAACGCTCACAGAGCCTTGGCATCTCTTTCAAGAAGGGAGCGCCAGGTCGTCGATCGTTTGGCAGATGGTCAGGCCAACAAGCAAATAGCATTCGATCTCGGCTTGAGCGTACGCACTGTCGAAATGTACCGGAAGCGTGGAATGGAGCGCTTAGGCGTAAACTCTTTCGCCGAACTGGTCCAATTGACCGTATTGGCCGATAAGATGCCTGGTTAGGCTGCTTGCGCACATCCAATGGCAAGGGAAATGCGGCCCAAGGTCTCGCGTGACATCGAGATAAATTTGCGACGGCGATCTAAATGGTCGCACCGAATCTCAACAATCCCTTCGTCGCTCAGGCTCTGCAAGTGACGCAGTCCGGTAGTGTAGGGCGCTCCCGAAGCATTCACCAACTCGCTTGTTGTAACGCGACGCTGCTGAACGGTCCGTAGCGCAAGATAGAGCAACATGTCCCAGCTGGGTTCGGAGAAAAGCTTGCTTGGTAAGAATTTGCTACGCCGACGGCGGGCCTCGATCTCTTGGACGAGATCGAACTCGTTCGGCAAAAGAAGGGCGTCGTTCTGCGGCCGCAGCTCCGACGTCGCGGGAAAACATTGGGAATAGGCGTTCATGATCGTCTCCTGGGTTCAGGAGAAAAGATGATTGGATTTGAACACTTTGGACATTCCGCTATTTTGCTACCGTATATTTACGGTAATTTCTCGAACGAATAGGCTTAGCGAGCGTGATTTGAAGCGGTTTGGTTAATTTTGTTTAAGAGTTTTCAGCCGTTCCTGATGACGAACTGTTTCTGCAAATTGTGGATACCATCGATTCGGTCGTATCGGCTAAGGATGGCGATGCGGGCGCAATCGTCACTTTCGTATTTTCTTCCGATCCAGTTCGCCATGGAGTTTTCGGCGCCATAAAACGATGTCAATCGAGTGTAGAGAGCATGTGGCAACGTTGTGCGTATGTCTCAGTCGCTTGTCACGCAGAGCTTTGATGAGAACTTGCCAGAAGTCGATGGTTAAAGCCTTTTCTGGCGTCGCATTTTTGATCTTGGCTGTCGCAGAGATGGTCTAGAATCAGTTACATCTTGGCGAGCACTGGACGTGAGACACCAATTTGTGCATTATCGCGTCGCTCGGTTACAATTGTCCGATCGGTGAGATAAGCCTCCTTCCGTCTGAAATTTTGTGTCGATTGGAGAGGAAGGGTTTAGCGTCGGACGGAATGAGTGAGTTCCACGTATGTCGACCGAGAAGCCATTCTCACTGTATCTATTGCCGGCGAAAAATCTATCAAAATGGCCGCAGATCCTCACGGTTGTTGCCGCGATTTCGGCGGTGGCTCTCCTTGTCTTAATCGTGATGTCGCGTGTCGAGGAATCTCGGGAGGCAGAGCTACAATCGGCTATATTGAGTAATCAAGATCGTGTGACTGTTTTTGCTTCGTTCGTTTCGCGGAGCTTAGATTATCTCGAGCGCACAACAGATGATTTTAGCACCGGCTCCGAAATCGACGACGGAATGTCGCAATTAAACAAGTTCGCTGACGAGGGAATCTGGGGCTTTTTGGTGACGGACCGATCGTCGCGCGTAGTCTTTTCGACTTTAGATTTCGACTCAGCGACGGCGGAAAATGTTTCAGCCTATATTCGCGAGCAAAATGGTAACGGATTTCTCTCACCACCATTTGAAGCCGCAAATGGTCAGCAAGTCTTAGTTTTTGGAAGGGGCAATGGAGCCGCAATCAGCGGCAAGACCACTTACATTCTTGTTGCTCCAAGTTTCTTCCTGAGCTTCGCCGATCAGATCAACTTTGCTGACGGCGATCTCATCTCATTAATCGGCCTTGATGGTATCACTCGCGCTCGTAAAACAGGAGATCGGATCAGTAGTGGGGAGGATTTAAGCGGCAAACTCGTTATGGAGCGTCAGCTTGCGGACCCCAATGTGACCTACTCAGGTCCCAACGCACTGACCGGCGATCTTTCAGTCTTCTCCCATCGCCGCATTGCAGATTATGGAGTTTTTGCGACGAGCGGTCTCACGATTGATCGCGTGAAAATAGCCGCTTCCGATCGCGCCAGGTTTCTTTGGCTGATGTTAACGCTTGCTGCCAGCATTGTTGGCATTGCGACGTTAGCCGTTCTTCGCAGCTTCCGAAAGCAGCATGCGCAACTCAGATTGCTGGAACGGAATATCACACGATTGCGAGCATCGCAGATCATGGGCGGGATCGGAGATTGGGATTACGACATTGAGAACAAGACATTCGAAGTTTCCGAGGTGTTACGAGACGTATACGGTTTTCCTACCCGTGCGAACTTCACTATAAAAGATTTCGCCGAGAAGCTCGGAGAACGATGCACGCGCGATTTGCATTTCACGATGAACGATGTTCAGGTTTTTCGAGATCCTCGATGCGTCGAAGTCAATTTTGAGGATGCAGGCCAGAATGTTTATCGAGAGATTACAATTGGCCCAATACTTTCATCCGATGGCGAACTAATTGGTTTACACGCGCTCGACAGGGACATTTCGAGGGACAAGCGCATAGGCGCCTTGCGCGCACGACTGGCAATAATGTCCAGGCTCGATGCAATGAGCGCTCTCGCAGCAACGATAGCACACGAAATTAGTCAGCCGCTTAGCGCGGCCAAGAGCTTAATCACGGCTTCAAAAAGAGCCTTGTCGCAGAACGATCTGGCGAAGGCGGATGAGCTTATCGAGCGCTCGCACGAACAGATGCGCTTTGTTTCGGATATAATCCTGAACGCTCGGCGCGAGCTTCAAAGTTGGGGCGGGGCGGACCAATACTTCGAAATCACCGAAGCAGTGCGTGCGACTGAAGAGCTTCTGAAAAACTTCTACGAAGATCGCCAATTCGAGATCATATTCCACGCCGACAACGATGCAAGATTCGCGCGAGGAACGCTGTCGCAAGCGAAGCAGATTTTCTTCAATCTTTTTAAGAACAGTATTGAAGCCACGCCGGATGGGCGGCGGAGTCAGATTGAAGTTATGGCGCAATCCGTTGCTGGAGGCATGGTCAAATTGACGTTGTGCGACAATGGTAAGGGTTTCAGCAGTGAAACCGATCCATTTGAGCTGTTCACCTCGTCCAAAGAGGGCGGGCTTGGCGTTGGAATGGCGCTAACGAAGACTGTGGTCGAGGCACTTGGTGGCGATATTTGGATCGAAGAATCCGAGCGCACTGGAGCCACAATCTGTGTTACGTTTGATGCGAGCGCGGTTCAGGATGAGTTAGTTCGACGCAAGGCCTCCTAATTGCAGGATTTGGAACCTGTTTTCGAACTCTTTATCGTCGATTAATGGCTCGCCATAGCGCCATTGCAAAACAGGCTTCCAAGTCTAGCATTCATGCCCACTGCCATGCATTTAATCCTGCAGAATTAGCGAGTTAACTACAATAGTATCCATTGCGGTTGTTACAGCAACAGTTGATAAATTCTACCATATTTATCCTGCTCGCCCATGCAGGAGACAATCAATGAAAAAGTTTATTGCTACCATTGCGGCGGTCTTGATTCCTACAACCGCCATGGCCGCCCCTTCTCCCTACTCTGAAAACAAGGGCCCCCCCGAAACGGGACCGTATCGCGCAACCTGTCCGGACTCTGAAGTAGACTTTATTCTCCGATTGCTTCCAAACGGGCGGGCGCATCCAAACCAGAACCCGACCGGGAAATGCGACCGTTTCTAATTTCTAATTTCTTCGAGGCAGGCCGGGTCACCTAATTTACCCGGCCTGCCGGTTCGGGTCGAGTAGCATCGGCTCGCGCTGTGGTTAGCAGGTAGAGGAATTCTAATCTTCAGTGGAGCATGCTGTGCAGAATCCAATAGTTCGTGACTATCTATCTTGTCAGAACGAAGTCAGAAGCAGGCTCTCAAGTCGTCGCGGCTACGTTTCACAAATTCAGAACCTTTTGCAGCTTCAGTGGGCTTCGCGTGAGTGCGGGGAGGAGGTTCTGGAAACAATTATTCTTCTGGAGATCTTCGCGACATTCCTGTCGGGCCAGAACGAAAAGATTCATGGAATTGGAACTCGGTTGCGTCTTTCTGGTCATACAATATCGCGAATTATCAAGTCCCTATCTCGGCGCAATATGGTTACAATCACTGTCGACAACTGCGACCGACATTGCGTCGCGTTGAACCCATCGACGCTTCGGAGAATGAAAGATTGCATTGACGACTACTTTGAGCGGTTTGGACACCAAATAGACGCGACAGAGGCTAATTCGCGTGTGGTTACACAATTGCGTCCCCGGCTTTGTTAGATCGCACTATTAACAAACAGCGCCGCTTGGCTGCCCGCACCTAGTGGCACCAGCCAATGGGCTAATTCCCGGTCTCACAGCCCGAACTGTAGAGGAACGTAGGAAAGTGCGATTTATTCTGATAGCACCGCCATTTGAAAAGGCCGCTCCGACCGGGGCGGCCTTTTTCGTTGCTCTTGCGCGGGGCCTGCCATCGTCTACGCTCGCCGCATGCCGAGCGATCCTGCAGAACTGCAGATCTGCAGACCTGCAGACCGGTAGCTTTTCCCTTCCACTTTGCCGAAGAACCAGCCGCGTGAAAATGCGGAGTTGTATTGTGCAATTGCGCCGGAAACATTGATCAATGCACCTCGACAGCCTATTCGGGTTAAGGATTATTAAACGATCCTTGGGTGAGTCGCCGCTCCGCAGCCCCTCGCGGAACCGGCTAAAAGGGGGACGGTTTTAATGGCTTATTCGCTTTCCAGAAAGGCTGCGCTGTGCCTTTCGGCAACGGCTCTTGCGGGTCTCGTCCCGCAGGCGGCGCTCGCGCAGGACAATGAGGGCGAGGTCATGGACGCGCTGTCCGTCGCGCCTGCCGACATCGCCGCGCAGCTGCTAGCCCTCGACGGGACCGATGCCGAACCCGACGCGATCAACGATGCATCGGGATCGGACTATGCGCAGCTCTTCTACAGCTTCACGCCCATCGGCATGCGTGCGCCCGATGTGCTCGGCCTCGCCGGCGAGTGCGAAGTACCTTACCTCGACGGCTATGAAGTCGCCTGCGCCGAAGGGTTGCGTCTCTACGCAGGGGTCGATGGCGCGCGCTACGAGAATGACGGCGGTATGCAGTCAGATCGCATCGACACGTCGCAATATAGCGGTTCGGTCGGTGCCGACGTCTCGATCGGAGACAGCGGTGTCGTAGGCGGTGCGCTGACTTATCTCATCGGTCGTTCGGAGGGCGGTGCGGGTCTCGACACCGACTATGACGGTTGGCGGATCGGCGGCTACGGCACGCTCGACAACGGCTACACCTATTTCCAGGTCACCGGCAGCTACGGTCGCTACAATATCGATGCGTCCCGCGAGGTCGAGTTCGGCATGATCGACCAAGACCTGACCGCCGACATCGACGTCGAACAGATCACGCTAGGTGCCCACGCCGGTGTCCGCTTCGCGGTCGGGGTTGCGACCATGCTTCCCTATGCCAACATCGATTATGTCCGCAACGAATGGGACGGCTTCGATGAGGCTGGCGGCAGCGCCGCGCTGCGCATCGATGATGCGGTCGACGATCGTCTCTTCACGACGCTCGGCATGCGTTTCAATACCGACATTGGCGGGCTAGTGGCCTCGGCCAATCTCGGCTGGCGTCGCATGATCGGCTGGCGTCGCAGCGACATCGACACCTATTTCCTCGGCACCAATCGCCGCATGGACATCGTCTCGGCCGAAGCCAACCCGGACAGCGCGCTGGCGGGCGTGAGCTTCGGCGGCAAGGCAGGCAAGCTCGATTTCCGCGCTTATTACGACGCGATTTTCAACGGCCATGAAACGACCCACGGGTTCGGTCTTCGTCTTCGCCTCCCGCTGGGTGGCTAGGGCTGGACGGGGTTCAACAGGGGAAGGGCTCGCTACGGCGGGCCCTTTTCGTTTTTGGGGTTGATCGCAAGTCCAGTCCCATTACTAGCCCGCCATCATGAGTAATTTGTCGCACCTTCAACGGCTTGAGGCCGAAGCCATCCAGATTTTCCGCGAGACCGTCGCCGAGGCTGAAAAGCCGGTGATGCTCTACTCGATCGGAAAGGATAGCGCGGTCCTGCTGCACGTGGCGCGCAAGGCCTTCTATCCCGGCCCGTTGCCCTTTCCGCTGCTGCACGTCGACACGACCTGGAAATTCCAGGACATGTACGCGCTGCGCGAAAAGGTCGGCAACGAGGACGGGATCGAATTGCTCGTTTACCGCAATCCCGAGGCGGTCGAGAAGAAGATCAACCCCTTCGATCACGGCCCCTTGCACACCGACATGTGGAAGACCGAAGGGCTCAAGCAGGCACTCGACAAATATGGCTTCGACGCGGCCTTTGGCGGGGCGCGGCGCGACGAGGAAAAGAGCCGGGCGAAGGAGCGCGTCTTCTCCTTCCGCACCAAAAATCATCGCTGGGAGCCCAAGGCCCAGCGCCCCGAACTCTGGTCGCATTACAATGTGAAGAAAGCGCCGGGCGAGAGCATGCGCGTCTTCCCGCTGTCCAACTGGACCGAGCTCGACATCTGGCAGTACATCCTGGCGGAAGGCATCGAAATCGTGCCGCTCTATACCGCGCAGCAGCGCCCGACGGTCGAGCGCGACGGGCTGCTCCTGATGGTCGACGACGAACGCTTTCGTCTCGAAGAGGGCGAGGAGCCGGAGATGCGCTCGATCCGCTTCAGGACGCTCGGCTGCTACCCGCTGTCCGGTGCGGTCGAGAGCGAGGCCGACACCATCGAGAAGGTCGTCCAGGAAATGCTGCTGACCTCGACCAGCGAACGGCAGGGGCGCGTGATCGATCGCGATGCGGGTGCCGGTTCGATGGAGAAGAAGAAGCAGGAGGGCTACTTCTAATGGCGCGCCCGATCGACGAAGAGCGGCTGCTGGTCGAGCAGGACATCGATGCTTATCTCGCCAAGCAGCGCGACAAGTCGCTGTTGCGTTTCATCACCTGCGGCAGCGTGGACGATGGCAAGTCGACCCTTATCGGCCGCCTGCTCCATGACACGAAGCAGATCCATGCCGACCAGCTCGACGACCTGGCGTCCGACAGCAAGGCAGTCGGCACGCAGGGCGAAGAGATCGATTATGCGCTGCTGGTCGACGGCCTGTCGGCCGAACGCGAGCAGGGCATCACGATCGACGTCGCCTATCGCTATTTCTCGACGCCGAAGCGCAAGTTCATCGTCGCGGATACGCCGGGGCACGAGCAGTATACGCGCAACATGGTGACCGGCGCCTCGACCGCCGAACTGGCGGTGCTGCTGGTCGATGCGCGCAAGGGGTTGAGCACGCAGACCAAGCGTCACAGCTACCTCACCAACCTGGTCGGCATTCGCAAGCTGGTGGTGGCGGTCAACAAGATGGATGCGGTCGATGACGATCGCGACACCTTCCTCAAGATCGTCGCGGACTATCGCGATTTCGCAGACAGCCTCGGCATCGAGGACTGGACCGCGATCCCGATGTCGGCGCTCAAGGGCGACAATATCGCCGAAAATAGCGCAGCGATGGACTGGTATGACGGTCCGCATTTGCTCGAAATTCTCGAGACGGTCGAACTGGAAGCGGACAGCGACGAGGCCGCCAGCGGCGCCTTCCGCATGCCGGTCCAGTGGGTCAATCGCCCCAACCAGGACTTTCGCGGCTTTGCCGGGCAGATTGCCGGTGGCCGCGTGCGCCCGGGCGACGAGGTCCGCATCGTGCCGTCGGGCAAGACCAGCCGGATCGAGCGGATCGTCACCATGGACGGCGATCTCGACGAAGCAATTGCGGGCCAGTCGGTGACGCTGACGCTGGAGGATGAGGTCGATTGCTCGCGTGGCGACGTGATCGCGGACGCCAAGGACCCGCCGCAGGCCGCCGACCAGTTCGAGGCCAGCCTGGTGTGGATGGACGAAGAAGCGATGCTGCCGGGGCGTGGCTATTGGCTCAAGACGGGGACCGAGACGGTCACCGCGCGCGTCCAGCCGCCCAAATATCGCGTCGACGTCAACACGCTCGACGAGCTGGCCGCCAAGACGCTCGAGCTCAACGAGATCGGCGTGGTCGAGATCGCGACCAACCGCGATATCCCGTTCGAGCCCTACAAGGACGAAGAGGGCGGGCCGCCCAACCGCTCGCTTGGCGGTTTCATCCTGATCGACAAGATGACCAACCGCACGGTAGCCGCGGGGATGATCCATTTCGCGCTGCGCCGTTCGCTCAATATCCACCACCAGGAACTGGATGTCGGTCGCGACACGCATGCCGAATTGAAGGGTCAGAAGCCGCTCGTGTTGTGGTTCACGGGCCTGTCGGGCTCGGGCAAGTCGACCATCGCCAACCTAGTCGAAAAGGAGTTGGCGGCGCGCGGGCGTCACACCTTCCTACTCGACGGTGACAATGTGCGCCACGGGCTCAACAAGGATCTTGGCTTCACCGACGCCGACCGCGTGGAGAATATCCGCCGCATCGGCGAGGTCGCCAAGCTGATGACCGATGCCGGGCTGATTGTCCTGACCGCCTTCATCTCGCCCTTCCGTGCGGAGCGCGAGATGGTGCGACGGATGCTGGGCGACGGCGAATTCGTCGAAGTCTATGTCGATACGCCGCTCGAAGTGGCCGAAGAACGGGACGTGAAGGGCCTCTACGCCAAGGCACGCGCGGGCAAACTGCCCAACTTCACCGGGATCGACAGCCCGTACGAAGCCCCGGAAAACCCCGAAATCCGGGTCGATACGGTCGCGATGAGCGCTGAAGACGCGGCTAAGTCCATCGTCGAGCAGATTGCGGCTCGGATCCGCGCGAGAGACTAAAAGGAAACCCCGGCGCCCGCGGGCGTTGGTCGCTCATGTATCGCGAGCAGATCGACTGGAAAGAGCGGGCAGGCACGGTGGCGATCGTCGTCGGCCTGCACGTCGCCGTGGCCGCATTGGCGATGACTGCGAAGACCGTGGTCACGGGGCCGCCCGACCGCGCCAGCATCGAAGTGTTCGACGTCGCGATCGAGCCGCCGCCGCCGATCATCGAGGAAATCCCCGAGATCGAACAGGCTGCCCCGCGCGAAGAGGGCGCTGCATCGGAAAAGAATATCGAGAGCGACGCCACGCCTGTCGTCGCACCCGATCCGGTGGTCGTTACGCCCACGCCCAATCCCATCGTCGCGTCGCCGACGCCCAATGAAGGCAATGATGCCACGCAGGGCGCGTCGGACGAGGAAGGCGAAGGCACGGGCGCCGGCGGACAGGGTGACGGAACCGGCGCGGGCGCTGGCGGTGACGGCAAGGGTGGAGGCGGCGGCACGCGTCCCTCGGTCATCCGGTCGACGACGCTGACGCAACGCGACTTCCCCAAGGAAATTCGGCGCGCCTGGCCGTCGAACGGGGCGGTCTATGTCGCCATTCGTGTCCAGGTCGACGGTCGCGCTACCGACTGCAAGGTCAATCGCGGGATCAATCCCAATATCGACGCGTGGGTCTGCCGCCTGGTCGAACAGAAAGTGCGCTTCAATCCGGCTCGTGACGCGCAGGGGCGGCCCTACGTCGCTTGGTATGGCTACGTCCAATACGCGATATTCTAACAATTCACCGGCCGGCGAGGCGCGGTGAAGGTTCACAAGGGCGTGACGTTTCGCCATGAAAGGCGCAACACGCGACGCAAAATGGGGAATGCATGACCAAGGAGCGCTTTTCGACGCTGCTGCTGTTCGGGGCGACCGGCGACCTGTCGCGCCGCATGCTGCTTCCCTCGCTCTATGGCCTCTATGCCGACGGCTTGCTGCCCGAAGACGTCACGATCATCGGCACCGCGCGCAGCCAGCTGGACGATGAGCAATTTCGCGAGCAGGCGCATGAAGCGCTGCGCGAGCATCTGCCCGAAGATTTCTACGCGAAGGACACGGCCGACGGCTTCGTCGAGCGGCTGAGCTACCAGGCGATCGATGCGACGACCATCGACGGCTATCAGGAGCTCGCAAGCCGGATCGACCTCGACAAGGGACTTTCGATCTTCCTCTCGGTCGCGCCGTCGTTGTTCAAGCCGACGATCGAGAACTTGAAGGCATCGGGACTCGCAGGTCCCAAGGTTCGACTGGCACTGGAAAAACCGCTCGGGACCGACCTGGAATCGAGCAAGGTCATCAACGATGCGGTGGCGACGGCCTTTCCGGAGGAGCGCACCTTCCGCATCGACCATTATCTGGGAAAGGAGACGGTCCAGAACCTGCTCGCGCTGCGCTTTGCCAATTCGTTGTTCGAGCCGCTGTGGAACGCGTCGCATATCGACCATGTGCAGATTACGGTGGCCGAGGAAGTCGGGCTCGAGGATCGCGCGGGCTATTATGACGGCGCGGGTGCGGTGCGCGACATGCTGCAGAACCACATGCTGCAGCTTCTGGCGCTGATCGCGATGGAGCCGCCGGCGAATTACGACCCGACCTCGGTGCGCGAAGAAAAGGTGAAGGCGCTCAAAGCGCTGCGCCCGATGACCGAGAAACTGGCGAAGGACGAATTCGTGCTCGGTCAGTATGACGGTTACCTGAAAGAGCTGGGCGAAAAGTCCGACACCGAGACGTTCGTGGCGCTCAAGGCGCATGTCGACAATTGGCGCTGGGCGGGTGTGCCCTTCTACCTGCGTCACGGCAAGAAGCTGGCGCGCCGCAAGACCGAGGTCCATATCCAGTTCAAATGCGTGCCGCATTCGATCTTTGCCGGCACGGGCGCGACGACCCATCCGAACGAGCTGCTGATCTCGATCCAGCCGGAAGAGAATATCCGGCTCAAGATGATGGCCAAGCGTCCGGGGCTCGACCGCAAAGGCATCCGCCTGCGCGAGGTGGCGATGGACGTGACGATGGAGGGTGCGTTCGCCGACTATCGTCGGCGCATCGCCTACGAACGATTGATCCTCGACCTGGTCGAGGGCGATCCCACGCTGTTCGTTCGCCGCGACGAGGTCGAGGCGCAGTGGGAATGGATTGACGGGCTCAGGGCGGCTTGGGAACAGGCCGGTATGACACCCGAGACATATGACGCGGGCAGCCGAGGGCCGGACAGCGCGATCGGCCTCGTCGCGCGCGATAGAAGGGAATGGAATGATTGAAGTCGAATTCTGGGACTATGACGATGTCGACGAGATGGCCGATGCCGTCGCGGGCGATATCGCCTTCATCATCGAAAGCGCGATCGACGCGCGGGGCGAGTGCCTGCTGGCCTTCCCCGGCGGCTCGACCCCCAAGCCGGTCTACGAGAAGCTCGCCGAGAAGAAGCTGCCGTGGAAGCGCGTGACGATCATCCCGGGCGACGAGCGGCTGGTGCCGGTCGATGACGAGCGATCGAACATCAAGGGGATCGCGCAGACTTTCCTCCCGCTCGGCGCGCGCGTCTATCCGATCTATGCCGAGGGCGCAGAGGACTATGTCATGGCGGGTCACGCCGCCGATGCCCGGCTCAAGAGCCTCAAGTGGCCGCCCGATCTCGTCTGGCTGGGCATGGGCACGGACGGGCACACTGCCTCGCTCTTCCCCGGCCCCGATCTGGACGATGCGATGGACGCGCCCAAGGGCAAGCTGGTGATGGGCATCAAGCCCGACCCGATGCCCGAAGGGGCAGCAGTCGAGCGCCTGTCGCTGACCCGTTCGGCGATCCTCCAGGCACGCACCATCATCATCACCATCACGGGGCAGGAGAAGCGCGAGATCCTGGAAGGCGCGATCGAGGATGGCCAGTCGTCCAAGCTGCCGATCGGGCGCGTGCTGGCCGAGACCGAATTCCCCATCGACGTGCACTGGGCGCCCTGACCCATGCCGAGGCTCGATCCCCGCATCGCCGCCGTCACCGACCGCGTCATCGAGCGGTCGAAGCCGGGGCGTAAACGCTATCTCGACCATGTCACGGACGAGGCAGCGCGGGGGATCGACCGCAAGGCACTGAGTTGCGGCAACTTCGCGCACGGCTTCGCAGCGGCTGGCGACGACAAGACGGCGATCCGGACGTTCCAAGGGCCCAACCTCGGGATCGTCACCGCCTATAACGACATGCTGAGCGCTCATGCGCCTTATTATCGCTACCCCGAGCAGATGAAGCTGTTCGCGCGCGAAGTCGGGGCCACCGCGCAGGTCGCGGGCGGCGTACCCGCCATGTGTGACGGAGTGACGCAGGGCCAGCCCGGCATGGACCTGTCGCTTTTCAGCCGCGACAACATTGCGGGCGGCACGGCCATCGCATTGAGCCACGGCATGTTCGACGGAGTCGCGATGCTCGGCATTTGCGACAAGATCGTGCCGGGGCTGCTCATCGGTGCGCTGCGCTTCGGTCATCTGCCCGCGATTTTCGTGCCCGCCGGTCCGATGCCTTCAGGGCTCGCGAACAAGGAAAAGCAGCGGGTCCGACAGCTCTTCGCCGAGGGCAAGGCGACCAAGGACGAACTGCTGGCGGCCGAGAGCGCGAGCTATCACGGGCAGGGCACCTGCACCTTCTACGGCACTGCCAACTCCAACCAGATGATGATGGAGCTGATGGGGCTTCACGTCCCGGGTGCGGCGTTCGCCAACCCGGGCAGCCGCCTGCGGCCCGGACTGACCCGGGCTGCCGTCCATCGCCTTGTCGAGATTAGCGGCGAGGAAAAGCGCATGCTCGGCCACTGTGTCGACGAACGCGCGATCGTCAATGCGATCATCGGGCTGCTCGCAACGGGCGGATCGACCAACCATGCGCTGCATATTCCCGCCATCGCCCGCGCGGCGGGCATCTTCGTCGATTGGCAGGACTTCGCGGATTTGAGCGCAGCCGTGCCGCTCCTGGCGCGCGTCTATCCCAACGGATCGGGAGACGTGAACGACTTCCACCATGCCGGCGGGCTCGCCTTCGTGGCGCGCGAGCTGATCGAGAACGGCTTGCTGCACGGCGACATCTTGTCGGCGGGCAGCGACAGCTTCGAGGGCGCAATGACGACGCCCGAAGAGGATGGCGACGATATCGTCTGGAGGACGGTCGAAAAGAGCGGCGACGAGACCATCCTGCGCGGCGTCGCCGACGCCTTCCAGCCTGATGGCGGGATGCGGCTGGTCACCGGTAATCTCGGGCGCGCCTGCTTCAAGACCAGCGCGGTCGACGAAGAGCGCTGGACCATCGAGGCGCCGTGCCGCGTGTTCGAGGATCAGAAGGACGTGGTAACCGCCTTCGAGGCGGGCGAGCTCGACAAGGATGTCGTGGTCGTCGTGCGTTTCCAGGGCCCGCGCGCCAACGGCATGCCCGAACTCCACAAGCTGACCCCGCCGCTCGGCGTGCTTCAGGATCGCGGGCATCGCGTGGCGTTGATCACCGATGGGCGCATGAGCGGGGCGTCGGGCAAGGTGCCTGCGGCGATCCACTGCTGTCCCGAGGCGCTCGGCGATGGACCGCTGTCGCGGCTGCGCGATGGCGATGTGGTCAAGCTGTGTGCGACGACCGGGAGCCTGTCGACCATTGCCGATCTCGACTCACGCGAGCCTGCCGAGGCGCCGCCGCAGCCGGTGGGGACCGGGCGCGAATTGTTCGCGCTGTTCCGCCATCATGCCGACGATGCCGAAAAGGGCGGGTCGGCGATGCTTCACGCCATGGAGGAATCCCTATGAGCCGCCGCAAGATCGGGGAGGTCATGCGCCTCTCGCCCGTCATCCCCGTGCTGGTTCTCGACGGCAGCTTCGACCCTGTCGAGTTGGCCGAAACGCTGGTGGGCGCGGGGCTTCGCGTGCTCGAAGTCACGCTACGCACCGAGAACGCGCTCAAGGACATGGAGAAGATGGCGAGCGTCGAGGGCGCGGTCGTGGGGGCGGGCACCGTGCTCGACGCGGTCATGCTCTACGAAGCCATGGATTATGGCGCCGAGTTCATCGTCTCGCCGGGGCTGACCGAAGGGGTTGCCCGCGCCGCCGAAGACAAGCGCGTGCCGTTGCTGCCGGGTGTCGCCACCGCTACCGACATCATGCGCGGGCGCGACATGGGGCTCGATCATTTCAAGTTCTTCCCCGCCGAGGCCAATGGCGGCCTGCCAGCGCTCAAATCGCTCGCCGGGCCGTTCGGCGGGATCAAGTTTTGCCCGACGGGCGGCATCAGGGAAGACACGGCGCAGGAGTGGCTCGACCATCCCAATGTGCTGTGCGTCGGTGGCAGCTGGATCCTGCCAAAGGGCGATGCGGACCTCAAAAAAGTGGCGGCGACCGCTCGCGCAGCCGCCGCCATGAAAGCCTGAGGATCGCAACTCCTAGTGAAGCGGCTGTCCGTGCTTTTCGCGCCAGAAGATCAGCGCGCAGACCACCGATAGACCGACGAAGAAAATCGGATACCAGAGACCGGCGTAGATATTGCCCGTCGCCGCGACGATCGCGAAGGCGGTAACCGGCAGGAAGCCGCCGACCCAGCCCGTGCCGATGTGGTAGGGCAGGCTCATCGCGGTGTAGCGCGTGCGGGTCGGGAACATCTCGACCAGTGCTGCGGCCTGCGGGCCGTAGAGCGACGTGGCGGCCACCGTGAAGACGATCAGCCAGAAATAGAGCGTGGCATGATCCATTTCGTCCGGATTGGCCGCCTCGGGATAGCCCGCCGCCGTCAGAGCCGCATCGAGCTCGTTGGCGGCAATCGCGCCATCGCTCGCGGGCGTGATGACATAGTCGCCGACGCTGACGCGGGTCATTCCGTCCTCGGACGCGACACGTTCATA
This sequence comes from Sphingomicrobium clamense, assembly GCF_019264355.1. NCBI lineage: Bacteria > Pseudomonadati > Pseudomonadota > Alphaproteobacteria > Sphingomonadales > Sphingomicrobiaceae > Sphingomicrobium > Sphingomicrobium clamense. The sequence goes on along the minus strand of NZ_JAHVAH010000001.1, from coordinate 2,003,516 downwards.
TCCCACGCCGGCGTCGATCACCGCCTTCGACACGAGGTCGCAGGCGCTGGTGAATTCGGCGGTGCCGGTCGGATTGAACTGCGAGGTGCAGGTCGCAAGATCGGTCTCGACCACTACCGGGTTTTCGGCGCTGGCGCGTGCAAGCTGCGGGTTCACGGCGTCGGCGATGGCGTGGAAACCCGGCCAGAAGGAGACGAGGCCGAGGATCATGCCACCGAGCATGACCGGCTTCCTGCCCACCTTGTCCGACAGCCAGCCGAAGAAGACGTAGAGCGGGGCCGAGATGACCGTGACGATGAGGATGATCCAATTCACCTCCGCGCCCGGCACGCCGAGATTTCGTTCGAGGAAGACCTGCACGTAGAAGAAGGCGCAATACCAAAGCGCTCCCTGAGCGGCCATGAAGGCAAAGAAGGCGGTCAGTACCTTCTTGAGGCTTTCCTTCTCGGCAAAGGCTTCGCGAAGCGGGGTCTTGGTGACTTCGCCCTCGGCCTGCAGCTTCTGGAAGGCGGGGCTCTCGGAAAGCTTGAGGCGCATCCACACCGAGATGAGAAGCAGCAGCACCGAGACGAGGAAGGGCACGCGCCAGCCCCATTCGAGGAAGGCTTCTTCGCCAACCGTGGTGCGGGTGAAGTAGATGACGAGCAGTGCCGCGATCAGGCCGAAGGCGGCAGACGACTGGATCCAGCCGGTCGCCGCGCCGCGCTTGTCGTCATCGGCATGTTCGGCGACGTAGATCGCCGCGCCGCCATATTCGCCGCCCAGCGCCGCGCCCTGGCAGATGCGCAGGATGATGAGGAGGATGGGAGCGATGATGCCCGCCGTCGCATAGCTCGGCAGCAGGCCGATCGCGAAGGTCGCGCCGCCCATGAGGCTGACGGTGGTTAGGAAAGTGGCCTTGCGGCCCACCCGGTCGCCCATCGCGCCGAAGATGATCGCACCCAGCGGGCGGAAGGCGAAGCCCGCCGCGAACAGGCCGAGCGCGGCAAGCACACCGGCGGTTTCACCAAGGCCGGCGAAAAACACCTGCCCGATGGTCGACGCCAGCGCGCCGAAAATAAAAAAGTCGTACCATTCGAAGGCAGTGCCCGCGCTCGACGCGGTGACGACCTTGGCCATCGACCAGGGTTTGGCCGTATCGCTCATTGATTTCCCCTCCCCAGGAAAAAGATATTGGCGGAGAGGTTTAGCGGGTTGGCGCTATTGCGCAACCGCCTCGCTGCCCGCGACGTCGATGACGTAGCGATGCGGCATGTCGCCCTTCGCCAGCGTGTCCCACGCCTCCGGAATCTGCTCACCGGTAATGATCTCAATCTCGGGCAAGATGTTATGCTCGGCGCAGAAATCGAGCATCTCCTGCGTTTCCGCGAGCCCGCCGATCGCAGAGCCCGCAATGGCGCGGTTGCCGAAGATCAGGTTGAAGCCCGAGAAGCCCGGGAGCGGCTCGAGCGCGCCGACGATGACCATCGATCCGTTGGGCCTCAGCAGCGCCGCATAGGGGTCGATTTCGTGCGCGACGGGGATCGTGTCGATGATGAAGTGGAAGCGTCCCATGGCGGCCTCCATCGCGGCCTCGTCGGTCGAAATGAGCACGTCGCTCGCGCCAACCGCCGTGGCGGCCTCGGCCTTTTCGGGCGAAGTGGTCAGCACGGTGACTTCTGCGCCCATCGCGACCGCCAGCTTGACCGCCATGTGCCCGAGTCCGCCGAGCCCCGCGACCGCGACTCGATCGCCTTCCTTCACGCCCCAGCGCCTGAGCGGCGAGTAAGTCGTGATCCCGGCGCAAAGCAGCGGGGCCGCGTGCGCCATGTCCATGCCGTCTGGCACCTTGCAGACGAATTCCTCGCGGCAGACGATATGATCGGAATATCCGCCCTGTGTCAGCTCGCCGTAGCGGTCCGGGACGCCGTAGGTGAAGGTCGAGCCTTCGACGCAGAATTGCTCCTGGTTGCCCTTACAGAATTCGCATTTCTGGCAGCTGTCGACGAGGCAGCCGATCGCGACGCGGTCGCCGACCGAATATCGGGTCACGTCGGGGCCGACATCGGTGACGGTGCCGACGATCTCATGCCCGGGGATCATCGGGTAATGGCTCATGCCCCAGTCGTCGTGTGCGAAGTGGAGGTCTGAGTGGCAGATGCCGCAATGGCTGATCTTGATCGCCACGTCATTGTCGCGAAGATCGCGGCGTTCGAAATTCAGTTGGTGGGGGGTGTCGCTGGCATTCTCGACGCCCCAACCGACGGCCTTGCTGGGCATGATTCTTCTCCTCGCAAGAAAACGAATAGGCCGACCAACGCCACCGGGCTTATATCATGCGTTAACTGCGCGTGATGGTTTCGTCCAGCCGCGCCACGTTGATCCCCCACTTATAGACGTCGAGCCGGTTGCGCACCGTGTTGGGGTCGATCTGGGTCAGCGTCTGGCGGACGTTATGCCCATCGCTCTCGTAGGCGATGACCATGCGCCGACCGCCGGTCATGGCGACCACGCCCGATTTCGCATCGGTCAGCGTGCCCGAGTAGCGTGCGCCCTGCTCGGGCTGGATGGTCCAGGTGCGCGTGCGTTCGGGGCTGCCCTCGAGCGCGATGGTCTGTGTGATTTCAAGCCCGCCGTCGGGCAGGCGGCGCCCGACGCTGGCGACATTGAGATCGCGGCTATCGCCATCGAGCTCGTAGAGCGTGCCCGACCCTTGCGTGTTGCCTTCGAAAAAGTCGATCGGATCGAAGGGTGTCGAGGAGGCGGGCGAGGGGATCGGCACCGGCGGCAGGATCGCAGGCGAGAAGGTGCGCGCGCCCAAGTAGAGCAAGGGCGGCGCGAGGCCGATCAGGATCAGGTAGTCGAGTCTCACCACCAACCTAGCCATTTCCACCACATGAGGCCGACACCGAGCCAGACGGCCATGTGGAATAAAGAGACGATGAGGCCGACGCGGAACCAGTCGGGCACGGTAAAATAGCCGAGCCCGAAATAGATGACGACGGGCCCGGTCGAATAATGGGTAAGGCAACCGCACAGGTTGGAGAAGTAGGCGATCAGCGCGATGGTGAGCAGCGGCGGCGCACCCGCGGCGATCGCAACGGCGATGAATGCGCCGGCCATGGCGGTGATGTGCCCGGTCAGCATCGAGAATCCGTACATCGAATAGAAATAGACGAGCGCCAGGATCAGCGCGGCGGTCAGCGGGGCAAGTCCTTCGGCATAGCTGCCCGCGCCGTTGGCGAACCAGTCGATCACGCCCGTCGTGCGCATATAGTCCGCCATCATGACCAGCCCGCCAAGCCAGATCAGCGCATCCCACGCACCCCAGGTGCCCGCCATGTCCTTCCAGCGCTGGGCGCCGGTGAAGAGCAGGATGGCGATCCCGACAAAGGCGACGACGGTGGTATGCAGCCCGTGCAGCGGTGCGGTGGCCCAGAGGAGGAGTAGCGTGGCGAGCGTCAGTCCGAGGATTTTCTCCTCGCGCGCCATCGGACCCATCGCGGCCAGCTCGTCGCTGGCAGTGTTTCGGGCGGCGGCGACATCCATGGTGGGCGGCTTGACCAGCCAGCGCATCAGCTGAGGAAGAAGCGCGAGTCCGATCAGGCCCGGCACGCTCGCGCCCAGCGCCCACAGGCTCCAGGTGAACTGGATCCCGGCGATCGTATCGGCGGCCTCCGACACCAAAGGATTGGCGGCCATGGCGGTCAGGAACATCGCGGCGGTGATGAGGTTGAAATGCGCCCCGCAGGCGACGAGATAGCGCGAGACGCGGGCGCGCTCTTCGCTACCTTCATCGCCGACCGAGCGGCAGACGCTGTCGACGATGGGTGCGAGGATGCCCCCGCCACGTGCGGTGTTCGACGGAATGACGGGTGCCAGCGTCAGTTCGGCCGCGCCGATACCGTAGGCAAGCCCGACCTCGCTCCGTCCCAACTTGCGAACCAGCGTGAGCGCAATGCGACGACCAAGGCCGGTCCTGATGACCGCACCCGCGAGCAGGAACGCCGCGACGACCAGCCAGACGGTGGTGTTGGCGAAGCCCGACAGGGCGACCTGCAGCGCGTCCTTGGACTTGGAACCGAGCGTGTTGGTGACGACCAGCACGAGGATGCCGCCAATGACGATCGTCGACATCGCGAAAGGCCGGAGCAGCAGGCCGAGGATGACCGCGGCGAAGACGGCGAGCGTATGCCAGCCTTCGGGCTGGACGCCGTCGGGGACGGGCGAGAACCAGATGACGGCGCCGAGCACGATGCTCGGAACCAGCCTCAACCACCGTCGCTGCAGCGGCGCGTCGCTCATCCCCCCACTCATGGGAGCATGGTCGCGAATATTCGCTCTAGGTCAAGCCTCGCGGTTGGCGCGCACGAGCAATCGCTCGGCCTGCTTGAGGTGCGGAAGGTCGACCATCTTGCCATCGACCATCAACACGCCGGCGCCCGCCTCGGCGGCGAAGGCGTCGACGATGGCCTGGGCTTGCGCGACCTCTTCGTCGGAGGGCGTGAAGGCGTCGTTGATGATCGCAACTTGCGCAGGGTGGATGGCAAGCTTTCCAGTGAAGCCTTCGCGCGCGGCGGCGCGAGCCTCGGCGGCAAGTCCGTCATGATCCTTCACGTCGGTGAAGACGCCATCGACCGGCTGCGCCCCGGCATGGACCGCGCCGGCGAGGCAAAACGAGCGCGCCATCTTGTAGGTGAAGCTCAGCTCGCCATTCTCGTCGCTCTTGGACGAGGCGCCTAGCGCTGCGGACAGGTCTTCGGCGCCCCAGCTCATCGCGACGAGCGGGAAGCTGTCGTCGGCATAGCTCATCAGTCCGAACAGGCTGGCGGGGGTCTCGGTGACGATGGCGTGTACGGGGATGCCGCCTGTGGAATAGCCGAGGTGGCGGATGTCCTCGCCACTTTCGGCCTTGGGCAGCACGACGCCCTCGAAGTCCGACTTCGCGAATAGCTTGAGGTCGTCACGGTGATATTCCGAATCGATCGGATTGACGCGGATCCACCAGCGCGGTCCGCTTTCGCGAGACAGTTCCTTCAGGATCGCGCGCGCCTCGGCCTTGCGGTCGGGGGCGACGCTGTCCTCGAGGTCGAAGATAATCGCGTCGGCATCGCCTTGAACCGCCTTGCCAATCTTCTTCTCGCTGTCGGCGGGCACGAACAGCCAGCTGCGGGGCGGGGGAAGGGTCATGCGTCGAACTTCTTCAGCAGCGCCGAGCGCTTGAAGGTGCACACGGTCTTGCCGTCCTGGTTCTTGGCGCGATGCTCCCACGTCACGATCCCGGCGGTCGGGCGCGACTTGCTCTCGCGAACATTGAGAACCTCGGTCTCGCAGGTCAGCGTGTCGCCGACGAAAACGGGCGCCGGAAACTTGACCTCGTCATAGCCGAGATTGGCGATCAGCGTCCCGAGCGTCGTGTCGCCTACCGAGACGCCGACGATCAGCGAGAAGGTGAAGCAGCTGTTGACCAGCGGCTTGCCGAACTCGGTATCCTTGGCAGCCTCGTGATCCAGGTGCAGCGGTTGGGGATTGTGGGTGAGCGTCGACATCAGGAGATTGTCGGTCTCGGTCACGGTGCGGGTGATGGCGTGGGTGATCGTATCCCCCACCTGCCATTCGTCGAAATAACGTCCAGCCATGCGCTGAGCCTTACGGGCTAGGCGGCCTTCTCACAAGCTTCCTCGCCCAGCACGGCCTTCAGCTTCATCTTGAGCTCGTGCATGCCGATATTGTCGACCGCATCCACCTGGTCCTCGGCGCGCACGACATTGGCGATGTGCCCGACGATCTGCATGACGATATCGACCGTCTGAAGCGCGACATAATGGCTGTTCACGACCTCGATATCGGTCGCCAGCTCGTCGCCCATTTCCTCCAGCAGGAGGCGGGCACGGTCGAGTTCGTGAGCGAGGCGCTCGTCGAGCGGGGTAACTTCGCGTGTCATCCATCCGGGGCTAGCTTGAAAGGGTTAAGATGCCGTGAGCAACACTTCCGCCATCGCCTCGGTAATCGCCTCGGGATCGAGGCGGTAGGCGGCGTAAAGTTCGGACAGGCTGCCCGTTTGGCCGAAGGTCTCGACACCGAGCGGCGCGACCCGCTGGCCGAGCACGCCGCCCATCCAGCTGAGCGAGGCGGGCGCCGCGTCGCACAGGGTGACGAGGCCGGCATCGCCCGACAGGCGGGACAGGAGCGTTTCGATGTGGCTCGGGCTGTGATCGCCCTTCCAGCGCTTCGCCTGCGCGGCGGTCCAGTCGCGGTGGAGCAGGTCGGGCGAGGTGACGGACAGGAGGCCGAGACCGGGAATGTCGGAAGAAAGCTCCTCGTGCGCCGCGAGTGCCTCGGGCATGATCGCGCCCATCGCAACGATCGCGGCCTCCGAACCCTGCGACGGTTCGCGCAGCCAGTAGGCGCCCTTGATGCAGTCGGCCTGCCAGTCGTCGCCGTCGCGGTCCACTTGCTGGAGCGGACGGGTCGAGAGGCGCAGATAGGTGCTTTCGCCGTCAGGATCGTCGATCAGGCGGAACGCTTCTTCCATCAGCACCGCAAGTTCATCGGCGTAAGCCGGCTCGTAATGGCGCAAGTTCGGCTGGCCCATCGAGATGAGCGGCGGATTGATCGACTGGTGCGCGCCGCCTTCGGGGCCGAGCGTGATGCCCGACGGGGTCGCGACGAGCAGGAAACGCGCGTCCTGGTAACAGCCATAGTTGAGGCTATCGAGGCCGCGGGCGATGAAGGGATCGTAGAGCGTGCCGATGGGTACGAGGCGGCGACCGAAATGGTCTCCCGCAAGCCCCGCAGCCGCGAGCATCAGGAAAAGATTGCTTTCGGCAATGCCCAGCTCGATATGCTGGCCATTGTTGTGCGCGCCCCACTTTTGCGCAGACGGAATCTTTGCTTCGGCGAAAACGTCGCCTCTCTGCTCTCTGCTGAAGAGTCCGCGGCTGTTCACCCAGGCGCCCAGATTGGTCGAAACGGTGACGTCGGGCGATGTGGTGAGCACGCGATCGGCGAGATCGCCGCCTTTTTTCGAGAGGTCCATCAGGATGCGCCCGAACGCGGCCTGGGTCGACTGTTCCTCGCCTCGCGGGGCGGGGATGGAAGGGATGGTCATTTCGCCAAAATGGCGCGGGCGTTTCTCGCGCATGATGCGGGTGGCTTCGAGCACGCCGTCGACCTGGCCACGGATATTGTCGGTGAGCCCCGCGAGCGGTTCGAACTCGTCCCCCTCCGCAATCCCCATGCTGTCGCGCAGCGCGGCGGCCTGGGTGGGGTTCATCAGCCCGGCATGGTTGTCCTTATGCCCCGCGAACGGCAGGCCGAAGCCTTTGACCGTCCACGCGATGAAGAAGGTCGGCGTGTCGTCCTTCTTCGCCTCCTCGAACACCTCGACCAGCGTTTCCATGCAATGGCCGCCGAGGTCGGTCATGAGATGCCCGAGCGCCTCGTCGTCATGGCCTTTCAGGAAGTCGGCCACTTTCTTGCCGAGGTCGGCCTCGAGCCGCGCGCGCCATGCCGCGCCGCCCTGATAGTGCAGCGCGGAAAAGTCGGCATTGGGCAGATTGTCGAGCCAGTCCTTGATGGGCTTGCCGCCCTTTGCCTTGAACGCCTTCTGCAGCTTCTTGCCGTAGCGCAGCTCGACCGTGCGCCAGCCGCAGCTGGCGAAAATCTCGTCGAAACGCTCGAACATGCGGTCGGCCGAGGTCGCGTCGAGGCTCTGGCGGTTATAGTCGACGATCCACCACAGGTTGCGGACGTCGTGCTTGTAGCCCTCGATGATCGCTTCATAGATATTGCCCTCGTCGAGCTCGGCATCGCCGATCAGCGCGACGAAGCGCCCTCGCTCGTCCTCGTCCATATGGCCGTGCGCGGTCAGGTAATCTTGGATCAGCGAGGAAAAGAGGGTGATCGCGACGCCTAGCCCGACGCTGCCGGTCGAGAAGTCGACGGGAATCATGTCCTTGGTGCGGCTGGGATAGGACTGCGCGCCGCCGAACCCGCGCAGATTTTCGAGCTGCTCCTGCGTCTGGCTGCCGAGCAAATAGTGGATCGCGTGGAGCACCGGGCCGGCGTGCGGCTTGACCGCGACGCGGTCGTTGGGGCCGAGCGCATGGAAGTAAAGTGCGCTCATGATCGCGGTCATCGATGCGCAGCTGGCTTGGTGCCCGCCGACCTTCACGCCGTCCGCCTTCGGTCGGACGTGATTGGCGTGGTGGATGGTCCAGCTCGACAGGAAGCGGAGGCGATCGTCGAGGGCGCTTAGCGCGGCGAGGTCGGGCTTGCTCATGGCAGCTGCCCTAGCGTGGTCAGGCGCTGGCCGCCAGCCACGCGATGTAAGCGACATAGCCGGCGAGGAGAACGCCGCCTTCCCAGCGCTTGATGGTCCAGCCGGTGCGCAGGAACAGCATCAGGAAACCGGTGGTGCCGACGAGCACCCAGACATCGAAGCCCGCGATCTGCGGGGCCACGCCGAGCGGGTGGATCGCGGCGGTCAGGCCGAGAATGCCGAAAATGTTGTAGATGCAGCTGCCCACGACGTTGCCGAGCGCGACGTCGGGCTGCTTCTTCCAAGCCGCCGCCGCGCAGGCGACCAGTTCGGGCAGGCTGGTGCCCGCCGCGACGATGGTCAGGCCGATCACGGCCTCCGACACGCCCCAGCCGCGCGCCGCCTCAATCGCCCCGCCCACAAGGAGATCCGCACCGAAAATGACCGCAGCGATGCCGCCGACCGTCTCGACGATCAGGAAGAGGAGCGGGCGCTTGGCATCGGGTTTCTGCGTTTCCGCTGCCAGATGGCGCTCGGCTTCCTCGTCCGGGCTGCGCGTATCGGTATACCAGGCACCGATCATGTAGACGATCAGCAGGATGAACAGCAGGATTCCCGACAGGCGGTCGAACCCGCCGAGCAGCACGCCCGACATCACCGCGATCGCCCCGACCATCATGAAGAAACCGTCGCGATAGAAGGCGCGGCGGGCGATCGGAATGTCGATGAGAATGGCCGAGATGCCGAGGATCAGCAGCACGTTGGCAATATTGGATCCGACGACATTGCCGAGTGCGATGTCGGGGGCGCCGGCAAAGGCTGCGGAAAGGCTGGTGACCAGTTCGGGCGCGGAAGTACCGAAGCCGACGATGACGAGGCCGGCTAGCAGTGGCGAGACGCCCGCGCGCCGCGCGATCCCGACCGTGCCGCGAACGAGGAATTCCCCGCCGAGACCGAGAAGGACGAGCCCCAGCAGGATCGCAAGCCACATGCTCATGACGCTCGCCTAGCGCGGGGCGACGCCGAGCGCCAGCTATTGCGCGTCGGCCTCCGCCGCGTCGTAGCGTTCCTGCGCGGCGCGGATGCATTCGATGTGCTCGATCGCCCAGTCGCCCAGCGCCTTGACCGGCTGGCGCAGGCTTTCGCCCAATTCGGTCAGTTCATAGTCGACCCGCGGCGGAATGGAGGGCGTGACCGTGCGGCTGACGAGCCCGTCGCGCTCGAGACCGCGCAGGGAACGCGTCAGCATCCGCTGCGAGATACCGTCGATCGCGCGCTTGAGTTCGTTGAAGCGCATCGAACCACCCGACAGCGCCATCACGATCAGCATTGACCACTTGTCGCCCACGCGATTGAGAACGGGGGTCACGTTCTTGCAGCCCGCCGTATGGACTCCGGCCAGCTCGACGCGCGGATTGGTGGTTACATTCATGTGCCTCGCTCCCAAAAATGTGCCGTCTTGCGGGATTTTCGACGGTCACGATATGGGCCTTGGTATCAAACCGTAACCAAGAAAGCCAGTGCCATGACCATCCTTCGTATCGACAGCAGCATTTCGGGGGCCGACAGCGTTTCGCGCCATCTCACGGCCGACATCGCCGACCAGCTAGGCGGAGAAGTCGTCCACCGCGACCTCGTCGCCAATCCGCTTACCCACCTCACCGAACGCGGCCAGAATCCCGACGTGCTCGCGGAGTTCATGGCGGCCGATACGATCGTCGTGGGCGCACCGATGTACAATTTTACCGTGCCCAGCCAATTGAAGGCGTGGCTCGACCGGCTCGCGGTTGCGGGCACGACTTTTGCCTATTTGCCCGAAGGCCCCAAGGGTCTGGTCGGCGACAAGCGCGTCATCGTCGCGCTCGCTTCGGGCGGCGTCTATGCCGACGACAACCCGTTCGAGCACAACAAGAGCTACCTCAAGGCCTTCTTCAACTTCCTTGGCATCGAGCCCGAATTCGTCGAGGCGTTGGGCGTCGCCATCTCGCCCGACGCTCGAACCGAGGCGCTCGGAAAGGCCGGCAGTCAGATCGAGCGGCTCGCGGCCTAGCCGAACGGAAGCACCACGTCCCAGCGAAGCGCTTCGACCGTGCCGTCGAGCGGATCGGAGCGATTGGCGACGAGGAGCGAGTCGTCCTTGATGTCCTCGTTGGCATTCTCTTTCTCGCCCGGGAAATACATCTGCGTCGTCAGCCGCGATTGCTTGCCATCAATGGTGAAGTGGATGTGGCGCGGCCGCACGAGCGTGCCGACGCCATAGATGCCCGGCTTGATCGTGCGGAAGCGATAGCGGCCGTCGTCGTCCGTCATGACGATGGCGGAGCCCTGGAAATGGGGATCGAGCGGGAGGTCCTCGCGATCGTCGCCTCCGTGCATGTAGCGGCCGTGAACGTTGGCTTGCCAAAGATCGAGCTTCGCGCCCGGTACCGGCGTGCCGTCGAAATCGCGCACGACGCCATAGACGTCGAGCAGCGGCCCTTCGGCGCGTTCGTCATGCCCATCGAGTTGGGTGAGGTCCGCGTCCTGGTCGAGCGGTCGTGCCACCGGATAAAACGGTCCAAGCTGCTGTGGCGGTGTCGCCTTCATCATGCGGTCGATCACCGTATCCTGCGCGATCAGCGGTGCGCCGACGGTAATGCCGATGCCGCCCGCGAGCATGCGGCGGCGGGATAATATGGTTTTCATGGTGTTGCGTCCCCCTGCTGGATGTCACCGACGCCACGCAACTCACCCGGTGAGTGTGCGCTTGCGACGATGACTTTGCAAGGTCAGCCGTGGACGAGCGTGCCGTCGCCGCGCTCGCGCTGGTCGGTGCCGAAAATGGCAACGCAATTTCGACCCTGTCGCTTGGCGCGGTAGAGGGCCCGGTCGGCGCGATCGAGGCTTTCGGCGAGCGACTGCCGGGCGGAATAGGGCGCGATGCCGAAGCTCGCGCTCAGCGGTCGCTCGTCGTCGATGGCGGGATGGCTGAACGCCGCGAAGCTCGACCGCATGCGTTCGGCGATCGCTTCGCCCTCGCTCAAGGAGGCGCCGGGAAGCGCGATGGCGAATTCTTCGCCGCCGAGCCGCGCGGCCAGCGGAGAATATTCGCGCATCATGGCGGCGAAGCGGCTGATGACCTCGTCACCCACGCCATGTCCGAATGTGTCATTGATCGACTTGAAATGATCGATGTCCGCCACGACCAGGACGCCGACCGACGGGCGGACGTTGCGCACCGCGTCGGTGAAGGCACGGCGGTTGTAGAGATCGGTCAGCACGTCGCGCTCGGAGCGGTCGCGGTAGGTTCCGATGACGCGCGTGACGATAGCTGCGATGATGAAGAGAACTACCGCCGGAACCGCGAAGCTGGTCGTGATCAGCAGGAATTCGGGCAGCCAGGTCGGCCCCAGTCCGGGATAGGCCCGCCCGCCGTCGAGCAGCGTCGGGAAGAAAGGAAAGCGCACGATATCGGTGATGACCATGACCGACATGGACACGAGCAATCCGTCGCGGATGAAGCCTCGTCCGGCGCGCCAGATCGCGCGCAACGCATCGGCGTAGGCGATCAGGCCTGCGCTCATTGCGGGGATCGCTTCGACAGCGATCGGCGCCTCGACCAGCAGCAGTGCCAGTGAAAGCCCCGACAATCCTGTCATGGCCAACGGAACGAGCAAAGGCGCGCGGCCCACTCCGAGCGCGAGGCGGATGGACTGGGCGACGCAAAACAGCGCCAGTGGATCGCCGATGTAGAGCAGGCTACGTGTGGTGGATCCCGCCCCTCCGTTGGCAAATAGCCAAGTATTGGCCGCCCCTACCGCTAGCGCGGCCACCAGCCATCCGAGCGCGGCATGACGCTGCGTTCCCATGCGAACGACGAGTGCCAGCACGGCCAGCCCGCCGATCAGACCGAGCATCAGCGTGTACAGGCTGACCGAAGTATCCAAGCGGGCCGGGCCTCTAGCTCAGAAGCCGGATCGGATTTTCGACGAACTTCTTCATTTCCTGAAGGAAGCTTGCCGCGTCCCAGCCGTCGACGACGCGGTGATCGCACGAAAGCGAGAGGTTCATCTTCTTCTTCGCGACCAGCTCGCCATTTTCGATGACAGGAAGCTCCTGCATCTTGTTGACTGCGATGATCGCCACCTGCGGCGGCGCAATGACCGGGGTCGAGGTGACGCCGCCCATCGGGCCGAGGCTCGACAGGGAGATGGTCGCGCCCTGCAGGTCGTCGCGGGCGATCTTGCCGCTGCGCGCTTCGTCGGCAAGGCGGCCGATTTCGCGTGCGAGCTGCCAGACGCTCATCGAATGCGCATTCTTGATCACCGGAACCATCAGCCCGCTGTCGGTCTGCGCGGCCATGCCGAGATTCATCGACCCGTGACGCGTCACGACATTCTTGTCGTCGTCATAGGTCGCGTTGAGCATCGGCCAGGCGGGCAGTGCCTTGGCCATCGCGGTGATGAGAAAGGGCAGCACGGTGAGCTTGGGATTGTCGCCGCGATCCTTGTTCATCATCGCGCGCGTATCCTCGAGCGCGGTGACGTCGAATTCCTCGACCAGCGTGAAGTGCGGGATCTTGCGCTTGGCCGCCTGCATGTTCTCGGCGATCTTGCGGCGCATGCCGACGACCTTGATGGTCTCGTCGGCGCGGGTTGCCGAACCGCCATGGCTGACGCTGCCGCCATTATACATGAGGTAGGCGTCGAGGTCCGAATGGCGGACGCGGTCGCTCGTGGTTTTCACCTTGGACAAATCAATGCCGAGGTCGCGCGCACGCTGGCGCACGGTGGGCGAGGCGAGAACCTTCTCGCCCTTGGCTTCTCCGGCGGGCTCGGGGGCTGCTTCAGGCTCGGGCGCAGGTGTCGGCTCCTCCTCCGCTTCGTCATCCATGACGGCGGGAAGCTCTTCTTCCTGTTCCTCGGTCGGTTCTTCGGCGCCGTCGGCAATGACCATTTCCTCTTCCGTCTCGGGGGCAGGGGCATCGCCCTCGGTCTCAATCTCGACCAGCACCGAGCCGATCGCGATCTGGTCGCCGACTTCACCGGCGAGCTTTACGACCTTGCCCGCGACCGGGCTTTCCATTTCCACGGTCGCCTTGTCGGTCATCATGTCGGCGAGATGCGCGTCTTCCTCGATGACATCGCCGACCTTGACGTGCCATTCGACAATCTCGGCTTCCGCGATGCCTTCGCCGATGTCCGGCAGCTTGAAGTTGTAGGTACCCATTAGTCGGCCATCACTTTCTCAAGAGCGGTTTTGATGCGGGCGGGGCCCGGGAAATATGTCCATTCGTAGCTGTGCGGGTAGGGCGTGTCCCAGCCGGTCACGCGCTCCACCGGCGCTTCGAGATGGTAGAAGCAGCGTTCGGTCACGAGCGCGCTGAGCTCGGCGCCGAAACCCGACGTGCGCGGGGCTTCGTGGACGATGAGGCAGCGACCCGTCTTCTTCACGCTCTCCTCGATCGCCTCGATGTCGAGGGGCACGAGCGTGCGCAGGTCGATGACCTCGGCGTCGATGTCCGCTTCCTCCATCGCGGCGAGCGCGACATGCACCATCGTGCCATAGGCGAGCACAGTCAGCGCTTCGCCTTCGCGGACGACGTTGGCCTTGCCCAGCGGCACCGTAAAGTGGCCCTCGGGAACTTCGGCGGCCGGGTGCTTCGACCAGGGCGAGACCGGGCGGTCGTGATGCCCGTCGAACGGGCCGTTATAGATACGCTTGGGTTCGAAGAAGATCACCGGATCCGGATCTTCCGTCGCCGCGATCAGCAGCCCCTTGGCGTCGTACGGCGTCGACGGAATGACGACCTTGAGCCCCGCGATGTGGGTGAACAGGCTTTCGGGCGATTGCGAGTGCGTCTGGCCACCATAGATGCCGCCACCATAAGGCGAGCGGATGACCATCGGCATCGTCCACTCCGCCGCGGTTCGATAGCGCATCTTGGCGACTTCGGAGACGATCTGGTCGTAGGCGGGGTAGATATAGTCGGCGAACTGGATCTCGATGAGCGGCTTGAGGCCATAGGCCGCCATCCCGACCGCGACTGCGGCGATCCCGTTCTCCGAGATGGGGGCGTCGAAGCAGCGCTCCTTGCCGAATTCCTTCTGCAGGCCCTCGGTCGCGCGGAACACGCCGCCGAAATAGCCGACGTCCTCTCCGAAAACGACGGTGTCCTCGTCCTCGCGCATGAGCACCTTGTGGGCCGAGTTGATGGCCTGGATCATGTTCATGACCGCCATTATTCGCCCTCCTTCAGCGCCGCATCGCGCTGTTCGGCGATGTGCCACGGCATGTCGGCATAGACATCCTCGAACATGGTTTCCTTGCCCTCGTCGCCCTGGTCGGAAAGGACGCCGAGCTTCTCGGCTTCCTTCTGCGCGGCGCGAACCGTCTTGGACGTTTCCTCGAGCAGTTCGGATTCCTTGTCGTCGTCCCACTCGCCCAGCTTGACGAGGTGGGCGCGCAGCCGCTCGACGGGATCGCCCAGTGGCCAGGCCGTTTCCTCGCCCTTGGGGCGGTAGCCGGTCGGATCGTCCGACGTGCTGTGCCCCTCGGCGCGGTAGGTGAAGAATTCGATCAGCGTCGGGCCCTTGTTGGCGCGCGCACGCTCGGCAGCCCAGTTGACCGCAGCATAGACGGCAAGCGCGTCGTTGCCGTCGACGCGAAGCCCGGCCATGCCGTAGCCGATGGCGCGCTGCGCAAAGGTCGCGCGTTCGCCGCCGGCGATGCCCGAAAAGCTCGAAATCGCCCACTGATTGTTGGTAGTCGCGAGGATGACAGGGGCCTGGTAGACGCTGGCGAAGGTCATCGCGGCGTGGAAGTCGCCTTCCGCGGTCGCACCGTCGCCGATCCAGCCCATCGCGATGCGGCTGTCGCCCTTGATCGCCGAAGCCATCGCCCAGCCGACCGCCTGCGGGAACTGCGTCGCGAGGTTGCCCGAGATGGAGAAGAAGCCATTTTCCTTGTCCGAATACATGATCGGCAGCTGGCGACCCTTCATGTGGTCGCCCGCGTTCGAGTAGATCTGGCACATCATCTTCACCAGCGGATAGCCTCTGCTGACGAGCAGCCCCTGCTGGCGGTAGGTCGGGAAGTGGATATCCTCGTCATGGACGGCGGCGGCGGCGGCGGTCGCGATCGCCTCTTCGCCGGTGCACTTCATGTAGAAGCTGGTCTTGCCCTGGCGCTGGGCCCGATACATGCGATCGTCGAACACGCGGACCGTGACCATGTCGCGATAGATCTTAAGCAGCACGCTGGGGTCGAGCTTGGGGTCCCACGGCCCCACCGCGTCGGCACTGTCGTCGAGCACGCGCACGAGGTGCGTGGTCAGCGGATGCGTTTCCTCCGCCTCGCAATGCGCGTCGGGGCGCGGTGCCTCGCCCGCAGCCGGAATCTCGAGGAAGCTGTAGTCGGGAGTCTCGCCCGGCCGCGCGGGCGGCTCGGGAACGTGAAGGAAAAGCGCAGGGCGATTACTGCGCTTGTCAGATCGTGCCATTCTCAACCTCTCCTGCCGCGAACGCACGAATGGCGTGCGGCGATCCTGTTGGCGCTCCCCTAACGGAGAGACGCGCAGGATGGAAGAGCGTGTGCGTTCCCTAGCGTCGCGGGCGAGGGGCGGGCGCATAGTCGAGGCGCGCGATCTCGCGGATCTCCGACCCGTCGAATCGCCCTTCGACCAGCTCGTATCCCATCAACGCGAAGACGCGGTCGCCGACGAAGATCGGGCGTGCATTGCCGTACCAGTCGACGCAGCTGGCGACGCAGGCATCGTCGCGTGCGCCTGCCGCATTGGCGACCAGCTCACCCGCCATCGACAGCGCACGGTCGTCGCGCTCGAGGAACAGGATGGCGCTGCCATTGCCGAGAAAACGCCGCGCGCTCGGTTCGAGCCGCTTGGCGACAGGGAGGCCGAGGATGCCATCCGTGCCGTCGCGATTGTCGGGCCGGAAGAAATAGGCGTGGCTACGATTTTCGCCTTGGCTCGCCTTGGGGAAGGTGAAGTCGGAGCCGAGCCGCGCGGTGCCGTCGAGCAGGACCGATGTAAAGGTCAGCCCTTTCGCGCCCGAGCCGATCACGATGCCGTCGCTGCCCATCAGGTCGAGCCGCTCGATGGCGTGCGGCACGGCAAGCGGCGTGATCGGGCCGCCGCGCGTATCGGCGGCGACGAGGATGGCGGGCTTGCGGGCGGCAAAATTGCCCGCGCCGTAGAGGATGTGGCGGCCCACGAACCGGTTCTGGAAGTTGTAGCCCTCGACGGCAGGAAGGTCGCGGTAGAAGCGGGCGTCGGCGCGGCCCGACCCGTCGCCAAGTTCCGACAAGGGCAGCGACAGCAAGGCGACGTCGCCGCCGGTCACCTCGGGATTCCACATCCAGTCGCCGCCACCTTCGTTGCGCACGAGCACGTCGAGGATGCCGCCTGCCGTGTCTTCGCGGAAGCTGAACTGGTCGACCGGCTGCCCGAAGGTCGCGATCGCGCTGGGTGTCTCGTCGTCGGAGAAGGGGAGACGGTAGAGGAAGGAGCGTTTCCTGTCGGCGTCCCAGCGATAGGCGTTGCTCATCCAGAGATAGACGGCGTCCTGCGAGACGAAGAAAGTGCGCGACGAGGGCCCCAGCACCGCGCGCGCGTCGCAATCGACCTCGCGAGCGGTCAGGTCGCATTCGATGACGCTGTGGAGTGCGGAGAAATCCGCGCCTTCTTCGCCGCGAAGCGTGGGCACGTAGTATAGCTCGGTCGGGCCGAGGAGCGGCGTGAATTCCTCGTCAACTTGGCCGCGCCAGCGGCGCCAGGCAGGGAAGAACTGGTAAGGATCGTCGCCCCAGCCCAGATAGAGCGGGGTGTAGTAGACCAGCCGGTCGCCGATCAGGCGCGAGGCGTAATTGCGCGAGCTGTAATAGTCGTTCGAGCGCAAATGGGTCGCGTCGCGGTAGGTGAGCTCGCCGTCCGCATCGAGATTGAAGCGGATGACCTCGGTCCCGCCACGCGCATAGCTGTAGCCGATGACGACGACCATATCGTCCTTGAGCAGCATCTCGTCATACCAGCTGCCCTGGCCCGACGTGCCGGGCGGATAGGCATCGACCTGGTCGATCTTGGCGAGCGAGCCGTCGGCGATCGACATGGTGAAGAGGCGACCACGGCGCAGCACGACGAGGATGTCGCCGCGCTTCTTGACGATCCCGCCTTCATCGACGCCCGCGACCTGCGTGTTGGTGATCGCATCGTCCGAGACCCTCGATCCGGTGACCACCATCGCCTCGGGCGCGGTCGCAGCGGGCGGGGGCGGAGCGGGGATCGCGCCGTCCGCCATTTCATATTGGACGTTATTCTCGCGCCGCTGGAGCTGTTGCGCATGCTTGCGATAGAAGGCGAGAAATTCCTCTTCGCTCTCGAAGGAAGCGAGGCCGGCCTGGGGCGTTGGTGGAGGACTGTCCGCCTGCGACGCGCATCCCAGCGCGGTGAGCGGAAGCAGGGTGACGAGAAGCGAACGCGACATGGACAGGCTCCTTCAATGTAACAATGTTACATGAAGAAGCGTTGTCGCAATGTCAAGTTGGGCTAGTCCTGCTGGTCGGTTTCGCTCTCGCCGCCGCTATAGGCCGCGCCGGCGTTGGTCTGGAACCAGAAGGGCTCGAGCTGGCCGCTGCCGCCCGCGATGGTGGTGAGGTTCTGGTCGAACAGGCGTCCGCCCTGCATCACCATGTTGACGGTCCGCGTATTCTTGATGTCGTCGAGCGGATTGGCGTCGAGCACGACCAGATCGGCCAGCTTGCCGGCAGTGATGCTGCCCAGCTGGTGGTCGAGGCCGAGCGTCACGGCCGGGTTGAGCGTTGCCGAGCGGATCGCGGCGATCGGGTCCATGCCGCCCAGTTCAAAGGCCCAGATTTCCCAGTGCGCGCCGAGCCCCTCGCGCTGCCCGTGGGCACCGATATTGGTGAGCACCCCGACGTCGTTGAGCTGCTTGGCCGCTTCGGCGACGCTCTTGAGGTTATTCTCCTCGACCGGGAAGAAGGTGCCTCGGCGGCTGGCGGCGTCGATATTGCCGCGCGGGACCCAGCGCCCGAGGATGGGTTCGGCCCAAACCGGCGTGGTCATGTACCAGTACATCTCGCCCCACGGACCGCCATAGGCGACGTTGAGCGTGGGGGTGTAGGCGGTGACGTCGTCACCTTCCTTGCCGCCCCAGAAATCGGTCACGTCCTCGTAAATGTCGGCGACCGGAAGCGCGTGCTCGATGGTGGTGTGACCGTCGGCGACCATGGTCATGTTGTGCATGAACAGGCTGCCGCCTTCGGGCATCACTTCCATTTCCAGCTCGCGCGCGGCCTCGATCACCATCTGGCGCTGGTCGCGGCGGGGCTGGTTGTAGCTCTTCACGCTCCATGCGCCCATCGACTTGAGGCGCCGCAGGTGCGAACGCGCATCGTCGAGGCTGTCGATCTGCGCGGTGAAGGGCGTGGTCGCGCCATAGAGGATCGTGCCGGTCGAGAAGATGCGCGGCGCGAGGATCTTGCCCGCCTTCTGATACTCCGAGGCGGCAAAGACGGTGTAGCTGTTGTTGGAGGGATCCTGCACGGTGGTCACCCCATAAGCGAGGCTGGCGGCGTGGCTCCAATTCTGTTGCGGAATGACGAGACCCGATCCCATCGGGCCGTGCCAGTGCGCGTCGATCAGGCCCGGGATGATCGTCTTGCCCGTGACGTCGATGCTCGGCGTGCCCGCGGGATAGGTCATCGCCGCCGTCGGCCCGACCGCGCTGATTGTGTCGCCATCGATCAAGATGGTGCCGTTCTCGATCACTTCGTCGCCATTCATGGTGATGATGCGCGCGCCTGTGAGGGCGAGCATGCCGCTCGGCTTGGCCATCGTCGCCGTGATGGCGAGGTCGGCCAGTTTTTCGGTTTCGCCATCGCCGAGGCTGGCGGGATCGACCACCTCGCGGCGATAGAGCGCAGGGCCCTCGGCGAAATAGAGCGTGTCGCTGTCGGCGGCCCAATGCACCCAGTCGCCGACGTCGGCGGTCACCTGCGCCTGCGGCAGCGACTTGTCCTTGGGGTTGAGCGTCTGGGTCCGCCCCGAACGGGCGAAAGGCAGGACATAGGTCTGGAAGCGCTCGGTGAAGGCGACCCAGTTCTCATCGGGCGAGAGGCGATAGTCGCCGGCATATTCGCTCGAGAAATGCGTCTGCATCTCGCGCGTTTCGAGGTCGACCGACTTGAGCACGGTCGCATCGTCCTCGCCGGTGACGAAAAAGAGGCGGTTTGAATCGCGGCCCCATTGCGGGTCGGCGCCCGAGCGGCTGACACGCATGGGCTCGCCGCCCGACAGGCGCTTTACGTAAAGGCCGGTGTCGCGGCTGTAGAGCGGGGAGGTGATGTAGCCTCCGCCGGTGCGGCGATAGGCGAGATGATTGCCGTCGGGCGAGAAGGCGGGTTCGACATAATGGCCCGGCGGCAGGTTGAGCGCGCGAGCGCGGCTGCCGTCGCCGCGCGCGACCATGATGCGCGACAGGTCCTGGTCATCCCATTCGACCCACGCCAGCTGGCTGCCGTCGCGAGAGAAGGTGGGGTAGGACTGCATGCGGTCGGTATCGCGGGTCAGCGCGCGCGTGCTTCCGGTGGTGAGATCGCGCACATGCAGCTTGCCGAGCGCTTCGAACACGACGCTGTTGCCGTCCGGACGGACAGTGACGAAGCGGAGCGCCTTGGTCTGGAAACTGTCGGGCGCGGCGTCTTGCTGGAAGCGTACGACATCGCCGACCCAGCGCGAGCCGGTGACGCGGAACGGGATTTCGCTGACTTGTCGGCTGGCGACGTTGACGCGGTGGATGCCGCCCTTGGCCCAGAAGACGATGTCCTGGCCGTCGGGAGTCCACGCCATGTGCGGATAGACGCCGTGCACTGCCCAGGTTTCCTGCATGTCGCGGTCGAGGATATCGGTCACGGGCGTGATGCGGCCGCTGTCGAGGTCCATCACCATGAGCATCGACTGGGCGCGGATGCGACGGACGAAGGCGAGCTTGGTCCCGTCGGGCGAAGGGGTGGGGCGGATCGCGCCGCCCGCGCCCGAAACGATGGTCTCGATCTCGCCCGTCTCGCGATCGAGGCGGCGGATCACGTAGATCTGGCCGTTGACGTCTTTCGAATATTCGAACGTGTCGCCCGGCGTCGCGTCGTCGGAGAAATACATGTAGCGGCCGTCGGGCGAGAAAGCGGGTTCGCCCGTATCCTTTTGGTCGGTGCGGCGCTTGGTCATCTGCACCCCGCCCGAGCCGCCGGACTTGTGATAGAGCCACATTTCGCCGGCCCCCAGCGATCGCGCCGAGGTGAAGTGCTTGCGGCCCACCACATATTCACCGTCGGGGGTCCATTCGGGCTGGTTGAGGAGGCGGAAGCTTTCATCCGACACCTGCACCGGGTCGCTGCCGTCGCGGTTCATGACCCAGAGGTTATCGCCGCCCGACCGGTCGGAGGTGAAGGCGATCTGGCTGCCGTCGGGGGAAAAGACGGGCTGCATGTCCCACTGGTGACCGCTCGCGATCGGCACGGCGTCCCCGCCGGTGATCGGGAGCAGGTAGATATCGCCGAGCAGGTCGAAGACGATTTCCTGCCCGTTGGGCGATACGTCGAGGCTGATCCACGTGCCGCTAGTCGTGTCGATGGCCACATTCTCGCCCGGGCCGCGGGGGGTGGAGACGTCCCACTTTTCCTCTTCCGCCTCGTCCTCTTCCATCGCGGCGTCGAGCGCGGGCGAGGGTCCGGGACCCTCGTCATGCTCGTGCTGGGCGTAGGCGGGCGTGGCGAGCGCAAAGGTGGCTGCGCTAAGAAGCAGGATGCGTTTCATGGATAGTCCCCCGTGATTTGGTTTGGCGCGTTATGGGATGGTCTCTAAGGCTTGGCAACGCGGGCTTCGACGAGCGGACGATTGACGACGCGCGCGGGCACAGGCAAGGGAGCGGGCATGAGCGAAGACAAAGACGACAAGGGCGCCCAAGCGATCCCCAATACCGACTTTCCGGACCGCCTGTGCATGGATCCGCGGAGCCCCTACTTCAACGCGGAAACGCTGGAGAAGGGTGTCGGCATCCGGTTCAACGGGGTCGAAAAGGTCAATGTCGAGGAATATTGCCTGTCCGAAGGCTGGATCCGCATCGCCGCGGGCAAGAGCCGCGATCGTCACGGCAACCCGATGACCGTCAAGCTCAAAGGCAAGGTCGAACCCTTCTGGTATTCCGACGAGGAAAAGTAGGCGTTAAGCCCCGCGCAGGCGGGTTACGAAATCCGCTGTCGCCTTTTCGAGCGCCGCGGCGCTCTCCGCAAGGCGACTGGCTGCCTCGCTGACTTCTTCCGACAAGGTCGAGGCGCGGTCCGCAGCTTCCGCGACCCCCGTACAATGACGGCTCATCCCGTCGACCGAAAGCGCGCTTTCCTCGGCCGTCTGCTCGATCATCTGTGACGTATCGCGCTGGCGATCGAGTTCGGCTTCGAGGCTTTCGGCATGGTCGAGCAGGCTCGCCATCTTTGCCGCGACATCGGCGAATGCGTTGTCTGCGCCATCCGCGCCCTCGCTGATCGACGCAAGCAGCGCAGCCACTTCGTCGGTGGCATCGCCCGCCTGGCCTGCCAGCCCCTTCACTTCGCCTGCCACCACCGCAAATCCCTTGCCTGCTTCGCCCGCGCGCGCGGCTTCGATGGTCGCGTTGAGCGCGAGGAGGTTGGTCTGGTTGGCGATCCCGCGGATCATCTCGACGAACTGCTGGATGTTGGCGGTCCGGTCCGCCAGCGCACGCACCGAGCGTTCGCCCGCATCGGTCGACTGGCGCGCCGCCTCGGAAAGCGCACGCTGTTCGCGGCTGGTGTCGGCGACCGACCCGATCGACTGGGTCAGCGAGACGATCCCCTTGGTCACCTGCTCGGCGCTGCTCGCCGCGAGCTGCGCCTGGTCCATAGCCTCCTTCGCCTGACTGCCGGTGCTGCGCGAGAAGTCGGCCATGTCGCGCGCGCTCTGTTCGAGCTGGGCGGCAGCGCTGCCAACGCCGGTGATGACCTGCGCCACCGACGCTTCGAAGCCCTCGGCGAGCTCTGCGATGGCATGTTCGCGGGCGTTGCGCGCGTCGGCCTCTGCCTTGAGGCGCGCCTCGCGTTCCAGCTCGGTATCCGCCTCCGCCCGCCGCTGCGCCTCGAGCGCTTCGAGCATGTCGCGCCGCGCCTGGTCGGCCTGCTCGGCGGCGCCGAAACTGATCGCGCGCGCCTCGCCCTGATCGTTAAGATGTTCGGTGAACATCGCCGCCATACGGCCGAGTAGCAGCGCCACGACCACCAGCGCGGCGATGTGCACCGGTGTGCGCGACAGCGCTTCGCCGTCCGGATAGAGCCAGACGGGGATCGTCTCCCCAATCGCCAGATGGTGGATGGCGATCCCGATCGCCCCCAGCAGGACCGGCCGCCAGTCGCACATCAACGTCGTCGCGGCGAGACCGAGGAAGAAGAAGAGATGCGCCTCGCTCTGCCATCCCTGGCCCTGAAGCATATAAAGCAGGATGGCAGGCTGCAGCGTCGCCATCAGCGCAATCGGCGCGAAGGTGAACACGCTATAGCGTCGGCTGGCTGCGGCGAGGTGAGCGATTGCGCTCGTCGCCGCCGACAGTGCGATCGCCGCATTGGGCATGTAGGTAGGGATGAGGAACGCAATCGCGAAGAAGGTCGCGCTGCAGGCCCAGCAATACCAGACCACCGCCATCATCCCGCGAACGCGAAAATCGAGCAATTCCTCATGTGCTTCGCCCGCGCGCCGGAGCAGGCCGGAGAGCGGCGAGGAGGCCAATTTGCCGGGGTCGGGAAACATTTCCTCGGACATAGGCCCGGGTCATGCCCGAAAATGGTTAAGGCGGGGTTTGCGCAACCCCGCCTTAAAGAACATTTTTCCGCTGTTTGGAGCGGTTATTTGACGACCACACCCGTCGCCGGGACGGCATCGCGCGGATATTCGCGCACCTTCGAGGCCTGGCGCTTGTCGTACAGCTTCTTGGCGGCCCAGCCTGCACCCAGCGCAAGGCCGAGCGGCCCGAGACCGCGTTTGGCGATGAAGGGGAGGGCGGTGGCGGCAGCCATGCCGAGCGTCCCGCCGCCCAGCTTCTGGGCGACCTTCTTGCCGGCGATGGCGGTAATCAGATTCCTGACCATATTGAGGTCCTTTCGAAAATGCGTGTTTCACTTAACCAGCGCTTCAAGCGCGTTGACGTTCCGTGCTGCGCGACGGGTCGGCGCAAAATCCCAACGCTTGGTGGGAAATCTCACCAAACACGGGTTGGGAAAATTTTCGCGCGCTTCAAAATCCGCACTTTTCTGCGCCTGAGCGCAATTGGCACGGCCTCTGCATAGTGAGGGTGTGACCGATGCATCGAGCACTCGGCGCAAGAAAAGGGAGAAAGAAAATGTTGGGTCCGAACTTTCAGCGTCAGATATTCGCAGGCATCGCCTCGATCCTGATGAGCGCGCTGTTCGTCGGTTCGACCGTGCTGCCGACCGACGCCATCATGGGCGGTGATCAGGTGGAGAAGTCGATCTATGCCTGACCTGGAGCCCATCAAGGCAGTTCCCACCGTGCGCGTCGCGAAGCTCGAGACCGTCGGACCGATCCGGTCCGACGCCGAGCCCGCGAAGACGCCGCGGCTGGCGATCCTGTCGGGTCCGATCTTCTCGAGGGCGCGCGACATCATCGCCGCCAACATGAACGATTTGCTCGATCGCAGCGACGACCAGGCGGTCACCATCCGCCGTATCATCGCCGAGATGGAGGAAGTGCTGGTCGAATTGCGCGCCTCCGCCGCCCGTTCGATCGCCGATATCAAGGAATTGCGCAGCGCGACCGACCGGCTCATCCGGCAGCAGTCGCTGTGGACCGACCGCGCCGAACTGGCGCTTGCCAAGGACCGCGAGGACCTCGCCCGCCAGGCACTGGTCGAGCGCAGCAAGGCGAGCGACCTGATCGCGGATCTTGAGGGCGAGGTCGGCCAGATCGAAACCGTGCTCAAGAATTACGAGCGCGATATCGCCAAGCTCGAAGCCAAGCTGCGCGACGCCCGTCGTCGCCAGGCGGCGATCGCCCAGCGGTTCGAGAGCGCGATGACCCGCGCCCGCGCCAACGAGGCGATTTACGGCTCGCGTACCGAAAGCGCGCTCTCGCGCCTCGACGATCTTGAGCGCGAAGCAGATATGGCCGAGGCCCGCGCCGATGCGCTGGGCATGGGCAATACGCTCGACGACGAGTTCGAGCAATTGAAGAGCGACGAGCGGGTCGAAGCCGACCTCAAGGCGCTCAAGGCTTCGCTGGCCGCGAAGAAGAATTAGGTGAAGGAAAAGGGGACCATGGCCAAGAAACGTTACAAATATTCGCTCGCGCCCAGTGAAAGAAAGATTGCCGGCGTCGCTGCGACCGCAGGCCAGATGACGGGGGTCGACCCGGTCTTCTTCCGCATCGGCTGGATCGCCTCGATCTTCCTCATTTCGCCATCATTCGCTTTCTTCAGCTACCTTGCCATGGGCATCCTCTTCACCGTGATGAAGTGGAAAGCCGGCCAGGCCAACGAAGACCGCGGCGAAGGCCTCAGCGAGTTCGAGAAGATCGGAAAGCTGCTCGAGGGGCGCCGCAAGAAAGGCTCGACCCACGACATGCTCAACACGCTGGACAAGAGCGACCGCCGCATGATGGCGATCGACCAGCATCTTCACAGCGCCGACAGTGACGAGCTGGCGCGCGAAATCGAGAAACTGCGGGAGAAGAAATCATGATCGACCCCGTCACCACCACCATCATCGGCGCGACCACGCTGGCAGGCATCGGGCTTGCCGCCCATATGGGCCTCAAGGGGTGGCAGAGCTGGATCGATTTCAAGCGCATGGAGCTCGACAGCCGCGTGCTCGACCCTGAATTGCCGCCCGCCGGCGGACGCATCGAACTCGCCGACCTTCGCGAGCGCGTGCGCAAGCTGGAGGCGATTGCCGAAGGCATCGACCTCTAGATCACCAGTCCCACCCCGGACGGGCGCATCCCCTTCCCGCTCCCGTCCGTCCACGAGGCGGCCCGGCCCCCATGCCGGGGCGCGTTTTTCGTCGCAAATCGCAACGCTTCGTCGGCCAAATCCGGCATTTCGTCGAAGCTACCCTAGGCGAACAGCAATGTTACGTTATCTCATCACACTGAACGGGATTTCCTGAATTCGGAGTATCGTTAATGAAGACGTTGTTGCTGTCCGCCTCGGTGCTGGCATTCCAGAATGTATCGGTTGCCGCTGCGCAGGAGGCCGATGCGCCGCCACCGCCGCCTGAGCGCGAAGAGATCGTCATCACCGGCCATTATATCGAAGGTCTCGACCTGCTCGCGGGGACGTCGGCGATTGAAGGCGCGGAGCTGCAGCGCGAAATGTCGACCCAGATCGGCGAAACGTTGGTCAAGCTGCCGGGCGTATCGGCAACCAGCTTCTCGCCCGGTGCCTCGCGCCCCGTGCTGCGCGGCTACCAGGGTACGCGTATTCGCGTGCTTAATGACGGTCTCGGGTCGATCGACGTCAGCAACACCTCGGCCGACCATGCGGTGACGATCGATCCGCTGACCGCCGAGCGCATCGAAGTGCTGCGCGGACCCGCGGTCCTCCTGTTCGGCTCGGAAGCGATCGGCGGCGCGGTCAACGTGATCGACCATCGCATCCCGCGCTCGCGTCCCGACGGCGGCATCCACCTCGACTATATCGGCCGCTACAGCTCGGCCGACGAAGGTGTCGGCGTTGGCGGCGCACTCGATCTCGCGCTGGGCGACGACTTCGTCTTCCATATCGATGGCAGCCATTCGACCAGCGACGACCTCGAAGTGGGCGGCTACGTCGTGAGCGAACCGCTCCGCGCCGAACTGTTCGAGCTTTATGAAGAAGCCCTCGACGAGGGCGAACTCGAAGAAGCCGAAGAGGCGCTCGAAGCCGCCAATCTGCGCGACGTCCTGCCCAACAGCAAGACGCGCCAGAGCAGCGCCGGTGCCGGCTTCTCCTATCTTGGCGACCGCTTCGAATTCGGCGCCTCGGCCAGCCTGTTCGACACGCGTTATGGCGTGCCGGGCCGTCCGGGTGCCGAGCACCACCATGGCGAGGAAGAAGAAGATCACGGTGACGAGGATCATGACGAAGACGAGCATGGCGAAGAGGAGGGCGAGGCCCCCGTTTCGATCGACATGCTCCAGAAACGTCTCGACTTCCGCGGCCGGGTCTATCTCGACGGGTTTCTCGACCGCATCGATGCCCGCTTCGCCTATGCCGATTACGAGCATACCGAGTTCGAAGGTGCCGAGGTCGGCACGGTGTTCCTATCCGACGGGCTCGAAGGTCGTATCGAATTCCACCAGGCCGATCGTGACGGCTGGGGTGGCGTGAGCGGCGCGCAATATTATGAGCGCGACCTCGAAGCGATCGGCGCGGAGGCGTTCGTACCGCCGCACAAGACCAGCCAATGGGGCCTGTTCACGCGTCAGGAATATGAGCCCGGCGCATTCGGCGTTGAAGGCGCGATCCGCGTCGAGGGCACCGAAGTGACCAGCGATCCGCTCAATTTCTCGCGTGACTTCACCGCGCTCAGCGGCGCGGTGGGCGCGCACTACAAGGTCACGCCCGATTTCCGGATCGGCGCCAACATGTCGCGCACGTCGCGCGCTCCCTCGGGCGAGGAATTGCTGTCGGACGGCCCGCATATCGCGACGCAAGCGTTCGAGATCGGCGATCCGACGCTCGAAAATGAGAAGGCCTGGGGCGGGGAACTCTATGCGCGCTACGAGGGGCCGCGCGCGGCAGCCTCGCTCACGTTGTGGTGCAACAAATTTGACGGCTTCATCTACAATTTCGACACGGGCGTCGAAGAGGATGAGCTGCCGGTCTTCCTTTACGACCAGCAGGATGCCGACTGGTGGGGAATCGAGTTCGAGGCCGGCGCCACGCTGGTCGAGCGCGACGGTTTTGCTCTCAAGGCCGATGCGGTCGTCGACTATGTCCGTGCGACGCTCGATGACAGCAATCCCGTCCCGCGCATCCCGCCGTTCAGCGTCAACGGCGGCCTGGGTGCCGAGGTTGGCGATTTCAACCTGCGCATCGAGGCGGAATATGCTGCCGAGCAGGACCGCGTTGCCGAATTCGAAAATCCGACCGACGATCATCTCCTCGTCGGTGCGTCGATCGGCTGGCGCTTCCGCGGCCGCGACAATGAAAGCCTGATCCTGCTGTCGGCGGACAATATCTTCGACGTCGATGCCCGCCGCCACGCCAGCTACACGAAGGACTTCGTGCCGCTCGCGGGTCGCAACATTAAGCTGAGCACGCGCTTCAGCTTTTAGGAATCTCGGGAGCCGGAAACGGTAAAGGTCGCCAACGTGAGTTGGCGACCTTCCCATAATTCGCATCTGTCGAATTGAATTACACACACCCAACGGGCGGGCGCCCGAAAGGTTCCGAGATTTCGTGAGGGCGGTGCCGGCTGCAGGAGTCGAACCCGCGACCTTCGGTTTACAAAACCGCTGCTCTACCAGCTGAGCTAAGCCGGCGACCGCGTCGGCGCTATTGGCTCAAGTCACGCCGAAGGTCCAGCCTTCTGTTCGCGCGATAAGGGGCGTCAGACCTTCGGGCGAGAACGCGTCTGGCTTTTCGAGCATCGCACGCATTCCCGCCGCGGTGACCAGCGCGTCGCTGGCATGGTCGGTGAGGCGGGTTCGCTGCCGCCACGGCGGACTGCCCAACGCGTCCAGCGCCTGGTTCAGGCTCCTGCGATCACGCAGCTTGAGCCCACGCAAGCCAGCCATCCGGATGTACAGCCGTCCGTAAATCTCGACGACCAGGCTCCCCTGTGCCGGCACCGGATCGAACGGCCAGACCGGCACCCTTCCAGCAAACCGATTCAGTAATCGCATTCCCGCAAAACTCGCCTTGGCAACCTGCGCCGCGCCGATCGCGTCGTAGACCGTCGCCGCCTTGCCGCCGCCGCTCGCATTGAAGCGCATCTCGCATCGCCGGAAATGCATATAGTCGGCCTTGGTCCCGTCGGCCTTGCCGAAATAGAAGTGGCGACGGTGGAGCTGCTCGAGAAAGCTGGCAGCGCCCAGATCCTCATCGGCGCTATTGGCATCGATATAGGCCCAGAATGGTTTTGCTTCGACCGGCACGTCATCGCCCGGCAAGTAGCTACCGCGCTCGACGAAGGGCGGCGCGAAGGAGAAGTCGAAGCCGAATAGCGTCGGTTCTTTGGCTGCACGGTCGAGCAGCCAGTCGAGCACTTCGCTTCGTGACCAGACATGGCCCGGACGCACGAGGCGCGGAGGATCGCTCCCCCGCGCCTCTGCAATCTCAATTCCCTTGTGGCGACGGCCTTTTGCGCCTGACCAGTCGATCGCGACCGTCGCCTCGAAGCGGTGCCTCACACCAGAGGCGGTTGGCTGTCATCCTCGGGCGGTGCCTTGCGGATGCGTTTGGGCGGCGCATGCGCCGCGGGCGGGGCCGAGCCGTCGTCCCACTGCTCCAGCTTCTTCGCCGCGAAGTCGCGCCCGCCGAGCCCGAAGGCCAGCGCGGTGGCGATGGCGGCCGAACCCAGGATGAGCCCGAAGGCGAGGATCACGATCTCGTTGGCCAGACCCATGAAGGTAAGGCCGATCGCGGTGAAGAGCGCGATGATCGCATATTTGACGATCGTTTCGGCATAGCTTCCTTCGCCCGTGCCCGCGCCGACGATGTTGGCAAGGATGCGCGCGAGGAACAGGCCGACCACGATGATGACCGTGCCGAAGATGACCTTTCCGCCCAATTCGGTGATCTGGAACAGCAGGATCGCCACGCTGTCCCCGCCAATCTGGCGCGCCGCTTCGATGGCGGCGAAGAGCAGGATGGCGGTCATCGCGATCACGCCGACGATGCGGCTCGGCTGGCTAGCCGCCGGAAGCACGCCGATCGCGCGCACGCTGTCGTCGAAGCCGATGCTGGGCAGCACCGTCTCGATCAGCGTCTTGACCCATTTGCCGATCACGAACGCGATGGCGAGCCAGATCGCGGCAGCAATCACGTTGGGAATCGCCAGCGCGATGGCTTCGAGCATCCGCGTGGCGGGATCGGAGATGGCGGTGATTTCGAGCGCCTGGAGCGCTGCAATTGACGCGAAGATGATGATTAGCGCACCGACCGTCATCCCGACTGCCTTGGCGATCGAGCTGCGGGCGGGAGCAGCGCCTTCGGTCGCACTCCCTTCGCTGTCGACTGCCACCGGCGCATCGCCGATATTAAGGCCCGCGCGTCCCGCGAGCCGTTCGATGTTGAGCGCGCCGAGCGCGGCTTCGATTACGTGGCGGACGATTCGCGCAAGGATCAGGCCGACAAAGAAGATAACGCCCGCACCCAGAAGATTGGGCAGGAACGCGAAGACTTCGTTGGCGAGCCGTTCGAGCGGCTGGAGCGATTCGCTCAATCCCAGCGAGTTGAGCGCCATGATGAGCCCGACCAGCCACACCAGCCAATAGGCAAGGCGGCCGAGTTCGGTGCCGACACTGTCGCCCCCGACGCCGGGGTCTCGCTTGAGGATGGGCAGCTTCTCTACGACCCGCTTGACCCCCCATTGCACCGCCTTGGCGACGAAATGGGTAAGCACGAGGATGAGGATGGCGATGAGGACCTTGGGTCCCCATTCGACCAGTTGGTCGCGCCAATAGGCGGCCGGAGTGTCGGAACGGTACATGGAACAACCCCCTGTTGTTGAACGGGGGCATGATAACGACATTTAGGGCGCCGTGTCGCCCCTGATTTCGCGGCGGCGTTTTTCCCAATATTTCAGCCGTTCGGCGACCTTCGCCTCGAACCCGCGCGGGGAGGGCATGTAATAGTCCTGGGACTCCATCTCCTCGGGCCAGTAATCCGCGCCCGAAAACCCGTCTTCGGCATCATGGTCATAGGCATAGCCCTTGCCGTAGCCGATCTCCTTCATCAGCTTGGTCGGGGCGTTGAGAATGGACTGCGGCGGCATCAGGCTGCCAGTCTCCTTCGCGCTCCGGAAGGCCGCTTTTTGCGCCTTGTAGGCGGCGTTCGATTTGGGGGCAGTGGCGCAGTAGAGGCAGGCCTGCACGATGGCGAGTTCGCCTTCCGGACTGCCGAGAAAGTCGTAAGCGTCCTTTGCCGCCAGGCACTGGACGAGCGCCTGCGGGTCGGCGAGGCCGATATCCTCGCTGGCGAAGCGGACGAGGCGGCGGAGCACGTAGAGCGGCTCTTCGCCCGCGACCAGCATCCGCGCGAGATAGTAGAGCGCAGCCTGTGGGTCGGAACCACGCAAGCTCTTATGGAGAGCGCTGATGAGGTTGTAGTGCCCCTCGCGATCCTTGTCATAGACCGCAACACGGCGCTGGAGCAGCTTGGCGAGGCTCGCCGGATCGAGCCTTTCCTCGAGCCCCAGATCGAGCAGCGTCTCGGCTTGGTTGAGCAGGAAGCGCCCGTCGCCGTCGGCGCTGGCGATCAGCGCAGCGCGCGCGTCGTCGGTGAGGGGCAGGGCGGTGCCTATCTCCTCCTCCGCACGGTCGAGGAGGGTTCCCAGTGCGGTCTCGTCGAGGCGATGCAGGATGAGCACCTGCGCGCGGCTCAAGAGCGCCGCATTGAGCTCGAAGCTGGGATTTTCGGTGGTCGCGCCGACGAGCACGATGGTGCCGTCCTCGACATAAGGCAGGAAGCCGTCTTGTTGCGCGCGATTGAAGCGGTGGATTTCGTCCACGAACAGCAAAGTGCGCTGTCCCGCACCCGCCATCTTCTTGGCTTCGGCGAAGGCCTTTTTGAGGTCCGCGACGCCCGAAAAGACCGCGGATAGCGACGCGAAACGCATCCCGACCGCATCGGCGAGCAGCCGCGCGATCGAGGTCTTGCCGGTGCCGGGCGGCCCCCAAAGCACGATCGAGGACAGCTTGCCCGCCGCGACCATTCTGCCGATGGCGCCCTCAGGACCGGTGAGGTGGTCCTGGCCGATGACCTCGTCGAGCGACCGGGGGCGAAGCCGATCGGCAAGCGGCGCGCCCTCGGCGGGCGTGTCGGGCGGTGTTGCGGGGTCTGATCCGAAGAGGTCGGCCATGGCCTGCCTATGCCCGCTCCCGCACCAATGTTCCACCCGTGCTTAGCTGCACTACTTGACTAACACACAAAAAGATATATCTAAGCAAAGATATATCGCGGGACTCGCGATATCCCAAAGGAGACGAGATCATGAGAGGCAGGCGCAAATCCTTCGTATTCGACGAAGAGTTTTTCCGGCAGTTCGCGGCCATGAAGGGCGGCAAGGGGTTCGACATGGACTTCGGTCCTGGCGGCTTTACCTTCCATCTGGGAGGCGACCGGCACCGCCATCGTCACCGCCATCGCTCTCGCGCGCGCCGCGCGCGCATGTTCGATAGCGGCGAGTTGCGGCTCGTCATCCTGCACCTGCTCGCCGAGGAAGCGCGGCACGGCTACGACGTCATTCGCGCGCTCGAGGAGATGACCGGAGGTGCCTATGCGCCCTCGCCCGGCACCGTCTATCCGACGCTGACACTGCTCGAGGACATGGGGCTGATCGAAGAGCGCGAGCCCGACGGCAAGAAACGACTGTTTGCGGCGACCAAGGACGGGAAGAAATATCTCAAGGATCGCGCCGAGGAGGTCGAGGCGCTGCTCGAGCGGCTCGAAGGCCATGGCGAGCGCCAGCACAAGGCCCACTCGGACACCAAGCCGATCAAGCCCGCGGTCAAGCGGTTGATGAAGGCGTTCTGGATGA
This sequence comes from Sphingomicrobium clamense, assembly GCF_019264355.1. NCBI lineage: Bacteria > Pseudomonadati > Pseudomonadota > Alphaproteobacteria > Sphingomonadales > Sphingomicrobiaceae > Sphingomicrobium > Sphingomicrobium clamense. The sequence continues at coordinate 1,971,496 of NZ_JAHVAH010000001.1, read as the reverse complement.
AGATGGCCGAGACCAATGGCGACGAAGAAACGCTCGAGAAGATTGCCGCCATCGTCAACAAGGCGGCCAAGAAGATCGAGAAGATCTAACGCTCAGTCGCGGTGCTTGGCGATGCAGCGCGCATAGACGTCGAGCACCGCATTGTTGATCGTGTCCCAATCGCGGTCGCGCGCCATCTCGAGCCCCTTGCGACCGTGGCGTTGGCGCAATTCAGGGGACTCCTGATAGGCCGCGATCGCATCCGCCATGGTATCGACATTGCCCGGCCGTGCGAGCTGCCCGTTGACGCCGTCCTGCACCAGGCTCGAGCTTCCTGTCGCCGAGATGGCGACCACCGGCAGCGCGCAGGCCATCGCCTCCAAGGTGACGTTTCCGAATGTTTCGGTGATCGAGGGATTGAAGAACACATCGCTCGAGGCGAGGGCGCGCGCGAGGTCGGGGCCTTCCTGGTGACCCACGAACACTGCGCTGTCGGGCAATGCGTCTTCGAACCAGTCGCGATGCGGGCCGTCGCCGATGACGAGCACGCGATGCGGGACGTCTCTGTCCTTCAGCGCCCGGATCGTGTCGGCGAAAACGTCGAGCCCCTTTTCCATGACGATGCGTCCGAGGAAGCTGATGACCATCTCATCGTCGCCGATCCCGAGGTCGCGGCGCCAGCCCATGTCGCGCCGCTCGGGATTGAATTGTTCACGATCGATCCCGCGTGACCAGATCGAGATGTCGTCGTTCATGCGCTGGGCGTAGAGGACATCGACCGTCGATTGGGCAGGGGCAACCAGCGCGTCGCAGCGCTGGTAGAGGCGACGCAGGCCCGCGCGCGCCCACGGCTCGGCCCAGCCCAGATGATAATATTGGAAATAGGTTTCGAAGCGTGTGTGGACCGAGGCGACGCGCGCGATGTCGCGCTTGCGCGCCCATGTCACAGCACGGTGCGCGGTGATGTCGGGACTGGCGATGTGCACGACATTGGGATCGAATTTTTCCAGGTCCTTGCGCACGCGGCGCGGCAGTCCCATCGGGTAGCGATATTCCCACCGTCCGGGGATGCGCAGCGCGGGGACATGTACCATCTCACCTTGCGGCTCGAAGGCCGGAGCCTTGACGACCGGAGAGTAGATCCGGACCGCGACTCCTTTGCGCAGCAAATACTCGACCAGCCGGTTGAGCGTCTGCGTCGCGCCGTCGCGAACATAGTTGTAGTTGCCGGCGAACAGGGCAACACGCATGGCCGTTGGATCCATGGGCGCAAGGCTTAGACGAGCGGCTTGTTGCGCTGCAAGATCATTCGGGGGTGGCGCTTGCCGACGAAGCGCTTAAGCTGGCGGCATGACCGAAGAATCCGACACGCTCGAAGGCACCGAAAAAACCGAAGAGGAAAGCCAGCGACTGACCATGGTGGACGAGGCGCTGGTGGCCGGCAACATTGCCAACACCAATGGCCTGTTGGTCATTCTTGCCCGGCTGGTGGCGCGGGGCGTGTTCGACCAGGAAGATTTGCAGGCCTTTTCGGAAAGCTATTCCAAGCCGCTCGACCATGAAGGCATGCGCGAGAACGAGCTGATCAGCCAGATGCAGGACCAGATGGAATCCACGCTGGCACAGCTGATGAGTTTTCTCGCTGACAGCCGCCCCGACTAGGGCCGCGTCCAAAGCCCTTCGCGGCTGACCTGCGGAGGCGATTTGAGCGAATCGAGTAGTGCCAGCGCGACGAGCCGCGCCTTCTCGTGCTTGGGCACGACGATGCGCTGGTCCCAGGCATGTTCGCCGAGCTTGCGCGCCTTCTCTGCGACCCGACCGTAAATACGCGACGCGCTGTTGATCGCCCAGCGGCTGCGGAAGGGCAGGCGGGCGGCACCGACACGCGCCGAGGCGCGATACTGGTCGGCGAGGTCGGCAAGGCGCTTGTTGAGCCGTGCGAGCGAGGAGCGATGGATCGGGTGGGTGATATCCTCACCGGCGAGCCCGACCGCCTTGAGCCACTGCATCGGCAAGTAGCAGCGCCCGACATTGGCATCCTCGATCACGTCACGCGCGATGTTGGCGAGCTGGAAAGCAATGCCAAGATCGGCGGCGCGGTCGAGCGTGTCGCGATCGTCGGGATCGACCCCCATCACCTGCGCCATCATGACGCCGACGGCGCCTGCGACTTGATAGCAATAGGAAAGCAGGTCGTCTTCGGTCCGGGGCTGCCAGCCGACCGCATCGCGTGAAAAACCGGCAAGATGATCGTCGGTCAGGGTTGGGTCGATGCCGCATTCGGCCACGACCACACCCAATGCGTCGAACGCGGCAAGCCCGGTTTCCTCGCCTAGCAAGGCGGCATTGGTTTTCTCTTCGAGGAATGCGATCCGGTCGAGCGGGTCCTCGGTCACTTCGGCATCGTGGCCTAGCGTCTGACCGTCGGTGATGTCGTCGCAGGCGCGGCACCAGCTGTAGAGCAGCCAGCTATGCTCGCGCGTTTGGGCGTCGAACAACTGGCTGGCGAAGCGGAAGCTCTTCGATCCTTCGGCGATGGTTGCCTGCGCATCGGCGACGAGTTGGTCGCGCGGGCTAGTCATCGAGCATGAGGCGGGCCGTGGCTTCGGCAGAGCCGACCACGCCCGGGATACCCGCGCCAGGATGGGTTCCCGCTCCCACGAAGAAGAGGTTCTGTAAGACATCGTCGCGATTGTGGACTCGAAACCATGCCGATTGTGTTAACACGGGTTCGAGACTGAATGCGCTGCCCAGATGCGCGAACAGATCACCTTGGAAGTCGGTCGGCGCGTAGGAAAAGCGCGTCCGGATGCGCGAGCGAATGTCGGGAATCAGCCGTTTTTCGAGCGTGTCGAGGATAATCTCCTCATAAGCTTCGCGCTCATTGTCCCAGTCGACCGGCGCCTTCCCGAGGTGTGGGACAGGGGCCAACGCGTAAAAGGTCGAGCATCCATTGGGTGCCATCGCCGGATCGGTTTTGGTCGGATGATGGAGATAGAGCGCCGGATCGGGCGCGAGTCGGCCCGCATTGTAGATATCCCCGAGCAGGCCTTTGTAGCGCTCCGAAAACAGGATCATGTGATGCGGAATGTCGGGGAATGTCCCTTCCAGCCCGAAATGGAGCACGAACAAAGACGGGCTCATCCGCTTGCCCGCGAGCCGCTTCGTCTCTTTCTGCCCGCGCGGATGTTTGAGCAGTCGATAGGTCGAGACCACGTCGCCGTTGCTTGCGACCATGTCGGCCTCTCCATGCCAGCCGCTGCGCGTTTCGACACCGGTTACGCGGTCGCCCTTGGTGCCGATGAAGGTGACGGGATCGCCGAGCCGAACCGTACCGCCCAACCGCTCGAACAACGCGACCATGCCCGCGACTAGCCGGTTGGTGCCTCCCTTCGCGAACCAGACACCGCCGTCACGCTCCAATTTGTGGATCAGCGCGTAGATGGACGAACAGGTGAACGGGTTGCCGCCGACCAGCAGCGTGTGGAAGCTGAACGCCTCGCGCAGGTGCGGGTCCTTGATATATTTGGCGACGATCGAGTGGACCGAGCGCCACGCCTGATACTTGGCCAGTGCGGGCGCGGCCTTGAGCATGTCGAGGATCGACAGGAAGGCCTTGGTCCCGAGCTTTTCATAACCCTCGTGGAAGACGCCCTCGGAGTAGGTCAGGAATTTCTTGTAGCCATCGACATCGTCGGGATTGAGCGCCTCGATCTGCGCGAACAATCGCTCTTCGTCATTGGTATAGTCGAAGCGTGTGCCGTCGGGCCAATCGAGCGCATAGAAGGGATCGACCGGAACGAGATCGACATCGTTGGCAATGTCGTCTCCCGACAGTGCCCACAGCGATTTGAGGCAGTCGGGGTCGGTAATGACCGTTGGACCGGCGTCGAAGACGTGGCCGTCCTTTTCCCAATAATAAGCCCGCCCACCCGGCTTGTCGCGCGCCTCGACGATGGTCGTCTGCACGCCAGCGGACTGCAGGCGAATGGCAAGCGCCAGACCTCCGAAGCCCGACCCGATCACGATGGCTGATGTCATGCTTTTCCTAAGATGGCGCGGATGGCGCGGTGTATTGGAACGGGCGGCTTGCCGGCCAGGATGCGTACCCGGTCGGCAGGATTGGTTCTACCCGCGTAAAATCGTTCGATCAGGCTGGACGGAAGGCGGTAGAAGCGCTGGAGCACGCGATAGCGCTCGGGAGGCTCGGCAGCCTTGAACAACATCCGCGCCAACATGCGGTCGAACCGCTGCTCCTTCCAGTGCCGCACGGCATAGGCGCGCGTTTTGCGCGCCAGGATCTCGCCATCACACGGCAACACGTCGCTCAGCCAGTTGGCGAAACGCATCGCGTCGGGAACCGAGTAGCTGGTGAGGTGGTGGAACAGGCCCGCGCGCACCCCGCCGCGCGCGACACCGCTCCCCTCTGGCCAGAAAATCTTCGGATCGCCGCCGGTCACGACCGGCAGCACGCCTGTCTCCATCCGCCCCGCAGGTTCGGCGTTCCAGCCTTGCAGGTCGCAATAATGGTCGATCCGCTGCGCCAGCATCTCGACGTCGAGCGCGGCATCTTCGCGGTAATAGGTGTCCTCTACGAACACGTCGGTTTCGCTGAAGGGCAAGAGGTAGACGAAGCGGTACCCGTCGGTTTGCGAGACCGTGGCGTCCATGACCACCGGCCGCTCGAGACCGTGCCCGCCGGTGACCCGCATCATGCGTCCCACAAACTTCTGCGCACCGCACTCGACGCCCTCGGGCTTGCCGCACAGGCCGCGCATGTCGATCACCGCATCGGCATCGATCCGGCGTCCGTCGCTAAGCTTGGCATGACCCGGCCCGGCCTCGACCACCTCGCCCATGACGATCGCGTCCTCGCCCAGCGCGTCCCGCACCGTCCGGCTAAGCCGTTCGCTCGTCATGCTGTGATAGGGCGTTTCGAGCGTCCGGCGGTGATCGGGGAAGCGCACGTCATAAGCGTCCCAGCGTTGCTCGATCAGCGGTTCGAGCAGCGGCAGATCGTCCGGCTCGACATCGCTCGCGAAGAAGGACCAGAGATGGTTCCCGCCAAGCTGCGCATCGCGCTCGACCAGCACCACCTCCAATTCGGGCCGTCGCGCCGCCAGCGCGATCGCTGCAAGCCCTCCGGCCAGCCCGCCACCGAGGATCAGGAGATTTGGACGCACCCCGCTCATGCCAAGACCTCTAGCCCCCATGCGCCCGCTCGCATAGGGTCGAGGCATGATGACCGCGATCCTCCTCTCGATGCTGGCCATGAGCGCGATCGTCGCGATCCGCTACTTCGCCTCGAGCGGCCTGTTCGCGGCGTGGACCGCCAGGCGCTTTCCCGGCCGCCTCGCCGGGCAGGGCAAGCAGGTGCGGATGGAAATCGGCTACAGCCTGATCTCGGCACTGATTTACGGCGCGCCCGCAGGGTTCGTGGCCTGGGGCTGGGCCGAACATGGTTGGACCAAAATCTACACCGACCTCGATGTCTATCCGCTGTGGTGGCTGCCGGCGTCGCTGCTCGTCTATCTGCTCGCGCACGACACCTGGTTCTACTGGACCCACCGTGCCATGCACTGGCCGCCGCTCTTCAAGCGCATGCACGCGGTCCATCATGCCAGCCGTCCGCCGACGGCGTGGGCGGCGATGAGCTTCCATCCTTCGGAATCGGTGACGGGTGCGATCGTGATCCCAATGCTGGTCTTCTTCGTCCCCATCCATGTCGGCATGTTGCTTCTTGTCCTCACCATCATGACAATCATGGGCGTCACCAATCATATGGGGTGGGAAATCTTCCCAAGGCGCATCGTTCATGGTTCATTGGGCAAAGGGCTGATAACGGCCAGTCATCACGAACTTCACCATCAAAAATATAAGTGTAACTATGGCCTCTACTTCCGCTTCTGGGACCATCTTTGCGGCACGGACCGCGGGCTCGGCGAATTTGCCGAAGCTGGCAGCTTGCGCGCTCGCCGCGTTGAGCCTGACCGCCGCCGCCCCGCATGAGGCGACTGCCGACCTCACGGTCGAAGTCCATGGCCTTCGCAACGTGAAAGGCGAGGTGCAGCTGTGCGTGACCCAGCGCCGCGAATTCCTGAAGTGCGACGAGGACCCGGCCGCGCGGACCGCCGAGATGGCGACCAGCGACGTCGCGCCCGTGACCTTCAAGGCACTGCCTGCCGGCACCTATGCCGTCCTTGTCCTTCATGACGAAAACGCCAACGGGAAAATGGACAAGATGCTGGGCATTCCCAAGGAAGGCTTCGGCTTCTCCGGCAACCCCAAGATCCGCATGGGCCCGCCCAAGGCGCATCATGTCCGCTTCGAGCTCGAGCCGGGACAGGTCGAGCAGCGGGTCAAGATGAAGTATCTCCTCTAGCCTTGTGCACTCGACATTCGGCCCATCGCTGCTAGGCAGTTAGGCGATGGCACAGAACGCAGCCGAGGAAATCGTCGAAGGAGCGGTCGAAGGGACCGTCGATACGACCGTGCGCCTGTTCGAGGGGCTGGACGAGATCGCGCTCGCGATCGGCAATTTCCGTGTCTCGGTGCTCGACCTGCTGACCTGGACGGTCATTGCGATCGGGCTGCTTGTCCTCGCCAAGGTCCTGTTGTGGGTAGTCAAACGGTTGATCCGGCGCGCCAATCGCTTCGATGCGGCGCAGGGACTGCTGGCGGAGAAAATCGCGACGATCATCATCTTCGCGATCGTCTTCTTCATCGGCGTGGACGTGATCGGCTTCGACCTGTCGAGCCTCGCCTTCTTCTCCGGTGCATTGGGCCTCGCAGTCGGCTTTGGCCTCCAGAAGACATTCGGGAACTTCATCGCCGGGCTGATCCTGTTGATGGACCGCTCGGTGAAGCCGGGCGACGTCATCGTCGTGAACGACTATTTCGGCGCGATCAGCAAGATCGGGACCCGCGCGGTCAGCATGATCACGCGCGACGGCAAGGAATTCCTGATCCCGAACGAATTGTTGATGACCGAGACGGTCGAGAATTGGAGCTATTCGTCGAAGAACGTCCGCATCCAGATCCCAGTCGGCGTGAGCTATTCGAGCGATCTCAAGCGGGTCGAGGAAATCCTCATCGATTCGACGCGCGCCTGCAACCGCGTGCTCGACAATCCCAAGCCCAATGTCTGGCTCAAGGAATTTGGCGACAATAGCGTCAATTTCGAAATCCAGGCGTGGATCAAGGATCCCGAGAGCGGCGTGGGCAACGTCCGCTCCGAGGTGCTCAAGTCGATCTGGTGGACGTTCAAGGACGAGGGGATCGAGATCCCCTTCCCGCAGCGCGACGTCTACATCAAAACGATGCCCGAAGGCGCCAAGGTCGTTACCTGAACGTAGCAACAGCGTCGTATTCATGGGTTATTCAACGCCCCTTGCGTATCAGGGCGGCGTAGTGAAGGACATGAGTTCGATGCGTATTTTGACTGCCCTTGCCGCCTTTGCGGCCCTGACCATCCCGGAGGCGCCCGCCGCGGCGTTCGATCGCGATTCCGCGCTTGCCGCGGCCAAGCAGGACAATGGCCGGGACCAGGATCGCGCCTATGACGCGACCAAATCGGGCAAGTCGATGCCGCTGCCGATGATCGAGCGGCGCGTCGTGCCCCAGATGGGCGGCGCGCAATATCTCGGCCCCGAATTCCGTGGCAGCATCTATCGCCTCAAATTCCTGCGCAACGGGCGCGTGATCTGGGTCGATGTCGATGCCAGCACGGGCCGCGTCGTCCGCCGCTCGGGCAACTAGGCCTTTCCCCCAATTTGCGCGATTTTTTGCGCTTGCCCTTGGCGTCAAGCAACCGTTCATGCCAAGGACTGTTGATGGGGTGAAACGAACAGCGGAGAAACGCACACCATGCGGGTACTGATCGTCGAAGACGAACCGTCCTTGGGACAGCAGCTGCGGACCACGCTCGAGGGTGCCGGCTATGCCGTCGACCTCGCCACCGACGGCGAGGACGGCCATTTCCTGGGCGCCAACGAAAGCTATGACGCGGTCGTGCTCGACCTCGGCCTTCCCGAAATTGACGGCCTGACCATCCTCGACCGCTGGCGCAAGGAGGACCGCAAGATGCCGGTGCTCGTGCTGACCGCGCGCGACAGCTGGTCGGACAAGGTCGCAGGACTCGATGCGGGTGCCGACGACTATCTCGCCAAGCCCTTCCAGACCGAAGAGCTGATCGCCCGCCTGCGCGCGCTCATTCGCCGTGCGTCGGGCAATGCCTCCTCGGAACTGACCGCGGGCGATATTCGCCTCGATACGCGTTCGGGCAAGGTCACCAAGGGCGGCTCGCCGGTAAAGCTCACCGCGCAGGAGTATAAGCTCCTCTCCTACCTCATGCACCACAAGGGCAAGGTGGTCAGCCGGACCGAGCTGATCGAGCATATTTACGACCAGGATTTCGACCGCGATTCGAACACCATCGAAGTGTTCGTCACGCGTATCCGCAAGAAGCTTGGCGCGGACACGATCACCACCATCCGCGGTCTCGGCTACAGCCTCGAGGACCCGGAGGATCGTGACTCCCAAGGCTGAGGTCGCTCTTCCCGACCGGCGGGTGACGCTCACCCGCCGCATGATCGGCATTGCTGCGCTGTGGATCGCCGTCCTCCTGCTGGGCGGCGGCTTCGCGCTCGACCGCGTGCTGACCAAATCGATCGTCGACAATTTCGACGCCCAGCTCGAATTCGTGCTCAACGCCATGCTCGCCGCGTCCGAGATCGGTCCCGATGGCGAGGTGCGCTTCAACCGCCCGCCTGCCGACCAGCGCTTTCTCGAACCCTATTCGGGCCTCTATTTCCAGGTGTCGGGCGAGGGCGCGGAGACCTTCCCCAGCCGCTCGCTGTGGGACCGGCGTCTCGACGCCTCGATGACCCACAACGATACCGAGTTGCACGTTCGCAATTCGAACGAGTTTCCGGGCGAGCCGCTGCGTATCCTCGAACGCGACGTGTTCCTGCCCGACAGCGACATTCGCTGGCGTTTCCAGGTTGCCCAGTCGCGCGAGCAGGTCAACGAGCAGATCGCCGACGTCCGCTCCACCCTCATCCAGTTCTTCGCCGCGCTCGCGCTCGGACTGTTGCTCCTGGCCGCGCTCCAGACGGTCTACGGTCTCTGGCCATTAAGACGCGTCCGGCAGGAAGTCGTCGCCATCCGCACCGGTCGCAAGAGCCGCGTCGACGAGGATTTCCCGCGCGAGGTCAGCCCGCTGGTCGACGAGATCAACGAATTGCTCGCGCATAGCGAGGCGCAGGCCGAGGAAGCGCGCCGCCACGCCGGCAACCTCGCCCATGCCTTGAAGACCCCGCTGACCGTCATCACCAATGCCGCGACCGCCAAGGACGATCGCCTTAACGACATTGTCTGCCGCGAGGCGACGGTCATGCGGCGCCAGGTCGACCACCATCTCGCGCGCGCCCGCGCCATCGGTCGCCGCGCAAGCGCGCAGGCACGCACCGAGGTCGGCAAGAGCCTCGAGACGATCGAGCGCGCGGTCAGCCATCTCCACGAAGGCACGACCATCGACGTGGTCGGCGAGCGCGACGCGATGGTCCGCGTCGAGCGGCAGGATCTCGACGAAATGCTCGGCAACCTCATCGAGAATGCCGCCAAATATGGCGGTGGACGGGTGTTCGTGACCGTCGAGCGCTCCGCCCCGATGGTCGACATTGTGATCGAGGATGACGGCCCCGGTATCCCCGAGGCCGAACGCGACAGCATCTTCGCGCGCGGCAAGCGGCTCGACCAGACCGGCAAGCCCGGCACCGGCCTCGGCCTCGCCATCGTCCGCGACGTCGCCGAAATCTACGGCGGCAACGTCACGCTCAAACAAAGCGAAGACCTCGGCGGCCTCCTCGTCATCCTCTCCCTTCCCGCCGCGCTCGAGGAAGGCTAAGGGGCTGCCCATGACCGCGACCGTCACCCCGCTCGACCCTGCTCGTCCGCCCAGCCTCGCGGGCATGATGGCGCTCACTGCCAACGACATGAACGCGGTCAACGCGGTCATTCTTGATCGCATGCAGTCCAAGGTCGCGCTGATCCCCGAGCTGGCCGGCCACCTGATCGCGGGTGGTGGAAAGCGGATGCGGCCGATGCTGACGCTCGCGAGCGCGGCGCTGCTCGACTATCCCGGCAGCCGCCATCACAAGCTCGCCGCCGCGGTCGAGTTCATCCACACCGCGACCCTGCTCCACGACGACGTCGTCGACGGGTCGGCGATGCGCCGTGGCAAGCGCGCCGCCAACCTCATCTGGGGCAATCCCGCGACCGTGCTGGTCGGCGACTTCCTGTTCAGCCGCGCCTTCGAGCTGATGGTCGAGGATGGCAGCCTCAAGGTTCTCAAGGTCCTCAGTCACGCTTCCGCCGTGATCGCCGAGGGCGAGGTCGACCAGCTCACCGCACAGCGCCGGATCGAGACTTCGGAAGAGGAATATCTCAAAATCATCGGCGCGAAGACTGCCGCGCTCTTCGCCGCTGCCTGCCAAGTCGCCCCGATCATCGCCGAAGCGGGCGAAAAGGCGGAGGACGCGCTCGAAGCCTACGGCCGCAACCTGGGCATCGCCTTCCAGCTCACCGACGACGCGATCGACTACACCTCCGACGAGGAAACGATGGGCAAGGGCCTTGGCGACGACTTCCGCGATGGCAAGATGACGCTTCCCGTCATCCTTGCCCACGCCCGCGGCAGCGCCGAGGACAAGGCTTTCTGGAAAGACGCGATGCAGGGCAACCGTGTAGGAGACGAGGATCTCCAACACGCGCAGACCCTCCTCCAGCAAACCGACGCTCTGTCCGACACGCTCGAGGAAGCACGCACCTACGCCCGCCGCGCGATCGATGCGCTGTCCATCTTCCCCGACAGCCGCGCCAAGACCGCGATGGCCGACGCCGCCCAGTTCGCCGTCGCCCGCGCCTACTGATCCGAAACGGACCGTTCCATCAGCGCCTGTTGACCATCTTTGCGCTAATCGCGGCGCATGGGCCAACTCCTCCCCGTCGAACCCGGCAAGAAGGCACGCCGCTCCCCGAGATCGGGTCTCTACATGGCCGCGATGCTGCGCCACCGCGGTTCCGACTGCACGGTCATTGTGCGCAACATCTCCGAACGCGGCGCAATGGTCGAAGCCGACTGCCTCCCCGAGCGCGGGAGTGCGATCGAGCTTATTCGCGCCGACCTGCGCGCGGTGGGCGCGATCGCGTGGCAGCAGGACGACCAGGCCGGGATCGAGTTTGCCGCGAAGGTCAACCTCGCCCGCTGGGCACCGGGCTTGCGCCACCGCGAGCAGATGGAGGTCGACAAGATGGTCGCCGAAGTACGGGGCGCCAAGGCTGATGAGGCAACGGAGGACACCGCTCCATCGGTCGACCTCCAGAAGCTGGACCGCCGCATCGCCGAGGAATTGGGCATGCTGTCGCGCCGTGTCGGGCGCGCGCTGGAATCGCTCAGCGGCTTCGCACCGCTAATCGCCCGCCACCCGCGGGACCTGCAGGAACTCGAGGTAGTCGAACAGCATCTCGCGCGTCTCGACAAGGTGATGGCCTCGCCCGACCGCCAACGCGCGGTCGAAGCGCTGGGGGTCGAGGACATGCGCCGCCGCCTCTTGCGCTAGCGTCCGCCCTGCACCCATGGCATGGCAGCGGCATGGCGCTGCCGATCGACACCGTATTGCCCGACCTCAAGGCCGCGCTGGCCGCGAACAATCGCGCACTGCTGATCGCGCCGCCGGGTGCGGGCAAGACGACCCGGGTTGCGCCTGCCCTGCTCGATGAGCCTTGGTGCGATGGAGAGACACTTCTGCTCGTCCCGCGCCGTCTCGCGGCCCGGGCGGCGGCAGAATATATGGCGCGCGAACGCGGCGAACGGCCCGGCCAGACGATCGGTTACGCAACGCGTCTCGACAGCAAGCCGGGCAAGCGCGTGACGGTGATGACCCACGGCGTCTTTCTCGCGCGGATACAGTCCGATCCGGACCTTCCCGGGGTCGGTGCCGTGCTGTTCGACGAGGTGCACGAACGGAGCCTCGACAACGATCTTGCGCTCGCTTTCGCGATCGAAAGCCAGACGGGTCTGCGCGAAGACCTGCGCCTTCTCGCCATGTCGGCCACGCTCGACGGCGCTGCCTTCGCCCGATTGCTCGACAATCCGCCGATGATCGAGAGCGAAGGCAAGAGCTTCCCGCTCACCCTCGACCATGTCGGGCGCGACGCCGGCGCACACATCGAGCCGCAAATGGCGTCGGCCATCCGCACCGCGCTCGGCGAGCATGAAGGATCGCTGCTTGCCTTCCTGCCGGGCGTTCGCGAAATCGAGCGAACCGCCGACGCGCTCGGCAGTCTTTCCAATGACATCATCCTTCACCGCCTGCACGGGCTGGTCGACCCGTCCGCCCAGCGCGCGGCCCTCGCCCCGCCGCCCGAGGGCAAACGCAAGCTCGTTCTCGCCAGCGCAATCGCCGAGACCAGTGTCACGGTCGACGGCGTGCGCATCGTCGTCGACAGCGGGCTTGCCCGTCGCCCGCGCTATGACCGTGCTGCGGGCCTGACGCGTCTCGTCACCGAGCGCGCCAGCCAAGCCGCGATCACCCAGCGCGCCGGACGCGCGGCGCGACAGGCGCCCGGCGTTGCCATCCGGCTGTGGGAAGAGGCGGCGAACAAGGCCCTTCCATCGCACGACCCGCCCGAGATCCTCGAGGCCGATCTTTCGCGGCTGACACTTGCATCGCTGCTTTGGGGCGAGGCCGACCCCGCGCGCCTGCCCTTCCTCGATCCGCCGGCCCCTGCTGCACTGGCAGAGGCACGCCAGCGGCTCGACGACATGGGCGCGATCGATGCCGAGGGGCGGATCACGCCGCACGGTCGGGCGATCGCGGCCATCCCGCTCGAACCGCGCCTCGCGCACATGTTGGTCGAAGCCGAGGCGCACGGATTAAAAGCCACCGCGGCGGCGGCGGCGGCGTTGCTGACCGAACGTGGCCTGGGCGGCAAGGTCGAGGATCTGGAGCAGCGCTATCGACGCTGGACGTCCGACCGGTCGAAACGGGCCGAGGCGGCGCGCGGCCTCTTGCGGCGCTGGGGGCGAGGGCAAGTCGAGCCCGACCGGATCGGCGAAGCGGTCGCACTCGCCTTTCCCGACCGTGTTGCACGGCGTCGCGATGCCAGCGGCGAGCAATGGCAATCGGTCGGCGGTCGCGGTTTCCGGCTCGACCCTGTAAGCCCGCTCGCCAACTCAAAATGGCTTGCCATTGCCGAAGTGGCCGGCGCTGCGTCGGGCGCCCGCATCCTGTCCGCGGCGCCCATCGACGGGCCCCGTGTCGAGGAGCTGCTTGCGGACCGCATCACCGAGTTCTCCGACGTTCGCTATGACAGCGGGTCACGGTCGATTTCGGCGACCAGGGGACGCAAGCTGGGGACGATTGCGCTGGCAAGCGCGCCCGACCCAAATCCGGACGAAAGCGCCATCCTCAAAGGCTTGCTCGACGCAGTTCAGCGTGAGGGGCTCGACATCCTCCCGTGGAACGAGCGCGGCAAGGCTTTACGCACCCGCGCGCAATTCGCACGCACCGGCGACGCATCGCTGCCCAACCTTAGCGACTCCGCCCTGCTCGAAGACCTGGATGCATGGCTTGCACCCCTGCTCCACGGCCAGAAACGGCTCGACAGGATCGATCCGGCCACGCTTACGGGCGCGCTCGAAACCTATGCCGGGTACGATGCGGCGCGGCGTATCGACCGGCTCGCCCCGGCCCGCTTCCAGAGCCCTGCAGGAACCAGCCATGCGATCGACTATGCCGCGCCCGGCGGCCCTAAGGTCGAGGTGCGCGCGCAGGCGCTCTATGGCCTGTCCGAGCATCCCAAGGTCGGCGCGGTGCCGCTGGTCCTGTCGATCACCAGCCCGGCCGGGCGACCGATCCAGACGACTACCGACCTGCCCGCATTCTGGCAGGGCAGCTGGGACGACGTCGCGAAGGATATGCGCGGACGCTATCCCAAGCATGATTGGCCCGACGACCCGGCAAGCGCGGCAGCGGATTTGCGCACCAAGGCGCGGCGAAAATCTTGATTTCGGTTCCGGATCGCGCCAGAGCAGCGCCATGACTACCGCACGCATCATCGAACAGCAGCGCAAGACCACCCAGTCGGGCAAAGCACAGGCTGGCCGCTGGACGCTCGAATTCGAACGCTCAGAGAAGATGAACCCGGACCCGCTGACGGGCTGGGCCGGATCGGGCGATACGAAGACGCAAGTGCGGCTGACGTTCGAGACGTGCGAGGAAGCGATCCGTTATTGCGAGAAGAACGGGTTCGACTATCACCTCGTCAAGGCACCGCGCCACACGCTCAAGCTGCAGGCTTACGCCGACAATTTCCGCTAGATTGAGTACCGAATTATTTGGTCTTGCAAGTGTTTACTCGGTATGCGCGGGGACGGCGCGTGCGTTGCGCAGGATCAGCGCGGTGACCAGCGAGACGACGAGCCCCACGGGGAAGATTTCGAGGAAGGTGATGGGCAGGCGGTAGAGCGGATTGCCGTAATTGGCCATCGCACCTTCCATCTCCGCCCGCTTGGCAGCGACGTCGGCCGCGCTGGCCCCCGACGCTTCGAGCGAGGCGATGGCGCCGTCAATATAGTCCTGCGCGAAGCTGTAGTCGGTTTGCGCGAGATAGAGCTCCCACGAGGCAACGTAGATCAGGCTGGCGACGAGGGCGATGCCGAGTCCCAGCTTGAAGGCGGGGGCGAAGCCGATGGCACCGCCCAATTCGCCGTCGCGATACCGTTTCACGCCGATGAAGATGAAGCTCATCGCGACGAGCATCAACAGGTAGCCGACCCATTCGGGGACCATGAAGCCGTCGCCCGAGGCGGCCAGCCCGCCCAACGTCATCGAGACCGCGATCGTGATGCCTGCGAGCAGGCCGTAGGTGAGAATCGTTTTCTGCATCTTGTCCTCCAATGTTCGGGAAGACCTCCCACTAGTCACACGAAAAGCAGCCTAGCTATCGCCCACATGGGTGATTTGGCCAAAATCACCCGTTCTTCCGGTGCCGACCAAGGAGAGACGGCGGGCCTCGGCGACGGCGGCGGCGCGCCGGTCGACCCCTAGTTTCTCGTAAAGATGGGCAAGGTGCGTCTTGACCGTGTTGGGCGAGATGGCGAGCGCGCGGGCGATTTCCTTGTTCGAGCCGCCCGCGACCAGCTGTTCGAGCACTTCGACCTCGCGGGTCGACAGGCCGAGCGAGCGGATCGCCGCCTCGTTGCGTTCCGGACCTGCCTGGCGACGCTGCATCAGCGCGATGCCGGTCCACAGGCCGAGCGCGGCAAAGCCCAATGCGACGAGCGCGGTGACGAGGTCGCCCGACAGGCTGCGCATCATCATGCGGGCATCGAGCCATTGGAGGACGAAGGCGGCGAGCGCGAGGAGGCCTGCGTAGACGAGGATGGTGCGCGTCATGGCTCCCGACGCTGCCAGAAAGCGATGCCGCTTGCTAGCCGGGGCGGCTCCAAGCTACAGCGCCGCGCCATGGCTCCACCGATCCTTTCACTGGAAGATGTCTGGCTCCACCAGGGCGAAGGCTGGCTGTTCGAGGACCTCACGCTGCATGTGGGGCCCAAGGACCGGCTGGCGCTGATCGGGCGCAACGGGGCGGGCAAGACGACGCTGTTCCGGATGCTCGCTGACCAGGTCGAGCTCGACAAGGGGTCGCGCACGCTGGTGCCGGGCAAGCAGGTCGTGATCCTCGAGCAGGATCCCGACATGAGCGGGCACGAGCGGCTGATCGACTGGGTCACCGATGGCGAGGGCGCGCCCGAGGCGCATGCCGCCGAAGCGATCGCCGACCAGATGGGGATCGATCTCGAGCGGCCCGCGAAGACGGCGAGCGGGGGCGAGCGGCGGCGCGCGGCGATCGCGCGAGCGCTGGCGCTCGAGCCCGATTTGTTGCTGCTTGACGAGCCGACCAACCATCTCGACCTCGCCGCGATCGACTGGCTGGAAAGCTGGCTGCAGCGCTATACCGGCGCTTTCATCGTGATTTCGCACGACCGGACCTTCCTGTCGCGGCTGACGCGCTCGTGCCTGTGGCTCGACCGCAAGACGCTGCGCCGCGCCGAGGTCGGCTATGGCGGGTTCGAGAAATGGATGGAGGACGTGCTCGAGGAGGATCGCCGCCAGCTAGAGAAGCTCGACGAAAAGCTGCGTCAGGAGACCGAGTGGCTGCACAAGGGCGTGACCGCGAGGCGCAAGCGCAACCAGGGGCGGCTGAGGAAACTGTTCGAGCTGCGCCAGCAGCGCGCGGCGATGATCGGGATGCAGGGCAAGGCGGCGCTGGGACTCGCCAAGGACGACGCCAAGACCAAGGTGGTGATCGACGCGCAGGAGGTCACCAAGCGCTATGACGAGCGCACGATCATCGACAATTTCTCACTGCGTATCCAGCGCGGCGACCGGATCGGGATCGTCGGCGCGAACGGGGCGGGCAAGACGACGCTGCTGAAGCTGCTGACGGGTGAGCTTACGCCGGACGAGGGGTCGGTCACGCTGGCCAAAACGCTGTCGGGGATCGTGGTCGACCAGCAGAGGAAGCTGCTCGATCCGAAGAAGAAGGTGCGCGACGTGCTGGCCGAGGGCGGCGACTGGATCGAGGTGCGGGGGTCGAAAAAGCACATCAAGGGGTATCTCAAGGAATTCCTGTTCGATCCGGGGTTGAGCGATGCGCTGATCGGGACGCTGTCGGGGGGCGAGCGGCACCGGCTGCTCTTGGCGCGCGAATTTGCGCGAGAGAGCAATTTGCTGGTGCTCGATGAGCCGACCAACGATCTCGACATGGAGACGCTCGACCTGCTGCAAGAGGTGATCAGCGACTATCAGGGCACGGTGCTGCTGGTGAGCCACGACCGCGACTTTCTCGACCGCACGGTGACGATGACGCTGGGGCTCGATGGTTCGGGCAAGGTCGATATCGTCGCGGGTGGTTATGAGGACTGGGCCAAGCGGCGCAAGGAGCGCCGGGTCGAGACCAAGAAGGCGAAGCCAGAGGGCGAGAAGCAGGCGGCGCCGACGACCAAGGCGACCAAGCTTAGCTACAAGGACCAGCGCGACTTCGACCGGCTGCCGGGCGAGATCGAGCGCATCGAGGGCGAGATCGTGAAGGCGGAAGGCGCGATGGCCGACCCCGACCTGTTCACCAAGGATCCCGACCGCTTCGCGGCGCTGACCAAGAAGCTCGAGCAGCTGCGCGCCGACAAGGATGCAGCCGAGGAGCGGTGGCTGGAAGTCGCCGAGAAGGCGGAGGCGCTGGCCTAGGCGGCGAGCCGTGCCTCCGGCTCTTCACCGCAAGCCAGCAACTCGACGAATTTCTCCGCATGGATGGCGACGTCGTCGACCCCGATCTGGTCGAACGGGTCCTCGAGGTGCGACTGGATATTGTCGAGCCCGGTGAGAATGATCGCGAACAGGATGGGCATCACGTAGGTCAGCATGGGCGCACCATATTCGACCGCTTCGTAGGCGAAATAGGGGCCGTAAATGAGCGGCAGGATGATGATGAAGATGTCGCTAAACACGCGCAGGGTGCGCGGGGTGCGATACTGATAGATGTGCTTCACGCTTTCGAACGCGACGATCATCTTGGAGACATATTGGTTGCAGCGCGAGCATTCGCCCGAGGCGAGCCCGTCCTCGCGCATGGCACGCACGAAGCGCGAGAGGTCGGAGAAGGCAGCGTAGACGCGTTTCTCGTTCTCGCGCATGTCGGCGCGGTCGCCCTTGAACATGTCGCGGCAGGCGGTGAGCAGGTCGGCCATCGTCTGCTCGATCTGGCGCAAGCGCGCCGGATTGGTTTCCGCGAGCCAGTCGCGTGCGGCGAAATAGAGCGCACGGCCATGCGCTTTCATGACACCATAATCGTCGAGCGCGGCCTCGCGGCGCTTGTAGGCATGACCGATCGAGAAGACGATCGGGAAGATCACCGCGGTCGAGATGATGGTCAGCGGATAGTCCGCAACCAGCCCGAGCTGCAGGCTGGCCCAGGTCGCGACGATCGCGAGCGCCGAGATCAGCACCGTCTTGAAATTGATGATGAGCGTGATGCTCGAGAGGCGTTGAAGGATGGTCATCTGGTCTCTCCGATGGTCGGTCGGGCTCAGGCGCTGAGCTGATATTGCTTGATGAGGTCGTAAAGCGTCGGGCGGCTGATCCCGAGCAGCTTGGCCGCGCCCGAGATGTTATTCTCGGTGCGGGTCAGGGCCTGCTGAATCACCTTTCGATCGGCGATCTCGCGCGCGGCGCGCAGGTTGATCGGGGTGGCTTCGCCCTCGCTGTCGACGCCCGACTGGAGGTCGAGATCGCCTGCGGTGACGAGCTTGCCGTCGGCCATGATCACCGCGCGCTT
Source organism: Sphingomicrobium clamense (assembly GCF_019264355.1). NCBI lineage: Bacteria > Pseudomonadati > Pseudomonadota > Alphaproteobacteria > Sphingomonadales > Sphingomicrobiaceae > Sphingomicrobium > Sphingomicrobium clamense. The sequence continues at coordinate 1,953,118 of NZ_JAHVAH010000001.1, read as the reverse complement.
CACGCGGTTTTCGAGTTCGCGCACGTTGCCGGGCCAGGGATGTTCGTCGACCGCCTCGACCGCGTCGGGGGCAAGGCCGGTGACCTTGCGGCCGAGGTCGGCGGCGTACTTGTTGACGAAATGCCGCGCGAGCAGGACGGCATCGCCGGTGCGTTGCGCCAATGGCGGGATCGGCACGACGATCTCGGCGAGGCGGTAATAGAGGTCTTCGCGGAAGCTGCCGTCGGCGGTCATCGCGTCGAGGTCCTGGTGGGTGGCGCAGACGATGCGCGTATCGACCTCGATCGCCTTACGCCCGCCAATGCGTTCGATGACGCGTTCCTGGAGGAAGCGCAGCAATTTGACCTGGAGGGGCAGGGGGATGTCGCCGACTTCGTCGAGAAAGAGCGTCCCGCCCTGCGCCTGTTCGATCTTGCCTTCGGTCGTCTTGACCGCGCCGGTGAACGCGCCGCGTTCATAGCCGAACAGTTCGGCCTCGAGCAGGTTTTCGGGGATTGCGGCGCAGTTGATAGCGACGAACCCGCCCTTGGCGCGCGGGCTCTGGTCATGGACGGCGCGGGCGAGCAATTCCTTGCCCGTGCCGCTTGCGCCCAGCAGCATGACCGAGACGTCGGCAGAGGCGACGCGTTCGATGGTGTGCGCGACCTTGAGCATCTCGGGCGACGCCGAAACGATCGAGCCAAGCACGGTCTGGCTCTCGCCCGCGCTAGCCTCGAGGCGACGGTTTTCGCTTTCGATCTCGTGCAGCTGAAAGGCGCGCTTCACGATGTGGCCGAGCTCGTCGATATCGACCGGTTTCTTATAGAAGTCGTAGGCGCCGCTCGCGACCGCCTTCAACGCGCTTTCTCGCGCGCCATGGCCCGAGGCGACGATGACCTTGGTATCGGGCTTGAGCGCGAGGATTTCCTCGAGCGTTGCGAAGCCTTCGGTGGTGCCGTCGGGATCGGGCGGCAGGCCGAGGTCGAGCGTAACGACGGCGGGCTCGTGAAGGCGGAGCATCTCGATCGCCTGCTTGCGGTCGGTGGCCGCGACGACCTGATAGTCTTCATAAGCCCATTTCAGCTGACGCTGCAGGCCTTCATCGTCTTCGACGACGAGTAGGACGGGAAGATCGGATTTGCTCATGCGCTTTTCCTGGTGGGCTGAGCGACCTCGGGGGCCGCTTTCTTGAGGTGAATGGTGAAATTGCTGCCATGGCCGGGACGGCTCTCGACGCTGAGACGACCGTGCATAGCGCCGATCAGCGCGCGGGCTTCGTAGGCGCCGATTCCGAAGCCGCCGTCCTTGGTCGAGGCGAAGGGCTCGAACAGGCGCGAGCGGACGAACTCGCCGTCCATGCCGCGCCCGGTGTCGATGATTGCGATCGTGACCTCGTCGCCGTCGCCGTCGACCCGAACGATGACCGGCTGGTCGGGATCGCTCGCGTCGACCGCATTCTGGAGCAAGTGACCGACCGCCTGTTCGAGCCCGTGGGCATCGGCGTGGACCCAGCGATCGATATCGCCGAGCAGGCGGACCTCGTGGCCGCGATTCTTGGCCGCGACGGCGAAGCCGAGCACGTCCTTGAGCGGCGCGGCGCCGACCTTTTCGGAAGCTGCTCCGCTTTCGCTGTTCAGGCGTGCGAGCAGGTCGTTCATCTTTCCGACCGAGCTCTTGATCGTCGCGACCATGTCGGCGCGGAATTCGGGATTGTCGGCATGGCGTTCGGCATTGCGCGCGACCAGCGAGAGCTGGCTAACCAGATTCTTGATGTCGTGCAGGATGAAGGCGAAGCGGCGATTGAACTCGTCGAACCGTTCGGCTTTGGCGAGCGCGTCCTGCATCAGCGCCTCAGCCAGCGCGGACGCGGCCTGACGGCCGGCCGTGCGCAGGAGATCGAAATCCTCCCAGTCGAGCGGGCGGCGATAATCGGGCGCGGCAACGAGGACGAGCCCGACCATGCGATGGTCGTGGATCAGCGGGATGCCGACCCAGATCGTCTCGTCCTGCTTCATCCAGCGGGGTACGGGGAGCGAAGGCCCCTTGGCCCAACCGCCGCGAATGGCATCGAGTTCGAGGATATGGCCCTGTTTGGACAGCTGGTCCCACAGTGCATCGAGATCGGCGTCGGAGGCGATGGGCGGGGTGCTGCCCGGCCAACCCCAGTCAGCAGCCTGGACGAGATTGTCGTCACGGTCGCGGGCGATGAGGATGCCGCCCGGTGCCTCGAGCATGTCGGCAAAGGCGCGCGCGATGCGCTGGCCGAGGCTGCCCGCTTCGCGCGTCCCGCCGAGCGTGTCGACGAAGCGCAGCCATTCGGCGCGATAGTCGTAGCGATGTTCGAAGAAATGCTTGGCGATCTTGACCTTGGCCCAGCTGCGCGCGCGGGCCGACGGCAGGATGGCGATGGCGCCGACAGTGAGAACCGAGAGCAAGGCGATGGCGCCATTGGTCGACCAGTCGCCGTCCGCCTCGCGCAGCACGCTGGTCAGCACCGCCATCACGACGAGATAGGCGCAGATGCCGAGGATGGAGAGCGACTGGAAGGTGGCGGCGCGCGACAGGCGAATGCGCCAGAGCGAATTGCGACGCACGGCCAGCGCGAACAGCGGGGCGGTCAGCGCGACGACCAGCCCGCGCCAGTCATAGACGGTCTGCGTCCAGTCCCAGCCGAGATAGGCGATGGTGTAATAGTTGAGATCGAAGACCCACAGCGCCGCAAAGGCGAGCATGGCGTAGGAGATGGCCGAGCGGCTGGCAGGCGCCGCCTGGCCGTATACGTTGTGGACGAGCACCAGCCCGCCCGCCGCCGCGGTGATGCGCAGCAGGGCGGCGGTCGTGACCAGCCCGGCCTCTAGCGAGGCGTCGGGGGGCATGACATGGGGCAGCGTGTCGGCGAGGAATTGCAGGCCGAGCACCGCCGCGACCGCGCCGTAGACGAGCCGCACGCCCTTCTGTCGCTCGGCATGCTCGTCGCTCATCGCGATGCTGTAGAGCAGGGCGATCCAGACGAGGTTGCGCGCAGTTTCCGCGACCATGGCGAGCGGCGAACCCGGCTCGGTCGCGACGACCCATGCCCACAGGCAGGTCATTGCCAGCGACGACAGGAGCAGGCGCTGGCCATTGCCTTTCACGCCGAGGTGCAGCTGCCAGCCGACCAGCACGGCAAAGAGCCCCGCCGCCAGCGCGTGGGTCCAGAAGGCGATCAGCGCGTCCATCGCAGCGTGCCTTTGCGTAGGGGTGTAAAGATCACCGACATAGTGGCACTGTCGCAAAACTTTACAAATGAAGCGTTACCGAGAGGCGGATAAATTATGGCGGAAAAGCGGGAAATCGGGTCGAGCGGGATCATGGTGGCGCCGCTCGCGCTAGGCGGAAACGTGTTCGGATGGACCGCCGACGAGACGACCAGCTTTCGCCTGATGGACGCCTTCGTCGATGCCGGGGGCGACATGATCGACACGGCCGACGTCTATTCGGCGTGGGTCGAGGGTCATTCAGGGGGTGAAAGCGAGACCGTCATCGGCAAGTGGCTAGCGCAGTCGGGCAAGCGCGACGAGGTGGTGATCGCGACCAAGGTCGGGATGATGGCGGGGCTGGCCGCGGACACGGTCGCGGCGGCGTGCCAGGCGTCGCTGGAGCGGTTGGGGGTCGAGACGATCGACCTTTATTACCTGCACAAGGATGACGACGCGACGCCGCTCGAGGAGACGATGGGGGCGTATGACGCGCTGGTGAAGGCCGGCAAAATTCGTGCCGTCGGCCTGAGCAATTTCACCGCGCCGCGGATCGCCGAGGCGATGCGGGTGTGCGAGGAAAACGGGCTTGCAAACCCGCAGGCGCTGCAGCCCTGGTACAACCTGGTCGAGCGGGCGCGGTTCGAGGATGAGTTGGAAGGCGCGGCGAAGGAAGCGGGGCTCTCGGTCTTCCCCTATTACGGCATCGCCAATGGCTTCCTCGCGGGCAAATATCGCTCGAAGGACGATCTCGACAAGAGCCCGCGCGGGATGCGCAATATTGGCTATCTCGTGGGCAAGGGGCCCAAGGTGCTCGAGGCGATGGACGAGGTTGCGGCCGAGACGGGCGCGCCGCTCGCGAGCATTGCGCTGGCGTGGCTGATGCAGCGGGTGACCGCACCGATCGCGAGCGCGACGAGCCTGGCGCAGCTGAGCGAGTTGACGGTGGCGATGGAACTGTCGCTGACCGACGCGCAGATTCAGAAACTCGACCAAGCCAGCGGTTAACGGCCTTATCGGCGAGCCGCCGTCCTGCTGCGCCCGGCGCGTTAGGCGACCGGGGGCGATCCACCTATCGTGGAGCGCGAAAGGATCGTTGGATGGGTTGGATTATCGGAAGGGCCGCGGCCATGGAAAATCCCGAAAAAGCGCGGGAAAAGGCGCTGCGCAAGCTACACGGGCTCGGCGCGCTGGACGATCCCGAGGCGCTGGTCGTGCCGATCCTGCTCGACGCGATCCTGCTGGTGGAATCCTATCGCGGGGCGCGGCACCAGCCGACCTTCCTTCCCGAACTCACGAAGAGCGTCGATGCCATGCTGCGCGAGCTGACGCTCAACGAGAAAGCCGACCTGTGGGCTGCGGAGTGATCAGGTCGCGGGGACGAGCTCGATGATGTCGAGCATGCTCTCGAACCGCGGTTCGGGGAGCAGCAGGCGGTAGCGGCCACCCTCGATTGTTTGCAGCACGCCCGCGACGTCGCGGTCGGGGTCGGCGCTGTAGCGCATCGCGCGTTGCTCGTCGCCGAGTACCAGCGTGCCGAGGAAGACGGCGCGTAGCTGGCCGTCGGGGAAGATCAGCCCGACCGGGCGCTGCGAACCGGTCAGCTTGGCGAAGCCCAACAGGTCCTGCTCGGTGCGGATGCGGCAATTGAAATAGGGATAGTCGACATATGAGAGCATGCCGGCACTCCTCGCCCCGACCTTAATCACGCGGCAGCGATAGTCGCCGGGTGCCGGCGGCGCGTAGGGCAGCGCGGCATCGGGCTGACCGAGCGCGCCTAGCGCGTCGATGTCGTCGCCATGCCCGTTCGCGCGCGCATCCGCGAGCGCGGCGACGAAGGTCTCCCGCCAGTCTCCGATGCGATCGCGGTCGGCAGCGGTGGCGGCCTGGCGCCAGTTGCGTGTCTCAAGCGTGTCGATCAGCGGGCGGCCGGGGAGCTGGGAGCATCCCGAAAGCACGAGCGCAAAGGCGAGAAAAGGCCATCTCATGAGGCGCACCCTATTGCGCGGTCCAGCCGCCGTCCATCGAGAGATTGGCGCCGGTAATCGATTTTGCGTCGTCGCCCGAAAGATAGACGGCAAGGCTGGCGACTTCCTCGACCGTGACGAAGCGCTTGGTCGGCTGGGCCTTCAAAAGCACGTCGTTCATGACTTCGTCGCGGGTCATATCGCGGGCCTTCATCGTGTCGGGGATCTGCGCCTCGACCAGCGGGGTCCAGACATAGCCCGGAGAGATGCAGTTGACCGTGACGTCGTCGGTCGCTGCCTCGAGCGCAACGGTCTTGGAGAAGCCCGCGACGCCGTGCTTGGCCGCGACATAGGCGGACTTGTTGGGCGAGGCGACTAGGCTGTGCGCGCTGGCGATATTGATAATGCGGCCGAAGCCTTTCTGGCGCATGGCGGGCAGGCACAGGCGGGTGGTGTGGAAAACCGCCGAGAGGTTGACCGCCATGATCGCATCCCATTTGTCGACCGGGAACTCGGCGACGGGGGCGACATGCTGGATGCCGGCATTGTTGACGAGGATGTGCGGGCTGCCGAGTTCGGAGGTGCAGCGGCCGACCATCGCATCGATCTGTTCGGGGTCGGAAAGATCGGCGCCGTCGTGGAGCGCGGGGGCGTCCGCCAGCTCCTCGATTTCGGCGCGAATGGCCTCGATCTCGTCGGCATCGCCGAAGCCGTTGAGCATGATTGACGCGCCCTCGGAGGCAAGCGCCTTGGCGACTGCAAGGCCGATGCCCGACGTCGATCCGGTGACCAGCGCGCGTTTCCCTTGAAGCTTCATCAGGTCTTCTCCCTTTGGCGCATCGTGTCGCGTGGGCGGCGCGCGATTGCAACCGTTTCGGGTCCCCAAGCATTCCCAAGGGGCAATCCAAGAGGGGACGAAGCATGCGTATCGGTGGTCGCGACAGCAATAATTTCCAGGACCGGACGGGTCAGCGCGGGGGCGGCGGCCTCGGCGGCGGACTGTCGGCGGGCATCTTCGCGCTGCTGTTCCGCTTCGTCGCGTCCAAGTTCGGGATCGTCGGCGTCATCGTCCTCGCGCTCGGCTACTGCGCGCTTTCCGGCGGGCTCGGCGGGATGCTGGGCGGCGCTCCGCAAGGAGCCAGTAGTGCGGGCGAATCGACGCTATCAGCCGAAGATCGTGCGCTCCTGACGGGCACGCTGGAATCGACCGATGACGTCTGGACCGCGCTGTTCCGGCAGGCTGGCGCGACCTATCAGGAGCCGCAGCTTGTCGCCTACACAAGCGGGACGCAGACGGCCTGCGGCTACGGCCAGGCGGTGATGGGACCGTTCTACTGCCCGGGCGACAATTCGATCTATATCGATCCCGATTTCTTTGACGAGCTCCACCAGCGGTTCGGCGCGCCGGGCGACTTTGCCGCGCGTTACGTGATCGCACACGAGGTCGGGCACCACGTCCAAAATCTCGAAGGTACGCTCGCCAACGTGCAGCGCCAGCAGCAGCGCGTCAGCCAGACGCAGGGCAACCAGCTCCAGGTCGGCGTCGAGCTACAGGCCGACTGCTATGCCGGCGTGTGGGCCGCGCAGACCGGCGCGATGGAAGAAGGCGACCTGGAAGAAGGCATGCGCGCCGCCGAAGCGATCGGCGACGACACGCTCCAGCGCAACGCCGGCCGCCGTGTCCAGCCCGAAAGCTTCACCCACGGCTCGTCTGCCCAGCGCATGGAAGCCCTCCGCCGCGGCCTCAGCACCGGCAATCCGGCGGCCTGCAACTATTCGGGCTAGCTTTCGCGCCTACGCGCCCTAAGATCACTCCCTCGTAAGGCGTGTTGGAAACACGCGCGCGGCAGCACGCCCGCGCGTTGAGGGGGACACGCCATGGCAACGATCATCGCAACCGGACGCACGCGCGGGAAACTCCACCGAGTGCTCGGGCTCGCCTTCGCGCTTGCGATCGGGGTCGGGGCGGTGATCGGCGCGGGCATCATGCGAACGCCGGGCGCGGTGCTCGATGCCTTGCCGGTGGTGGAACTGGTGCTGCTCCTTTGGGTCCTAGGCGGCGTTCACTGCATGCTGGTCGCAATACCGCGTCGGAATTGGCGACATCGGTGCCCAAGGCTGGCGGGCTGTTCGTGCCGGTGCGACTGGCATTCGGGAACGCCATCGGACTGCTCGCCGGGTGGACCGACTGGCTCTCTTATGTCGCTGGCGCGGCGATGTTGGCAGTCGTTTCGGCGGAATTCTTCGCGCTCCTCGTGCCAGCGGCCAATGACCATATCGCAATCACGGCAACCGGAGTTGCGCTCGGCTCCATGCTGCTCAACTATTTCGGGGTGAAGGAAGGCGCGGCCTTCCAGTTGATCGGTAGCCTGCTCAAGGCGAGCTTCCTGTTCGCGATTATCGCCATAATTTTCCTGGTCGAGCCGACCAAGCCCGCCGCCCCGCAATCCACGTTGACCGAAACGGTCGAGCCCCTCGGCCTGTTCGCGATCGTGGCGGCCTACCAGCTGGTCTATGGCGCGTTTGCCGGGTGGACTGCACCGGTCAATTTTTCCGAGGAAGACGTCAACACATCGCGCAACCTGCCGCGCGGATTGTTCCTGTCGTTGTTGACGATCACCGGCGTCTATTTCCTGGTCAATGCGAGCCTGCTGTCGGCCCTGCCGGTCGAACAGATGCGCGCATCCGAGCTGCCGGTCGCGGTGGCGCTGGAGAATATTTTCGGGGCGACGGGGGGCAAGATCGTGGCGGGCGGCGCGCTGCTGCTGGCCGCGAGTTGCATGAACAGCAGCGTCATGGTGATGCCGCGGATCATCTACGGGTTGGGCCGCGACGGGCTGTTCCCCAATGTCGTGACCAAGGTCAATCGCGGCGGCACGCCTCACGTCGCACTGCTGTGCTCGATGGCGCTGATGATCGCGTTGGTCTTCACCGGCGGCTTCGATTTCTTGTTCCGCCTGATGGGGGCGCTGACGATCCTGATCCTGGTGCTCTACCAAGCGTCGTTGTTCGGATTGCGGCGCAAGTTTCCGAATCTCGAGCGACCCTATCGCGCGCGGCTCTACCCTTGGCTTCCCGCCGCCGTGCTGGTGCTCGATGCGGTGCTGCTGGTGCTGTTCGTGACGTCCGATTTCTTCGGCGGGGCCGTGATGCTCGGGTTGGTCGCGATCTGCCTGCCGATCGGCCACTATCTGGCGCGCGAGCGGGGAAAGGCTAGCTAACCCTACAGCTTCACCAGCATCTTGCCCGTGTTGGCGCCGCTGAAGAGGCCGAGGAAGGCGTCGAAGGTGCTGTCGAGGCCGTTCATGACGGTTTCCTTGCTGGTCACCTGTCCGCCCGCGATCATCGGGCCCATGGCGGCGTAGAATTCGCCCATGCGCGGCTGGAAATCGGTGAAGATGAAGCCCTTCAACTGCAGCCGCTTGCCGATCACGTACATGATGTAGCGATAAGCATAGGGATCTTCGTGGTTGTAGCCGTCGATCATCCCGCATTCGGCAAAGCGCGCATTATCCTTGGCGACCACAAAGGCGGCGTCGAGATGGTCGCGCCCGACATTGTCGAAATAGACGTCGATGCCCTTGTGGCCGAGCTCCTTGAGCGCGGCCTTGAGCCCCTTGAGGATCGGACCGGCCTTGTAATCGACGCAGGCATCGGCGCCGAGACCTTTGACGAAGTCGCATTTGTCGGCGCCGCCCGCCGAGCCGATGACGGTCATGCCTTTGGCCTTGGCGATCTGCACGACCGCGCTACCGACCGCGCCCGCCGCGGCGGAGACGAACACGACATCGCCTTCCTTGGCCTCGGCCACGTCCATCAGCCCGAACCAGGCGGTGCCGCCGGTCAGGCCGAGATTGGCGAGGAAGTGATAATGGTCGACGCCCAAATCGGGGAGCTTGTTGACCGCAGCGGCGGGAAGCACCGCCTCGTCGCGCCAGCCTGCAAAGGTCAGGACCTTGTCGCCCTCCGCAAAGCCGTCGGCTTTCGAAGCGACGACTGTTCCGACCGCGCCGCCGTCCATCGGCCGGTCGAGCTGGAAGGCGTCGAAATAGCTTTCCGTGTCGTCCATGCGCGCGCGCATATAAGGGTCGACCGACAGCCAGTCGTTCTTCACATGCACCATGCCGTCCTCGAGTGGGGCGAGCTCGATGTCCTTGAGCGCAACATCATCATGGGTAGGGAGCCCTTGCGGGCGCTGCATCAGGTGCCAGGCTTTGGCCATATCTCGTCTCCCGTTTCGAATTGCCACCGGCCTACGCGGCTGGCGGTGCAAATGAAAGGCCCGGCCATCCGAAGATGACCGGGCCAAGGGCCGGCTATTGAGCGGGGCCGACCCGAAATCGAACTGTGTCGATTAGTAAGTGTGCGAGAAGCTGCGGTTCAGCATGTGCGGACCGGCTTCACCACTGTCGAACTTTTCGCCAAGGCCTGCGCCCGCGACCTTCATCGCGCCATTCGTCCTTGGCCTGTTCGGCGGTGAGGTTCAGCTTCACCTTGTCGCCATCGACCGTATCGAGGTGGCGGCAGGTCAGCGAATGATGGTGGCCATCTTCGCTGTCATTCTTGGTCAGGATCATGCGGTCGCCAACGACCTTGTCGATGGTCCCGACATGATTGCCTTCGCAGTCGACCACTTCGACATGCTCTGGGATCGAGCGCATCATCTCGCGCAGCTCATCCGCTCGCTACGCCAGTTGGTGAACTCGTCGTCGAAGCGACGAGCATTTTCGCTGCGCCATTCGGCGTAATCGCGATCGAGTTCCTCGATCTGCTGGTTGCGCCAATTGGTGTAATCGTCGTCGAACGAGCCGCGCGAGGTGAATTCACCCTGCGTCGATCCGCGATCGAAGCGGTTCTGCGCTAGGGCGCGTTCATAGTCGTAATCGTCGGTGCGGTCGTAGGACGACGGCGAATAGGGCCGACGGTCATACTCGCGGCGATAATTACCGGGGCTGGTGTCGTAACGGCTACGCCCTTCGAAACGTTCGTCCATCATGCGGCGTCGTTCGGCGCGTTCGTCACCAAACCAGCTGCGGATTTCATCCGACGCGCGCTCGAAAAAGTCGCGGTCGTTACGGTCATAATCAAGGTCGCGAAGGTCTTCGCGCCCCATATTACGACCAGTGCTGCGGGGGCTGCGGAATTCCGAGGTCTCATACCCCGAATTGCGCCTCATCCTGTTGTCATAGCGATCATATGCCATGGTCGTGTTCTCCCTTTACGTCGGTACAGATCGTCACACGCCGATTGCGCGTAACATTCGGAGAACCAACGGAAAATTGGAGGTGCGCGTTCCGGCCTTCGGCGGCGTAATCGCCAAGCCGTGAACGAGGCAAGATCAAGCGTTGCAAAGGGGTGCACGCGGCGCTAAAGACGCGCTTCGCCGGCAGGCTCGGGGCTGTAGCTCAGTTGGGAGAGCGCTGCAATCGCACTGCAGAGGTCGGGGGTTCGAATCCCCCTAGCTCCACCAGCCGCCGGCGCTTTCTCTCCCGACGATCTCAGTCTCGAGACAATGGCCGGCACGGCCGTATGAGATCGCTATCTCAGGCCCAAATGATTTGGCCCGTCGCTCAATTCGCCGCCCAGATAGCCTTGGAATATCACGGCCGCGGCCAAGAGCGTCAGGAGAGACCGCAATATCCACCTATTTTGTCGTGGATCCCTAGCAGTCCACCAGGCGGCGACACCCAACAGGGCAATGGCCGTTCCAAGCCATCGATGCAGGCCCAGCGTCTCAGACCGATCGGACAGGCGCCAGCCGGCAGCATACCAGCCAAGAAGTGCCGAAACGACCGCGCCGGCGGCACCGCCGGCGGTCAACAGTCTGACGGTCGTTTCCATGCCCGCGGCCGGGCGTCTCATCAGGATGACTTCGGCAATCAGCGCCATCAGAAAGAGCGCGATAGGGAAGTGCACCGCAACCGGGTGCAGCCGGCCTAACAGGTTGTCGGCGGACTGGAGTCGGTTCGCCTCGATCCTTTGCTGAAGTACTTCCTCCGCCGACAGAGATGGCGCATCCGCGTGCTCGTCAGGTCCTCGATGTTCCGCCGCGACGGATTCTGCGATCAGTTCAGCGTCAGTCTTGTCTTCCTTATGGCCCTCGTGGGCGCATGCGACTGCAGACCAGGCAAATAGAATAGTGAAGACGAGCAGACGACGCTTGTTCATCGTTTTACCTTCTCGAACAAGTCGATCAATTCGGCAAACTTCGTCGCCTGATCGTCCGCGTCGCCGCTCGCGATTGCATCTTGGATGCAGTGGTTGGCGTGATTTCGCAGGACTCTCGCGCTCGACCTTGCCGATTGCGGCCTTGATAGCTTGGATCTGGGTGAGGATGTCGATGCAGTAGCGATCGCTTTCGACCATCTTCTGGATGCCGCGCACCTGTCCTTCGATGCGCCTCAAACGGTTGATCACGTTTGCGCTTTTCACGGCCCAAATACCCTATTGCAAATACCCTAAGGGGGTATATATGCACGAAATTGAAGGAGACACAAGCGTGATGATCGATTCTCGCATTTCGCGGCGTTCATTGCTCGCCCTGGGCGGGCTCAGTGCTGCCTCGGTCGCATTGCCAGCATGGGCGCGCGGCGGTTCGATCATGGCGCAGGATGTTCGCAAGGGCTTCGACGAGGCTCGTGGTCCCGCAATCGACCTGCATGTCGCGCACACGAACTTCGCTGTAAGCGGACGGGCTGGGCACGCGGTGGCAGTGAACGGATCCATTCCCGGACCGCTCTTAAGACTGCAGGAGGGCAGCAGTGTCCGCCTGGCCGTCCACAACATGCTTGGCGAGGACACTTCGATCCACTGGCACGGCCTGCTCGTGCCGTTCCAGCTCGACGGCGTGCCCGGTGTCAGCTTCCCCGGTATCAAGACAGGCAAGACCTTCGTCGCCGAGTTTCCCGTGCGGCAGAGCGGCACGTATTGGTGGCATAGTCATTCGGGATTGCAGGAGCAGATGGGCCATTACGGGCCAATCGTGGTCGACCCCGCGGGCAGCGACCCGATCGAAGTGACGCGCGACTATGTGGTGGTGCTGAGTGAGTTCAGCCCGATGCATCCCCACGTCATCTTCGACAAGCTCAAGAAGGCCGAGGGCTATTTCAATTACCAGAAGCGGACATGGTCAGACGATTATCCGTTGACCGACAAGGAACGTCGCGAGTGGGCGCGCATGCGGATGATGCCGACCGACATTCTCGATGTGACTGCCTCGACCTACACCTACTTGTTGAACGGGCATGGACCGAAAGACGGGCTCGAATATGCGTTCCGACCCGGCGAGCGAGTCCGCCTACGCTTCATCAATGCCGGGGCGATGACCTTTTTCAACGTGCGCATTCCGGGTCTACCGATGTCGGTGGTGCACGTAGACGGGCAAGCTGTCTCTCCGGTGGAAGTCGACGAATTCCAGATCGGTCCTGCCGAGACCTATGACGTGGTCGTCGAGCCCGGCGCGATCGATGCCTACACACTAGTCGCCGAGGCAATGGACCGTTCGGGCATGGGCGTTGCGACGCTCGCAAGCCAGCCCGGTGCGCGCGCCTCGGTGCCCGCGCTTCGCTCGCCCCCGATCCTGACCATGGCGGACATGGGTCATGGAGCGATGGGTGATGGCGACGGTGCGCATAAGGGTCATGACATGGGCGGCGGCAACGACATGGACATGAGTGGCGGCATGAAGATGCGCGACACGTCACTGCTGCCCCCGACCGTGGATGCGGGCGTCGGCGTGGACATGGTCGCGATGAACCCGGTCAGCGGAATCGACGATCCCGGTCTGGGCTTGCGCGATGTCGATCACCGCGTACTGACCTACGCCGACCTAAAGGCTGCCAAACGCAACAAGGACCCGCGTCGTCCCTCGCGGCGGATGGACATTCACCTGACCGGCAACATGGAACGCTACATGTGGTCTTTCGACGGCAAGAAGTTCTCTGCCGTCGCCGACGAGCCGATCCGCTTCGCTCACAACGAGCGTGTGCGCGTGAAGCTGGTCAACGACACTATGATGGCGCATCCCATCCACTTGCATGGCCACTTCTTCGAACTGGTCAATGGCGCGCCCGAGGGGCATCAGCCGCTGAAGCACACGGTTGCAGTGCAGCCGGGCAAGAGTGTCGAGTTCGACCTCACCGCGGACGAGCCCGGCGACTGGGCGTTCCACTGTCACCTGCTCTACCACATGCATGCGGGAATGTTTCAGATCGTGACCGTATCCAATCCGTCGGGAGATGACGCATGATCGTCTTTCCGATCGTGATGGCCGGCGCGCTTACGCTCCAGGACCACCAGGACCACAGCGCGCATGCGGGTCACGCCCCGGTAGCGGAGCAGCCCGCTTCGCCGACGAGCCAAGACCAACGTCCCGGCACGCATGAGCCGGTCGAGGATCCCCCGGCATCCGATGCCAAGGACCATGGCAATACGAGTCATGATGCGATGGACCATTCGGCGATGGGTCACGAGATGAGCGCCGATCCTCCTGCGGATACCACGAAGAAGGATCTTAGCGAACATCAGCAGATGGGCCATGACGTGCACGCCGCGCCGCAAGGCGACGTGCAGGAGGTCGATCACGCGGCGATGGGGCACGCGATGCCCGGCGATGAAGACATCCCGCTAGCCGGACCACCAGCCACCGCAGGAAGCGGGCCGGCACGCGCGGCGATCGCGATCTGGGGTGAGGAGGCCATGCGCGAAGCGCGTGAGGACCTGATCGAAGACACTGATGGCGGCACGCGCGTGCTGGTCATGGCCGACCGCGCCGAGTTGCGCACTGACGGCCGTCATCAATCCTACCTCTGGGATGTGCAGGGGTGGTATGGCGGCGACATCGACAAGCTGTGGATCAAGAGCGAGGGCGAAGGCGAGTTCGGTGGTTCGCTGGAAAGCGCCGACGTCGAAGCGCTGTGGAGCCATGCCATCGCGCCCTTCTTCGACGCGCAGGTCGGCGTTCGCCAGGACCTGACGGGACCCGAACGCACCTATCTCGCCGCTGGCATACTTGGCTTGGCTCCCTATGAGTTCGAGGTCGATGCGACGACGTATCTCTCGACCAAGGGCGACCTCACTGCCCAGCTCGAAGCCGAAGTGGATCAGCGGGTCACCCAGCGTTTGATCCTGCAGCCGCGCGCCGAGGTCCGACTTTCGGCGCAGGATGTGCCTGAACTCGGGATCGGAAGAGGTCTAAGCGTCGTCGAGGCAGGTTTGCGCCTCCGTTACGAACTTTCTCGCGAGTTCGCTCCCTATATCGGCGTTGCCCACGAATGGCGGGTTGGCCGCACGGGCGATTTCGCCCGCGCGGAAGGCGAAAATATCAGCGTCACACGGTTCGTTGCGGGGGTGCGAGCCTGGTTCTGACCGAACCACAGCACTTCGCCATCGATGGCGCGAAGCATGTCACTGCAGAGAAATTCAGAGGGAAGGTCCATGAACGAGACACACGAAGGCCACAAGAGTCAGAAGCAGATGTGGATGAAGTTTGCGGGGATGATCGCAACGTCCACGATTGTCATGTTCGTCCTGATGCATCAGCTAGTCTACGAGGCTGACCACCTGACCTTCAGCCTCAACCGCTTCATCGCGTCGCTTGTCTCGGGCTCGACCATGGTGATCATCATGCTCGGTTTCATGTGGAGCATGTATCGCGACCCCGCCCTGAAGAAGATGGTCGTGGTAGGCGCGGCTATCGTGTTTGTCGGCCTGCTTTTCGTCAACCGCCAGCAGGTGCTGATCGGAGATGAAGGCTATATGCGCTCGATGATCCCCCACCATTCGATTGCTATCAACAACTCGCGCAAGGCGACGATCACCGATCCGCGCGTGCGCAAGCTCGCCGACGATATCATGAAGGCACAGGTCAAGGAAATTGCCGAGATGAAGATGCTGCTCGAGGACATCGAAGTGAATGGAAAGCAGGGTGACGGTTCGGCGTTACCCCCGCGCACAGCGGATCTCACGCCGGAGCTACTGGAAAAGGCTGAAAAGCCTGTCGAGCCGGTCGTGGAGCCAGAGGTGCGATGAAGTGGAAGTCGCAAGGTAGCGTGAAGTCGGGCGCAAACCGCGTCTGTATCAATTCGTATTGCAACTCGCATCATTTCGACCCCGTCGCTCTTTTCGAGGAAGCCAAACGATGAAAGAACCGCGCCTCCACCGCATGGTCATGCCAGACCACCTCTGCCCGTCCGGACTCAAAGCCCTCGACCTGCTCAAGCGCGAGGGGTTCGAAGTCGACGATCGTCCGCTCACCAGTCGGCCGGAGGTCGATGCCTTCAAGGCCGAACATGGCGTCGCCACGACCCCGCAAATCTGGATCGGGGACGAGCGGATCGGCGGCTATAGCGACCTGCGCAAGCATCTCGGCAAGGTGAAGGAGGGCACGACCTACTGGCCCGTCGGCATCCTGTTCGCGATGACTGCGCTGATGGCGCTGGGCGCGGGATGGGTGGCCACCGGCGAGGCAATCTCGATCCTCGCCGCCGAATGGTTCGTCAGCTTCTCGATGTGTGCGCTCGCCTATCTCAAGCTGCGCGATATCGAGGCGTTCTCACTGAGCTTCGTCAACTATGACCTGCTCGCACGGCGCTGGGTGCCGTACAGCTTCATCTATCCTTGGGCGGAAGGGCTCGCTGGCGTCCTGATGACCGCACACATCCTTGATTTCATCTCGATCCCGGTGGCGCTGTTTATCGGCACGATCGGAGCGGTGAGCGTCTTCAAGGCGGTCTATCTCGACAAACGCTCGCTCAAATGCGCCTGCGTGGGCGGTAACAGCAACGTGCCGCTGGGCTTCGTGTCGCTGACCGAGAACCTGTTTATGATCGGCATGGCGATCTGGATGCTGGTCAAACCGTCGATGGGGTAGAGGCGGCCGATCGGGTCCCGAACACCGGGTCGCCCTGGCGATGCCTGACTTGTAGCCACAAGGCGAGCAACAATATCGGTGGCGCGATGAAGGCCCCATAGCGCACGAACTGCGGAACGAAGAAGGCAACCAGCAGCGCCACCTTTTCCCACCAAGCAAGCGTTTCCCAGCGACTTGCCGCGAGGACTGCGAAGCCCAAGCAGGCGACGGTCATATCGTAGTGATAGCCATATGGCAGGATCAGGAAGGTCGCCGTGGCGGCGGTGAAGACGGAGAAGTGACGGCTCAAAAGGACGATTGCGGCGACGGCAAAGAGCATCTGGCCGAGCAGGCCGTAGGACACGAACGGCACGACCATCGATCGCCTTGCACCATCGCTGGGCGTCATGAACAGGCCGGACTGATAGGCGGACGTGTCCGAGACAAATGCGCGCCAAGTGTCGATCCCGAACGCGGCGGCGCTGAGCGTGACAAGAAAGAGGGTCGTCACGACAGCGATCAGGAATTGCCGCCGGTCGGCAAGCGTTCGGATGAAGATCATGAGGCCGAGATGCGGTTTGAGCGTCGCGAGTCCGGCAGCGATCCCCGAGCCTCTGAACGACCAGAGCCAGAGCGCGCCGATCAGGAGGCCGTAATGGCCGTAGACGATGCACACCAGCGTCGCTGGATTGAGGACAGCGGCCCACCAGGGCAGAGCGGGAGGCAAATAGGGCCGCGCGGCAAGGGCGAAGAGGACAACGCCAGCGACGTTCCAGATGAAGAAGGCGGGGGGGTGCGAGAGCAATCCGAACGGCGCCGCCAGGAACAGGCTGTGCGGCGGGTAGCTGTAATTATTCCCCCACGTGAAACCGAGCAGCGTCTCGCTCAGTCGCGTGAACGCTTCACGGTCATAAAGCAGGACGGCGTCACCCGAGAGAATTGCCTGTCCGGCAATCCAGACATTGGAAAAATCGCGCGCCATCAGCGCTTCGCGCCACGGAAGATCGCGAACGACGATCACGCTGACGCTCATCATCACGAGCGCGTAGGCTACGATTGCGATCCAGATCCAGCGCGGCATGCGCGCATCATGCGCGTATGGGGTCAAAGCGCAATCGCGAACATGGTCGCCAAAAGAAAAGCCCCGGCCGTTTCCGACCGGGGCTGATCTGTTTCGCTTGTCGCGAGGACTTAGTCGTCGTCGCGGCCTTCGGTCAGGAAGGCGGGCGAGAAGTCGGGATCGGCCTTGTCGCCGCCCTTGTCTTCCGAGCGCTTGTCGTCACGGCGCGGACCGCGGCCACGGCCGCCGCCATCACGACCGCCGCCACGCGGACCACGACCACCGTCACGACCGCCGCGACCACCGTCTCGGCCTCTGGGACCACGGTCACCGCGCGGTTCGCGCGGCGGACGGGTGTCTTCCAGCTCTTCGCCGGTTTCCTGGTCGACCAGGCGCATCGACAGGCGGACCTTGCCGCGCTGGTCGATCTCGAGAAGTTTGACCTTCACTTCTTGGCCTTCCTCGAGAACGTCGGTGACCTTCTCGACACGCTCGTTCTTCATTTCCGAGACGTGGACGAGGCCGTCCTTGCCCGGCATAAACGTCACGAACGCGCCGAAATCGACGATGTTGGCGACCTTGCCGGTGTAGATCGTGCCGACTTCGGGTTCGACCACGATGCCTTCGATCCACTTCTTGGCAGCGGCGATTTCGTCGAGGTTCGACGACGAGATCTTGATGATGCCTTCATCGTCAATGTCGACCTTGGCACCGGTCTCCGCGACGATTTCGCGGATGACCTTGCCGCCCGTGCCGATGACGTCGCGGATCTTCGACTTGTCGATCTGCATCGTCTCGATACGCGGCGCGTGCTTCGACACTTCGCCACGGCTGTGGTCGAGCGCCTTGGCCATTTCGCCGAGGATATGGCTGCGACCTTCCTTCGCCTGGGCGAGGGCGGTCTTCATGATTTCCTCGGTGATGCCGGCAACCTTGATGTCCATCTGGAGCGAGGTGATGCCCTCTTCGGTACCCGCGACCTTGAAGTCCATGTCGCCGAGGTGATCTTCGTCACCCAGGATGTCCGACAGGACGGTATAGTCGTCGCCCTCGAGGATGAGGCCCATAGCGATACCCGAAACCGGGCGTTCGATCGGCACGCCGGCGTCCATCATCGACAGACAGCCGCCGCAGACCGTCGCCATCGAGCTCGAGCCGTTGGACTCTGTGATGTCCGACAGGATACGGATCGTATAGGGGAAGTCTTCATGGGTCGGCAGCACCGGGTGCAGCGCGCGCCAGGCCAACTTGCCATGGCCCGTTTCGCGGCGGCTGGTGAAGCCGAAGCGACCCACTTCGCCGACCGAGTAAGGCGGGAAGTTATAGTGCAACATGAAGTGGTTGTAGGAGAGACCCTCCAGACCATCGATCATCTGCTCGGCGTCCTTGGTGCCCAGCGTGGTTGTGCAGATCGCCTGCGTTTCACCACGGGTGAAGAGCGCCGAACCATGGGTGCGGGGCAGGAGGCCGACCATCGCCTCGATCGGGCGGACCTGGTCGGTCTTACGACCGTCGATGCGCTGGCCGTCCTTGAGGATGGCCTTGCGAACGATGTCGCTTTCCAGCTTCTTCACCAGCTTGAGGCGGCCCATATATTCGGCCGGATCGCTCTCGGCGAGATCGGCATAATGATCACGGGCCTTTTCGCGCGCGGCGTTGACCGCGTCCTGGCGAGCCGACTTGTCGGTGATCTTGTAGGCAGCGGCGAGATCGTCGCCGATGACACCGCGAAGCTCGTCGAGCGTCGCCGACTTGTCTTCGACCTTGTCGAGTTCCCACGGATCCTTGGCTGCCTGTTCGGCCAGCGAGATGATCGCGTCGACGACCTTCTTCGAAGCTTCGTGAGCGAACTGGACGGCGCCCAGCATTTCGTCCTCGGTCAGCTCCTTGGCTTCCGATTCCACCATCATCACCGCATCGCGGGTGGCGGCAACGACGAGGTCCAGACGACCTTCTTCGAAAATGCCGTCGACCTTGGGGTTGAGGACATATTCGCCATCGACGAAGCCGACGCGTGCGGCGCCGATCGGGCCCATGAAAGGCACGCCCGAGATGGTGAGCGCGGCGGAAGCGGCGATCATCGCGACGATGTCGGGCTCGTTTTCGCCGTCATAGCTCAGCACCTGGGCGATGACGTTGATTTCGTTGTAGAAGCCTTCCGGGAAGAGCGGACGAACCGGGCGGTCGATCAGACGGCTGGTCAGCGTTTCCTTCTCGGTCGCGCGGCCTTCGCGCTTGAAGAAGCCGCCCGGGATGCGCCCGGCCGACGAGAATTTTTCCTGGTAGTGGACGGTCAGCGGGAAGAAGTCCTGTCCTTCCTTGACGCTCTTGGCGGCGGTGACCGCGCAAAGCACTACGGTTTCGCCGAGGGTCGCCAGCACGGCGCCATCGGCCTGACGGGCAATGCGGCCCGTTTCGAGCTTGAGGGTCTGGCCGCCAAGATCGATTTCTACAGTTTTCACATCAAACATATTTTTGTGTCACCCGCGGGCCGGATGCCGCGCGGGGCCTCTTTCAGATGACGGACTGACCGGTCCGTCGCGGTTCGGGGCTTTGTCTTTTTGCCCCCATCATGGCCTCTGCCGGATTGCAGGGGCCCGGATATGCGAAGGGCGCCGCGTGGGCGCCCTTGCTGAAACTGGTTACTTACGCAGGCCCAGCTTACCGATCAGGTCGGTGTAGCGGGCGTGGTCCTTGCGCTTGAGATAATCAAGCAGGCTGCGACGCTTGTTGACGAGCATCAGAAGGCCACGACGCGAGTGGTTGTCCTTCTTGTGGGTCTTGAAGTGTTCGGTCAGCGTCTGGATGCGGTCCGTGAGGATGGCAACCTGGACTTCGGGCGAACCCGTGTCGCCTTCGCCGCGACCATGTTCCTTGACCAGCTCGGCCTTGCGTTCAACAGTGATCGACATCGTCTACTCCTTATTCTGAAACGTTGAACCCGCGGATCACGGCGACCTCGCCATTCTCCTCCACCGAAACCAGCGCGACAGGGGCTTGCCCTTGAGTCGCGAAATACTGGCCCGGCGATGCGGGGTGCCCTTGGAGACGCTGGCCATGCCGGAGCAGGCGGGCCTCTTCAGGCGTGACGGACAAGGCCGGGATGTCGTCCAGCGCCGCTTGGAGCGGCAACAGCAAGTCCGTCAGATCGCGCGCACTAGCGATTTTATCGAGAAAGTCCAGTGGAATCGCCTGTTCGAGCGAGAACGGACTGGCGCGCGTTCGCCTCAACATGGTGACGTGACCGACGCTTCCAAGGGCGCGTGCGATATCCCGTGCCAGCGATCGGATGTACGTGCCCTTGGACACGGTCGCCGAGAAGGTCGCACTGTCGTCGGTCGTTTGGGTCAGCAGCAGCTCGTGGATCACCACCGTTCGGCTCTTGAGGTCAACTGCCTCGCCCTTGCGTGCAAGGTCGTAGGCGCGCTTGCCGTCGACCTTGAGCGCGGAATAAGCCGGCGGCAGTTGCTCGATCGTGCTGGTGAAGCCCGGCATGACGTCCTCGACCTCCTGTCGGGTAGGGCGGACGTCGCTTTCGGTGATCACCGCACCCTCGGTATCGAGCGTGTCGGTTTCCTCGCCGAATTTCACGGTGAAGTCGTATGCCTTGGTGGCATCGAGCATGCGCCCGGCAAGCTTGGTCGCTTCGCCGATCGCGATGGGCAGCACGCCGCTGGCAAGCGGATCGAGCGTCCCGCCATGGCCGACCTTGGGCTTCTTGATGCCCAGTCGACGCATGACGCCCTTCACCCGCCCGACCACCTTGGTCGAGCCAATCTCCAGCGGTTTGTCGATGATCAGCCAGCCATGCATGCCCGCCGCCTAGGCGAGCGCACGGCCGGTTGGCAAGCGGCTCAGCCGCGCGGCACGATCGAGCTCGCGTCCACCATCTGCGGCGCGAGCGACTGGCGGATCGAGCGGACCTGGCACTGGAGCGGCATGCCCCCGCCATCGACCACGTGGACGCGGGTGAAGCGGTCGACCTTGCTGGTTCCCTGGCTGTCGAAGATGAAGGTCGGGTTGGTCGCGACGATGCTGTCGAGGCAACCCTCGTTCAATGCTGTTCGATACCACCTGCCGGCGGCGCGAACGAAGATGATGTCATTGTCGCCGCGATAGACGTTGCGGATCGTACCGGAGAAAAAACTCGCTTCCTGGGCTGCGACACCCGGAATATCGCTGTTGAACGAGGTCTTCTCGGCAGTGGCGCAGGCGCCAAGCGCCAATAAAGCGGCGAGGGGGGCTAAGCGGGTCATCGGACGTCTCCTGCTGTCTCAGCCATAGGCTGGCTTGCATGATCCTCACCTGAACGCGCCATTTCCTCTTCGGCTGCACGCAGGCGGGCGAAGAAATGGCGGCGGCACAGCGCGACGTAGCGGTCGTTGCCCCCGATTTCGGTCTGCGCGCCCGCCGCGACCGCCTTGCCTTCGCCATCGACGCGAAGGTTCATCGTCGCCTTGCGCCCGCATTCGCACACGGCCTTGAGCTCCACCAGCGCATCGGCGAGCGCGAGGAGGGTCGCCGACCCCGGGAACAGCTTGGCCTGGAAATCGGTGCGCAGCCCGTAGCACAGCACCGGGATGTGAAATTCGTCGGCGAGCCGCGAAAGCTGGATCACCTGCTCCTCGGTCAAAAATTGCGCCTCGTCCACCAGTACGCAGTCGAGCGGCTGTTCGTCATGCTGCGCCATGACGGCGGAGAGCAGGTCGGTGTCGTCCTCGAACTTGTGCGCGGTGGCGTCGAGCCCGATGCGCGATCCGATCGTTCCCTCGCCCATCCGGTCGTCGAGCGCGGCGGTCCAGAGCATCGTGTTCATGCCCCGCTCACGATAATTGAAGTCTGCTTGCAGCAGGGTGGTGGACTTCCCGGCATTCATCGCCGCATAGTAGAAATAGAGCTTGGCCATGGCCCACCTTAACGCGGGACTGACCAAGCACAATTGCATTTGGAGCGTTGAATGACCGACACGACCGCGAGCACGAGCGTCAACAAGGGCTTCCTGGGATGGGTGGAGCGATCCGGCAACCGATTGCCCGACCCGGTCTTCATCTTCTTCTACCTCATCGCGATCCTGATCGTCATCTCGGTCATTGCCGCGGCGACGGGGACCAGCGCGGCGCATCCCGCCGAAATCGATCCGGAGACGGGCGCGGCGCGGATTATCACGGCGCAGTCGCTGCTGTCGGCCGACAATATCCGCCGCCTGTGGGTCGAAATGCCCGCAACCTTCACCCACTTCCACCCGCTCGGCTACGTGCTGGTCGTGATGCTGGGTGCCGGGGTCGCGGAACGCGCGGGCCTGTTCGGCACCGCAATGCGCGCAGGCGTGCGCAACGCTCCCAAGGCGCTGCTGACGCCGCTGGTGGTGCTGGTCGGCATGATCGGCAACCTCGCCGCCGACGCCGCTTACGTGGTACTCATCCCGCTCGCAGGGATCATCTTCCATGCCGCCGGTCGCCATCCCATCGCCGGCATCGCGGCCGCCTTTGCTGGCGTGTCGGGTGGCTTTTCGGCGAACCTCCTGCCCGGACAGCTCGACGCGCTCCTGTTCGGCATTACCGAGGCGTCGGTCGAAACCGTGTTTGGAGACTGGACCGCCAACATCGCGGGCAACTGGTTCTTCATCGCGGCGATGACTTTCATTTTCCTGCCCGTGATCTGGTACCTCACCGACCGCGTGATCGAACCTAAGTTCGGCGCGTATGACTCCTCGAAGGCGGATCACGAGGTCGACGATGCGACCGAAGACCGTCCGCTGACCGCAGGCGAGAAAAAGGGCCTCAAGCGCGCGGGTCTCGCGGCGCTGGGCGTGATCGTGGCCTGGGTGATATTCACGGTCGGGCCGGGCACGCCGTTGATCGACGAAACCGCCAATCCCGAAGCGCGGCTGACGCCTTTCTACCAGAGCCTCGTCGCCGGCTTCTTCATCCTCTTCCTCCTGTCGGCCTGGGCCTATGGCGCCGCTGCCGGCACGATCAATAATCATCGCGTGCTGGTGAAGATGATGGCCGGGGCGATGGAGGACCTGGCCTACTATCTCGTGCTGGCCTTTGCCGCGGCGCATTTCGTCGCGATGTTCGCCTGGTCGAACCTGGGGTTGATCCTTGCGGTGAACGGCGCCGACTTCCTGCAGGGCTTCGACCTGCCGGCGCCGGTGCTGCTGGCCGCGATCGTGCTCTTTTCGGGTTTCCTCAACCTGTTCGTCGGCTCGGCGAGCGCCAAGTGGGCGCTGCTCGCACCGGTGCTCGTCCCGATGCTGATCCTGCTCGGCATCAGCCCGGAGACCTCGACCGCCGCCTATCGCGTCGGTGACAGCGCGACCAACATCATCACCCCGCTGATGGTCTACCTGCCGCTGATCCTGATCTTCTGCCAGCGCTGGCAGAAAGACTTCGGGCTCGGCAGCCTGATGGCGATGATGATCCCCTATTCGATCGGCCTGCTGATCGCGGGGACCGCGCTCATTATGGTCTGGGTCGGGCTCGACCTGCCGCTCGGGCCGGGGGCGGGGGTCTTCACCGACCCCGCCGCCTACGGCATCAATCCGACCGGACCTGCCGAGGCGAACTGACGATGAGCGCGAAGCGCCTGCTGCTGTGGCTGGCGCTTTCGCTGCCGGGCTGGTGGCTGGTGGGGCGGTGGGCGCTGACACCCGACGCCTATGGCTACGGCCATGCCATCGCCGACAGCGGCCAATGGGCGGCATGGCTGCTCATGGTCACGCTGGCAGTCACGCCGATGCGATTGGCCTTCCGGCGCAGCGCGCTGGCCAAGTGGCTGGTGCGCTATCGGCGCGATCTGGGCGTGGCGAGTTTCGCTTATGCGGCGCTGCACACGCTCGTCTATCTCGACAAGAAGGCGACGCTCGCCAACGTGCTCGAGGAATTGCCGCAGGATTTCATCTGGAGCGGCTGGCTGGCGCTGGCGTTGTTCGTGCCGCTGGCGGTGACGTCGAACGACGTCTCGATGCGCTGGCTGAAAAAGTCATGGAAGGCGCTGCACCGGCTGGTCTATCCGGCGGCAATCCTCACCTTCCTGCACTGGATCTGGTCGGCCTTCGACCCGACCACCGCCTGGATCCACGCAGGAGTCCTGGCGGCGATCGAGATCGCAAGGCTCTGGCTGCAACGCGCTAGAGCGTGACGTACTGGCGCAGGCGCGCGACTTCCGCTTCGTCGACATATTTGCCGATCTCGCGGTCGAACTCGGCCATGTCTTCGTAGGGGCGATATTCCTCGAACTCGTGGACCATCTTGTCGGTCATGCCGGGGATGAGACGGATGGCCTCTTCGCTGGCGGTATTGAGGTTGATCGGCACGAACATTTTTTCGCGAACCATCGCGGCCTTTTCTTCGCCGACCGCTGCGACCAGCGCCGTGTTGTAGGCGACGGCATCGGCATAGGGACGGGCGGCGACGAGCGCAGCAGCCTGCTCTTCGGTGAGGTCCGCCACTGCTGCCAGCTGGTCAGCATCGGCGACGTTGACGTCGATCACGGCGTCGCTTTCGACGATTACGTCAGCCGGCTTGGTCCCCGACACGTCTTCGTCGACGGGGGCTTCGACCTGCTCGGAGCAGGCGGCGAGGGAGAGGGCGCCGACAAGGGCGGAGGTCATGAGAAAACGCATGAGTTGAATTCCTTTATTGCGATGCGTTCGCAATAACAGGTCGGAGCGGCTTCGCCACCCCCATTTGTCGAAAAGGGCCTCAGTCCGTCTCGGGTGCGGAACCGGGATCCGGGCCGTCGCCTTCATCCTGGGCACCCAGGTCGCGCGCGACGTGGGCGGTGCGCAGCAGGCTGTCGATATGGCTGCCTTCGTCGAAGCTCTCGTCAATCTTGAACTTCAGGTCGCAGGCATATTTCTGGTTCACCCGGCGCGAGACTTCGCCGCGCAAGTAGCGCACATTCTTCTTGAGCGCGGTCAGGACCGCCTCTTCATCGCCGCCCAAGAGCGGTTTGACGAACACCATCGCGTGGCGCAGGTCGGGGCTCATGCGCACCTCGGTGACCGAAATGGTCGCGCCTTCCAGCGCCGGGTCATGCACGTCGCCGCGCATCAGCACTTCGGCGAGCGCATGACGCACCTGCTCGCCCATCCGCAGCATGCGGACGGAGGGCTCGGTGGAGGTGGCGCGTTTCTGGACCATGGACGGCGAGGGGACCGCGGCTCGTTAGAGCACGCGATCCTTTTCCTCGATTTCGAACACTTCGAGCATATCGCCCGGTTCGATGTCGTTGGTGTCCTCCAGGACCACGCCGCACTCGGTGCCGGCTTCGACTTCCTTGACGTCGTCCTTGAAGCGGCGGAGCGAGGCGATGGTCGTCTTCGAGACGATGACGTCGTCGCGGGTGAGGCGGGCGTGGAAGCCCTTCTGGATGACCCCGTCGACCACGAGGAGGCCGGCGGCCTTGTCCTTCTTGCCCGACTTGAACACCTGCTTAACCTCGGCGCGGCCGCGGACATGTTCGACGATTTCCGGACCAAGCTCGCCCGCCATCGCTTCCTTCACCCAGTCGGTGAGGTGATAGATGACGTCGTAATAGCGGAACTCGACCTGGTCGCGCTTGGCGACTTCGCGGGCTTTTGCGTTGGGACGCACGTTGAAGCCGATGATCGGCGCACCGGTCGAGGCGGCGAGCGTCACGTCGCTTTCGGTGATCGCACCGACGCCCGAATGAAGCACGCGAACCTCGATCTCTTCGGTCGAGATCTTGTGGAGCGCGTTGACGATCGCTTCGGCGGTGCCCTGCACGTCGGCCTTGACGATGATCGGGAAGCTGATCGTTTCCGACCCCTTCTTGGCGAACATCGCATCGAGGCTCATCGGCGCGCTGGTCGTGCGCTTCTCGTCCAGCTTGCGCTGGCGATAGTCGGCGACTTCGCGCGCACGCTGGTCGTTCTCGACCACCGTGAACGGGTCGCCCGCGCTCGGCAGGCTCGACAGGCCTAGCACTTCGACGGGGAAGGCCGGACCGGCCTCCTTGACGCGTTTGCCATGATCGTCGACGAGCGCGCGGACCTTACCGGCCGCGGGACCCGCAACGAACGTGTCGCCGACCTTGAGCGTGCCGCGCTGTACCAGCACGGTCGCGACCGGGCCGCGACCCTTGTCGAGCTTGGCTTCGACGACGGTAGCGTCGGCGTTGCGGTCGGGGTTGGCTTTCAGTTCGAGCAGTTCGGCCTGTAGGTTGATCGCTTCCAGCAGCTTGTCGATACCGGTCTTCTTGAGCGCCGAGACTTCGACGTCCTGCACTTCACCGCTCATCGCCTCGACGATGATCTCGTGCTGGAGCAGCTCCTCGCGCACCTTCTGCGCATTGGCGCCGTCCTTGTCGATCTTGTTGATCGCCACGATCATCGGCACTTCGGCGGCCTTGATATGGTTGATCGCCTCGACCGTCTGCGGCTTTAGGCCATCGTCGGCGGCGACCACGAGGATCGCGACGTCGGTGATGTTGGCCCCGCGCGCACGCATTTCGGTGAAGGCCTCGTGGCCCGGCGTGTCGAGGAAGGTGATCGGATCGCCGCCCTTGGGCGTGACCTGGTAGGCGCCGATATGCTGGGTGATGCCACCGGCTTCGTGACCCGCGACGTCGGCGCCGCGAATGGCGTCGAGCAATGAGGTCTTCCCGTGGTCGACATGTCCCATGATGGTGACCACCGGCGGACGCGGCTTGAGCGTGTCTTCGGCATCGACGTCCTCGGAGGTGTCGATGTCGACGTCGCTCTCGCTCACGCGCTGGACGGTGTGCCCGAACTCGTTGACCAGCAGCTCGGCCGTGTCCTGATCGACGTTCTGGTTGATGGTGACCATCATGCCCATGTTGAACAGGCTCTTGACCAGATCGGCCGACTTTTCGCCCATACGCTTCGCCAGTTCGGCGACCGTGATGCTCTCGGGCACCACGACGTCACGATACTGCTTCTCGCGCGGGCCCGAATGCGACTGGGCACGCTTTTCCTTCTCGCGCTTGCGCTTGAGCGCTGCGAGCGAGCGGGCGCGGCCACCATCGCCACCGCGCAGTGCGCGATTGACGGTCAGCTTGCCCGAACGGCGATCGGGGGCCGGACGACCCTTGTCGTGACCCTTCTTGCTGTCGGCTTTCTTGGCCGGCGCGGCCTTGCGATGGCCGTGCGGCTCCTCGCGCTGTGCGTCGGCTTCGGCGGCCGCCTGCTTCTGTGCGTCTTCGGCCGCCTTCTTGGCGTCCTCTTCGGCCTTCTTGGCAGCTTCTTCCTCGGCCTTGCGGTTGGCTTCGGCGCGCTCGGCCTCTTCCTTGGACTTTCGGTCCTTGGCCTGATCGTCGCGGCGGCGCGATTCCTCCAAAGCCGCCATGCGCGCCTCTTCGGCCTCGCGGACGAGCTTTTCCTGCATCGCCTTGCGTTCGGCGATTTCCTCGGCCTCGGTCTTCTTGCGCGGTGCGGCCTTCTTGGGCTCGGGCGCCTTCTTCTCGGGCGCAGCCTTCGTTTCCTCGGGCTTCTTCGCCTCTTCCTTGGGCTCCGGCGCGGCATCGCCGGGCTTGAGGATGCGGCGCTTCTTGACCTCGACCACGACGGTGTTCGAGCGCCCATGGCTGAAGCTTTGCTTCACCTTGCCGGCTTCGACCGTCCGCTTGATGCCCAGCGGCGCTCGTGTACCCAGCTTTTTCTTGTCGTCGCTCATTCTAATCCTTCGTCGTCTCGTCATTCGCCGATGCTTCGCCATCGACGGCGTTGCCGCCGTCTAGCCCAGCATCGGCATCAAGGAAAGCATGCCACCGCTCGAGCGCATCCAGCACCCGCCTGGCGGCTGCGGCATCGATCAATGCCACATGTACCACATTTTCGCGTCCAAGCGCCATCGAGAGGTGGGTACGGTCGACTGGAAGGACAAGCCCCCGGCCTTCTTGCCCGCCCACGCGCCACGCCTGGTCGATCTTCTTGCGGCCGCCTTCGGAGGCGTCCGCTGCATGGAGAAGCAGCCGCGCCTGGCCGCTGCGGCAGGCCGTTTCGACTTTCTCCGCACCGTTGACCAGCGTGCCGCCCCGCGCCTCCAGCCCCAGCCGGTCGAGCGCATTGCGCTCCAGCGCGGCTTCGATACGCTCGGGCAGGTCGTCAGGATAGGCGACCGAGCCCTTGAAGGCCCGCGCCAGCGCGCCCTTCAGCGTGCCCTTGGCGACCGCGGTTTCGAGCGCGGCTTTAGACACGCCTAGATAGGCGCCGCGGCCCGAAGCCTTGGCGCGCACGTCGGGATGCACGGCACCGTCCGGACCCACGACCAACCGCACGAGGCGCGCCTTGGGCGCTGCCTCGCGGGTTAGGATGCAGGTCCGCTCGGGAGCGGTCTTATCCGTCGTCAGGCGATCATTGGTCCCCATCCGCAGCCGCGTCCTCCTTTTCGGGCGCAGCTTCGGCGGGAGCCTCGGCTTCGTCTTCGTCTTCGAACCAGTGCGCGCGGGCGGCCATGATGATCTCATTGCCCTGCTCTTCGCTCAGGCCATATTCGCCCAGCACGCCACCCTTGTCTTCGGGGCGCTTGCTGTCGGCGCGACGGCGCGGCGTTTCGCGCTTCTTCTGGATCAACTCGTCGGTGGCAAGGTCGGCGACGTCGTCGAGAGTCGTCAGGCCGGCTTCGCCAAGCGTGACCGCCATGGCTTCGGAGATGTGCGGCAGCTCGGCCACCGCATCTTCGACGCCCAGCTCGCGGCGCTTCTCGCGCGCGGCTTCTTCCTGACGATCGAGCGCTTCCTTGGCACGACTCTGCAGCTCTTCGGCGATTTCCTCGTCGAGGCCCTCGATGGTCGAAAGCTCGTCCTGCGGGACGTAGGCGACTTCCTCGAGGCTCGTGAAGCCTTCGGCGACCAGCAGCTGGGCGAGGGTTTCGTCGACGTCGAGTTCGTTCTGGAACATCTCGGTACGCTCGACGAATTCCTTCTGCCGCTTCTCGCTGGCATCGGCTTCGGTGAGGATGTCGATCTGGCTGTCGGTCAGCTGGCTGGCAAGACGCACGTTCTGGCCGCGGCGACCGATGGCAAGCGAAAGCTGGTCGTCGGGAACGACGACTTCGATGCGGCCTTCTTCCTCGTCGATGACGACGCGGCTGACGGTCGCGGGCTGGAGCGCGTTGACGACAAACGTCGCGAGGTCTTCCGACCACGGGATGATGTCGATCTTCTCGCCCTGCAATTCCTGGACGACCGCCTGGACGCGGCTGCCCTTCATGCCGACGCAGGCGCCGACGGGATCGATGGAGCTGTCATAGCTGATGACGCCGATCTTGGCGCGCGAACCCGGGTCGCGGGCGGCGGCCTTGATCTCGATAATGCCGTCGTAAATTTCGGGGACTTCCTGCGCGAACAGCTTGCGCATGAAATCGGGGTGCGCACGGCTAAGGAAAATCTGCGGACCGCGGGTTTCGCGGCTGACGCGCATGATCAGCGAGCGGATACGGTCGCCGACGCGCACCATTTCGCGCGGGATCTGTGCGTCGCGGCGGATGACGCCTTCGGCGCGACCCAGGTCGACCACGACATGGCCGAACTCGACGCGCTTGACGACGCCGGTGATGACTTCGCCCGCGCGATCCTTGAACTCTTCATACTGACGCTCGCGCTCGGCGTCGCGGACCTTCTGGAAGATGACCTGCTTGGCGGCCTGCGCGGCGATGCGCCCGAATTCGATCGGGGGCAGCGGGTCGACGATGAAGTCGCCGATGGCGGCCCCGTCCTGCAGCTTCTGCGCACCCTTGAGGTCGACCTGCTTGAAATGGTCTTCGACGTCCTCGACGACTTCGAGGACACGCCACAGGCGCAGGTCGCCCGAATTAGGGTCGAGCTTCGCGCGGATGTCGTTTTCGTTGCCGTAACGGGCGCGGGCAGCGCGCTGGATCGCGTCTTCCATCGCCTCGATGACGATGGCCTTGTCGATCAGCTTTTCACGCGCGACGGCGTCGGCAATCGCGAGCAGCTCGGCCTTGTTGGCGGAGGCGGCTGCGGGGGCCGGGGGGTTCGGCTGGGTCTCAACCATGATTCGTCTTACCCTTCTTCATTGATTTCGTCGGCGCCGTCAGCAGACAGCGGCTGGGTTTCCTGGAGCAGCTTGTCGGTGAACAGCAGCTTGGCATCCTCGATCAGGTCGAACGGGATGACGTGCCGCTGGTCGTGGTCGTCGGTCAGCGCGATGGTGCGCGCGTCCTCGTCGACCCCTTCAAGCTCGCCTTTGAATTTCTTCTGGCCCTCATGCTTCTTCTCGAGCGTGATGCGCGCGAGGTGGCCGGTCCAGTCGACATAGTCCTGCCAACGGGTCAGCGGACGGTCGATGCCGGGCGAGGACACTTCGAGCCGGTAGGCATGATCGATCGGGTCCGCCTCTTCCAGCGGCTCGTCGAGCGCGCGCGAAATGTCGGCGCAATCCTCGATGGTCAGCTGCCGCGTGTCGGGACGCTCGGCCATGACCTGGAGCGTGGGCTCCTCCGCCCCGCCGATCATCTTCACGCGCACCAGCTTGAATCCCATGTCCTCGACGATGGGTTCGATAATGGTCGCAATGGCGGCAGTGTCGGTCAAATCATGTCTTTCACAAGCAATGGGCCCCGGTGCCGGCCCCGATCCCCGGGACCAGCCTCAGATCGCTAACGATGTGAGGAGGTGATGCGCATATAGGCGCGAGCGGCCTCCTATGCAAGCGATCCATGACACCATTGTGGCTTGCCCGCGTTGGCGTCATGATGCCCGTCCCAAAAAGGAGAATGAAATGCGCGCCTCGCTGATCCCGCTAGCCCTCGTCACCGCCGCCTGCACGGCTTCCGCGCCGGGCGAGGCAGAGCCAGCGGCGAGCAGCTCGAGCTCGATCGCGCCGATCTCCGCGCATAACGAAGTCGCACAGGCCGATGCGCCGTTCACGGTCGAGGCGATGGGCGAATATGACGAGCCGTGGGCCGCCGATTTCATGCCCGGCACGAACCTCCTGTTCATCAGCGGCAAGGAGGGCCGGCTCTGGTTCGTCGACGTCGAGAGCGGCTCGACCGGATCGGTCAGCGGCGTTCCGAAGGTCGATTATGGTGGGCAGGGCGGCTTCGGCGATATCGCTTTCGGCCCCGACTGGGAAAGCCCGATGGGGCAGGGCGGCGATCTTTACATGAGCTGGGTCGAGGCGGGCGAAGGCAACAGCCGTGGCGCGGTCGTCGGCAAGGGCAAGCTCCTGTGCCAGAGCGAAGAGGCCTGTCGCCTGACCGGTGTCGAGGTGCTGTGGCGTCAGGACAAGACCGAGGGGCGCGGCCACTATTCGCACCGCATCCACTTCTCCCCCGATGGTCAATATATGTTCGTAACCTCGGGCGACCGCCAAGAGCAGGACCCGGCGCAGGACAATGAAAACAACCTCGGGACCGTCTTGCGGCTCAATCTCGACGGCAGTGCAGCGGAGGGGAATCCGCTCTACGACCAGGGCGGCTCGACCGCCGAGATCTGGTCCTACGGCCATCGCAACCTGCTCGGCCTCGACTTCGCGCCAGATGGACGACTTTGGGAGATCGAGATGGGGCCCAAGCACGGCGACGAGCTGAACCTCATCACGAAGGGCGGCAATTACGGTTGGCCCAAGGCAAGCTATGGCGACAATTATAACGGCACCCCGATCCCCGATCACACGGCGGACGATCCCTATGTGAAGCCGGTCGCCTATTGGGATCCGGCGACCAGTCCGGCGAGCCTGCTTATCTATTCGGGTGACCTGTTCGCCGACTGGACGGGCGATGCGCTGATCCCGGGCTTGTCGGGGCAGGAACTCAACGTGGTGAGCCTCGACGGCGATCGCGCCACCGATGTCACCAGCTACGCCATGGGCGCGCGCATTCGTGAGGTCGTGCAGGGTCCCGACGGCGCGGTCTACCTGCTCGAAGACGACCGCGGGGACTCGCAGGGTCGCCTGCTCAAGCTGATGCCCAAAGAATAGGGGCGGCGCCGGTCTCCCGGCACCGCCCTTCATTCGTCACGCCGAAAACTACTGCGGCTGCGGGATGCGGCGCAGATAGGGTTTGACGGTTTCGAAGTCGCCAAACTTGGCCTTCGCATCGTCGTCGCTGACCGTCGGCGGGATGATGACGTCGTCGCCGTCCTGCCAGTTTACCGGCGTCGCGACGCCCTTGTATTCGGTCAGCTGGACGCTGTCGAGCAGGCGCAGCACCTCGTCGAAGTTGCGGCCCGAGCTCATCGGATAGAGCAGCATCGCGCGGATCTTCTTGTCCGGGCCGATGATGTAGACGGTGCGCACGGTCGCGTTGTTGGCGGCGGTGCGGCCTTCCGCCGTGCCGCTCTCGTCGGCCGGCAGCATGTTGTAGGCCTTTGCGACATTGAGGTCGACGTCACCGATCACCGGGTAACCGACGCTGTTTCCGGACACGTCCTCGATGTCGGGCAGCCAGTTGCGATTGTCCTCGCTGCTGTCGACCGACAGGCCGATGATCTTGGTGTTGCGCTTGGCGAACTCGTCGGTGAGCCCGGCCATGTAGCCAAGCTCGGTCGTGCAAACCGGCGTGAACGCCTTGGGGTGCGAGAAGAGGATCGCCCAGCTGTCGCCGATCCAGTCGTGGAAGCTGATCGAGCCTTGCGTCGTCTCGGCAGTGAAATCGGGCGCGGTCGAGCCGATGGAAAGTGTCATGGTGGGAGCTCCTCTTCTTATTCGGTGGGTTGATAGGGGATGTCGACCTGCGTTTCGCGGGTCAGGAATGCGGGGACTTCGAGGCCCTTCGAGGCCAGGAATTCCGGATTGAACAGTCGCGAGGCATAGCGAGTGCCGGGATCGCACAGGACGGTCACGATGGTGTGGCCGGGCCCCATTTCCTTCGCGAGACGGATCGCGCCAGCGACATTGATGCCCGAGGAAAGGCCCAGGTTAAGGCCTTCTTCTTCGAGCAAGGCAAAATTGACGTCGAGGCTTTCCTGGTCTTCGACCCGGAAGGCATGATCGACTTCGAGCCCATCGAGGTTGCCGGTGATGCGGCCCTGCCCGATGCCTTCGGTGATCGAGCTGCCTTCGGCCTTCAATTCGCCGTCGGTGAAATAGGAAAAGAGGGCGGCGCCGGGCGGATCGACGATCCCGATCTGCACGTCGCTCTTGCGTTCGCGAAGCGCCAATGCCGTGCCCGCAAGCGTGCCGCCGGTGCCGACCGCGCAGATGAAACCGTCGACCTTGCCGTCGGTCTGGGTCCAGATTTCGGGGCCGGTCGTCTCGACATGCGCCTGACGGTTGGCCGGATTGTCGAACTGGTCCGCGAACATCGCGCCACCCGCCTTGGTCCCGGCAAGTTGCTCGGCGATCCGGCCGGCGACCTTCACATAATTGTTGGGGTTCTTGTACGGGACGGCCGGCACCTCGACGAGCTGCGCGCCGAGCATGCGAAGCGTCTGCTTCTTTTCCTCGGTCTGCGTGTCGGGGATGACGATCACCGTCTCCATTCCCAGCGCATTGCCGACCATGGTGAGCCCGATACCGGTATTGCCCGCCGTGCCGTCGACGATCGTACCGCCGCGCTCGATCCGGCCTTCGCGCATGGCGTCGAGGACCAGGAACTTGGCCGCGCGGTCCTTCACCGACTGGCCCGGGTTCATCCACTCCGCCTTGCCAAGGATCGTGCAGCCGGTTTCCTCCGACGCGCGCTGGAGCTTGATGAGCGGCGTGTTGCCGATGGCGTCGAGGACGGAGTTGCGGATGGTCATGCCCGCCTATCTAGGGTGTCGAGCGTGCCGCGATAAGGGGTTGGTAACTTGGTGTTCATCCAACGGTGCCTAAATCGCTGAAATGCGTAGTGTAATTCTTTCCGCCTTCGCCGCTGTCCTGCTCGCGTCGCCCGCGTCGGCAACGCAGGGCATCGTGTGCAGCACGATCGAGGGCCCCGAGCGGGTCTATAGCCTGATGGCGGGCACGCACGCGGCCGCGACCTGGTCGATCAAGGAACAGCAGGGCGAGCGCTGGATCGACCGCGAGATCGGGCAGCACTGGATCGACGACGAGCGGCTCTATGTCGATATTGTCAACAGCGAGACGCTGACCCGCGTTGCGCGGATCGAAGCGCGCAAGACCGGCACCGAGTGGGTCGGCGCCTTTCGGACCGAAACGCGCACCCAGTCGATGGTCTGCCAGCAGGACTAGCGCTTGCGATAGCGCAGGTAATAGGGCCGGCGCCCCTCGCGCCGCGCCTTGGCGGCATAGCGCGTGTCGATCCATCCGCCCGGCTTTTCCAGGAACCCCATGGCGTCCTCGATCACCCAGTCGAATTGCTCGCGATGGCTCGCGCGCTGCATGACCATAAGCGCCCATTCAAGATAGACGGGATGGTCGGTGGCGACGCGGAACTCGCCGCCAGACTTCAGCTTGCTCGCAATCAGGTCGACCGGACCGTCATTCATCATCCGCCGCTTGGCATGGCGCGCCTTGGGCCACGGATCGGGGTGGAGGAGATAGACGAAGCTGAGCGCGCCGTCGGGCACGCGGCGCAGCACCTGGAGCGCGTCGCCCATGTGCAGGCGTATGTTGGCAAGCGTCCCGTTGCGGATATGCGTCAGCGCCTGGGCGACGCCATTGAGGAACGGCTCGCAGCCGATGAACCCGTGGTCGGGCAGCAGGTCCGCGCGATAGGCGAGATGCTCGCCCCCGCCGAACCCAATTTCGAAATGAAGCGGCCGGTCCTCGCCAAACAGCGACTGAGCGGTAATGGGCCCTTCGTCCGGAACCTCCAGCTGCGGCAGCAGGTTGTCCACTAAATCCTGCTGCGTTTTGCGCAGCCGGTGGCCGCTGGAACGGCCGTAAAGCCGATTGAGGGTTGTCGGGTCGCCTTGCTTGTGTGCCGTCATGCGGCGCGATCTATTCGAAGGGCGCGCGACAGGCAATGGCGGTCAGAGCGGGAAGAATATGAACTTCAAAAATATTGATCTGCGTTTAGAACACACACGGTGATCGATTCAGCCATCTTCCTGCTGGTCGTACCGGGCTTCTTTCTTGTGCTCGCGCTCATCCTTGCCCTGCTCGCGATCGAGGATCGGGGGCGCAAGAGCGCGATCTGGGGCGCGGCAGCCTTTCTGGTGGCGGGGATCGGCGCGATCGTCGACCTGTTCCGCCCACCCGGCGACGAGTGGCTCAAGTGGCTCACGCTCACCATTCACTTCGCGACCCTGCTGCTCCTCTCCAAGGCGTTCCTGGTTCGCAAACGAAGCCCGCTTCCGGGACCGGCAATCGCGACACTGGCTATTCCGATCCTCTATTTCCCGCTCTTCGGGGTCGATCATAGCGAGAATACCCGCACTATCGCGGTCCAGATCGCAGCCTTCATCCTCACCGCTTCGGTGGTCTGGCAGCTGGTGCGCACGCGCGGCGATGCGCTGATCGACAAGATCGCGATCGCCGTGCTCGGCTTCGGTTCGGTCACTTATCTCGTCCGAATATTCGTATTCGGCGCCTTCGTCACCGAAGACAGCGCGGGGCGCTTCTTCGACGATACCTACAATATCGTCTTCCACCTGACGTCGGCGGCTTTCGGTCTCCTCGCGGGACTGGCGTTGCTCGTGGCGATCGGCGTCGACACGGTGCTCGAACATGCCCGCAAGAGCGCGATCGACCCGCTGACCGGTCTTGGCAATCGCCGCGCGCTCGACGATGCGATCGACATGGAGGGGCGGCGCAAATGGCGCTGCGGTGGCGTGATCGCCATCGACATGGACCATTTCAAGTCGGTCAATGACCGCTTCGGCCATCCCGAAGGTGATCGCCTTCTCGTAGCGGTCGCGAAAGCGCTCGAGAAGCGGATCGGCGAATGCGGCCACCTTTGCCGATTGGGTGGCGAAGAATTCATGGCGTTGATCGAGCAGGAGCATAAGGAGCGGCTCGAGGAACTCGCCGTCGCCGCGCACGAGGCGATCGGCGATGTCAGCCTCGACGGTCCGCTCGCCGGCTACCAGCCGAGCGCGTCGGTCGGTTTCCATGTCCGCAATGCCGGAGCGACCCTGACCGAGGCGATGCGGCTGGCCGACCAGGCGCTCTATCGCGCCAAGGGACTGGGCCGGGATTGCGTCGTCGGCGCGCGCCACGCCAACGGCGTGACCGTCATGACCGAAGCGCTCGAGAAAAGCGCCTAGAGCGTTACCGCAGCCGTAAGATCGTCGACCAGGTCGGTCGCTTCCCATGGGAAGTAGTCGTCGCGCGCCTGACGCCCGAAGTGGCCATAGGCTGCGCTGCGCTCGTAAATCGGCTTGTTGAGGCCTAGATGCGTGCGGATCGCGCGGGGGGTGAGACCGCCCAGTTTCTCGATCGAGAAGATCGCGGCCTCAATCGCATCGTCGGGAACGGTGCCCGTCCCGTGCGTGTCGACGTAAAGCGACAGCGGCTGGCTCACGCCGATGGCGTAGGCGAGCTGGATCGTGCAGCGCTTGGCCAAGCCGGCCGCGACGATATTCTTGGCCAGATAGCGCGAAATATAGGCTGCCGACCGGTCGACCTTGGTCGGGTCCTTGCCCGAAAAGGCACCGCCGCCATGGGGCGCTGCACCGCCATAGGTGTCGACGATGATCTTGCGGCCGGTAATGCCCGCGTCACCGTCGGGACCGCCGATGACGAAGCTGCCCGTCGGGTTGATGTGATAGACGGTGTTGTCGGTGAGCAGGCCGTCGGGAAGCACCTCGGCCACAACCGATTTCACGTAATTGTGTAGCTCCTCGAGCTTGTCGCCTTCGTCATAGCCTTCGGCATGCTGGGTCGACACGACGACTGCGGTGCATTCGACCGGGCGTCCGTCCTTGTAGCGCAACGTCACCTGACTCTTGGCATCGGGTTCCAGATAGGGAGCGACCCCGTCATGACGGTCGCGCGCCAGCTTTTGCAGGATCTTGTGGCTGTAATCGATCGCCGCGGGCATCAGGTCGGGCGTCTCGTCGCAGGCGAAACCGAACATGATGCCCTGGTCGCCCGCGCCCTCGTCCTTGTTGCCGCTGGCATCGACGCCCTGCGCGATATGCGCGGACTGGGCATGGAGATGGTTTTCGAAATCAAGCTTGTCCCAGTGGAAGCCCGTCTGCTCGTAGCCGATCCGCTTGACCGTCGCGCGCACGCGGTCCTCGATCTCGCGCTTGATGCCGGGCGCCCAGTTGCCGTCCGTATCCATCACGCCCTGCCCGCGAATCTCGCCTGCCAGCACGACGAGGTTGGTCGTCACCAGCGTTTCGCACGCGACGCGCGCTTCGGGGTCCTTGGAGATGAACAAGTCGACGATGGCGTCGCTGATCTGGTCCGCGACCTTGTCGGGATGACCCTCGGAAACGCTTTCCGACGTGAAGAGATAGGATGAACGCATGGGGTGTTCGTGCCTTTGAGAAACGTGCTTGGCCTCGGTCTAACGAGCGCGCCGCGCGAGGGCAACGCCAGTGATCAGCAGCAGGGCCGAGAGCAGGAGCGGGATGAAGTTGCCGAGATGCGCAAAGGGTGTCGGGCGCAGCGCGGGGGCGGGCAGGATCGTGTCGATCGCGCCGCGCTCGCCCATGCCGATCGTCTCGACCAGCGATCCGTCGGCGGCGATCACGGCGCTGATCCCGGTCGGGGTCGCGCGAATGACGGGCAGCCCTTCCTCGGCGGCGCGCAGCCGTGCCTGCGCCAAGTGCTGAGGTGGGCCCCAGGCGCCGAACCATGCGTCGTTCGACGGGTTGAATATGAAGTCGGGACGGTTCTCGCGGTCGACCACTTCGCCCGAGAAGATGATTTCGTAGCAGACCTGCAGGCCCGCCTTGAGCCCGTTGGGCAGGTCGATGCTCCGTGCGCCCGGGCCGGGGGTGAAATCGAGGCTGCCGGGCACCAGTCGCGACAGGCCGAGCGGTTCGAGCAGCCAGCGCATCGGCAGATATTCGCCATAGGGGACGAGGTGCGCCTTGTCGTAGCTGCCGACGATGCTGCCATTGGCGTCGATGGCATAGACGCTGTTGGTCGCGCCGGTGACGTCGCGGCCGTTGGCGGACTCGATGCCGACCCCTCCGGCCAGCAAGATGGCGTCGGATGCGATGGCGTCGGCCGCGACTTCGCGTTGGCGCAATGCCAGGCCGCTGCCAACCAGCCGCTCGTCGCGCATCGGCGCGGTCATCGCCGCTTCGGGCCAGAAGACGATGGCTGGAGATGCACCGGTCTCGGGCCGCGCGTCCCTCGACAGTCCCAGTAATCGACCAGCAGCCACCGCATCGCCACCCGGCAGATATTTTTCCTCCTGCGGGATGTTCGGTTGCACGACGCGGATCGGTACTGAAGTTTCCGGTTTCAAATCGTTATTGGCGAAGAAGGGCAGAAGAAAGCAGGTCGCTGCAATGGCAACGGGGGCCTTCCACGCCCGCGTCGACGCCAGCCAGATCGCGCCGCCCAGCAGCACGACGATGGCGCTTAGCGAATAGGTGCCGACCAGCTGGGCCGTCTCGCGCCACGGCGTGTCGGCCAAGGCCACCCCGACCGGATTCCAGGAGAAGCCCGTGAAGACGTTGGCGCGCAGCCATTCGGCGATCGCCCACCCGCCACCTAGCGCCAGGACCATGCCGGTCGGTGATTGGCGCGCGAACCATCCGGCCAGCGCGGCGAGCATCGGATAGACCGCAAGGTAGAAGGACAGCAGCACGACTGCGATCCAGCCGAAAAAAGCGGGCATGGCTGCCTGGAAGGTGAACGCGGTGGCGATCCAGTTGAGGCCGAGCACGAACTGGCCCAGCCCGAACATCCATCCGATCAGCGCCGCGCGTTTCCAGGTCGGCGCGACCCATAGCATGGCGGCCAGCAACGCGAAGGCGAGGGGCATGAGCGGCCACAACCCGACCGGCTGGAACGCGAACGCGCTCAGCAGTCCGGTGACCAGCGCGATCCACGGCGCGCGGGGCCCGCCGAGATGCGCCAGGAGCTTGGTCATTCGCCCGCGGGTTCTGGTGCGGTGAGGCGGATGCGTGTCATGCGCTTCGCATCTGCATCGACACATTCGAGCGTCCAGCCGCTCGGATGGCAGACTGCTTCGCCGGGCTCGAGAATGCGGTCGGCGATGGCGAGCACCAGCCCGCCAATCGTCTCGACATCGTCTTCGTCCCAGGTGAGGCGCGCATCGACATCGGCGTTGATCTGCTCAAGCTCGACGCGGGCGTCGGCTTCCCAGCGGCCTTCGCCGATCTGGACCAGCATCGCCTCTTCCTGCTCGTCATGCTCGTCCTCGATCTCGCCGACAATCTCCTCGACGACGTCCTCGATGGTAACCAATCCCTCGGTGCCACCATGTTCGTCGACGACGATGGCGAGGTGGGTGCGCTCGGCGCGCATGCGGGCAAGCAGGTCGAGCACGCCCATCGCCTCGGGGACGAAGAGCGGCGTGCGCATCAGTTTGTCGAGATCGCGGCTGCGGCTGCCGACCTTGGCCTGGAACAGGTCCTTGATGTGGATCATCCCGACAATGTCGTCGAGGCTGCCGGCCTTGATCGGCAGGCGGCTATGCTCGGCCTCAGCAAAGGCGTCGACGATGTCATCGAAGCTCGAGCTGGCGTCGACCGACACGATTTCGCCGCGCGGGACGCAAATGTCGCCCGCGGTCCGGTCGCCGAAATGCAGCAAATTGCGCAGCATCGTGCGTTCGGACGAGGTGAGGTCGCCGGCAATCGGAGGCTCGGCATCCGCTTCGTCGATTGCGGCCTCGATCTCTTCGCGCAGCGACGGTTCGCTATCTTCGCCGAACAGCAGCGAGCGCATGCCGCGCCACAGTCTCGATCCTTCTTCGGGACGCGTCGCCATCGTTACGCCTCCGCCCGGTAGGGGTCGGCGATACCGAGGCCGGCCAACGCCTGGCGCTCGAGCGCTTCCATCGCTTCCGCCTGCTCGTCCTCGAGGTGGTCGTAGCCCAGAAGGTGGAGCGTGCCGTGCACCATCAGATGCTGCGCGTGATCGGCAAAGGCGATGCCCTTGTCGTCGGCCTCGCGCGTGCACACGCCGTGCGCGAGGATGATATCGCCAAGCATCAGCGGCAGCGAACTGCTGGGCTCCGCATCCAGTTCATCGGCGTCGGTCATCGGGAAGCTCAACACATTGGTGGGCTTATCTTTCCCACGCCATTGTTCGTTGAGGGTGTGGACATCATCATCAGTGGCAAGGCTCATCGACAATTCGACCAGGCGCTCGGTGGCGAGCAGTTGCGGAAATGCGGACGCCGAGACCGCAGCGCGAACCGCGCGATCGGCCACGACGGCCCAATCGGTGCCGCTAGACTCCCATTCGGGATCGGTTTCGAGGACGAGGTCGAGCATCAGCCTTGCTGTCCCTCATACGCCTCGACGATGCGTCCGACCAGCGGGTGGCGCACGACGTCGGTCGCGGTGAAGCGGACGGTAGCGATGCCTTCGACCCCTTCGAGCTTGCCGACCGCATCGGCCAGCCCGCTCGCACCCGGATCGGGCAGGTCGACCTGCATCGGGTCGCCGCAAATGACCATGCGGCTGCGCATCCCGAAGCGGGTCAGGAACATCTTCATCTGCGCCGGCGTCGTATTCTGCGCCTCGTCGAGGATGATGAAGGCGTCGTTGAGCGTGCGGCCACGCATGAAGGCGATGGGCGCGATCTCGATTTCGCCGGACGCGATCCGCCGCTCGACCTGTTCGGCCGGCAGCATGTCGTACAGTGCATCGTAGAGCGGGCGGAGATAGGGATCGACCTTCTCCTTCATGTCGCCCGGCAGGAAACCGAGGCGCTCTCCGGCCTCGACCGCGGGACGCGAAAGGATCAGCCGTTCGACCGCTCCGGTGATGAGCATCGAAACCGCCTGCGCGACTGCGAGATAGGTCTTGCCGGTGCCTGCGGGTCCCAGCGCGAAGATCATCTCGTCGCGCGCCAAGGCCTTCATATAGACCGTCTGGTTGGCGCTGCGCGGGGCGATCGTCTTCTTGCGCGTGCGGATCAGCACCTTGGGCGGATCGGCGACTTCCTTGTCGATGATGCCGTCCAATGCAGGCTGGTTGGCCATGCCGATCACCGCCTCGACAGCTTCGGCATCGACATCCTGTCCTCGATCCAGACGCTCGTAGAGGCCGAGCAGCACTTCGCGAGCACGCGCGGACGCGTCGGCGTCGCCCTCGATCTGCACGCGGTTGCCGCGCGCGGCGATGTTCACGCCGAGCCGATCCTCGATGATGACGAGATGGCGGTCATACTCTCCAAAGAGCGGGCCAAGCAGAAAGGGCTGGTCGAATTCGAGTTCGAGGCGGGCGTGTTGCTCGACGGCGGCGTCTTCGGCGCGTTTGGCCATCAGGCGGCGACCTCTTGTCGCAACACGCGGCCACCGAGGCTGTTGGGGAGCGCTTCGAGGATTTCGACCTCGAGCATCGTGCCGATCGGGGCGTCGGTTTCGGCGAACACGGACTGGAGCCAGGGCGACTTGCCGATCATCTGGCCCGGGCGCTTACCCTTGCGGTCGATGAGGATGGACATCGTCTCGCCGACCTTCGACCGGTTGAATGCGAGACTGTGTGCGGAAAGGCGCGCCTGGAGGCGCTGCAACCTGTCATCCATCACGTGTGCGTCGACCGCTCCTTCCATCTCGGCCGCCGGAGTGCCCGGACGGGCCGAATATTTGAAACTATAGGCCGAAGCGTAACCGACCGCATCGACGATGGCGAGCGTTTCTTGGAAATCTTCTTCCGTCTCTCCTGGAAAGCCAACGATGAAGTCGCCCGAAATCGCCATGTCGGGCCGCGCGGCGCGGAAGCGGTCGAGCAGTTTCAGGTAGGACTCGGCGGTGTGCGAGCGGTTCATTGCCTTGAGGATCCGGTCGCTGCCCGCCTGCACGGGCAAATGGAGGTAGGGCATCAGCTTCTCGACCTCGCTATGCGCGGCGATCAGCCCCTCGTCCATGTCTGCAGGATGGCTGGTCGTGTAGCGGATGCGCTCGAGCCCATCGATCTTGGCGAGGCGTCGGACGAGCAGTTCGAGCCCGCCTTCGCGGCCCTTTTCGTCGATCCCGCTCCAGGCCGAGACATTCTGCCCCAGCAGCGTGATCTCGCGCGCGCCGCGCTCGACCAGCGAGAGCGCCTCGTTGACGATGTCGCCCCACGGTCGGCTGATTTCCGCACCGCGCGTGTAGGGAACGACGCAATAGGTGCAGAACTTGTCGCAGCCTTCCTGAACGGTGAGGAAGGCCGATGGGCCAACCGTCTTACGCGCGGGCATCGCGTCGAACTTCGAGATGGCGGGCATGTCGGTATCGACAGGGCGTTTGCCCTTCTGCGCTTCCGCGACAAGATCGGGGAGGCGGTGATAGGCCTGCGGTCCGACGACGATATCGATCATGTCGCTGCGGCGCTGGGCTTCCGCCCCTTCCGCCTGCGCGACGCAGCCGGCGAGCGCAACCATCGGACGGCTGCCATCTTCGCGCTTTAGGCGGCCGACATCGGAATAGGCTTTTTCCGCCGCCTTTTCGCGGATGTGGCACGTGTTGAGCACGACGAGGTCGGCATCCTCGCCCTCGGGGGCTGCGGTCAGGCCCTGCTTGGCCAT
Organism: Sphingomicrobium clamense; assembly: GCF_019264355.1. NCBI lineage: Bacteria > Pseudomonadati > Pseudomonadota > Alphaproteobacteria > Sphingomonadales > Sphingomicrobiaceae > Sphingomicrobium > Sphingomicrobium clamense. The sequence goes on along the minus strand of NZ_JAHVAH010000001.1, from coordinate 1,910,517 downwards.
GAGTTCGGCCATGCGCTCGCCATCGTAGACGTTCATCTGGCAGCCGAAGCTCTTGATTCGGAAGGTTTTGGGATCGGTCATTTGGGGTGCCCTATAGGGCCGATCCGCCACGACTTGAAGGCCCGAGCGCATCGGCGATCGCTTCATAGGCCGTTGCGGCCATCGCCTTGCGGTCGAGCGCCGGATCGAGCGGGTCGAGCATGCGCACCTTTACCCCGATCGGACGCCAGCGCGACAGGATGCGTTTCGCGTTCTCTACACCGGTCTCGCCCGCCGTCCAGGAAACGAATTCGCGGTCATCGCCATAGTCGATCGCAACGGGAATGATTTTTGCACCATCCGGCGGCGGCGCCACGGCGGACAGCAGCGCGGGACGAAAGGGGCGCAGTTTGACGCCGTCGCTGGTCGTGCCTTCGGGGCAAATGGCGAGAGGGAGGTAGTGATCGAAACGCTCGCGGATCGCCGCGACCTGCGCCTTGAGTTCGCTGCGCTTGTCGCGGTTGACGTAAAGCGTGTCGCGCTGGTCTGCGAGCCATCCGACCAGCCAATGGTTTCTGACCTCCGCCTTGGACACGAACGCGCATCCCGTCGCGCCGATCAGGACGGGGATGTCGAGCCAGCTCGGATGGTTGGCGAGCAGCAGCGAACGGACCGGCGGCTTGGGGCCCACCCGCTGCACCCTCAGCCCCATGATCCAGCCCGCGATGCGAAGGAAGGTGCGCGCCAGCGGGCTGCGCCCCGTCAGGGCGCGAATGATGACGTGGGGGACGATGAAGAGCGCTAGCAGCAGTGCCAGCAGGACCGCGCGGACCGCGATCAGCATGGGCCTAGTCCTGCTTGGTCCGGACGCCGTACAATTCCATCCGGTGATCGACGAGCCGGAAACCGAGCTTCTCGGCGATGCGGCGCTGCAGCTCTTCCAGCTCCTCGTCGACGAATTCGATCACATCGCCCGTCTCGACATCGATCAGGTGGTCGTGATGCGCATCGGACGCGGCTTCGTAGCGCGAGCGGCCGTCGCCGAACTCGTGACGCTCCAGGATGCCCGCTTCCTCGAACAGGCGGAGCGTCCGGTAGACGGTGGCAATCGAGATGTTGGGGTCGACCCGCGAGGCGCGCCGGTGCAGCGCCTCGACATCGGGATGGTCTTCGCTTTCGCCCAGCACCTTCGCAATCACCTTGCGTTGCTCGGTAATCCGGAGGCCCTTGTCGGCGCACAGCGCCTCGACGTCGATCTTGCGTGTCATGGGCGCATGGATAGGGCCGGACAGCGCGTATGAAAAGGGGCGCGGCGATCTTATCTCGCGCGCGCCCCCTTTTCTACGAGCCGATTACTTGCGCTTGCCGCGCTTGGCCTTGGTGCCTAGTCCGATTTTCTTGGCGAGCTGGCGACGCTGTTCGGCGTAGTTGGGCGCGACCATCGGATAATCCGACGGCAGGTTCCAACGCTCGCGATATTCGTCGGGCGTCATGTTGTAATGGGTCATCAGATGCCGCTTGAGCATCTTCAATTTCTTCCCGTCTTCGAGGCAGACGATATAGTCGGGCTTGATCGAAGAACGGATGGAGACTGCCGGTTCGGGCTTTTCTTCCTGAGCCGGCGCCCCATGCAACTTGGCTAGTGAATTGTGGACGTTTTCTATGAGTTGGGCAACATCGCCCACAGCGACCATGTTATTGCTGACATGCGCCGCGACGATGTCGGCGGTGAGTGTAATGAGCGTGTCGTCTTGCAGTTCTTCTTCGGCCATTTTGAGTTCTTTCCGAGCAGGTGAGTCGATCCGCGAATCGATTACTGGCGCGTTCTTACTCGCGACCAATAGAGACTGCAATTGACCCAGGTTGTTACTGGCTGACCATACGGACGTAAGTCAGGGCGTCGTGCCGCTCTCCGTCGACACCGCGATAATAAGCGCGCCTGCGGCCGGCGACGTCGAAACCCTCGCTCGCATAGAGGCGATTGGCAGGGTTGCCGTCGCGGACCTCGAGGTGGAGCCGCGTGGCCCCATCGGCAATCGCCTGCTCGGCAAAATCCTCGAGCAGCGCGCGGCCAAGGCCCTGCCCCTGTGCGGACGTGTGGACGGCCAGCAGCAGCAATTCGCTCTCATCGCTGACCGTGCGCCAGAGCGCGAAGCCGACGATCGGGGCCTCGGCCCCTCCATCATGCGCAAGCAGCAGGCGAACGCCGGTTAACGGCAGGACGCCGGCAATCTGGCTCTTCGACCAGCGCTCGCCGAAGCAAGGCGGGAAGGCGTCGTCCATGACGGCCATCACCGCATCGATATCTTCCCAGCCGCCCGGCTCAAGCAGGATCTCGCGGGGGACGGGGGAGGTGGCCATCAGGCGGCTTTCGGTTTCGCATCGGGCGCCCGGCCGTAAAGCGGGCGCAGCGGCATGGTGCGCAGCGCATGGGGTAGGAGCAGCGCATGAGCCGCGCGTGGATGGCAGACGATCGCCTGTCCGGCCTGCCGTTCCTCGACCAGTGTTTCAGCGGCCGGGCCCAGCACCAGCGGCGCATCGATCTGTCGCGCAGCGACGGAGGGAGCAAGGCTGACATGCTCGCCGAGCGGCTTGGTGGCGGGCGATGAGAAGGTCTGGATGAAGAGTTCGCCATGGCCGCCATTCATGACCGCGGCGACCTTGCCGCCGTGATGCTCGCTGTCGCACGCCGAGGCCGCGATCAGCGCGAGCGATGACAGTCCGTGCACCGGGACACCCCAGCCGATGGCGAGCCCCTGGGCAGCGGCAATACCGACGCGGATACCGGTAAAGCTGCCGGGACCGACGCCGACGAGGATCTGGCTGGGAAGGTGGTGGTCGAGGACGTCCTCGATCATCGGAACGAGTTTCTCGGCATGGCCGCGCCCGATAATCTCGTGGCGTTCGGCAATGACCTCTCCGTCAGCGCCGAACAAGGCGACGCTGCACGCTCCGGTCGATGTGTCGATCGCCAAAATCACTGGGCGTCACTCCATTGCGCCCCCCGAGTCGGGAAGCGACCATAATTGGCGGGAAAGCGCAAGTCCTAGCGGGTCAGACCGCTTCGACGCTCTCGACCTCGGGGACGTAATGCTTAATCAGCCCTTCGATCCCATTCTTGAGCGTGATGGTCGAAGAGGGGCAGCCCGAACAGGCGCCCTGAAGCTCGAGATAGACCTTGTTGTCCTGATAGCCGCGATAGACAATGTCGCCGCCATCCTGCGCGACGGCGGGGCGCACGCGCGTCTCAATCAATTCCTTGATCTGCGCGATGATGTCGGCGTCTTCCTCACGATCCTCGAACTGGACGCTCGCGTCGGGCGCAACCGAAATTTCGGCAGCGCTGCCCGGTTTGAAGAGCGGCGCTTCGGTGACGAAATGGTCGAGCAGGATTTCGAGCACGATCGGCTCGAGCTGGCTCCATTCGACTGTCGGTGCCGCGCTGACCGAGACGAAGTCGCGCCCGAAATAGACGCCGTCGACCATCTGGGTCGCGAACAGGGCTTCGGCGAGCGGGCTCGCCTCGGCGCTTTCAAGCGTCGGGAAATCGCGCCCGCCCGTCTCCATGACGGTGCGGCCGGGGAGGAACTTACGGGTCGACGGGTTGGGCGTCTGTTCGGTCTGGATCAACATGGGTCTAATGTGGGGTTGCCGGCGCCGCGATCAAGCGGAGCCGTTCTCGTCCGGGGCCTTCCAGCTGTCGTCGATCATCTTGATGATGGCGGAGAAGTCCTTGCCCGCGCCACCACGGTCGACGAAGCGCTGGTAGAGGTCGGCGGCTTCGGCGCCCATCGGCGTGTAGCTGTCGGCATTCTTCGCCGCCTGCATGGCGAGCAGCAGATCTTTCAGCATCAGCGCGGAGGCAAAACCGCCGTCATAGTCGCGATCGGCGGGCGTTTCCGGACCGACGCCCGGCACCGGGCAATAGCTCGTCATCGACCAGCTCTGGCCCGAGGCCTGCGAGCTGATGTCGTAAAAGGTCTGGAGGTCGAGGCCGAGCTTCTCGGCCAGCGCGAACGTCTCTGCGGTGGCTGCCATGGTCGCACCGAGCAGCATGTTGTTGCAGATCTTCGCCGCCTGGCCCGCGCCGGCGTCGCCGGCATGGATCACGGCCTTGCCCATCGGGTCGAGGATGACCTTAGCCTTTTCGAACCCGTCGTCGGTGCCGCCGACCATGAACGTCAGCGTGCCGCCATCGGCTGCCGCGATACCGCCCGAGACGGGCGCATCGACCATGGCGAGACCGGCGTCGGCAGCCTGTTTTTCAACCTCGCGCGCGGTGGCGACGTCGATGGTCGAACAATCGATCAGGATGGCATCCTTCGACGCGTTGGGAATGACGCTCTCGGCATAGACCGCCGCAACATGCTTGCCCGCAGGCAGCATGGTGACGATGGCGTCGGCGCCCTTGACCGCGCTCGCGGCGTCATCGGCGATCTCGCAGCCGTTGGACTTGGCCCGCTCCAGCGCGTCGGGTGACAGGTCGAACGCGGCGACCTCATGCCCGGCCTTCACCAGGTTCGCGGCCATCCCGCCGCCCATGTTGCCGAGCCCGATAAATGCGATGCGTGCCATTTTTCCCTCTCCGTTCGGGCTGAGCCTGTCGAAGCCCAGTCCTTACTCTTCTCACCGTGCCCTGGAAAAGGGCGGTCCTTCGACAAGCTCAGGACGAACGGTTTTTCTACTTACTTGCCCGTCCAATTACCCGGACGTTTCTCGACGAAGGCCTTCATGCCCTCCTTCTGATCCTGCGTGCCGAACAGGCCGTGGAACAGGCGGCGTTCGAAGTTGATGCCTTCGGCCAGCGTCATTTCATAGGCCGCATTGACCATTTCCTTGTTCGCGATCGCGGCAAGCGGGGCCATGCCTGCAATCGTCTCGGCGGTCTTCATCGCTTCGTCGATCAGGTCCGCGGCGGGCACGACCTTTGCGACCAGCCCGCTCGACAGCGCTTCTTCGGCGCCCATCATCTCCCCGGTCAGGCACATGTGCATGGCCTTCGCTTTGCCTATGGCGTGGGTGAGACGTTGCGAGCCGCCCATGCCCGGTGTCACGCCCAACTTGATCTCGGGCTGGCCGAACTTGGCGGTGTCGGCGGCGATGATGAAATCGGCCATCATGGTGACTTCGCACCCGCCGCCGAGCGCGTAGCCCGCGACTGCGGCGATCCACGGTTTGCGGGTCGCGGTGACCTTTTCCCAGCCTTTGAAGAAGTCCGACTTGTACATGTCGGCGAAGGACTGGTCCTGCATCTCCTTGATATCGGCACCGGCCGCGAACACCTTTTCCGACCCGGTCAGGACCAGGCAGCGCTGGCTGTCGTCGGCGTCATAGTTCGCGAAGGCGTTGATCAGGTCGGCAAGCACGTCGCTGTTGAGCGCGTTGAGCGCCTGCGGACGGTTGAGCGTGACCAGCGTCACGGCGCCCTTTTTCTCGACGAGGATGGTTTCGTAGTCGCTCATGAATGCGCTCCTATTGGTCCAGCGGGGTCCAACGTTCCTCGGGCGGCAGCGGTTCGAAGAAGGCCTCGACCTCCTCGTCGCTAATCTCGCTCGGGTCCGCAGGGCTCCACTTCGGGTCGTTGGTCTTGTCGATCAAGAGCGCAGTAACGCCCTCGACGAAGTCGGGGTGATAGATCAGGCGGACCATGATCCCATACTCCATCTCCATTTCGTCGACGAAATGGAGCTGTTTGGGGCTCTCGGTCATCAGCTTGAGGCTGACCTTGCACGCCATGGGCGACTTCTTGCGAATGGTCGCCGCTTCGGTCGCCGCCCATTCGTCACCCGCCGCAGCGCCCGCATCGAGCGCGCCGAGAATCTCCTCGAGCGTGTCGGAGGCGAAATACTCGTTGATCTTGTCGAGGTTTGACATGATCCGCGCTTCGGGCATGTCGACCTCGGCAGCCTCGTCGAGGATCGCCTGCACACGGAAGGGGTCTTCCATGATCGCTTGCTTCACCGCCTCGAGCTTCTCCGACTTGATGTAGTGGGTCGCGAGCCGCAGCGCCTTGCACTCCGCCCCGTCGAGCCGCGCACCGGTCAGCGAGAGAAATTGCGCCATCCGTCCGCGCAGGCGCGAGAGATAGCGGCCGCCGCCAACGTCGGGGAAAATGCCGATCGTCGTCTCGGGCATCGCGAAGACCGTATTCTCGGTCGCGACGCGGTAGCGGCACGGGCAGGCAATGCCGACCCCGCCACCCATCGTGATGCCGTCCATGAAGGCGACGCCCGGCTTTCGGTAGGTATATTCGAGATGGTTGAGGCGATATTCGTCGGCGAAGAAGGCGCGCGCGGCGCGGCCCTGTCCCTCGACCGACTTGACGATGCTGACCACGTCGCCGCCGGCGCAGAAGCCGCGTCCGTCGGCATGGTCGATCATGATGATCCGCACATCGGGATCGTCGCGCCAGGCTTCGAGCGCCTGGGTCATGTACAGGCACATGTCGCGCGTCAGGCTGTGGAGCGCTTTAGGGCGGTTGAGACGAAGGCGGCCGGCAAGCCCCTCCTTGAAGGTCAGTACGTCTTGGCTGTTACTCATGAATTCTTTCTTTGGATTACGGCATCATCGCATAGGAACCGGGTGCCGGTTCGATGCCGTCCTTGATCTTCCTGGCGGCGACTTGTCTGCCGTCGCCATGCTTGTCGAGCCACTGGGTCCAGGTTGGCCACCAGCTGCCTTCGTGACGTTTGGCCTTGGCGAGCCAGGCATCGGCGTCTTCGGGCATGGTTTTTCCACCGGTCCAGAAACCGTGCTTGTTGCGGCTGGGCGGGTTGATGACCCCGGCATTGTGGCCCGAGCCGCCCAGGATGAACTCCGCGCCCATGTCGCGGGCACCGCGATAGACCGCTTCCCAGGCCGACACGTGATCGTCCTTGAGCGCGATGACCATCATCGGAATCTCGATCTTGGCGAGATCGATCGTCACTCCGCCGACTTCGAAGCCGGCCGGTTCGGCCAGCTTGTTGTCGAGCAGGAGGTCGCGATTATAGCTTTTGAGGAAGGCGGCGGGGATGCGCGCGCCGTCCTCGAACCAGTAGAGCAGGTCGCTGGGCGGCGCATCGCGGTCGAGGAGGTAATGATTGATGACGCTAGACCAGATGAGGTCGTTGGCGCGCATCGCCGCGAACAGGCGCTGCAGCTCGAGGCTGTCGATATAACCCTGGGCCTCGAGATGGTCGTCGAGCGCATCGAGATGGCCCTCGTGCACGAAGGCCGACCAGTCGCGCATGTCGGCGAAATCGACGAGGCTGCCGATCAGCGTCGCGCTGTTGACCTCGTCGCTGCGTCCTTCGGCGGCGAGATAGGCGAGGGCGATCGCGACCAGCGTCCCGCCGAGGCAGAAGCTGAACAGGTCGGGCGCTTCACCGGTGCGTTTCTTCACTTCGCTGGCGGCGGTGACGATGCCGTCGAGCACATAGTCGCCGACGCCCTTGTCCTTATGCTCGTCGCCGGGATTGACCCAGCTGATCACGAAGACGGTGCGTCCTTCCTCGACCAGCCACTTCACGAAGGACTGCGAGGGGTCGAGGTCGATCATGTAGAAGCGGTTGACCAGCGGAGGCACGTAGAGCAGCGGCTCGGCCGCGACCTTGTCGGTGGCGGGCGTGTACTGGATCAGCTGGAACAGCTCGTTCTGGAACACGACTTCGCCGGGCGTTGCGGCGATGGTCTTGCCCTTTTCGAACGCGGTGGGGTCGGTGCGGCGCTGGACGATGCCCTTGCCGCTCGCGACGTCCTCGACGAGGTTGGCAAAGCCGCGCACGAGGTTCGCGCCGCCGGTTTCCTTGGTCTTCGCCACCACGTCCGGGTTGGTCGCGGCAAAGTTCGCGGGCGACACGGCATTGAGATATTGGTCGAGAAGGAAGTGCATCATCGACTTGGTCGACTCTTCACCACCGCCCATCTCGACAACCGACTGCAACTGTTCGCTGGCTAGCAAATAGGCGTCGCGAAGACCGCGATAATAGCCGTCATCCTGCCACTCGGCAGAGCGGAAGCGGCGGTCGCGCGGCGCTTCGCCGGCCTCTCCCGACAGCGTGCGTTTCCAGAATTCGCCCCACTGCGCGGCGGCTTCCATCTGCACTTCGAGAAGGTCGGTGGGGCGGCTGGCCAGCCCCATCGCCCATTCGCTCTGCGCCTTGGCGATCGCGAACGGATCGAAGGGCAGGGTGGCGGTCTTGGCACCGGTCATGGCTTCGGCGGCCTCATTGAGCCGCTTGGCGAAATCGCTCATCGTGTCGATCATGGCGGGCCTACTGGCGCAACAGGTCGCGCGCGATGATCATGCGCATGATCTGGTTGGTGCCCTCGAGGATCGAATGCACGCGAAGGTCGCGCCAGAAACGCTCGATCGGATAGTCCTGGAGGTAGCCGTAGCCGCCGTGGAGCTGGAGCGCGCGGTCGACGACGGCAGAGCCCGTGTCGGTTGCCAGCCGCTTGGCCATCGCCGCGAAGCGGGTCTTGTCGGGCGCATTCTCGGTCACCTTGACCGCCGCCTGGTAGAGCAGGGTGCGTGCGGCCTGAAGCTCGGTTTCCATGTCGGCGAGCATGAACTGGGTGTTCTGGAAGTCGGCGATGTTCTTGCCGAACTGGCTGCGTTCCTTGGTGTAGGCGATGGCTTCATCAAGGCTGCGCTGCGCACCGCCGAGCGAGCAGGCGCCGATGTTGAGACGGCCGCCGTCGAGGCCCATCATCGCGATGCGGAAGCCTTCGCCCTCGCCCCCGACGCGGTTGGCGACGGGTACGCGGACCTCGTCGAAATTGACTTGGCACGTGGGCTGCGAGTGCCAGCCGAGCTTTTTCTCCTGCGCGCCGAAGCTGACGCCATCCATGTCCTTTTCGATGACGAGACAGCTGATCCCCTTGGGGCCGTCCTCGCCGGTGCGGACCATGGTGACGTAGATCTCGTTCTCGCCGCCGCCCGAGATGAAGGCCTTCGATCCGGAGACGACGTAATGGTCTCCGTCGAGCACTGCCTTGGTCTTGAGCGCTGCGGCGTCCGACCCGCTGGAGGGTTCGGTCAGGCAGTAGCTGCCGATCCGCTCCATCGTGACCATCGAGGGCAGATATTTCTGCTTCACTTCGTCCGAGCCGAAGCGGTCGATCATCCATGCGGCCATGTTGTGGATCGAGATGAAGGCGCTGGTCGAGGGACAGCCATAGGCCATCGCTTCCATGATCAGCGCTGCCTCGAGCCGTCCAAGCCCGATGCCGCCGCTTTCTTCGGAAACGTAGATCGAGCCGAAGCCGAGTTCGGCAGCCTGCCGGATCGTGTCCTTGGGGAAGATATGTTTCTCGTCCCATTCCGCGGCATGCGGCGTGATGGCGTCGGCGGTGAATTTCTGCGCCATTTCCTGGATCTGGCGCTGATCGTCTGTCAGGTCGAACTGGGTCATGGGAAGCGCCCCTAGCACCCCCATGGCGGCGCGCAAAGGGGTCAGCTACAGCGCGTGTAAACGGTGCGCTTGCGGCGCTGGTCGGGCCAGCGCACGAGCCGGTCTTCCTCACGCGCCAATTCCTCGCCGCCGCGCAGCACGATACTGTCCTCGCGTACGATCGCGATGACGCTGTCCTGCCCGCGATAGGACAAGGTGGGTCCGTCGATTTCGAGATATTCGGTCATGTAGCGATTGTCCGACGCGCAGTCGGCCGCGCTTGCCCCGTAGCGCCCGTCGAGCCCGCTCGCCGCCCCCGCCGCAACGACCGCATCGCGCTGCGGATCGTCGGGCGCGGCGGTCAGCTCGCTCGGCCCTTCGTAGGCGACCGACCCGGCATCCTCGACCGTGTTCTCGCAAGCGATCAGCGTGAGCAAGGCAAGGATCGACAGACTACGCATCAACTTCGGCCTCCGCTTCGATTTCGACGCGCCATTCGGGGCGTACGAGCCCTGCGACGACCACCATCGTTGCGGTCGGCGGCGCGTCGGCGAAGACTTCACCGTGGACGGTGCCGATCGCGTCGGCATCGTCGGCATCGGTGATGAACATGCGCGTGCGCACGACGTCGCTGGCGGAACCGCCCAGTTCCGCGATGGCCTGAAGCGCGATGGAAAAGCAGCGCCGCGCCTGCGCCGCCGCATCGCCGGGCGCCGTCGATCCGTCTTCTTCGACCGGCCCTGTCCCCGCGACGAGAATGCGATTGCCCGTCCTCAGCGCGCGGCAGAATCCGTACCGCTTTTCAAAAGGACTGGTCCCGTGCGCCCGCTCAGTCGTCATTGGCCATCACCCTTTCTTCGAACAATGCGGCAAGCACCTTTTCGTCGGTGCGCTCGTGGATCAAGTCTCTTGCCGGTCGGCCCGCAGCGTGGGCGTGTGCGGAGACATGGCCTCCACCCATGAACGGGCTGTCGATCTTCGCGCCGAAGAGCGGGTCTTCGTAGGCTTCGTCGGCCGTGATGATTTGCCAACCGGCCTCTCTGTACGCGCGTACCAGCGTGCCCATGCAGTTCGCGGCGATATCGGTCTCGTGGAGCAGTAGGACGTGCGCGGGCGAGAGGACCATGGTCTCGCGCGCTATCGCGTCGGTGAATTCGGACGCCTGCACCAACGTTTCGGCATAGAGATCGCACAACGCCGGCAGATCGACCTCGCGCCCCTCGCGTTTGGCCGTGTTCGCCAGCCCGTCGAGCGCCCAGTCATAATTGTCGATCGTCACATGCCCGTCGGTCAGCCCTCGCGCCGCAAGCGCATCCTCGACCGATTTGCGCTTCACCATGTCGCGGCGGCCGTGGTCGAGATAGGGGTAACGAAACCAGGGGCGATACCCCGCGCGTCCTTCAAGCCATGCCGCCGCCCTGTCGATGTCGGCGATATAGTCGTCGGTCTCGGTACGGTGGAGCCAGGGGTGCGACCAGCTGTAATTGGCGATGACGTGGCCTGCCGCGACATAGCGCTCGATGCGCTCCTTGCCGCCCGCGCCATCGGGCCTGTCGAGGTTGCCGGGCGTGACGAGGAAGGCGGCCTGCGCGACGCCCGCCTTGTCGAGCTCCTCGATCAACCGATCGGTACGCTCGTCGGGCGTAAACCATGCGCCCGCATGGCGCGGAATGTCGTCGAACGACAGCGCCACGCGCTTGGTGGGTTCTACAGGATGGGCGGTCGCGCATCCGGGAAGCAGGAGCGCAAGAAAGAGAAGGGGACGCATGGCGGCAGATGGCCACGCGCCCCCTTCATTGTCCAGTTTCGTGCGGCAGTATGGTCCGGCTACGCCGGGAGTGTTTTGTACCCCGCCCCAGTTTTACCGTCATGGCAAAACTGTTGGTGACGCCACCGCCGGTCCCCCGGACCGGCTTGGGGCGTCACCCCATCGTCGGGATGACGAACGCGTCCTTGTTGTCGCCACCCACGATGCCGTCGGGCCAGCGCTGGGTGATCTTCTTCGCCTTGGTCCAGAAGCGGATGCCGTCGGGGCCGTGCTGGTCGATGTCGCCGAAGCCCGAACGCTTCCAGCCGCCGAACGTGTGATAGGCGACCGGCACGGGGATGGGCACGTTGATGCCGACCATGCCGACATTGACGCGATGCGCGAATTCGCGCGCGGCGTGGCCGTTACGCGTGAAAATGGCGACACCGTTGCCATATTGATGCTCGCTCGGCAGGCGCACGGCCTCTTCGAACGTATCGGCGCGGACCATCTGGAGCACGGGACCGAAAATCTCTTCCTTGTAGCTTTCGAATTCGGGCTTCACGTGATCGAAGAAGGTCGGGCCGACGAACCAGCCGTCAGTGCCCTGCAGTTCGAGACCGCGACCGTCGATGACCAGTTCGCCGCCTTCGTCGGCGCATTTGGCAATCCAGTTTTCGACGCGCTGCTTGTGGGCTTCGTTGACCACCGGGCCGTAATGGGCGTCGGGATCGGTCGAAACGCCGACGCGCAGCTTCTCGATCGCGGGGACTAGCTTTTCGCGCAGGCGCGCAGCGGTGTCGTCGCCCACGGGCACGACCACTGGAAGCGCCATGCAGCGCTCGCCCGCCGAGCCGAAGGCGGCGCCAGTGAGGTCGTTGACGACCTGGTCGAGATCGGCGTCGGGCATGACGATGCCGTGATTCTTCGCGCCCCCGAAGGCCTGCACGCGCTTCGCGTTCGCGGTGCCGCGCGAGTAAATATATTGCGCGATGTCGGACGAACCGACGAAGCTGACCGCCTTGATGTCGTCATGGTCGAGGATCGCATCGACCATTTCCTTGTCGCCGTGGACGACGTTGAGGATGCCGTCGGGAAGTCCGGCTTCGGTCATCAGTTCTGCGAGGCGCACGGGCACGCTCGGGTCGCGCTCGGAGGGCTTGAGAATGAAGGCGTTGCCGGTCGCGATGGCTGGGCCGAACATCCACATCGGGATCATCGCGGGGAAGTTGAACGGCGTGATGCCGCAGCCGATGCCGAGTGGCTGGCGCATCGAATAGACGTCGATGCCGGGGCCTGCGCCCTGGGTATATTCACCTTTCTGCGCGTGAGGGATGCCGCAGCAGAATTCGATCACTTCGAGCCCGCGCTGCACGTCGCCCTTGGCGTCGGCAATGACCTTGCCATGCTCGCTGGACAGCAGTTCGGCGAGCTCGTCCATATGCTGCTCGACCAGCTCCTTGTAGCGGAACATGACGCGCGCGCGGCGCTGCGGGTTGGTCGCGGCCCATGCGGGCTGCGCCGCATTGGCGGCGTCGACCGCCTGCTGCAGGACATCCGCGCCGCCCAGCGCGACCTCCGCCTGCTGCTTGCCTTCGGACGGGTTGAAGACGACGCCGCTACGGTCGCCCCCGCTCACGCTCTTGCCGTTGATGTAATGCTGGATGCTGCGCATGAAATCGACTCCTGAATTCGGTTCGCCCGCTGACTAGCGACCCGCACCCGGAAACGCCAGATGGCACTTTTCCGCGCCTCATGCGATGGCACATCATGGCCAAGAAACCGAAGCAGAAGCCTCAGGGGCTTCCGACCCAGAAGCAGATCCTCGAATTTATCGAGTCCTCCGACCAGCCGGCGGGCAAGCGCGAGATTGCGCGTGCGTTCGGGCTCAAAGGAAATGACAAGATCGCGCTCAAGCGCTTGCTCAAGGACATGGCCGACGAAGGGCTGATCGACAGCAGCCCGGGCCGCGCCTTCCACAAGATGGGCGGCGTGCCGCGCGTGACCGTGTTGCGGGTCGTCTCGACCGAGGATGGCGAAGTCTGGGCGACCCCCGAAAACTGGCACGCCGAAACCCCTGCGCCCAAGATCCGCGTGATCGAGAAAGGGAGGCGTTCCGCGCTTGCGGTCAACGACCGCATCCTCTCGCGCACCGAGGAGCGCGGGCAGGGCCATGTCGCGCACGTCATGAAGAAGCTCGCCCGCTCGGCCGAGATGCTGATGGGCGTCGTGCGCAAGGAAGGCAGCCGCCACTTTCTCGCGCCGATCGACAAGAAAGTGCGCACCACTTTCTTGCTTACCGATCTGGGCGAAGCAGAAGTTGGCGATCTCGTGCTCGCCGAGCCGACCAAGAGTGGCGGGCGGCAGAATACTGCCAAGGTGGACGCGGTGCTCGGCGATCCGTTCGCGCCCAAGTCCTTCTCCATGATCGCGATCCACAAGCACGGTATCCGCGACAAGTTTCCCGAAAGCGTGCTGCGCGAAGCCGAGAAGGTGGCCAAGTTGGACCTCGGCGACTTTCGCGAGGATTTGCGCGACGTGCCGATCGTCGCGATCGACCCCGAGGATGCACGCGATCATGACGATGCGATCTGGGCCGCGCATGACGACGCCAAGGACAATCCGGGCGGCTACAAGGCGATCGTCGCGATCGCCGACGTCAGCTACTATGTCCGCCCCAATAGCGAGCTCGACAAGGAAGCCTTGAAGCGCGGCAACAGCGTCTACTTCCCCGACCAGGTCGTGCCGATGCTGCCCGAGGAATTGTCGGCCGGAATCTGCTCGCTAAAGGAGGGCGCCGACCGCGCCGCGATGGTCGCGCACATCCGCTTCGACAGCGGCGGCAACATGAAGGATTTCCGCTTTACCCGCGCGAAAGTCCGCATCGCCGCCAATATCGCTTATGAAGACGCACAGGCCGCGATCGATGGCGAGGAAGGGCGCGTCGACCCCGAGATCGTCAAACATTCGCTCAAGCCGCTCTGGGATTGCTGGAAGGTCATGTTCGAGGCGCGCAATGCGCGTGAGCCGCTCGACCTCGACCTGCCCGAACGCCGGGTCCAGCTGGACGAGAAGGGCCGCATCATGTCGGTGGCGCCGCGCGAACGGCTCGATGCGCACCGGCTGGTCGAGGATTTCATGATCGCCGCCAACGTCGCGGCCGCCAAGGCGCTGGAGAAGAAGAAGGCGCCGGTCATGTACCGTATCCACGAGGTGCCCGATCGCGAAAAGCTCGTCACGCTCAAGGATTATCTCAAGACGTTCGATATCGACTTTGCGCTCGGACAGGTCATCCAGCCCAAGACGTTCAACCGCATCCTCGAACGGCTCGGCCCCGACCACGACAACCGGATCGAGATTACCGAGCAGATCCTGCGCAGCCAGATGCAGGCGCGCTACGGCCCCGAACCGCTCGGCCATTTCGGCCTCGCGCTGGGGAGCTACGCCCATTTCACCTCGCCCATCCGCCGATACGCCGACCTCATCGTCCATCGCTCGCTCGTGTCGAAATACGATCTTGGCCCCGGCGGGCTGGAGAAAGGGCAGGCGGACGATCTCGGCAAGATTGGCGAAATCATCTCAGGCCTCGAACGCCGTGCGATGGAGGCGGAGCGCGAGACAGTCGACCGCTATGTCGCCGCCTATCTTGCCGACCAGGTCGGCCAGCTGGTGAAGGCGCGCATCACGGGCGTGCAGCCCTTCGGCTTCTTCGCCACGGTTGACGGGTTGGGCGGCGACGGGCTCGTCCTCGCCAAGACGTTGGGCCGCGAATATTTCCGCTATGACGAGAAACGCCAGTCGCTGATCGGCGAGGATAGCGGTGACGAATATCGCGGCGGCCAGCGGCTCGAGCTCAAGCTGGTCGAGGCCGATCCGGTTTCGGGCGCGCTGCGCTTCGAACTTCCCGAGGGCAGCTATGGCGGTGACAGCCAGGATCGCCGCACCGGGTCCCGCGAGGGTGGCGGTGGACGGCGCGATGGCCAGGAACGCCGCACCGGGGCGCGCAAACGCCACCGCGACGGCGGGGGGCGTCGCGGCAAGTCGAGCAAGGCTGGACCAAAGGGCAGGGGGCGCTGACGCAACCCGTGCGGTCCGCGCCCGTTGGTCGGGAAACCAACGGAGAATTTCATGACCAAGCCCACCGTCGCCTTCATCTGCGGGTCGATCCGCGAAGCCAGCTTCCATCGCCGCATTGGCAAGGCGATCGCCGACATGGTGTCCGACCGCCTCGAGATCGAGGAAGTCGCGATCGCCGATCTCCCGCTCTACAATCCGGACATCGACAATGACGACCGGCCGGAGGCGTGGCAAACCTATCGCGACGCCATCGAGGGAAAGGATGCCGTCCTGTTCGCCAGCCCCGAATGGAACCGCTCGATCACCGGCGCGCTCAAAAATGCCATCGACGTCGGCTCGCGCCCCTATGGAAAGGGCGTGCTGATCGGCAAGCCCTGCGCGGTCTTCTCGACCACGCCCGGGTCGACCGGCGCGCTGGGCGGCAGCCTCGCCATCCTGCCCTGCTTCAAAACGCTCGACATGCCCGACATGGGACAGCCCGAGGCCTATTATGGCGGCATCAGCGACGACAAGATCGACCTCGACGGCACCATCCATGACAACGGGTTGCGCAAGGAGGTCTCCCGCTTTGCAAAAGCTTTCGCCAGTCACATCGAGCAGATGGTGCGTGGTGGCAGCGAACATGCCGGTTGACGCTTTGTCGGCTGGCTGACAGTCTCCTCGCTCCACGAAACGCAGGGAGGCTCCATTGCCGCATCGGTTCCACATCACCAAAGACAAGAAGGGCGAGTTCCGCGTGTCCTTCAACTATAACAGCGAGAAGATCTTCTGGACCGAGGGCTATAGCTCCAAGAGCAGCGCGAAGAACGCGATCGACTCGATCCTGAAGAACGGCCCGGGCGCCGAGGTCGTCGACGAGACCTGACGCTTCGTAGAAGACGTATAGCCAAGGGCCAGGCCGGCCTGTCGACTGGTCCCGAACAGAGGGAGCATCGACATGACCGGCCTGGCCTTTCTTCTTTTTAGCGTCCCGCTACCACCCGAAGGCATCGCGCCCGCGGCCTGCGAAACCGGCGAGGCGACCCCCGAGCAGCGCGAGCGGCTCAGAGATTTCGATTTCCTGATCGGCGATTTCTGGGTCACCGGCCATATGTGGCTGGGTACCCAATGGTCGCCGCCGCGTCCCAATACCCCGCCCTCGCGCTGGAATGGCCGCTACGGACTGGGCGGCACCGCGGTCATCGACGAATGGTTCAATGTCGATCCCGGTTTCGAGGAGCAGAAAGGTTCGGGCGTCAATGTGCGCATGAAGCGCGACGATGGAGTCTGGGAAATGGTCTGGCTCGCGCAGCCGTCCTTCTCGGCGCAGCACCTCGTCGCCACGATCAACGACAAGGGCGAGCCGGTGATGACGCAGGTTCATCCCGAGCGAAAAGGCTTCGAGGCGACCTTCAAGCGGCTGGGTCCGGATCAATGGATGCGCGTCCATCATGCGCTCGATGCGGAGGGCAATCCGCTGCCCCCGATCATGCTCAAGGCGACACGGATTCCCTGTATCGAGGGATAGGATTGCGCGCTTTCGCGTTGGCCTCCCGAAGGAGCCACGCATGTCCCAACTGATCCCTACGCAACCCGTCCCCGACGTCGACCTGCCGATGCTTCCCGATGGCCGGTTCAGCCTGGCGGGCGACAATCCCGACTTCCTCTCGATCCTCGCCATCTATCGCGGGGTGCACTGCCCGCTGTGCAAGAAATGGCTCGAGCAGCTGGACGGGCTGGTCGACCAATATGCGGAGCGCGGGATCAATGTGACCGCGATGAGCATGGACGAAGAAGCGCGCGCCCGGCTCTCGCAAAAGGATTGGAACATCGACAACGTCCCGCTCGCCTATGGCATGAGCGAAGAGCTGGCGCGGAGCCTTGGTTGCTACATCTCGACCAAGCGCGAAGGATCGAAAGAGCCCGACCGCTTCTGCGAGCCCGGCCTGTTGCTCGTCCATCCCGACCAGACGCTTTACGCCGGCGTGTGGCAGACCATGCCGTTCACACGGCCCGATTGGGAAACGCTGATGGGTGCGCTCGATTTCGTGCGCGACAAGGATTATCCGCCCCGCGGCGCCGCGACCTAAAGCTTGGGCAGCGTGACCCCGCGCTGACCCATATATTTGCCGGCGCGGTCCTTGTAGCTCGTCTCGCACCGCTCGTTCCCCTTGAGGAACAGAAACTGGCACGCGCCTTCATTGGCATAGATCTTGGCGGGGAGCGGCGTCGTGTTGGAAAATTCCAGCGTAACATGCCCCTCCCAGCCCGGCTCGAGCGGGGTGACGTTCACGATGATGCCGCACCGCGCATAGGTCGACTTTCCGAGGCAGATGACCAGCACGTCCTCGGGGATGCGGAAATATTCGACCGTCCGCGCCAGCGCGAAGCTGTTGGGCGGAATGATGCAGACGTCGGTCTGCCGGTCGACGAAATTCTTGGGGTCGAAGCTCTTGGGATCGACGACGCTTGAGTCGACATTGGTGAAGATCTTGAATTCGTCCGCGACCCGCGCGTCGTAACCGTAGCTCGAAAGCCCAAAGCTGATATTGCCCTCGCGCCGCTGCGCCTCGACGAACGGCTCGATCATGCCGTCGTCCTGGCTCTTCTGGCGAATCCACTTATCGGATAGAATGCTCATGCGCCTTTGTGTGGCGGCAAAAATCCATCCACGCAATCGTGCGAGTTATCCACACGCATTCCACGGAAAAAATTTTTGGACGCCCCCGCGCGGGACTTTTTGCTATAAGGCATGATCCCATGGCCGAAGTGATCCAGATTGGCGAGAGCGGGGGCTCGAACGCCGAACAGAAATTGCCGCACAATGTCGAGGCGGAGGCTGCGCTGCTTGGCGCGCTGATGATCGACAACAGGCTCGTCGAGGACGTGCAGATGAAGCTGCGCGCCCATCATTTTTACGAGCCGCTCCACGGGCGCATCTACGACCAGATCCTCAAGCTCACCGACAAGAACATGGTCGCCAACCCGGTGACCCTCAAGCCGCTGTTCGAGGCGGACGAACCGATGAAGGAAGTGGGCGGGCCGGCCTATCTCGCCAAGCTCACCGGATCGGGTGCGAGCGTGATCGGCGCGAAAGATTTCGCCGCGCAGGTCTACGATCTCGCGCTGCTCCGCTCGCTCGTCGGCGTCGGGCGCGAACTGGTCGAAGGCGCGATGGACACGTCGGAGGACGTCGCCCCGCTCGACCAGATCGAACGTGCCGAGACCGAACTCTACCGAGTGGCAGAGGAAGGCGGCGCGGAAGGCAAGGCGAAGAGCTTTTCCGAAGCCACCAAGCTGGCGCTCGAAATGGCCGAAAAGGCACTCAATTTCGGCGGCAAACTGTCAGGGCTCACCTCGGGGATCGAGGGCATCAATGGCAAGACCGGTGGCCTCCAGCGCTCCGACCTCGTCATCCTCGCCGGACGTCCGGGTATGGGCAAGTCATCGCTCGCGATGAACATCGCCTTTTCCTGCGCCCAGCGTTTCGTGCGCGACCAGCAGGACGGCATCCCGCCCGAAAAGGCCGCCGGCGCGCCGGTCGCCTTCTTCAGCCTTGAAATGTCCGCCGACCAGCTCGCCACGCGTGTGCTCGCCGCCGAGAGCGGGATCAGCTCGGAAAAGCTGCGCATGGGCAAGATCGGCCGCGACGAGTTCCAGAACCTCGCGCGCGCTTCGGCCGAACTCTCAAACCTGCCGCTTTATATCGACGATACCGCCGGTCTTTCGATCGCCGCGCTGCGCACCCGTGCTCGCCGCCTCAAGCGGCAGAAGGGCATCGGTATGGTCGTGGTCGACTATCTCCAGCTGCTCTCGGGCACCGGTCGCTCGAGCGAGAGCAACCGCGTTCAGGAAATCTCCGAGATCAGCCGTGGCCTCAAGCAGCTCGCCAAGGAGCTGGATTGCCCCGTTATCGCGCTTTCGCAGCTCAGCCGTGCGGTCGAGCAGCGCGAGGACAAGCGTCCGCAGCTTTCCGACCTTCGTGAATCGGGCTCGATCGAGCAGGACGCCGACATGGTCTGGTTCGTCTATCGCGGCGACTATTATCTCGAAATGCGCAAGCCCGAGGACGACCATCCCGAATTCGTCGAGTGGCAGGAAGAGATGAACCGTCTCTATGGCCTCGCCGAGCTGATCGTCGCCAAGCAGCGCCACGGTTCGACCGGCAAGGTGATGATGAAGTTCGACCGCACGGTCACCCGCTTCACCGACGTCGTCGACGAGAGTTACTACGCCGAACCGCGCGGTTAGCGGGTCTTTTCGGTCGCCGGGTCCTTGAGGCCCGTCCCGATGCTCGCACGGCACAGCTCCGCCTCGACGCTGGTCACCGGCCAGGCGCAATAATCAGCAGCGTAGTAGGCGCTCGGGCGATGGTTGCCCGAGATGCCGACGCCACCGAAGGGCGCAGTCGAGGGAGCGCCGTTGGTCGGCTTGTTCCAGTTGACGACGCCCGCGCGCACGCCGCGCCAGAACTGTTTGTAGAGCTCGGGTGAGCGCGTCAGCACGCTGGCGGCGAGCCCGAAGCGCGTCTTGTTCGCTTCCGCGATCGCTTCCTCGAAATTGCGCACGCGGACGAGCTGCAGCACGGGGCCGAAAATCTCGACGTCGGGGCGGTTCTTGACGTTGGTGACGTCGATGATCGCGGGCGTCAGGAAAGGCTTTTCCTCGTCAGGGCGGTGCAGCTTCTTGATCGGCACGCCGCCCTTCATCATCAGCTCGACGAACTGCTCCTGCACATTGTCTGCCGCCGCATTGTCGATCACCGGCCCCATGAAGGGCGCGGGGTCTGCGTGGGGATGGTCGACGATGATCCGGTCGACCAGCTTCAGCACTTCGTCGAGCGTTTCCTCATGGCCTTCTTCGGGCACGATCAGGCGGCGTGCGCAGGTGCAGCGCTGCCCCGCCGACAGGAAGGCCGATTGGGTGATGATCGCGGCGGCGGCATGAATGTCCTTCATGTCCCACGCGACCAGCGGGTTGTTCCCGCCTGCCTCGATCGCGAGGATCTTGTGCGGCGTGTCGGCATATTGCTTGGCGAGCGCCTTGCCCGCGCCCGCCGAGCCGGTGAAGAGCAGGCCGTCAAGCCCGTCGTCTCCCGCCAGCGCCTTGCCGACCTCGATACCGCCCTGGACGAGGCGCAACGCATTTTCGGGGACGCCGCCCTCGTGAAAGCACTGGACGAGGAATTCGCCGCTTGCCGGGGTTTTTTCGGACGGTTTGAAGACGACCGTGTTCCCCGCCAGCAGCGCAGGGACGATATGCCCATTGGGCAGGTGGGCCGGGAAATTATAGGGCCCGAGCACGCCCAACACGCCGTGCGGGCGATGGCGCACCGCGACTTTCGAGCCGAGCGCGCCCTCGAACGTGGTCGAACCGGTGCGGTTGGAATAGGCGTCGATCGAGATATCGACCTTGCCGATGACGATCCCGACTTCCTGCTGCGCTTCCCACAGCGGCTTGCCCGTCTCGCGCGCGATCAGGTCGGCGAACTCCTTTTCCTTCGCGCGCACGACATTGGCGACGCGGCGCATCGTCTCGGCGCGGAAGGTGAAGCTGTGATCGGCCCAGTCGGGAAAGGCCTCGCGTGCCTTGGCGATCTCGGCGGCGGGGTCGCCTGCGCTCCCGCTCCAGAGTTTCTTGCCCGTTGCGGGTTCGTGCGACGTCATCGTTTCGGCCATGGCGCGCGAGGTTCCAGATGCGCGCGCCGCGGTCAAGCGCGAAGCGCCATCGCTTCCCCCATCCGCCGGATATTCGCGATCATCCGTTGCAGCGGCGCCCAGTCGTCGCGTTCGTCGATATGCGCCCACAGCGCCTCGACCGTCTCGATCGGCATAGCGACCGGGTCCGGATCGGACCAATATTCGTGGTTTGGCCGTTTGCCACCGCGCCCATCCAGCCGTTCGGCCAGCGCACGGAAGGCCGGGGCAGGGTAGGCGTCGGCCCCCGGGTCGACCCCGCCTTGCCAGTCGAAGAAAACGCGATTGATCGTCGCATCCTGTGTCGCCAGCGCAGCCACCAGCAGCCGCGCCAGGTCGGCATCTTCGTCGCTCTCGCCGACACCAAGCCGGGCGAGCAAAGCGCGAGAAACGGCGCGGTCGAATTGCGGGCCCCAATCCTCGAGCGCGGGCTGCAACCGCTCCGCCGGGCAGACGAGCGAGAAGACGCCGCCCAATTGCGCGACGTCCCACTGGATCGCCTCGGGCTGGCGCGCAAAGGCGTAAAGGCCGGCTTCGTCGAAATAGGCGGCCGTAAAGGCCGGATCCCACATCGGCGTGAACCGCCATGGGCCGTAGTCGAAGCTTTCCGCGGTGATCGCGATATTGTCGCTGTTGAGCACGCCGTGCACGAACCCTGCGGCCATGTAGGACGCAGCGAGTTTCGCGGTCGCCGCCACGACCAGCTCGAACAAGCGCGCCGCATGCTCCGCCGTGTCTCCCGTCGGTGCCTCGCCGTAAAGATGGCGCAGGCAATAGTCGGTCAGTGCCGCGATGCCGTCATTGTCGTTGTGATAGGCGAGACGCTGGAAGGTGCCGATACGGATATGGCCGTGGCCAAGCCGCGTCAGCACGCTCGAGCGGGTAGGGGAGGGCTCGTCTCCGCGCCACAATTCCTCGCCCGTTTCGTAGAGCGCGAAGCTTTTCGACGTGTTGACGCCCAGCGCCTCGAGCATTTCGGTCGCCAAAATCTCGCGCACCCCGCCCTTGAGCGTCAGCCGCCCGTCGCCGCGTCGGCTCCACGGCGTTTGCCCCGAACCCTTGGTGCCCAGGTCGAGCAAGCGGTCGTGGCCGTCGCGAATCTGCGCGAACAGGAAGCCGCGCCCGTCGCCCAGCTCGGGGTTGTAGTGCCGAAATTGGTGCCCGTGATAGCGCAGCGCGAGCGGCTGCTGCAGATTGTCGGGTAGCGGCTCGAAGCGTCCGAAATGCGCCTCGCGTGCCTTGGCATCCAGATCGCCGAGACCGATCTTCTCTGCCCAGCGCGCATTGAAGAAGCGCTCCTCGGTCCTCGGGAAGTCGGCCGCCTCGACGGGATCGAAGAAGCGGTCCCCGAGCTCGAGGATTTTGGGATCGGGACGATAGGGTTGGCTTTTGGCCATGCACCAGCGATAGGTGGCGTCCAGCTTCAGGGAAAGAGTGAATGGCGCGTTTCAAGGACCGTTTCTTCAACAGCACCAACGGTCTCAAGCTTCATTATCGCGATTATGACGGACCGCGCGACAGGCCGCCCATCCTGTGCCTGCCGGGCCTGACCCGCAATGCGCGCGATTTCGAACCGGTCGGCGATCGGTTCGGGGGCGAGTGGCGCGTGCTGGCGATGAGTTTTCGCGGACGAGGGCTGAGCGCTAACGATCCCGACAGTGCCAATTACGTGCCCAAGACCTACGCCGGCGACGTGCTCAAATTTCTCGACGAGCTCGGCATTGCCGATGCGGTGTTCGTGGGGACGTCACTGGGCGGCATCGTCACGATGCTGCTTGCCGACAGCGACGACGAACGCATCGCGGGCGCCTTGATCAACGACATCGGACCCGAGATCGTCGACGAGGGGATCGCGCGGATCGGTCAGTATGTCGGCGTGCCCGTCTATTTCGACGACTGGGCCGCCGCTGCCGCCGGGTTCGCCGAGCGGATGAAGCCCATCTATCCTGCCTGGGACCTGGGCGACTGGGAACGGTTCGCGCGCCGCGTCATGCGCGAGGAAGCGGACGGTCGCATCGGCCTCGCCTACGACATGGCGATCCGCGACAACTTCGTGAAGGCGCAGGGCGAGCCGCCCGTGTCAGCCTGGCACCTGCTCGAGAATCTCAAGGACAAGCCGGTGACGATCCTGCGCGGGGGCACCAGCGATTTGTTCGACGAGGCGACGGCAAAGCGCATGGAGCGCGAGCTTGCCAATTCGGAGCTCGTCACCATCCCCGACGTCGGGCACGCGCCGAGCCTCGACGAGCCCGAAAGCCTCGCCGCGCTCGAACGGTTGCTCGCCAAAATCGAAGTCTAGGCGGCGATCCGGCGCAGCTTGGCCAGCGCGGGCTCGCGAGCCTCTTCCTGCGCGATGGTCGACACGAAATTGCCTTCGCCATCCATCAGGAACACGGTCGCGGTGTGATCGACATTATAGGCCGCCGGATCATCGCCCGACTTCTCGCTATAGACGCCATACTGTTCCTTGACCTTGTCAATCTGCTCGGGAGAGCCGGTCAGGCCGATGATCGGCGTGTCGAACAATGCGGCATATTTACCGACCTCATCGGGGCCGTCGCGCTCGGGGTCGACGGTGATGAAGACGATGTCGAACGCATCGGTGCCCAGTTCCTCGCGTAGCCGGACGAGACGCGCCAGCGTCGTCGGACAGACGTCGGGGCAATTGGTGAAGCCGAAAAAGACCGCATGCGGTCGTCCCGCCAGCGACAGGCTCGAGAAGGTCTCACCATCGGCATCGGTGAGCGTGAAAGGTCCGCCGATCGATGCCTGCACATTTTCGGCGGGACGCGAGACGATCCGGGGTTCGGGCTCGGGAGCGAAGACGATGAACGCCGCCATGCCCGCCGTGACCAGTCCGAGGACCCCCCACAGGATCATCTGCAGCCGGGTCATCGTTCGCCCGCTCCCACAACCGCAACGTCGACGGTCATCTCGCTCCCGTCCTCGAAGCGAAGGGTCAACGGTACCGTGCTGCCTTCGGCGAGCGGGCCGGTCAGTCCTTCGAACATGACATGGTCGCCGCCGGGTTCGAGCGTCGCGCTCTCGCCTGCATCGATCACCAGTCCGCCCTCGATGGCCCGCATGCTGGCAACGCCATTCTCGATCACCGAACTGTGGAGGCTCGCGCCGTTCGATGCGTCGCTCGACACGCCAACCAGCTTGATCGGGTCGCTACCCTCGTTGGTGATGGTGAAGTAGGCCGCACCCATCGGTTGGCCTTCCAGCGTCTCGCGGGCCCAGGCGTCGCTGACGACGGGATCGGCGGTGGTGGTCTGCGCATCGCAGGCAGCGAGCGCGAGGGCGGCAAACGGCAACAGCCATCGGGTCTTGATCGTCATGGCCGCGCCGCCTAGCGACAAACGCGTCATCGGGCAATCGCCTGTGCGGCCTTTTCGACTAATAGCATTAAGCGCGTCTTATGTTTTGCCTGCTAGGTGCGACGCAATGAGTATCGTACCCGCCTTCGCCAGTTTCGACACGCCCGAGGAACGCGACTTCATTGCGTTGATGGTTCGGCGTGCCAATGCGGGTGCGCTCGCCAACGCGGCCGGGGCCTTCCTCATCGCGCTTGTCGCTCTCTTCGCGCCCTTCTGGAAGCTCCTGATGGTCGCGCTCGTGTTGCGGCTGGTCACGGTCGGGATGACCGGACTGATGGGCAAATTGCTCGAACGCGACGTCGCTAATGGCCGCCCGCTCCTGCCGGGCATCAATCGCATGTGCGTCAGCCTGTTTTTCGGGGGTGCCAGTTGGGCGTCGATCATCATCGTCATCCCCGTTTCGGCACTGGCCAGTATCGAGGCGCTTTCGCTCGTCGCGCTGGTACTGGTTGGCCTGACCATCGTGACGATGGTGGTCAGCCCGGTGACCCGCGCCATGTGGTCGTTCGTGGGCGGCTTTACGGTGGTGTGCGGTGCGCACCTCCTTGCGAATCTCGACCAAGTGCTGCCGTTCGCGGTGACGCTGGTCGGTCTCCTCGTCATCATTTCCGGATTCGCGCTTCGCCTATCGCGTGACACGCGCCGCACCATTCGCCTCGATGCCGAAAACCGGCAGATGGCGGACACGCTCGGCACGCTCAATCTCGAGCTTGGCGAAGCGCTCGACCGTGCCGACAAGCTCGCCCGCTTCGACCAGCTGACGGGCGTGCGCAATCGCCGCGCCTTTGAAGAAGAGGCCCATGCCATCGCAGTCCGTCGCGACCGGGGGCGCGACTGGTACGCGATGATCATCGACCTCGATCACTTCAAGGCGGTGAACGACGCGCACGGCCATTTTGTCGGCGACGAATATCTGCGCCGCGTCGGTGCAATCCTCGCCAATGTCGAGCATGTCCAGGACCATGGTGTCGCCGCGAGGCTGGGCGGGGAGGAATTCGTGCTCCTGCACACCGCGCAGAGCATGGACGAAGCGCAATCTTGCGCCGAGGAAATACGCGAACGCATCGCAGCGCTCAGCATCGATGGCGGCGAGCAGTTCGTCGAAACCACGACCTCGATCGGCCTCACGCGCTGGCGCGAAAAGGAACCCATTCACGCCGCGCTGCGCCGCGCCGACCTGGCGCTGTATGACGCGAAGCGGGGCGGCCGCGACCGCGTCGTCGTGGCAGGCGACAGCGGCAGCGCCATCCGCGCCGCCTGACTTTTCCGCCAGTTTCGAGAAGTTGGAGGTCCGGGCCGGAATCGAACCGGCGTACACGGATTTGCAGTCCGCTGCGTCACCACTCCGCCACCGGACCTCTCGTGGTGCGGGCTGCGCTTTGGACAATATGGTGTGGGCTTGTCAACGCGCAACTGAACAAGGCGGGTTGGCGTTGGCGGATATGCGCAGTAGAGGGTGCTTGAACAGCCACTGTATTATCGGTATGATACAGCAAGACGAAAAAGGACGAACCCACCGATGATCGCCGACAGCGAGAATTTGCGCCGCATCATGATCGACAGCCAGCTTCGCCCCCAGGGCGTCAACGATCCGGCCGTGCTCGCGGCCTTTGCCGCGGTCCCGCGCGAAGACTATGTGCCCGAGGAGCGCGCCGGCGTCGCCTATCGCGACCGCTCGGTCCCGCTGGGCGAAGGACGCGCGCTGATTGCGCCTGCCGCGCTGGGAATGATGCTCACCGAAGCGACCCTGTCGCCCGGAGACAAGGCGCTCGTGGTGGGGCCCGGGAGCAACTATGCCGCCGCGCTGCTCGACGAGATGGGTCTCGAGACGGTCGCGCTCGACGACGAAGCGCCGATCGGTCCCAAACCGTCCAAGGCCGCCAAGGGCAAGCTCGACAAGGGTCACGCCAAGGGCGGACCTTACGATCTGATCCTGATCGTCGGCGCGGTCGAGGAATTGCCCGCCGCCTATCGCAAGCAGCTGGTCGATGGCGGCCAGCTCGTCACCGGCATTTTCGACGGTGGCGTCACGCGCCTCGCGCGCGGGGTGAAGGTGGACGATCGTCTGGCGCTTCATCCGTTCGCCGATGCGCAATTGCCCGTCCTGCCGCAATTCGCCAAGGTCGAGGCCTTCGCTTTCTAGTCACCATGCCCCGGGGAGGGGGAGTATCCGATGTCCAAGCCCGTCCGTTTGACCCTGCTGCTTCTGGCAGGTGCCATGGTCACGCCCGCGGCGGCGCAGGATGTCGACACGCTCTCCGAGGCGCTGTCGCTGACCTATGAGACCAATCCGACGCTGACCGGGGAGCGCGCCGCGCTGCGCGGTGACGATGCTGGCGTCGCTTTGGCTCGTTCGGGCGCGCGGCCCAGCCTGTCGGCGGTTGCCGGCATCAATCGCGATCTCACGCGCTCGGGTATCCTCGAATCGACCCAGCCCAAGGGTCCCGATCTCAGCGTTGGGGTCGACCTCTCGCTGCCGCTATTTCGCGGCGGGCAGGTCAAGAACGGCATCCGCGCCGCCAAGGCGCGTGTCGCCGCGGGCCGAGCCACTCTGCGCGCGGTCGAAGGCGACATTTTCGTACAGGCGGTTGCGGCCTACATGGACGTGCGCCTCAACCGTGACATTGTCGAACTCAACCAGAACCAGGTCCGCGTGCTCGACACCAACCTGCAGGCGACCAGCGACCGGTTCGAAATCGGCGACGTCACTCGCACCGACGTCGCGCAGTCCCAAGCGCGGCTCCAGCTCGCGCAGGCCAATCTTGCGTCTGCCGAAGGGCGTCTTGCCTCGGCCATCGAGACATTTCGCGAAGTGATCGGCGTCTTTCCGGGCGATCTTGCGCCCCCGCCCCCGCTGCCGCCGCTGCCGCAAACGGCGGAAGAGGCGGTGGATATCGCGCTTGCCTATAATGCCGACTTCGAGGCGATCGTCGCCAATGCGGCTGCGGCGCGCTTCGACACCAAGGCTGCCAAGGGCGCGCGCCTGCCGACGCTGTCGGCGGTTGGCAGCGGCACCTATCTCAACGCGCTTGGGAGCAACCCGTCGGCCATCCCCAACTCGGGAACGTCGACCTCGGTCGGGGTCAGCTCGCGTATCCCGATCTATCAGGGCGGCGCTCCCAGCGCGCGTATCCGGCAGGCACAAGCCTTCGAATCGCAGTTGCTCGAACGCCGCGTCGCGGTCGAGCGCGCGGTCATCGCCGATGCCCGCTCGGCCTTCGCCACCTACGAAGCCGCCCAGCGCGCCATCGCCGCCAACCAGGTCGCGGTCGAGGCCAATGAGCTGGCGCAGGAAGGCGCGCGTCTCGAACAGTCGATCGGCTCGCGCGACGTGCTCGATGTCTTGAACGCCGAGCAGGAGCTGCTCAACAGCCAGGTCAGCCTCGCGACGGCCGAACGCGACGCCTATGTCGCGGGTTTCCGCCTGCTCGACGTGATGGGTCAGGCCGAGGCCGAGGACCTCAATCTCGAGGGCACTGCGCTCTACGATCCGCTCGGCAATTATCGCCGCGTGGCGGGCGACATCATGGACTGGGCGGGCGACCCCGACCCGGAACCTGTGGCCACGCCCACGCGCTGAGGCGTGACACACGGCGGATTTTCAGCAATAGGTGCGCCCATGGCCGCAGCGCAGGAACCATCGATGGAAGATATTCTCGCCTCGATCAAAAAGGTGATCGCGGAAGAGAAGGAGTTTCGCGACTCCGACAGTCCCGACAACGAGTCCCACGACGAGAACGAGATCCTCGAACTCGACGAGAGCATGGCCGAAGTGCCGGCGGACGGAACCGGGCACCAACCGTCGGCGCAGCCCGCGGCCGTCGCCAGCCTGATGGCCGAAGAAGTCGCCGAAAACACCCGCGCGAGCCTCGAGCAGTTGGGCGAAGTCACCAAGTCCGACCCGACCGCTGCCGCCGCCAACCCGTTCGAGGACATGGTCCGGGACATGCTGCGCCCGATGCTCAAGCAATGGCTCGACGAGCGGCTGCCCGGCATCGTCGACGAGCATGTCCGCGCCGAAATTTCCCGGATTACCGGTCGCAAGCTCTAACACTTGCGCTTCACTGCGGAAGGCGTAGCTTCCGCGTCCATGAAGACTCGCACCGCGCTGACCGCGCTCGCCGCCGCCCTCGCCACCACCGGCTGGGCCCTTCCCGCATCCGCCGACGCGCGGCCCATGACGGCCGAGGACCTGGTGAAATTCGCCCGCATCGGCGCGCCGTCCGTCTCGCCCGACGGCAGCAAGGCGTTGGTTCGTGTGTCCTATGCCAAGGACGATATGTCGGGACGTCGTTCGGCCTATTACATCCATTCGATGGCGGACGGGACGCAGCGGCATGTGCCCGCGCTCGATGGCGCCGGGGGCGCACGCTATGGCGGCGACGGCGCGATCTGGTTCGTCAGGGACGACCAGGTCCATCGCTGGGTCGAGGGTGATGGCGATGCCACGCAAGTCTCCAACCTGTCGGCCGGATCGATCGACGACTTCGTCCTGTCGCCCGATGCTTCGAACATCGTCCTACTCGCCTCGCGCGATCTCGCCTGCGAAGACTTCGCCTGCGCCAATGTCGAGGCGGCGGACGAAATCGGCAATGCGCTCGAATATGACGAAATCTTCGTTCGCCAGTGGGACACGTGGGTCACGCCGGGCGAAAAGGCGCAGCTTTACGGCTTCCGCATCGTCGACGGGCAGATGGCCGGCAACGGCGCAATCGTCGGGCGGGGCCTGACCGGCAACACCCCCTCGCGCCCCTTCGGCGGCAGCGAGGAAGTCGCCGTGTCGAATGACGGAATCGTCTATTTCGCCCAGCGCGAGGGCGGGTCGGCCGAGCCCACTTCGACCAATCTCGATCTCTACGCGGCGCCGATCGACGGCAGCGCGGCGCCGGTTAACCTGACCGACGCCAACGAAGCGCACGACAACCTCCCGTCCATCTCGCCCGACGGCCAGTGGCTCGCATATGCGGCGATGGAGCGCCCGAATTACGAGAGCGACAAGATGAGCGTCATGCTGCGCGACCTCGCGACCGGCGAGACGCGTGCCTTGACCGCGGACTGGGACCTGTCGGTCGGTTCGATCGCCTGGACGCCTGACGGCAGCTCGCTGATCGTCGGGGTGGGCGAAGTCATGGAGCACCCGCTCTACCGCATCGACGTCGCCACCGGCGCGCGACAGCGCCTCACGCGCGACGGCAATGCCGGAAATGCCGTGCCGCTCGATGACGGCCGCATTCTCTTCTCGATGAACAATCTCGCCATGCCGACCGAGCTGTTCCTCTACGCGCCCGAAGGCGGGACGGTGACGCAGCAAAGCTACTTCAACAGCGAAATGCTCAAACAGCTCGATCCGATCGAGTGGGAGAAGTTCAGCTTCGAAGGCGCGGAAGGCGACACGGTCTGGGGCTTCCGCCTCAAGCCGTCGGGCGCCACCGAGGACCTTCCTATCGCCTTCGTGGTCCATGGCGGGCCGCAGGGCAGCTTCGGGAATAGCTGGTCGACCCGCTGGAACCCGCGCGCGCTCTCGGCGGGACGCTATGCCGTCGTGTCGGTCGATTTCCACGGCTCCACCGGATACGGGCAGGACTTCACCGACAGCATCAACCAGGACTGGGGCGGAAAGCCGCTCGAGGACCTGCAGAAGGGTCTCGCCTACGCGCTCGACGAATATCCCGAGCTGGACGGCGACCGCATCTGCGCGCTCGGCGCGTCCTATGGCGGCTACATGATGAACTGGATCGCGGGGAACTGGCCCGACCGGTTCGACTGCCTGATCAACCATAATGGCCTCTTCGACATGCGCGGCTTCTACTATGCGACGGAAGAGCTCTGGTTCCCGCGCTGGGACATGGGCGGCAGCTATGCCGAGGCCGCCGACATGTACGAGAAGTGGAATCCGGTGAACCATGTCGACAAGTGGCAGACGCCGATGCTCGTCGTGCTCGGGCTCAAGGATTATCGCGTGCCCTACAGCCAGGGACTCGGCGCCTTCACCGCGCTGCAGGAGCGCGACATCCCCTCCAAGCTGCTGGTCTTCCCCGAGGAAAACCACTGGGTGCTCGATGGCGCCAACTCGGTCCGCTGGCATAACGAGGTGCACGAGTGGATGGATCGCTGGACCGCTGAAGAGGCGGAATAGTCTTGATGGTGGGAGCGGCTGTCTCTAGTCGCTCCCCCTATGACCGAGCTAGCCAAGACGTTCGAACCGGGCCCGATCGAGGCCAAATGGTACCAGCATTGGGAAGAAAACGGCCTGTTCCGCCCCGAGCGGCCGGACGCCGAGCCCTATACGATCGTCAACCCGCCGCCCAACGTCACCGGCTCGCTCCATATCGGCCACGCGCTCGACAATACGCTGCAGGACATCATGATCCGCTACGAGCGGCTGCGCGGCAAGGATGCGCTGTGGGTCGTGGGCACCGACCATGCCGGCATCGCCACCCAGATGGTGGTCGAGCGCCAGCTGGAGGCGCAGCAGGATAAGCGCACCAACTATTCGCGCGACGAATTCGTGCAGAAGGTGTGGGAGTGGAAGGAAGAAAGCGGGGGCCAGATCACCCGCCAGCTCCGTCGTCTCGGCTGCTCGATGGACTGGAGCCGCGAGCAGTTCACCATGGACCCGCATTTCAGCGAGGCCGTGCTCAAGGTGTTCGTCGACCTATACAATGACGGGCTGATCTACCGCGACAAGCGGCTGGTGAACTGGGATGTGAAGCTCAAGACGGCGATCTCCGATCTCGAAGTCGAGACGATCGAGACCAAGGGCGGCTTCTGGCACTTCAAATACCCCTTGGCGGACGGTGTGAAGACCAGCGAGGGTCACGACTATCTAGAGGTCGCGACCACGCGTCCCGAAACGATGCTCGCCGACATGGCGGTCGCGGTGCACCCCGACGATCCACGCTACCATTCGGTCATCGGTAAGATGATCGATCACCCGATCACGGGTCGCCAGATCCCCGTGGTTGCCGACGAACATGCCGATCCCGAGCTGGGCTCGGGCTGCGTGAAGATCACGCCGGGCCACGACTTCAACGATTTTGACGTCGGCAAGCGGGCAGGCATGAAACCTGCCGAAATGCTCAACATGCTCGATGGCGACGGCAATGTCTGCCAGACCGCCGACGGGTTAATCCCCGACGAGTTTATCGGCCTCCACCGCTTCAAGCGCGACGGCGTCGACGGCGCGCGCGAAGCGGTCGTCGCGCGCATGAAGGCCGACGGCTACCTCATCCCGCACGTCGACAAGGACGGCGAGGAGCATGACGCCGAACCCCGCACCATCCAGACGCCCTTCGGCGATCGCGGCGGCGTGGTGATCGAACCGTGGCTGACCGACCAGTGGTATGTCGACGCCGAAAAGCTCGCGGTGAAGCCGATCGAGGCGGTCAGGAATGGCGACGTCGAGATCGTCCCCAAGACGTGGGAGAAGACCTTCTTCAACTGGATGGAGAATATCCAGCCGTGGTGCGTCAGCCGCCAGCTCTGGTGGGGCCACCGCATCCCGGCCTGGTATGACGAGAACGGCACGCCCTACGTCGCCATGACCGAAGAAGAGGCGCAGGCTCAGGCGGGCGAGGGCGTCACGCTCAAGCGCGACGAAGATGTGCTCGACACGTGGTTCTCCTCCGCCTTGTGGCCCTTCGCGACTCTCGGCTGGCCCGAGAAGACCGACCTGCTTGAAAAACATTATCCCAACGACCTGCTCGTCTCGGGCTTCGACATCCTGTTCTTCTGGGATGCGCGGATGATGATGATGGGGCGCCAGCTGACGGGCGAAAACCCGTGGCCCAAGCTCTACCTCCACGGCCTCGTGCGCGCCGCCGACGGCGCGAAGATGAGTAAGTCCAAGGGCAACGTCGTCGACCCGCTCGGCCTCATCGACCGCTATGGCGCGGACGCGCTGCGCTTCTTCATGGCGGCGATGGAAAGCCAGGGCCGCGACATCAAGATGGATGACAAGCGCGTCGAGGGCTATCGCAACTTCGCGACCAAGATCTGGAACGCCGCGCGCTTCCTGCAGGCTAACGGTATCGGCGCGTCCGAGACCGTCGCAGCGCCGCCCGCAACCAAGCCCGTCAACAAGTGGATCATCGGCGAAGTCGTGGAAACGCTCGCCAAGCTGGAGAAAGCCTTCGACGAACTGCGCTTCGACGGCATGGCCGACGCCATCTACCATTTCGCCTGGGGCACCTTCTGCGACTGGTATCTCGAACTCATCAAGGGCGAGATGGACGACGAGACCAAGGCGGTCGCCGCCTGGGCGTTCGACCAGATCCTCGTCATGCTCCACCCCTTCATGCCCTTCGTCACCGAAGAATTGTGGGCCGCAATGGGGGCGGGTACGCGCGACGACTATCCGCTGATCACCGCCAAATGGCCCGAGCCTGAGGCAGTGGTTGACGCCGAGGCGAAGTCGCAGATTGCTTGGCTCCAGAGCCTCATTACTAATATCCGCTCTGCCCGTGCTGACCTAAACGTCCCGCCCGGCCAAAGATTGACCGCAAACCTGTCAAGAAATCATGAGCCGCTACTCGATCGTATCTCGAAGTTCGATTCCGAGATTGTTCGATTGGCCCGCGTTTCTGTTCACGCTGCTGCAGGTGAGCGCGGTGGTCCTGTCATGCGAGTAAATGCTGGCGAAGAGGAACTTTTGATCAGCTTGGACGGTGCGATCGACCTCGATGCCGAACGCGCGCGTCTCGCCAAGTCGGTCGAAGCGGCGGACCAGGAAGTGAAAAGCCTCGAAGGGCGCTTGGGCAACCCCAATTTCGTCGAGCGCGCCAAGCCCGAAGCGGTCGAAAAAGCGCGCGCAGACCATGCCGCGCGCAAGGAAGAGGCCGACCGCCTCCGCGCCGCGCTGGAGCGGCTCTCTTAGGCGGGCACGACGACGCGGATCGCGTGCCGCATGACCTTGACCTCGCACGGGGTCGAGGCGCGGATTTCGCCGTCCACGCTGATCTTTTTGGGGGGCTGCGTCTCGAGCTTGAGCTCGGGCGCTTCCCACTCGCGCCACGTCCGCTCGCGTGCGCGCAGGTGGAAGACGGTCGTGAACCAGCTCCAGGCGAGGTGCCAGAGCGACTTGCCGGTGATCGCCTGCACCGTGATCCGCCCGTCCTCAATGTCGGCATCCTCGACCAGCTCGACCCCGCCGTGAAAGCGCCCGTTGGCGATCCGCACCTCGGTCGACCAGTGCGTCTCGCGCTGGCCGTCAATGTCGACGGTCAACCGGAACGGGTGGAAACGGAAGGCCATATAGGCCGCCCACAGGATGTAGCCGAGAAACGACAGATATTTCTTGAGTTTGTCGGGTATCGTCTCGGCGATCAGCGGCGAGAGGCCGAGCGCGGCGACATTGGCGAACCAGTGGCCGTCGATGCAACCGAGATCGATTTTCTCGACCTTGCCGTCCGTAATCGCCTGCGCCGCCTCTTCCAGCTCGATCGGAAAGCCGAGCGTGCGGGCGAAACTGTTGGCGGTCCCGAGTGGCAACACGGCGAGCACCGTATCCTTGTTCTTGAAGCTGCCGGCAAAACTCGAAATCGTCCCGTCGCCCCCGCCGACAATGACCATCGGCGCCTTTTGGATCGCTTGTTCGATCGTCGGACGCAGATCGTTCGGATCGTCGACCGCATGGCGCTCGATCAGCTCGATGCCTGCCCCCTCGATCAGTTCGCACGCCTGCTCGAACGCTTCTTCGCCGCGCCGGCTCATGGCGTTGACGACCAGGATCGCCTGTTTGGGGGAAGCCTCACTCATGGATGAAGAACCCGCCAAGGCGACTTTCTTTCCTTGGCCAACCCGCGCTAAGGCGCGTGCATGAGCCATTTTCCCGCCCTTCGCCTGCGCCGTGGACGTCAATCGGCCTGGATGCGCGACCTGCTCGCCGAGCATCGCCTCCATCCCAGCGACCTCGTATGGCCGCTCTTCGTGGTCGATGGTGACAAGGAGGAGCAGCCGATCGGCACGCTGCCCGGCGTGTCGCGCTGGAGCATCGACTTGCTGGTCGAGCGTGCTCGCGAAGCACATGATGCCGGGATCAAGCTGGTCGCGCTGTTTCCCAACACTCCCGCCGACCGTCGCAGCGACGATGGCAAGGAAGCGCTCAACGCCGACAACCTCGTCTGCCGCGCAATTGCCGCGATCAAGGACGCCGTGCCCGACATTGGCGTCATGGCCGACGTCGCGCTCGACCCTTACACCAGCCACGGCCATGACGGCCTCCTCGCCGACGATGGCAGCGTCGACAATGACCGCACGGTCGCCATTCTCGCGCAGCAGGCCATCGTCCAGGCACGCGCCGGTGCCGACATCGTCGCGCCTTCAGACATGATGGACGGCCGTATCGGCGCGATCCGCGAGGTGCTTGAGGAAAACGGTCATACCAACACCGCGATCATGGCCTACTCGGCGAAATACGCTTCGGCCTTCTACGGTCCCTTCCGCGAGGCCGTCGGGTCGGGCGACCGCTTGAAAGGCGACAAGCGCGGCTACCAGATGGATTTTCGCAACAGCGCCGAGGCGCTGCGCGAGATCGAGCAGGATCTCGACGAAGGCGCCGATTTCGTGATGGTCAAGCCGGGTCTTGCCTATCTCGACATCATCGCCCGTGCTCGCGACGCGTTCGAAGCCCCGATCTTCGCCTATTCGACCAGCGGTGAATATGCGATGTTCGAGGCCGCTGCCGCGACCGGGGCAGGGGAACGCGACGCGATGATCATGGAAACGCTGCTCGCCTTCAAACGTGCAGGCTGCACCGGCATCCTCACCTATCACGCGCTCGAGATTGCCAGGAAACTCGCATGACCGACGCGGGGGGAAAATATCGCCGCGACATGGGGACGCTCGGCGTCCTGTTCATCGTCGTCAACGGGCTGATCGGCGCGGGCATTTTCGGGCTGCCCGAGGCCCTGCATGCCGCGGTCGGCACCTTCGCGCCATGGTTGCTGCTGATTGGCGGCGTGCTCGTGATGGCGATCGTCGTCTGCTTTGCCGAATTGACCAAGCTTACCGATCGCTCGGGCGGACCGCAGCGCTATGTCGGTGATGCCTATGGCGACTATCCAGGCTTTGTCGTCGGCTGGACTTTCTTCGCGGCGCGATTGATCAGTCAGGGCGCCAACGTCCTCGTGCTGGTCGCCTATGCCGCCGCCTTGTGGCCGGTCGTCGGTGCGGGCGCGGCCAAGGTCGTGCTGATCGTCGTAGTGCTTGGCGGTCTGACGATCATCAACATCGTCGGCATCAAGCGTGTCGTCGCCGTGCTGGGGGCGATGACCCTGTTCAAGCTGTTGCCCTTGCTCGTCCTAATGGCGGTCGGGTTGGCATCGGCCGCGGCACCCGGACCGATCACCCTGCCGCAATTCAGTGCGGTGGAAGGGATCGCGCTCGCCGCGCTCTACGCCTTCGTCGGGTTCGAAAATGCGACCATCCCGGCGGGCGAGACGCGCAATCCCCGCCGCGCCATGCCGCGCGCGCTCCTATTGGGGCTCGCGGTGGTCACGATGATCTATTTCGGGCTGCAATGGGCCTATAGTCACAGCGCCATCGCGGGCACCGGACCCGAGGCGCCGCTGACCGCGCTGGCCGAGCTCTATGGCGGCAATGTCGGGGCACTGCTCATCGCCGCCACCATCGTCATGAGCGTGCTCGCCAACCTGACCGCCGGCCACACTTCCGCCAGCCGCATGCCGCCTGCGCTGGCCGATGACGGCCTGCTCCCTGAATGGTTCGGAAAAGTGTCGCGCTGGGGCACGCCCGCCAACAGCATCCTGTTCTTCGGCGCGGGGGCCATCCTGTTCGCGCTGCAGGACGATTTCCTGGCGCTCGCCGCAGTCAGCACGCTGGCACGGCTGATGGCCTACGTCGCCTCGATCGCTTCCCTGCCGCGCCTGCGGACACAGGCGGGCCTGCCGGCGCTCAATCCGACGATATTTATCGCTGCACCCGTCGCGTTGACGCTGTCCATCTGGGCCGCGACCCAGACGTCGTCCGACCAGTGGCTGACGCTCGGTGGGTTTGCGGTCGTCGGCACCGCGCTCTACTTTATCGCCCGCAGGAAAAGCGCCGATGGCCTTCCGGACCGAAACTGACCGGCTGGTCCTACGCAGCTGGGGCGAGGGTGACTGCAAACGCTTCTATGACATCATGAACACGCCCGCGGTCATGCGTTACCTCGGCGGCGAACAGTCCTACGAAAAATGGTGCGAAAACTGCGAACGGCTCCAATCCTACGAATGCGACTTTGGACACACGTTCTGGATCGTCGAGCGTAAGGAAGACGGCGAGATGCTCGGCTTCTGCGGCCTCAAGAAGCTCAACTATGACGGCGCGCCCAACCAGGGCGAGATGGAGATCGGCTGGCGCTTCCGCGAGAGCGCATGGGGGCAGGGCTACGCCTACGAGGCGGCCGCGCATTGTCTCGATCTCGCCTTCGACCGCTTCGAAGCCGAGCGCGTGAGCGCGGTCACCGTTACCGACAATGTCGCGAGCCAGAAGCTGATGCGCAAACTCGGCATGATCGAGGATCCAGAGCTGGCCTATACCGACCCCGTCTACAGCCCCAAATACGGCCCTGCGCGGCAATGGCTGATCGACGCGAGCGCGTGGCGCTCTAGGGGTTGAGGATCCCGGTCAGCCGGTCGATCTGCGCCGCCAACCGCGCATCGATCACCGCAATCCGCTCCGCCGTCTGGGCAATGGCGTCGCGATCCGACGGATTGACCCAGCCTTCCTGCGCGATCGACCGCGTCGCGAGCGCATCGACATCGGCCAGCGCCCGCGCGACTGGCTCGCGCGACGCGTCGAGGCGCGAGAGTTGCTCTGTCGCGGCGGTCCAGCTTTCGCTACCGGGTTCGCCCGCCGCCTCGATGTTGGGGACGATCCCTGTCGCCATGATCTCGAACACGCGCGCGCCGTCCTGGGCGGTCGCCAGCAGCCCATCCAGCTGCGCGCGCACCGAGGGTGAGACGGCCCGCTGCACCGCGTTCGGATCCTCGACCGGCAATCGCGGATCGAGCAATTCGCCCGGGCGCGTCTCGAGCGACGGCGCATCGATCGGCGTGGTCGAACAGGCGGTCGCGGCAAGGGCGACGAAGAGGCAGGCGAAGCGGCGCATCGCCCTTGCTTTAGGCTGCGAGCGAGAGCGCGACAATCGGGCGCGGCGCGATTTTCTCGAAAAGAGGGGGTTGCATCGCTCCGCTCCCCTGACTATCAGCCGCGTCACTCAGCGCCCGTAGCTCAGCTGGATAGAGTACCTGACTACGAATCAGGTGGTCGGAGGTTCGAATCCTTCCGGGCGCGCCATTTCTTCTCAAGCACTTAGCTTGCATTTCCCCCGCCCAATGTGGCGGGGGTTTTTGCGTTCAGTAACCAAATGGTAAGCAATCGAGTAGGATTTGCGAAAACGCATCCGCCACGGCCAATTGCGATTCGGAACGTGCCTAGACGTTCCAATTGCGATTCGGAACGTGCCTAGACGTGGTGGAAATGGAAAATCGCTATTGCAGTGAGCTAGCTAATTCCATCAAGGGTAGCGCCGTTACCGTTGTCGATTGGGGGAGATCTTGGGCCGGTAGAAGACCGTCCGTTCTTGGTATCACAATCTATAAAATCAGCCGTTCGGCCAGAGCGTGGCCTCAACGACCGCTAACGACCCAATTGCGGACCTAAGCAATTCAGATTTTCTCAACGCTTCGCGCAAGAGTTTTGAAGCGAGTGCCATCGTCCTGACGAACGGTAATCGTCAGATTACCCCCCTTGCTGCGATTAAGGTCCTCCACCAGTCCTGTCTTGCCTTTGTGGACTCCGGCACTGACCTTGCATTTGTCGCCATTCACGACCTGCGTCTGCTCCTCGGGCATGAAATCCTCCTCACGCAATGAATTGATTTGGTCTTTGCTGATGCAAAATAGCTAGCACGGAGAACATTAGATTGCATTGAAGGTCCGCAAACTACCCCGAAAGCGACCAGGCAGCGAACGACCCAAAGTGCGGACACAAAGCTCAGCAGTTCTTCAACAACATCGTCGCTCAAAGTCCCGTGTCCTCAACGAATGGCTGCTGGTGGCGAGACAAAGTCGCCAGGCACGGCGCCTCGGTCGAACGCCTCCTGCGCGGCCGGGTCGCCCCGGAGGTCTTTTAGCGGGGGTGGGCGTTTGTCGGACATGAGAGGGGGTCGGTAGGGGACCGCGACAACTTCAACATCCAGCAGTCCGGCCGGATGCACCGTTCTGCGACCGTATCGGACCGGTCCAACGCTCTCCTGAGCTCTTCTTTCAACCCAGACTAAGCCTTCGGAACGCTCAATCGAAACTGCACATTCCGATCTCTGAAGATCAGGGCAGCTAACCTCTATCATCGATGCTAGCATTTGTAGCCAAACTGTAATCGACATTTAGCAATCGGCCTTTGGCAGCCAATCGGTCTTGGTCCCCGCTTTGTCACCTCGCAGCCAAATCTCTCTAGCGCCGTTACTTAGTTGGGTGATCGAAATGACCGCTTTCCTACCCGAAAGGTCGCGATGGATCACGGCCGTATTGTCACAGTTGAAGCCCCAGATTTTGCCTTCGACCGTTTGGACGACTGGGGCTGGGGAACCATCGAGCTTCAATAAGGCAAGTCGTTTTTCCGGTCCCACACTGCTGATTGCAATGACCGGGTCACTGCCGTCTTTGGGACGGGAAATATCGAGAAACTGGTCGTCGAAGTCGACCCCTTGGGTCGCAATCCTTTTTGGCGTGGGCCGCTGACTTTGCGAGACATCCAACAAATCGGTGAGATCAAGCCGCCAAAGTGCTCGGTCACCCTCGTAACCCCCATAAAATACGACCGACGTTCCATCTGGGCTCCAGCGCGGCGAACGAAGGTAGAAGGCCTCGATCGGCGTCACAAACGTGACGACATCCGATGTATCCAGGTCGACCATGAAGATGCCACGCGCGCCATCAGTGAAGACCACCCGCCGATCGTCGGGAGAGAAATCCGGGTCGACTACGCGGTATCCGCTCGTGACCTGCGTCGGCTCGCTGAGAAAAGCACTCTCGGGGTCCGCTACCTGCCATGTCCGCAGAAAAAGATCTCCGTCGGTATAAACAATGCGCTTCGACACATCGCTTGACAGGTCGAAACCAT
Source organism: Sphingomicrobium clamense (assembly GCF_019264355.1). Lineage (NCBI taxonomy): Bacteria > Pseudomonadati > Pseudomonadota > Alphaproteobacteria > Sphingomonadales > Sphingomicrobiaceae > Sphingomicrobium > Sphingomicrobium clamense. The sequence goes on along the minus strand of NZ_JAHVAH010000001.1, from coordinate 1,871,156 downwards.
TTAAGCTCGCGTTCTCGTGTACTAGGACTGCTTGATCGCCGGCGAGGTTCGCGAAACGAAGTTGGCCGTTGTACTGGTAAAGGATTTCTGGGTCGAAAGATGACGGAGAGCCGTCGCCGCCGCCTCCCTTGTCTGGCTTTCCTTTTCCGGCTGGCGGCTCTGCAAGTGCGATCGTAGCACAGGCTAAGGATAGCAAGCTGAAAGCGGTAAGTTTCGGAAACACTTCGTCCCTCCTGTTAAACGTTTTTGCTACGCCTACAGGGAAAGGCGAACTTTCTGTTCTCGTTTCCAATCGGGGGCCTTTAACACAAATTAACATATTTGTGGAGACACGGGCATTTGTGGTTCACGCTGTTTTATTTTGGACGGGCGTCCGCTTTCCACCCCATTCCGGCCGTTCGATAGGGCCTCTCGTTCCACCGAGAGGTTCGACGGCTAATGGGCCGTAATCCGAGTGTCCGCTTATTGGTCGGCGCGCTGTGTTAGCGGACGCGGCGCCAAGGCGCCTTCAATCGTCTGAGTAGTCAGCTACACGGCAATTAGCCATGATCACTAAATGTTCCGTTCTTGCATCATTTTGATGCATGATGCAGTGTGACGCCAGTTGCGGGATATGGAGCATTTTTGATGATCGCAGATGAGGGGATAGTCAGGGTCACCGCATCACTGACTCGATCACAGGAGGCCGCCCTTAAAGAATTGGCGCAGCGCAATCGGGTGAGCGTCGCGTGGCTCGTGAGATACGCGGTCGATCTTCTCATTGATGGCATCGAAGAAACGCAGCTGCCACTCGACCTACGCGGACGGAGCTAAGAAATGGGGTTGCCGGAAATAGATCGGAACGACGGCGGATTGCGGGAGGCCATTTCCTCATCAGCAGTCACGCTAACGTCGGGAAGAGGTCTTGCAGTCATTGATCTTTTTGCGGGAGCGGGCGGTTTAAGCGTTGGTGCCACGCAAGCTGGATGCGACGTCCGAGCTTGCGTTGAGATAGACTCGACCGCGTGCCAAACGCTTCGAGCTAACGCGGAGTACCACGGTGCCGTAATTGAGGCAGACGTATCGCAGCTAACGGGTTTGGAGCTTCGGGCTGCCGCAAACCTTACGCCCGGAGATCCATTGATCGTAGTGGGCGGAGCTCCCTGCCAACCTTTTTCCAAAGCTGCCTACTGGGTCGAGGACGGAGAGGAATCTCGATACAGGCGCGCACGTGCTGCAGGTGTTGAAATGGAGCGCCCTGCCGCTCCGACCGAAGCTCGCCCAGATGCGCGTAGAACTCTCGTCGAAGAGTTCTGGCGCCTCATTTACGAGAGCAACGCTGAAGGGTTCGTTTTTGAGAATGTCCCGAGCATAAAGCATCCAAGAAACCGACCCGTGCTCGAGGGGTTTCGAAATGCCGCTGAAGCAGCGGGCTACAAGGTCACCCAGATTACAGCCAATGCCGCGAAGTACGGTGTGGCTCAGGCACGGGAGCGGGTTTTTCTATTAGGGAGTAAGTTCGGAGCTCCCGTTGCGCCCGAAGCGACGCACACTCTGAAGGGGGAGAGTGGCTTGAAGCCAGCTGTCACAGCTGGGGAGGCTCTTGATGGATTGGATAAGCCGCAATTTCACGAGCCTGAAGAGATTATTAAGGGTCGCTGGGCTGAGCACCTGAGGACAGTTCCACCCGGCTCGAACTACAAGGCTCACACTGAGTGGGCGGGCCATCCGAACCCGACATTCGTAGCTGAAACTCGTTTCTGGAATTTTTTGCTGAAGCTGTCCCCCGACCGCCCTTCATGGACGATTGCAGCATCGCCAGGCCCTTGGACTGGGCCATTTCATTGGAACAATCGCCGACTGCGCACTGTCGAGATGGCTGCGCTGCAGGGTTTTCCTGCAGATTACGAATTTGCGGGAAGCCGGAGAGAGCGGGTTAGGCAGTTGGGCAATGCTGTGCCACCACCGCTAGCAAGAGTGATGGTCGATGCTGTGGTTGCCGCAGTCGCCGTGAAAGAGGGCGTGAATGCGTAGTATTAGTCTTTTCAGTGGCTGCGGCGGATTGGATGTCGGGCTTCATGAGGCGGGCTTTAAGACGGTGCTCGCTTCCGACTCCGAGCCTCTCTGTGAAGAAACATGGCGAGTGAATTCACCTGAAGTGCCGTTCCTTTGCGGTCGGATCGGCACGCTATCTCGAGCAGACTTCCAAGCTAAGCTCGGCAAAATTTCGGAGAAGATCGATCTCATAGCGGGTGGCCCACCATGTCCTCCTTTCTCAAAAAGTCGATTTTACCGGAAGGACAAGCCGCGTGCCTTAGACGACCCGAATGGTTGGGAAACAGTTGACGGGTATTTGAAGATGCTCGACTGGTTCAGACCTCGCGCCTTCATTCTGGAGAACGTCAAAGGCCTGGCTTATAAAGTGCATTCGGAGGCGTTAGAGACGATCATAAGACGCGCAGAGGCAATAGGTTATAAGGTGACGACGGGCGTTTTAAATGCGGCGGACTTCGGTGTGCCTCAAATTCGCGAGCGCTGCTTCGTTCTTGGGTCCCTCGAGGGGCAAATAAAGTTGCCCGAGCCCACTCACGACAAGGAAGCCCGCGACGGGAAACTTCCATGGGTCACTTCAGGTCAGGTTCTAAAAGATCTCGACACTGAAGCGAATGCTTGTGACCGTGGGCACTTTGCAGGCGGGAAACACCATGACTTGCTTTGCCAAGTGCCACCCGGAGACAACTATCTATATTTCACGGAAAAGAGGGGACACCCCGAACCGAAATTTCAGTGGAGAGGACGATATTGGTCGTTCCTTCTGAAGCTAAGTCCGGAGCTACCGTCTTGGACGATACAGGCACGCCGCTCTAATAATATGGGGCCATTCCATTGGCGGAATCGTATTTTGAGGATCGCGGAGATTAAACGCTTACAGACATTTCCAGATGAGTTTCAGCTGGCGGGTACGATCGAGCAGCAATGGAGGCAGATCGGGAATGCTGTACCTCCCAAACTGGCTGCAGCCATCGGACGGAGCGTCTCCGAAGCAATCGGTAAAAATCTCTGCGAGGCCGCATGAAACGACTGCCGTCATTCAACGATTTTTCGCCGGGCATAATCGGAGACGTGCGTCGGCCTTTGCAGATAGTCGCCTCAAAAGCCCCTAATTGGGATGATGTCGTAAAAGAGTGGGATAGAGTATTCTTCGCCAGCGCTAACAATAAGCGTGCGAGTACGAATGTGCCGGCCACCCTCACAAACTTGGGTCTAATTACGCGGGATCCTCTCGCTTTGACAGCGGTCGGAAAAGACATTGCTACCGCGAAAACTTCCAAGGATGGGGCGGCGAAGCTCGTTCGTCATATTGTCGATAATATGAATGGTATGGCTCTAATCGATGCCGTCCGGTCGCTGAACACCAGAACTGAACAGGTCACGAAAGCGACCCTGAAAAAAGAACTTGAACGAGTTGGCATTACAGACCTGTCCACTGCAACCACCGACCACACGACCCTATTGAACTGGATGATCGAGGCTGGCTTGTTTACCAAGCAGGGCCGACAACCACCTGTTCCGGACGATGCCAGAATGAAGGCGGTATTGGGTATTTCCGGATCGGAACGATCAGATTTTTCTGATCTACCACTTAACCAGCAAATTTTTGTTCAAGCGCTGAGGCGAATGAGCGAGGGAACGGGCGGCACCGAAATCCCCGCGAAGCGGGTCATCGATGAGTGTTTGGCTCATCATCGTGCGCACTTCGACGAAGATCAGATGAGGGCCAAGATAGTCAATCCACTCGCACTAGCGGGATGGCTGGAAGCCCCTCGACACGCGGGTGCGGGCCGCGGCGGCAAGAGCGGCAGCATAAAACCATCAGCTAGGCTGATGGGCATACCGATTGAGTCAGTCTTGCCAGACTTTGATCAAGTCATTCCTGCCGATCTTCGAGCAAAGATCGACATGCCTCTATCAGATGTGAAAAGTTTGCTCGAAAGCGACGAGAAGTTCGATAGGGGGCTGGGATTAGAGCTCCTAGCTCTCAAAATGATCCTCGACATTGGTATCGAGCCCCGTGCTTTTCGATTGCGAAGCCGTGAGACTGCTTACGCTGAAGTGGATCTCACGGCGGAAGGGAAAAACCTATTATTCTCGAGGTGGAACTTCCAATGCAAGTGCGTCGCAGGTCGTGTAGGCTTGGGTGATGTCGCGAAGGAAGTTGGGCTGGCCATCTACACGAAAGCACATGTTGTGGCGGTGGTCACCACAAGCGATTTCACCAGCGAAGCGATCGCCTACGCGAAAGAAATCACCCAGACTACTCATCTGCAGTTTCTCTTTGTCAATGGACCAATCGTAGATCGATATTTGGACAAAGGGCCGGAAGTTCTACTTTCGCACATCGCTGCGAACGCTGCAGAGGTGATGTCGCAAAAACGAGGACAGCCGATTTCCCCTGAAACGGCAAATTAGCGCCGCTTCGTTGAGAGCCGGCTCGGCCATTCAAGTCTGGCCAGTAACTCCAACCTACCTTTTTCCGCCGAACCGCTATTCTAAGCGCACCACGCTTGAAATTCGATCTGTAGCGATTGCGTGTGAGCCGAGAAGATCCCAATCTCAGCTTCGCAGCAATCTGCTTCGTGGTTATTGGTTTTGGATCAAGCGGGCTCCGGCTTTGGGCTTTTGAACGGCAGGTTTGGGGTAGGTTAAGAGCGAACCGGAAAGTCAGCAATGGGGGCGCATGCCGTCAGCAGCCCTACTCATTGGACGAACGCTGCGAAATGTTCTGACTAGTCATACCCGCTCGCTTTCGCGCCGCACTGATGGCCTCAGCCAAGTTCATTCGAGTCTCATGACTGACCTCCGTACGATTGCCGTATTCTCGAGGTGACTTAACCGCTGCGAGCCATTTCAGCATTTGGAATTTTTCTCTGGCGGCTGCCGCAGAATCTTTGCAGTTAACGGTCTCGACCAGTTGCCGTACTTGGTCCTCCACATTTATTGCATCCACCGTTCGGGCGTCACGATAGGCAGCGTCAAATTCTGCATGTTCGGTTCGCCATCGAATAATCGTCCGCTTGCAAGGCATTTTTTCCATCTTCTCGATGGCAGCAAGCGAATGGCCGTCAGCGATTGCCTGGCAGATGCGCTCGGCTAGTTGTTTAGAGTAGATCGTCATCGTGTGCACCTCAAATGCTTACCAATTTGATTACTGGACGCCCCGTTTCGCCAGTTTTTCCTATTGCGATACCCTGACTGTAGATCAGCGCGTCGCCATTTTCCACGACGATCTCGCGCGCGCGTGCACGGAGCGGTGACAGGATGGGGTAGGTCCCTTCGCTTGCCACTGCTAAGCAATCCATCGCTCGCGGTCGTTTCGGACGTTAGGACGGAGGCCTTCTGGGCATCTATCGTCGCGAGCAAACCAAATGCTCGGCATCGAAAACAATTTGCCGCCGAAAGTTCGTCATCACAGATCAGCCGCCTGTCTGACATCATCCGGTCGCCTGCTGCCGTTCGCGGAACCGGCGCTTTTCGGCACGGCTTCGACAACGCTCGTCGCAGTATCGCTGATGACGATGCGGGCCAGGCTTGAAGGCCTGTCCGCAGTCGTCGCAAATTCGGCCGCCCGATTTAAGGGGGGTATTTTCATCCCCCAATTGTTCGCCACCGTATGGCTTAAGTATATGTAGTGTCTCTCCGTCACCAGATTGACCATCCCCCCCTTTCGGCTCCTTAGAGGGAGAATGGAAAGTCGTTGGTGTCCCAGCGTCACCAGTCCAAACAGGCTCTGGTGTTTGAGCGTCACCAGACGAGGGGGTCTCTAGTGTCGGAGCGTCACCGCTGATTTTTTCTCTGTCTGGGGTCCAGTGGCGATAGTCATTCGTCGCCGGGGTCGACATTCCGCGCCCATCGGTCGTGCTGATAAACGTCAGGCGATACTCACGCGCACGTCGTTCGGTCCATGAGTGGTCCGTAGGCTCGGCGATCATTCCATGCGTGATGAGCCTGCCCATTGCTTGCGAGATGCGCCGGTTGTTCCGACTACCTAGACGCTTGCCGATCGTGGCGTAGCTGATGCCGATCTTGCCATTGTTGCCTCCGTTGAAGGCTCGCATGATCTCGAGCAGCACCGCGCGGTCGTAGGGTTCCAGATCCACATAGGCTGGCGAGTCAGCGACGGTGGAAGGCAGGCCGATGAAAGTCCCGCCGCGTAGGTCAGCACGGTCGCGCGGCTGATGACGCTTCTTCCGAGCCATCAATCATTCGCGTCCTTGGCGCCTACTGTGAGGTCGAGCACAAGAACGCCGCCCTCCTGTTCCGAGATGGCCAAATCCGCCAGATCGTCCCAATGGCCGGACGCAACCAGGCAGCTCAGAGAAAAAGCGTTCGGTATCTCGTATCCGAAATAGCCCGTCACTCGCTTGAGGTGGCATTCCTCCTCGCTGCCCCGAAGATCGCCGCGGAGGTGCCGTCGCCAGGTTCGATCGTTCCCGTTTTTGATTGCTGATCTTTTATCCATGGCGAACCTCCAACCAGAAGCCATTGCGTCCGTAGACAGGACGATTGGCCCAGCTTCGCCTTGCGAGTTTACCGCCATCAGAGTAGGGTCTGTAGGTTCGCTCGGTCGTCACCAGATCGGAACACGGGGCCTGCCGCCGAACGGGCCCCATCTTTTTGGGCGGTCTGGTCATGAGGCGATCGCCTGCGAGGTCGACGACACAGTCCGAGCATCAAGCCATTCGTCCACGACATCAGAGTCGTAACGGACGCTTCGCCCGATCTTCACATATGGGATACCGTCACCCCGGACCCGCTGTTTTTGGAGAGTGGAAGCCGCCAGCCCCGTCCGAATGGAGGCCTCCGCTTCTGTCATTAGTCGTCGCATTTCATGCTCCTTTCAAGGGAGCATCTTTCTCCGTCTTGTCTAGCCCTTCCATCTAAACAGGCTTGAAACTCTCCCCCAATTTCTAAGGTAGGTTTGCAAGGTGAGCCGTCATCCAGGTCGATATGACCTTAAGAGCCGATCATTCATTGCATAGCGGATTTGGTGCTCAATCCGCGGCTCCTTACCCGTCCGGCTCGCGGTTTTGGCGGCTTTGTGCACGACAGCTAGCACCGCATATAACGCGCCACCCGTCGATGCGTTGACCGGATACCCCGCGTCGGAACATATGCTTGCGCAGTGCGCGACCAGCCAGATGGACGCTCGATTTCGGAGTTGTACGGGCTTCAATGAGGACACCCGGTCGGCTTCATCAATGATGTCACGTTCGATGGCAGCGACGCGTTCGGCCTCCGTGTCGGCCATGATCTTGGTCATATTCGCCCGCTCCAATTTGTGTTTGGCCTTCTTCAAATCGGCCGCGGCAGACCTCATCAAATTGATGCTTTCGGAAGTTGTTGGCGCACCCTCCAGCCGATCAAGATTGGCGTTGTGAACTTCGATGGCCCATGTGACCTTTTCACGATCGACGGCGGGAAAGTCGGCAAGCGCACTCATATCGATTTCGAGCGTCGAACTAGGCATTGATCGCAACCACGTTTGAGCCCTCGTTTACGTCATCGCCAAGCTTGGATTTGCGCCCTTCGCCAAGTCTGATGAGTGCATCGGACCAAGCCTTCATCGCGACGATCTTCTCATTGTGCCAATCATGACGCTGATAGACGCCGGCGACTCCTGAGCGGGCGCCAGAAATGTGATTCAGCGCGGCCTCTGTGACTTCGAAGCGGATCCCTAGCCTCTGCATTCCTGTCGCGAAAGTTCGCCGCAGATCGTGAAGCCTCCACGCATTGACTGGCTCGTCCTCGTTCAACTTGGTCATTTCCTCGTCCAGCGACCGCTTGGCTCGAGCAAACCCGCTGATCGGCGTCTTGCCCGTGGTCGAGAAAATGAGGCCGCTGGACGGCCAGTCCTCGCCGACGATGCCATCGAGCGCTGCGATCGCGAGCTCGTTTAGCGGCACGAAATGAGGCTGGCCGTTCTTCGTCTTGTCGCCGGGGATCGTCCACGATGCGCTGTCTCGATCGACTTCGCGCCAGTCCATGCCGGCAACCTCGTTTCGACGTTGGCCAGTCGCGATGAGAACCCTGAGGAATGGTCCGAACGGATAATCCAGTTCGTGTGCTGCACGCCAAGCCAGCGTTATCTCACGGTCATCCAGAACCCGATCGCGCGGCTTGACGGGTTTAGGGCCCTTGAATCCCTCCGCCGGTGAACGATCGATGTCGCCGCGCTCCACTGCCCAATTCAAAAGTTTGCGCAGGGCAGCCCAAAGATTGCGAGCACGCCCCGGCTGATCGTCAGGCACCAGATCGAACACCGCAGCAATGTCCGACCGCTGGATCTCGTGCATTGCCATGCAGCCGAGCGCCTGCATTGGAGGCTCATCGGCCGCAGTGAGATAGCGCCGGTTGTCTGCTTGCGTATGGCTCGACCAGTTGCGCTTGCCGTAAGTGTCGACAAAGCGCTTGGCGTAAGCCGGATACGCCAAGTCGACTTTTGCTTTGGCCTTAGCTCTTTTCTCTTCGATCGGGTCGATATCATGCAACCTCAAGTTCCGAAGAGTTTCCTCCGCCTTGTCTCGAGCTTGCGTCGGGGTGAGGGGGCCATGTTTCCCGATCGTTGTTCGCCGCGGATTGCCGCGCGAACCGTTCGGCCGATATTGAACCACATACGAGATGCCGCCAGCCGGCGTGATTTTAACGCCAAATCCTTTGAGCCGATCGTCCCAGATATATTGGTCGCGCGGCCCAGGCTTGAGTGCATCGACACTTGATTTTGTGATCCTCTGAACAGCCATCAGAAAGTCCTCCAGTAATCACTTAGTAATCACACGAGCGGCAACGCGAGGCAAGAACGTGCAAGCCATTGTTGCCATTATCCCGAGTTTTCTGTCAAAAAAGAAAAACGCGGCAAAATGGAGCAACAGCCGATCCGAAACTACGAATCAGGTGGTCGGAGGTTCGAATCCTTCCGGGCGCGCCATTTCCCTTCTGGCGAAATGAACAAAGGCCGCCTCGGCATATGCCGAGGCGGCCTTTTTGCTGTGGCACGCTGCGTGGTCCATGACCCCCTAAGAGGAGTCCTCGTTAATTGGAGGGCGACCGACGCCTGCGCGTTCCACAACGGCGATCTATGTCGAATGTCTCGAGAAACAGGACGTTCTAGAATCGAGACATTCAACGCGACGCCGACGCACAAATATGTGCATCGATCCGATGTCCGCAATGATGCTTGGTTCGTCGGGGGGATACAGTCGGTGTTGAGCGACTATAATCTGCGCGCCGACCTCGTACGAAATCGGCGCTGAAGGGGCGTCTTACGCCCCGATCGGCTGGTACTGGACTGCCCGCTGCGCGAATTCGGCGGCGAGCATTTTGTGTCGTTCGCGGGCGGCGTCGGTGACCGATCGTCGCGCGGCGAGACGCTCTTCGGCGGCGCGGCGCGAATAGAAACGGTGATCGGACTCTGTACGCACTTGATTCCTCCCCAATAGGACAAACACGACCAAGCGAACTTGGCAGGGAAAAGTAAATCAGCCGTAAACGTCGGTAACGATGGATGATTTCAATCTTCCGACGAAATGCGCTACGTTAACCGCCATGTGGAAGATGCTTCTTGTCGCGCCGCTGATGGCGCTCGCTACGCCCGCCGCCGTTTCGGCGCAGGCGACCGACTTCACGCTGGTCAACGGGACCGGAAAGGCGCTCGGCAACCTGTCGATCCGCCGCACCGGCTCGAACGAGTGGCGGCCGCTCGGTGCCGCGCCCGCACCCGACGCAAGTCAGTCGGTCGCGTTCAACGATCCCGATTGCGCCTTCGACATTCGCGCCGAGGCGTCGAGCGGCCCGATCGTGTGGACCGGCGTCAATCTGTGCGAGGTCAGCGCCGTGACGCTGCGCGAGGCCGGCGGGACGCCGTACGCCGAGTATCGCTGAATTCGCGGCGCCGCGGCGGCAGGTCGTGGCGGCGCACTGGCGCCATGTGCGGCCCGGTCGCGATTGAGGGTGCGGGCGGCTTGACGGCATCGAACAGCTTCGCCCCGGCGATGAACACCACGCCGCAACAGGCGAGTGCCAGCGTCAGGCCCCATCCGCCAGGATACTGGTTGAGATAGGCAACCGCCCGCTCGACGGCGCCGAGCGCAATCGCATAGGTCACGAGCGCGGCTTCGAAGCGCGTCTTGATGGTGAACAGGCGGGCAAGTCGTTTCATCGGCAATTATTAAGCAAACGCCGTGCCAAGCGCGGAGTTCCGCCAAAAAACCGTTAAAGCCGACGGTTAAGTGTCAATTAACTCGACGTTAGCTCGCCCAGGTTTAACGCCTCGACGATCGCGGCGTGCGCTTGCCGCACCTGGTTGACCAGCGTTTTCGACTGCAATTCGCGCGCGTCGATCGCCTCGGGCCAATGGTTGGACACGACCGTCGCCAGCGCATCCAGCTTGGCCTCGTCGACCAGGAAGCGCGGGTCGACATGGTCGGGGTCGCACGCGACGCGCAGCCGCAGACAGGCGGGACCGCCGCCATTGGCCATTGACTGGCGCACATCCACTACCTCGACCTTGCGGATGGGCCCGTTGGAGGCGAGATGCGCCTGCAGCCATTTCCATACGCTCGGCGTCTCGCGGCACTCGCTCGGCACGATCAGGCACGCCTCGCCCGTCGGCAGGCTTACCAGCTGCGCGTTGAACAGATAGGAGCGGATCGCATCCTCAAGGCTCACCTCGCTCGCCGGAACCTCGACATAGTCGAGCGCCGGGAAGATTTCCCGCACCCGCTCCACCGTCCCGTCGCGATCCGCAAAGGCTTTTTCGTGCGCGAAAAGGATCGTCTCGTTGGCCACCGCCACGACGTCATTGTGGAAGGCACCCGCTGCAATCGCCTCTTCGGACTGCTGGATGAACAGCGTCTTGGCCGGATCGAGACCGTGCAGCCGCGCAATCGCCCGGCTTGCCTCGATATGCTGGCGCGCGGGGTAGGGGCCCCCGGTCACTCCATAGACGAACAGCTCGACACCCTCGCGCCCATGCCCTTCGCACAGCCGCATGAAGTTCGCCGCGCCCTCGTCGCCGAAGGCAGTCGGCACCGGCCCATGCACCGCGAACTGCTCCTCATTCCCGAACGCCAGCCGCAACTGCGCCAGCGTGAAGGGCCACTCGTGACTTCGATGCGCCATCGTCCGGAGGTTCGCGACCGTCAGGTGACAGCGCCCGTCCGCCGTGTCGGGTGCGGGGCTCACGGTCGCCGCATTGGCCGCCCACATCGCGCTCGCGCTCATCGCGTTGGCCGCCAGCGCATGATCGGCCGTCATATACTCCGCGCCAAGCTGCTCGAGCCAGCCCACCGCCGGTCGTGGCTGGGGCACGAACAGCCCCTGCACCAGCCCCAGCTGCACGTTCGTGCGCATCTTCTCGATGCCCTGAAGCGCGGCAGCACGCGGCTGCGACACGTCGCCGGCATTTTTGGTCGACGCGAGATTGCCCAGGCTCAGCCCGGCATAATTGTGGCTCGGCCCGATCAGCCCGTCGAAGTTGATTTCGCGGATCATCTAGCGCCCCACCGCCAGCACCGTGTCGCCGGGCTCGAGCTCGAGCGCCGCGATCGTCGCGCTGTCGAGCCGGATGTGCCCCTTCTCGATCTTGCCGCGCCCCGATGCGCACTTGAAGTCCGCCAGCCGCCCCGTCGCCGCCAGCGTCCGCTCGCACTCCTCGCCGTCGCAGTCGCCGTCTAGAATGTACCAGTCCGCCCGCTTGATCGACTGGACGTTGTCGGTCGCGGCGACCACGGTCGGCCCGCCGTCGAAAATATCGACATAATTGTCCCAGACGAAGCCTTCCTTCTGCAACATCTTCAGTGCCGCGCGCCCGGTCGGATGCGGCTGCCCGATCACCGCCTGCGCGCTTTCGGGCAGCATCGAGACGTAGATGGGCGATTGCGGGAATAGGTCGGCGATGAATTGCGTGCCGTTGGTGGCGTTGAACTCGTCCGCTTCGGGGAAGGTCATGCCGAAGAATTTGCCCCCGATTGCGTCCCAGAAGGGCGAGTGCCCGCCCGGGTCGATGACCCCGCGCAGCTCGGCCAGGATCCGCGCGCCGAAACGCGGCCGGTTCTGCTTGATGAAGAGGTAGCGCGACCGCGCCAGGAGCAGCCCGAGACCGCCCGCGCGCTCGGCCGGGTGCAGGAACAGCCCGCCTACTTCGCTCGACCCTTCAAGGTCGTTGCACGGCGTCAGCAGCTGGTTGCGGAAGATCCGGTCGAGTTCCTTCGACTGTTGGGTCTGCGTCGAGATGCGATAGCTGTAGAAGGGCTGCGTCACTCCGACCTTGCCGAACACCTGGCAGGTGCCGCGGATACGCCCGGTCTCGAGATCCTCGAGCATGAAAACGTAGAGATCGTCTTCCTGCGTCTCGCCCTCGCGCGCGAAGCTCGCCGCGGTCCGCTCCAGCTTCTCGGCCAGCGTGCCGCGATCCGGGGGCAGGTTGGTAAATCCGCCCCCGGTGATTTTGGACAGGTCGTAAAGCGCGTCGAGATCGCTCGTCGTCGCGGCGCGAATGATGTGGGTCATGAATTGGCAATCCTGAGGATGGTCAATGCCGAGAGCGCCGCGCGTTCGGCGAGGCTCTCGACGATCAGAAATTCGTCGGGTGAGTGAATGGCGCCGCCACGTACGCCCATCGTGTCGACGACGGGGACTTTCTTGGCCGCGATATTGTTGCCGTCGCACACGCCGCCCGTCGCCTTCCAGCCAATCTCCTGGCCCAGGTCCGCGCCGGCTTTCTTGACGATGCCGAACAGCTCTTCCATCGGCGGAGTCATCGGCTTGGGCGGGCGTGCGAAGCCGCCATGGCGCTCGATCGCAACCTCATGCTCCTTCGCGACTGCCGCCGCGCTCTGCTCGAGCAGCGTTTCGGCCCGCGCCTGGTCCTCGGTCGAGACGGGGCGCAGGTTCACGCGCAGGATCGCGAGATCGGGCACGACATTGTTGGGGCTCCCGCCGTCGATCTTGGCGGGATTGACCGACAGCGTGTCGTCCATTCCCGCCTTGAGGCGCAGCGCGAGATCGGCCGCGGCGACCAGCGCGTTGCGACCGTCGCGCGGGTTGCGCCCGGCATGGGCGGACTTGCCACGAATGGTGAAGCTGAAATTGCCGCTCCCGCCGCGCGCGCCCGCCAGCGTGCCGTCGGGCAGCGCGCTGGGTTCGTAGGTCAGCGCGGCGCGCTTGCCCTCGGCGCAGCGCGCGATCAGCGCGGCGCTCGACAGGGAGCCGACTTCCTCGTCCGAGTTGATCATGACTTCGTAACCGATGCGCTGCGCATCGGCGCTCTGCTCGACTGCCTGCAGCGCCGCGAGCATGACCGCGATCCCGCCCTTCATGTCGGCGACGCCGGGCCCGCCAAGCACCTTTTCGGGCTCGAGCCAGTCGAGGTTCTGGAACGGATGGTCGACCGGAAAGACAGTGTCCATGTGCCCGGTAAAGAGCAGCTGGAGCGGCGCGTCGGGGCGCACGCGCATATGCAGATGCTTGCCGTGCGGCAGCTCATATTCGCCGCCCTTGTCGTCGACCGCGGTGACCGTGGTCGGTTCGACCATTTCAAGATCGCCCGGCAGGCTTGAAAACGCGTCGGCCAGTTCGTCGGCGACTGCGGCCAACCCCTCCAGGTTGCGCGATCCCGAATTGATCTTCGCCCACTTCATCGTGTCGCGCAGCATCGCGCTCTGGGCGCCCATGGCGCGTTCGACGGCGGTGCGTTCGGTCTCGTTCAGTCCCTGCATGGCCCGCGTCCTAGCGCGCCGCGCGGCCTAAAGCCACCGAGAGAATTGATCGACGATCGCGCGGTACATGTCGCGCTTGAACGGCACGATCAGCTCGGGCAGCAGCTGCGGCTCGACCCACTTCCAGTGCGAGAATTCGGGATGCTCGGTGGCGATGTTGACGTCCTCGTCGCTGCCCGTGAAGCGCATCAGGTACCAATGCTGTCGCTGCCCGACATATTTGCCGCCCCACAGATGCGGCTGGAGCGTCTCGGGCAGGTCGTATTTGAGGTCGAGACAGGGGCATCCCTCGACCTGCTCGACGAGGCTCGGGGCGATGCCCGTTTCCTCTTCCAGTTCGCGCAGCGCGCCCTCCAGCGGTTCTTCGCCCTTGTCGATCCCGCCCTGCGGCATCTGCCAGGCTTCGTCCTTGTTATCGATCCGCCTGCCGACCCACACGTGGCGGTGCGCGTTGACCAGCATCACGCCCGCGCCCAATCGATACTTGTCATTGGCCATCAAATCGGTCTTTCCTTTGGGGGTGGCGAAGCGCAGCTCTTGGGTTTAGGGGCTGCCTACGAAATTTTGGACGAAGGATGAAGCATGGTTTCGGCCACCCATTGCCTGACGGACGAGGAAGCGCAGGGCGCTGGCGGTGAAGCGGTTGTCGTTCGCTTCGCCGGGGACAGCGGCGACGGGATGCAGCTGACCGGCGGGCAGTTCACGCTGTCGACCGCGCTCGCGGGCAACGACCTTGCCACCTTCCCCGACTTTCCCGCCGAAATCCGCGCGCCGCAGGGCACGACCTTCGGCGTCTCCGCCTTCCAGATCAATTTCGGATCCTCGGCCATCGAGACCGCGGGCGACGCGCCCGACGTGCTGGTCGCGATGAACCCGGCGGCGCTGATGACCAATGTCGTCGCGCTTCGCGAGGGCGGGCTGATCATCGCCGACACCGGCGCCTTCACCAAGCGCAACCTCGACAAGGCCGGGTATGAAGAGAACCCGCTCGAGAATGGCAGCCTTGCCAAATGGCAGGTGCTGGCCTTCGACATTTCCGAACGCACGCTCGATTCGGTCAAAGAATTCGGGCTTTCGAACAAGGAAGCGCTGCGCTCGAAGAATATGTGGACGCTCGGCCTCGCGCTGTGGATGTTCGGGCGCGAGCGCGCGCCGATCATCGACTGGCTCAAGCAGAAATTCGCCAAGATGCCCGAGATTGCCGAGGCGAATATCGCCGCGATCAATGCCGGCCACGCTTATGGCGAAACCGCCGAACTGGGCGGGCAGGGGCTCCAGCAGCGCAAGATCGATCCCGCGCCTGCCGAACCCGGTCTCTACCGCACCGTCACGGGCGCGGAATCGCTTGCCATCGGCCTCGTCGCGGGCGCGCAGATGGCGGGGCTTCCGATGTTCTTCGGCGGCTATCCGATCACGCCGGCCTCGGCGCTGCTCCACCACCTCTCGCGCCTCAAGGAATATGGCATCACCACCTTCCAGGCGGAGGACGAGATCGCCGCGATCTGCGCCGCCATCGGGGCGAGCTATGCAGGAAGCCTCGGCGTGACCAGCTCGTCGGGTCCGGGCATCGCCTTGAAAGGTGAGGCGATGGGCCTTGCCGTAATGACCGAAATTCCGCTTGTGATCGTCAATTCGCAGCGCGGCGGCCCCTCGACGGGCCTGCCGACCAAGACCGAACAGTCCGACCTCTACCAGGCGGTCTATGGCCGCAATGGCGATGCGCCGCTGCCCGTGATCGCCGCGCGCTCGCCCGCCGACGCCTTCGACTGCGCCATCGAAGCGTGCCGCATCGCGACCCGCTACATGACCCCCGTCATGCTGCTCACCGACGGCTATATCGCCAATGCGGCCGAGCCGTGGAAGGTGCCGGACATGAGCGAGTATCAGCCCTTCCCGGTCGCGTTCGCGACCGCGCCCGAGGGCGATTTCACGGTCAAGCCGTACGAGCGCAACGATGACGGCGCGCGTCCGTGGATCAAGCCCGGCACGCCCGGCCTCGAACACCGCATCGGCGGCATCGAGAAAGCGCCCGAGACCGGTAATATCGACTATTCGCCTGCGGCCCACAGCCAGATGACGCAGGAGCGTTTCGCCAAAGTCGCCAACGTCGCCGACACCATCCCCGACCAGGACGTGTGCCTCGGCACCGAGACCGGCAAGCTCGCGCTGGTCGGCTGGGGCTCGACCTTCGGCCCGATCCACCAGGCCGTGCGCCGCGCCCGCGCCAAGGGCATGGACGTCAGCCACGTTCACATCCGCCACATCGCGCCCTTCCCGAAGAATCTCGGGCCGCTGCTTCGCGGATATGATAAGATCCTCGTGCCCGAAATGAATATGGGCCAGCTCAAGACCATGCTGCGCGACGGCTTCCTCGTCGATGCCCAGCCGCTCAACAAGGTGTCCGGCCAGCCCTTCCGCATCGCGGAGATCGAAGCCGCCATCGAGGAGCTGCTGTCATGAACGAACCCCAGCCCAAACCGATCAACGCCTGGCCGCTGATCATCCTGCTGCTAGTCGTCGGCTTCCTCGTCCTCAAACTCAACGGTTGGATCTAGACCATGAACGAAGTGACCACCCTCAAGGACTGGGCCTCCGACCAGGAAGTGCGCTGGTGCCCCGGTTGCGGCGACTATGCGGTCTTGAAGGCCGTGCAGCGGACCATGCCCGATCTCGGCGCGAGCCTCGCGAAGACCGTGTTCATTTCGGGCATCGGCTGTTCGAGCCGCTTCCCTTATTACATGGCGTCCTACGGCTTCCACACGATCCACGGACGCGCCTGCGCGGTGGCGACGGGCGTAAAGCTCGCCAATCCCGAACTGGACGTGTGGATCATCACCGGCGACGGCGACGCGTTGAGCATTGGCGGCAACCACACGATGCACCTGTTGCGCCGCAACCTCGATTGCCAGCTTCTGCTTTTCAACAACGAGATTTACGGGCTGACCAAGGGCCAATATTCGCCCACCAGCCGCATCGGTACGCGCAGTCCCTCGACCCCCTTCGGCTCGGTCGACCGGCCCGCCATTCCCGCCAGCTTCGCGCTTGGCGCGGGCGCCCGCTTCGTCGCGCGCGGGATCGACGTGAACAAGAAGCTGCCCGACGTCCTCAAGGCCGCCCACGCGCACAAGGGCGCGTCCTTCATCGAAATCTACCAGAACTGCATCGTCTATAATGACGACGTCTTCGCGCCCTTCACCGACCGCAGCGTCGCCGACGAGAAACAGCTCTGGCTGGAAGCGGGCGAGAAAATGCTCTTCGCCAATGGCGAGAAGGGCATTGGCTTCGACACCGCCACCAAGTCGCTCAAGGTCGTCGCGGGCGACAGCGACGAGGTGCTGATCCACGATCCTACAAATCGCGCGATGGCGCTGCTCCTCGCCGAAATGCCCGGCGACATCTTCCCCGTCGCGCTCGGCCTCCTCTACGAAGACCCGGCTCCTACATTCGAGAGCGCGGTCATCCAGCAAACCGACGCTGTCTCCGAAGGCAAGACCCCCGACCTCCAGAAACTCGTCGCCAAGGGCCAGACCTGGCAGGTCAACAAGGAACCGCACGAAGTCTAGGGGCGTAGTGGGGGGAGATGGACAATCTCACCCACAGCCTCGTCGGCGCGCTGCTCTCGCAGGCTGGCCTCAAGAAACTGACCGGTCGCGCCACCGCGACCCTCGTCATCGCGGCGAACCTGCCCGACATCGACGCCTTCGCGACGCTGCTGGGGACCGAGAGTCTCGCCATCCGCCGTGGCATCACCCACGGGCCGATCGCGCTGCTCGTTCTGCCTGTCGTCCTCTGGGGCATCATGCTCGCCTGGGATCGCTGGCGCCCGGCGAAGCAGGAGGTGAAGCCGCTGCCGCTGCTGGGCCTTGCCTATCTCGGCGCGCTGACCCATCCCGCGCTCGACTGGCTCAACAGCTACGGCATTCGCCTGCTCGAGCCGTTCTCTAGCCGCTGGGTCGCCGCCGACACGCTGTTCATCATCGACATCTGGCTGTGGCTGATCCTCGCCATGACCTTCACGCTGGGCAAGCTGCGCGAGCGGCGCGGCAACCGCCGCTGGTTCGTTCCCGCGCGCTACGGGTTGGGGCTGATCCTTGGTTATATCGGCCTCAACGGCCTGATCACCGCGCAGGCAGAAAATCAGGGCGCGCGCCTCGTCCAAGCGCAATATCGCATCCAGCCCGAGCTCGTCGTCGCCAACCCCGTGCCGGTGCGCTTCTGGGCCCGCAACATCCTTTGGCGCGGCGAGGGGGTGCACGGGCGCGGCGACTATCTCTTCCTCGACGGACCGAGCGTCACGGGGCGCCCGCGCGACATTGCGCTCGATCATCCGGTCTTGACCGCGCAGCGCGACCGGAGCGATGTCGAAGCCTTCCTGTTCTGGAGCCGCATGCCGTTCATCGAGGAACGTGACGGACGCGTTTGGCTTCGCGACCAACGCTTCGACAGCGAGATGACGCGCGACGCCTTTCGCGTAGACCTTGGAGATACCGATGAGTGACCCCGTGATCGTCTGGTTTCGCCGCGACCTGCGACTGTCCGACCAGGCCGCAGTGGTCGCCGCTGCGTCCGAGGGGCCGGTCATTCCTGTCTACATTCTCGACGACGAGAGTCCCGGTGATCGCAAGATGGGCGGCGCCTCGCGCTGGTGGCTTCATCACAGCCTCAAGAGCCTCGATGCGACCCTGCGCGAAAAGGAAAGCCGTTTGATCCTGCGACGTGGCAAGGTCACCGACGTGCTGCCCGACCTGGTCGAAGAAGTGGGCGCCAAGCGCGTCTATGCCTTGCAGCATTACGAGCCCTGGTGGGCCGAGGCGGAGGACGCGTTGTCCGGCGGTCTCGACCTGTGCCTTCATGACGGAAACTATCTTGCCCCGCCCGGCAGCGTGACGACCGGCAGCGGCAACCCCTACAAGATTTTCACGCCCTTCTGGCGCGCGCTGAAAGAGCGGATGCCCCCATCGGAGCCCATGCGCCGCCCGCAGAAGATCGACGCGCCATCCTTCTGGCCCGACAGCGAAAAGCTCGACGATTGGGGCCTGCTCCCAACCAGTCCGAACTGGGCGACCCAGATGGAAGAGGAATGGGAGCCGGGCGAAGAGGGCGCGCGCAAGCGGCTCGCCACGTTCGAGGACGAGGCATCGCGCTACGAGGGGCAACGCAACTGTCCTTCGGTCGAAGGCACCTCGATGCTCTCACCGCATCTCCACTTCGGCGAAATCTCGCCAGCGACCATTTATAACCGCGTCAAGAATGCCGGCGGGAGCGTTGCGACCTTCCTCAAGGAACTCGGGTGGCGCGATTATGCGCAGAACGTGATCCTGCAGTTCCCCGATTATCCGGAAAAGAACGCGCGCGACCGCTTCAATGCGTTCCAATGGCGTGATTTCCGTTCATCCACCGTGCGTGACGAATTTGACGCGTGGACCAAGGGCCGCACCGGCTACCCCATCGTCGATGCCGGCATGCGGCAGTTGTGGGCGATCGGATGGATGCACAACCGCGTCCGGATGATCGCGGCGAGCTTCCTGATCAAGCATCTGCTGATCGACTGGCGCGAGGGCGAACAGTGGTTCTGGGACACGCTGGTCGATGCCGACTATGGCTCCAACGGGACCAACTGGCAGTGGGTGGCGGGTACCGGCATCGACAGCAACATGTTCGTGCGCGTCATGGCCCCGCTCAGCCAGTCGGAGAAGTTCGACAGCGCCGCCTATATCCGCGAATGGGTACCCGAGCTGGCGGACCTGTCAGATGACGATATCCCCGACCCGCCCGAAGACAAGCGGCCCGACGAATATCCTGCAAAGCTGGTCGAACATCGCGAGGGCCGCGAGCGCGCGCTCGAGGCCTACCGGGCAATGAAGGACTAGGCGTCGACCGTCAGGCGGCCGGCCTCGTCGGACTGGATGCGCTTGCCGATCGCCTCCGCGACCACTTCCGGTCCCTTGAGATCGTCGGGATTTTCGCCCGGGAAGGCGCGCTCGCGCATCTTCGTGCGGGTCGCGCCGGGATCGACGATATGGACACGGATCTTGCCGAGCTGCTCATTCTCGTCAGCATAGGCACCCAGCAGGGTGTCGAGCGCTGCCTTGGTGGACCCGTATGCGCCCCAATAGGCGCGCGGCGTCGCCCCGACCGAGCTCGTGACGCCGAAAACGTCGGCGCGATCGGCCTTTCGGAGCATCGGGTCGAAGCCGGCGATCAGCGCCTGGTTGGCCAGCAGGTTGAGCGAGATGGAGCGGCCATATTCCTTGGCATCGATGAACTGCACGGGCGTGAGGCTACCGAGCGTCGCGGCGTTGAGGACGAGGATATCCAGCGCGTCCCAGCGCTCCGAAATGGCCTGCGCCAGCCGTCCGATCGCGCCGTCCTCCAGCAGGTCCATCGGCGCTAGCGTCGCGCTCCCGCCGGCAGCATGGATGCGCTCCTCGACCGCTTCCATCGCTTCGGCCGAGCGCGCGACCATGATGACGTGGGCGCCAAGGCCGGCGAGATGTTCGGCGGTCGCGGCACCGATACCGCGGCTGGCGCCGGTGACGAGCGCAAGCTTGCCGTCGAGCGGACGTGACATGGAATTTCCTATTTGTTGGCGACCAGGCTGAGCTGCTCGGGCGGTTCTTTTTCGTGGTCGGTCAGCGACGTCGGGTAGTTGCCCGAGAAGCAGGCGTCGCAACGCTGTGGCGCGGCGTCGTCACGTTCGTCGCCGAGCGCGCGATAGAGACCCTCGAGGGTGATGAAGGCAAGGCTGTCCGCCTTGATATAATCGCGCATCTCCTCGATCCCCATCTGGGCGGCGATGAGTTTGGAGCGCTTGGGCGTGTCAACGCCGTAGAAGCAGCTATATTTGGTCGGTGGCGAGGCGATACGCATATGAACCTCGCGCGCACCGGCATCGCGCATCATCTGCACGAGCCGCAGCGACGTGGTGCCGCGTACCACGCTATCGTCGACCAGCACGACCGACTTGCCCGCGATCAGCGCCGAGTTGGCATTATGCTTCAGCTTGACGCCGAGGTGGCGCACGTCCTGCGTCGGCTGGATGAAGGTGCGTCCGACATAGTGCGACCGGATAATGCCCAATTCGAACGGGACGCCCGAGGCCTGCGAATAGCCGATCGCCGCCGGAACGCCGCTATCGGGGATGGGCACGACGATGTCCGCGTCGCAGGGCGATTCCTCGGCCAGCTGCGCACCGATCGCTTTGCGGGTTTCGTAGACGCTCGTGCCCTCGATGATGCTGTCGGGGCGCGAGAAATAGACATGTTCGAAGATGCACGGCCGTGCGCGCACGGGCTCGAACGGGCGAAAACTGCGCAGGCCGTCATCGTTGACGATGATCAGCTCGCCGGGCTCCACGTCGCGGATGAAGGTCGCGCCGATCACGTCGAGCGCCACTGTCTCGGAGGCGAATACGGTCGTCTCGTTGAGCTTACCCATGACCAGCGGACGCACGCCGAGCGGATCGCGACAGGCGACGAGACCGTCGGGCATGAGGCACACCAGCGAGTAGGCGCCCTCGACCTGGCGAAGCGCGTCGGTCAGCCGATCGACAGGCGTATCCTTCTGGCTGGTCGCAAGAAGGTGGATGATGACTTCGGTGTCGCTGGTCGACTGGAAGATCGAACCGCGACGGTTCAGTTCCTGACGCAGCGTCATGGCATTCGACAGGTTGCCGTTATGCGCCAGCGCGAACCCGCCCATGGCGAGGTCGGCATAAAGCGGCTGGACATTGCGCAGCGCGGTGTCGCCGGTGGTCGAATAGCGCACATGGCCGATCCCGGCGCCACCCTTGAGCCGCTTGATCACCTTGGGCTTGTCGAACGTGCCCGCGACGTGGCCCATGTTGCGATATTGGTGATAGGCCTTGCCGTCGTAAGTGACGACGCCCGCAGCCTCCTGGCCGCGATGTTGCAGGGCGTGGAGGCCGAGCGCGACGAGGCTGGCGGCCTGGTCGGCGCCCCAGACGCCGAACACGCCACATTCTTCCTTGAGCTTATCGTCGAACGGGTTGGTCGTCAGCATCACAGCGGCGAATCCGGATAATTTCGAGCAGAAGCCTTCATATAGGAGCTGCGGCGCGATTTGTCGCCATCTTGTCACAAAGTTTTCCCCTGCCTACGCAAGGTGTCCCGTGACGATACGAAAGCCCCGGATATGCGCGTCTCTACTCTGATTGTTCCGACCTTGCTGCTGGCATCCTGCGGGGCGCCTGATGAGTCGGTCGACACTGGTGTGGAAGTCGAGCCCGGCATCTATGCCGCGGGTGAGCGTGGGGGGCTGTGCGTGGCGGCAGGGGGCGCAGCGGCCTTCGTAATTTACGGCGAGGACGATGCCAACTGCATGGCGCAGGGCGGCCTGTCGGGCGAGGGCGACGCGCTCACGTTCAAGCCTCGCGGGGACACGCAATGCGAAATCCCGATCCGCATGGAGGGCGAAAGGCTCGTGTTCGGTGAACCGCCCGCAGCATGCGCCTATTATTGCGGCGGTGATGTCGACCTGTCGGGGCGCGAGCTTGTTCGCTCCGATGAGGCCGCGCCACTGACCGATGTCGCAGGCGAGGAAATCTGCTGATCGCAGCGGGTCGGTTGCTCATCGCAACGCAGTTGACCTTTACGGAAACGTAAAGTAACTCATGCGCCATGGACGAACCGCGTTTCACCATCGGCCAGCTATGCGAAGAGTTCGGGGTCACCGCCCGGGCGCTGCGCTTCTACGAAGATGAAAATCTGATCTCGCCCGAGCGCAATGGCACCCAGCGCCTCTACTCGGAGCGCGATCGTGCGCGGTTGGCCTGGATCCTGCGCGGAAAACGCGTCGGCTTCTCGTTGAGCGAGATTGGCGACCTGCTCGATCTCTACGACCTCGGCGATGCGCGGAAGACGCAGAAGGCCGCGACGCTCGACAAGTGCAAGGAACGGATCGAGGCGCTGACACGTCAGAAAGCCGATATCGACGAAACCATCGAAGAACTGGAAGGCTTCGTTCGCCTTCTCGAAACTCAAAGCGAGACCTGATCATGCCCGTTTACAATGCCCCCGTTAAGGACACCAAGTACGTTCTCGACCATATCGTCGGGCTGCAGAATTATTCGAACCTCCCGGGCTTCGAAAATGCGACGCCGGACATTGTCGAGGCGGTGCTAACCGAAGCTGGCAAGATGGCAAGCGAAGTGATTGCGCCGCTCAACCGCGTCGGGGACGAGGTGGGTTGCAAACGCAACGAGGACGGGTCGGTGACGACGCCCCCGGGTTTCAAGGATGCCTACAAGCAGTTCTGCGAAGCGGGCTGGTCGACGCTGGCCTTCCCCGAGGAGTTTGGCGGGCAGGGGCTTCCGCATGCGCTGTCGACCGCGGTGAGCGAATATTTCGTCGCCGCCAACCAGGGCTTCGAGATGTATCACGGCCTCACCGCGGGTGCGATCGCCTCGATGCTGGTCGTGGGTACCGACGAGCAGAAGCAGACCTACCTGCCCAAAATGGTCGCGGGGATCTGGACGGGGACGATGAACCTGACCGAGCCGCATTGCGGCACCGATCTGGGGCTCATCAAGACCAAGGCCGTTCCGCAGGATGATGGCACCTACAAGATTTCGGGCACCAAGATCTTCATTTCGGCGGGCGAGCATGACCTGTCGGAGAACATCATTCACATGGTGCTCGCCAAGATGCCCGACAGCCCCGACAACGTGAAAGGCATCTCGCTCTTCATCGTGCCCAAATATCTCGTCAACGAGGACGGTTCGGTCGGCGAGCGCAACGCGGTCAGCTGTGGCTCGATCGAGCACAAGATGGGCATCCACGGCAACGCGACCTGCGTCATGAATTATGACGAGGCGACGGGCTACCTGATCGGCGAAAAGGAGAAGGGCCTCGCGGCCATGTTCATCATGATGAATGCCGCGCGCCTCGGCGTCGGGCTACAGGGTCTCGCGCAGGGCGAGGTCGCTTATCAGAACGCGGTCGAATACGCGAAGGACCGCCGGCAGGGTCGCGCGCTCAATCCCGAGGATCGCGACCAGGATGCGCGGGCGGACACGCTGTTAGTGCATCCCGACGTCCGCCGCATGTTGATGGACGGCAAGGCGTTCAACGAGGCGGCGCGTGCGCTGATCCTGTGGGGCGCGCTGCAGGTCGATCTCGCCCGCAAGGCGCAGACCAACGAGGAGCGGGAAGCTGCAGACGATCTCATCTCGCTGCTGACTCCGGTCATCAAAGGCTACCTCACCGACAAGGGCTTCGACACTACGGTGCAGTCGCAGCAGGTGTTTGGTGGTCATGGCTATATCGAGGAGTGGGGCATGAGCCAGTTCGTCCGCGACGCGCGTATCGCCCAGATCTACGAGGGCACGAACGGCGTGCAGGCGATGGACCTGGTCGGTCGCAAGCTGGCGCAGAATGGCGGCCGTGCCATCCGCGGCTATTTCGAAATTCTCGCTGCCGACATCGCCGCCGCGAAAGAAGCGGGCGATCCGGCGGGCGTTGCCGAGCCGCTCGAGAAAGCGGTCGGTCACCTGCAGGCCGCGACGATGTGGCTGGCGCAGAATGGCCCGTCCAATCCCAACAATGTCGGCGCGGGCGCCTATGCCTACATGGACCTGATGGGTCTGGTGACGCTCGGCTGGATGTGGCTGAAAATGGCTAAGGCGTCGGCCGAGCTGAAGGATGCCGACGGCGAGGACAAGGCGTTCCACGAGGCCAAGCTGGCGACCGCGAACTATTACGCTACGCGCAAGCTGGGCGAGGCGTCGGGGCTGCGTCGCAAGGTCGAAGCGGGTGCGGACAGCGTCATGGCGCTGCCGGTGGAGGCTTTCTAGCCTTCGCTGCCCGTCGGCTGCTCCAGATACCAGGGCTTCATCGACGGCGCCGTCGGCTTGACTTCCTGCTTGGTCGCCGTGAGACGCGCCAGGTCGAAAACGTCGTCGAACTGAACGCCGAAGCGATTTGCCTGGCTCCAGCGGACGGTGCCGACCACCGGACCGACGCCGACAATGTCGATTGCGAGAACCGTGCCCGGGGCGACCGGACGGGTGCACTCGACCAAGGCGCCCTTCGCGCTGATGTTGCGGAGGCGGATTTCAGTCGCCTCGCCATCGATGGCGGTCACCGCGCGACGCATCAGGCGATGGCGCTTTTCGCGATTGGCGGCATGGCCTTCGGGCACCGCAATTTGGCGATGCGCGACCCGCTCGGCCTCTTCGGCGGGTAGCGGCTTTCCGAAGATGAAGCCCTGCACCTGGCTCACGCCCAGCGCGCGGATCGCCTCAAGCGTGTCGTGCGTCTCGATTCCCTCGGCGGTCGTATCCATGCCGAGGCTCTCGGCGAGCGTCACGATCGCTCGCACGATCGCGTGGTTGCGGTCGCCCGTCTCGCGCAGTCCTTTGACGAAGCTCTGGTCGATCTTGATCTTGTCGAACGGTGCCGTCTTCAAATAGCCGAGCGAGGAGTAGCCGGTCCCGAAATCGTCGAGTGCGAGACGGACTCCCAGTTCCTTGAGCCGAGCGAACGTGTCGTCCGTCTCCTCGCTCTCGGCCAGGAATACGCCTTCGGTAATTTCCAGTTCGAGCCGATCGGCGCGAAGTTTGTGCCGCTCGAGCGTGTTGGCGACGATGTCGACGATGCGCGGGTCGTTGAACTGGATCGGCGACAGGTTGACCGCGACGCGCACATTCTCCGGCCACAGCTTGGCTTGTTCGACCGACCGATCGAGCACGAATTCGCCGATCTTGCCGATCAGGCCACATTCTTCCGCGACGCTGATGAATTTCTCGGGGCTGATCGCGCCGCGCGCGGGATGGTCCCAACGCACCAGCGCTTCGAAGCCACAGACATTCTCGCTCGCCGCACGCACGATCGGCTGGAACACGACGTGCAGGTCGTTGCGTTCGACCGCGCCGCGCAAGTCGTTCTCGAGCCGCTGTCGATCGGTCGCCTCGCTGTGCATCGAAGGCTCGAAGAATGCGTGGCAGCCGCGCCCTGCAGCCTTCGCCGCGTAAAGCGCGAGGTCGGCGTTGCGGATCATGCTGTCGGCGCAACCGCGCCCTGGGTCGCCCACTGCGATCCCGATCGAGGTGCCGATGGTCACGCGGTGGCCCTCGATAATGTAGGGCTTCGAGACTTCGGAGATCATGTTGCGGGCGATGGATTCGAGCAGGCCCGTCTCGGTCAGTCGCGGCAGGACGGCCTTGAATTCGTCGCCGCCCAGGCGTCCGACTTGTCCATGCTCGCCCAGCACGCTGGTGAGGCGCGCCCCGACTTCGCGGAGCAAGGCGTCGCCCGTCGGGTGACCCAGCGTATCGTTGACGTTCTTGAACCGGTCGAGGTCGATCAGGAACAGCGTACAGCCGCGGCCCCGACGCTGCCCGCTGCGAAGGGCTTCCTCGAGCGTCTGGCGCATCTTGGCGCGGTTGGGCAGGCCGGTCAGCGAGTCGAACCGGGCCAGCCGTGAAATTTCCTGTTCGGTTCGGCGCTTTTCGGTAAGGTCGCTGCCGAGCCCGCGAAAGCCGAGGAAGCGGTTCTCCTGGTCGTAGATCGGATTGCCGCTCATCGACCAGTGGACATCGTCGTTCGCGACCGGCCGCACGACGACGTCGGAAAAGGGGAAACGCGCCGACAGATGGAAGCCGAGCGTGCGGTCCTCGGTCTCGCTCCCGTCGATTTTTTTGTCGATCCGGAGAATCTCGGTCAGCTTGCGTCCCACCAGCGTCTTTGCTTCGCAGCCGACATCCTCTGCCAGCTGGTCGCTGACATAGGTGAGCAGCCCAGCCGCGTCAGTCTCCCAGAACCAGCCTTGGCCGCTCGTCTCATACTCGTTGATGAACTGGAGCGCCTTGCGTGCGTCGGCTTCCAACTGCTGTCGACGCCGCGCCGAGCGAAGCAGGTTGCGGCTCGACGTGACCGACACGAGACCGACCAAGAGCGTGACGGTCGCGATGCCCATCGAGATATAGATCGGCATGTTGACATACATTGCCGTCAGCGTGCTCGTGACGCCGATGGCAACGGTCAGCATCGGGCCCGCCATCGCCGCGATGACGAGCGCCAGCACGCCGACGCCGACAATGAATTCGGGAATTGGCGTGGCCTTGAGCGCATCCAGTTCGGACACGGCGAAACCGGTCAGACACCAAAGCGCAGTCGTGACGAGCGCGAACCCCACCATGATGCGGTGAATATGATGCGAGCGCAGGCCGACACGCTTGCGAAATCGCATCATCAGGCAGGCCGAGATGTCGAGGGCCAACAGCCCGCCGAACATCGCTACGATCGTCGGCTCGATCGCCATCCCGAGACTGGCCACCAGCACGCCGGCAGCCAGCAGATGCGACAGGATCATGAAGAGCGGGATGTGGCGAACCTGCGCCAGTCGTAGCCTTGCGACTTCGCGGTCGGCGAAACTGTCGGGCGCGCGCAGGTCGAACAGCCACGCGTCCCCCGTCGAGGGGACAGCCTCGTCCTGCTGGCTACTCGCCCCGTGAAAACGCTCAACTTGCATTGGGTCTGGTCGCTCCTTTTGCGCGCACGACCTTACGACCGGCTTATTAACCGGCCCTCATACAAAGATGGTTTCTTCGGGCTTAACCTATTCGGCGGGAAGGAAGCCCTCGACCGAAAGGTAGCGCTCGCCCGTGTCGTAATTGAACCCGAGAATGCGCTTGTCCGCGCCGATTCTCTCGATCACCTGGCGGATCGCATCGAGCGTCGCGCCCGAGCTGATGCCGACGAGGACGCCTTCCTCGCTCGCCGAGCGTCGCGCCATGTCCATAGCGTCGTTCTCGTCGACCAGCATCACGCCGTCGAGCGTTGTGGTGTCGAGGTTGCCGGGCACGAAACCCGCGCCGATGCCCTGGATCGGGTGCGGCGTGTGCTCACCGCCCGAGATGACCGGTGACAATTTGGGTTCGACCCCGAAGGCCAGCATGTCGGGCCACTGCTCCTTTAGCACGCGAGCGCATCCGGTGAGATGTCCCCCGGTGCCGACCCCAGTGACGAGCGCATCGGGCGGGTTGTCCTTGAAATCGGCGAGGATTTCCTGCGCCGTCGTGTCGACATGCGCCGCGACATTGGTCGGGTTGTCGAACTGCATCGGCATCCAGCCTCCGTCGGTGTCGCGCAGGATCCGCTCGGCGACCGCGATCCTTGATGCCCATTTCCTTGGGCGTCAGGACCAGTTCGGCGCCGAAGGCGAGCATCAGTCGCCGCCGCTCGATCGACATGCTGTCGGGCATGGCCAGGATCACACGATAGCCCTTGACCGCGCCGACCATCGCGAGGCCCACGCCGGTGTTGCCGCTGGTGGGTTCGATGATCGTCCCGCCGGGCTTGAGTTGGCCCTTGCGTTCGGCTTCCTCGACCATGCGCAGTGCGATACGGTCCTTGATCGAGCCGCCGGGGTTGGCGCGCTCCATCTTGATCCAGACTTCGCTGTCGCCGAACAATCGCCGCATCCGAACATTCGGCGTCCTGCCGATGGTTTCGAGGATGTTATCCGCGTTCATTATGCGCCCTCCTGTTCTTCCCGTCAGGAACGCTACTTATCGGGGTCCGGTGGATCGAAGTTACGCGCCAAACGCAGTTCTGGGAAGCGTCTCGCCCAAATTCCCACGGTCAGGATCGCGCCGACGCCGCCCACGACGACCGCCGCGACCGGTCCGATCAGCGCCGCAAGGAAACCGCTTTCCGCCTCGCCCAGCTCGTTCGACGCGCTGATCGCGAGCGTCGAGACCGCACCGACGCGGCCGCGCATCGCGTCGGGCGTGTAGAGCTGGATGAGCGACTGGCGCACATAGACGGAGAACATGTCGGCCGCGCCCAGGATGGCGAGCATGATGAGCGACAGCCACATGTTGCGCGACAGGCCGAAGACGATCGTCGCGCCCCCGAAGACGACCACCGCCCACAGCATCTTGGTCCCGACATTGGTCTTCAGGGGTCGGATCGCGAAAAAGGCCGCGGTCAGCGTCGCCCCGATCGCGGGCGCGGCGCGTAGATGGCCGAGGCCTTCTGGACCCGTCTGCAATATGTCGCGC
Organism: Sphingomicrobium clamense; assembly: GCF_019264355.1. Taxonomy (NCBI): domain Bacteria; kingdom Pseudomonadati; phylum Pseudomonadota; class Alphaproteobacteria; order Sphingomonadales; family Sphingomicrobiaceae; genus Sphingomicrobium; species Sphingomicrobium clamense. The sequence goes on along the minus strand of NZ_JAHVAH010000001.1, from coordinate 1,842,377 downwards.
GCAAAGATGGGGAGCAGGGCGGTTGCACCCGCCAGCAGGACCGCGAAGAGGTCGAGCGTGATGGCGCCCAGCACCAGCTTGTTTTGCCGCACATAGGTGAGGCCGCGCTTGATCCGTCCCCACGGGTCGGGCGCCTCCTCTCCTGCATCGGGGAGCGCGGGCGTCTTCACCAGGAAGAGCAGCAGCAGCGAGGCGCCAAACAGGAAGGCCGAGCCCAGATAGGCCGTCGCGGGCGAGACGACATAGAGGTAGCCGCCGAGCGCCGGCCCGACGATGGTGCCGGTCTGCCACGCCACCGACGACAGCGCGATCGCATTGGGGAGGATGTCGCGCGGCACGATATTGGGCGCCAGCGCCCCCAGCGCCGGTCCCGCGAACGCGCGCGCCACGCCCAGGAGGGCGGCGATGACGTAGAGGTGCGTCAGCGTCATCTCGTCGGCGAGCGCGACCGCGCCGAGCGCGCCGGCGCAGAAGAGCTCGAGCGCAATGGCCGCGCGTCCCACCCAGCGCCGGTCGAACTTGTCCGCGACATGGCCCGAGACGAGCGTCAGCGCAAACAGGGGCACGAACTGCACGACCCCGATGAAGCCGAGCCGCAGCGCGGCCGCGTTCACCCCCATCGTCTCGCGCGCAATGTCGTAGACCTGCCAGCCGATGACGATCACCATCGCCATCTGCGCCATGGTCGACGCCAGCCGGGCGGTCACAAACGCGCGGAAATCGGGAATGCGCAGCGGTGCGGGGAGGAGGCTCATGCGAGTCGCGTAGGGACTGAAAGAGAGCGCGGCAATGGTGCACGGTGAAAAGGGGTTTGCGTTCCTGTAATGTTCCGCTAGCATTCGCGCATGGCGAAACCGAAGAAACGTTATGTCTGTCAGGCCTGCGGGTCGGTCACGTCGCGCTGGCAGGGGCAGTGCGGGGATTGCGGGGACTGGAATACGCTGGTCGAGGATGCCGGCGGGGTCGTCACTGCCTTTTCCAAGAAGCATAATCTACAGGGCGGCGGGTCGAAGATCGAAATGGTCGGGCTCGACGCCGAGATTGCGCTGCCCGACCGTATGGTCACCGGCATCGCCGAATATGACCGCGCGCTGGGCGGCGGGATCGTGCCGGGTAGCGCGACGCTGATCGGTGGCGATCCGGGGATCGGCAAGTCGACCCTGCTGCTGCAGGTCGCAGCCAATCTCGCGAGCAAGGGTAAATCGGCGGTCTACGTTTCGGGTGAGGAGGCGGCGGACCAGGTGAGGCTGCGCGCGCTTCGCCTCGGGCTGGGCAAGGCGCCTGTCAAGCTGGCCGCGGCGACTAGCGTGCGCGACATTCTCACCACGCTCGGTGACGACGCGCCCGACTTCCTCGTCATCGATTCTATCCAGACCATGCACAGCGACATGATCGAGGGCGCGCCGGGCACGGTAAGCCAGGTTCGTGCCTCGGCCCACGAACTCGTCCGCTTCGCGAAGGAGCGCGGCACCGCACTCGTGCTGGTCGGCCACGTCACCAAGGACGGCAATATCGCAGGACCGCGCGTCCTCGAACATATGGTCGACACCGTACTTGGGTTCGAGGGCGAGCGATCGCACCAATATCGCATCCTACGCGCCATCAAGAACCGGTTCGGCGGCACCGACGAGATCGGCGTATTCTCGATGGAAGCGGAAGGGCTCAACGAAGTCGCCAACCCGTCGAGCTTGTTCCTCACCGAGCGCGGTGAGGAATTGGCGGGCACATCCGTTTTCCCTGCACTCGAAGGCACGCGCCCCGTGCTGGTCGAAATACAGGCGCTTACCGTCCGTCTCGCCAGCGGCGCGACACCGCGGCGCAGCGCGGTCGGGTGGGACAGCCAGCGGCTCGCCATGCTGCTCGCGGTCCTCGAAGCGCGCTGCGGCGTTAGCTTCGCCTCGACCGAAGTCTACCTCAACGTCGCGGGCGGCTATCGCCTGTCCGACCCTGCGGCAGATTTGGCGGTCGCCGCTGCCTTGGTCTCCGCGTTGTCGGAGCGTCCCGTTCCCGCTGGCACCGTCGTCTTCGGCGAGGTCGCCTTGTCGGGCGAAATTCGCCCCGTCGCGCACAGTGCGTTGCGAGCTCGCGAGGCGGCGAAGCTCGGTTTCGACAAGGGGTGGGTGCCCAAGGGCGTGAAGGGCAAGGACGGGCTCGCGCTCGCGCATTTCGAGCGCCTCTCCGCGCTCGTCGATCATCTTCTCGAGCGCTAAGGGGCTAGAAACGCTCGGTCAGGCTCGCTACGCGATCCTGCAACATGACCGCACTCGATATCTTCGTCATCATCCTGCTCGGCGGCGGCGCGCTGCTCGGCTTCGTGCGTGGCTTCGTCCACGAGGTGCTTGCACTGTTCGCCTGGGTCGCGGCCATTCTTGCGGTGAAATTCGGATTGCCGACCGTGGTCGCCTATTTCGGTGACCGCTCCCAGAGCGACACGTGGGCGTTGATCGCCGGCTTCGCGATCCTTTTCCTGCCGACCTACATCCTCGTCCGCATTCTCGCGAAGAAGCTCGGCGGCAAGACGCGCAAGTCGATCATCGGGCCCATCGACCGCTTCCTCGGCGGCGGGTTCGGCATACTCAAGGGACTGGTCGCCGCAACCGTCGTCTTCCTGGTCGCCAACCTGTTCGTCGACCTGCTGCAGGGGCCGGAGGGGGATCGCCCCGCCTGGATGACCGAGAGCGAGACCTACGCGCTGCTTAACGCCAGCACCGAGGCGACTGTCGAGATCGTCCGCGACCTGCGCGAGGAGGACGCGCTGTGACCATCCGCCTCCACGACACGATGGCGCGCGAAAAGCGCGACTTCGTCCCTGCCGACCCCGATCGCGTGACGATCTATGTCTGCGGCCCCACCGTCTACGGCCGCGCGCATATCGGCAACGGCCGCCCCGCGGTCGTCTTCGACGTGCTGCGCACGCTGCTCGAGCATGAGTATGGCGATGGCCACGTCGTCTTCGCGCGCAACATCACCGACGTCGACGACAAGATCATGAAGGCTGCGGCAGACGAGGGCTTCGAGACGAGCGTCATCACCCGCCGCTACGAGGATTTTTACCTCCAGGACATGGGCGCGCTGGGCGTGCGCCCGCCCGACATCGCCCCGCACGCGACGCAGGAAATCCCGGCGATGATCGCGATGATCGAGGAGCTGATCGAAAGCGGCAACGCCTACGAGGCAGAGCAGCACGTGCTCTTCTCGGTCGCTAGCGATCCCGACTACGGCATCCTCTCTCGCCGCGACCGCGAAGCGATGGAGGCCGGCGCGCGTGTCGAGGTCGCCCCGTTCAAGAAGGACCCCGCCGACTTCGTCCTGTGGAAGCCGTCCACCGACGCCATGATCGGCTGGGACAGCCCGTGGGGCCGCGGCCGCCCCGGCTGGCACATCGAATGCTCGGCGATGATCCGCGAACACCTCGGCAAGACCATCGACATCCACGCCGGCGGGATCGACCTCGTCTTCCCGCATCACGAAAACGAAATCGCGCAAAGCCGCTGCGCGAACCATGCCCCGCTCGCCAATTACTGGCTCCACAATGGCTTCGTCGATCTCGGCACCGAGCGCATGGGCAAGTCGGTCGGCAATGCCATTACGCCCGAGAAGCTGCTCGAGCATCATGACGGCGAGACGCTGCGTTTTGCGCTGCTCTCAGGCCATTACCGCCAACCTTTGCCGTGGACCGAGAAGCTGGTCGAGCAGTCCAAGGCCACGCTCGACGGACTTTATCGCCGTGTCGGAGACGCCGCGCCCGGCGACATCGAGCAGGGCGTGCTCGATGCCTTGTCCGACGACCTCAACACCCCGCTCGCCCTCTCGCGTCTCGGGCAGATCGACGACGCGGCCGCGCTCAAGGCGAGCGCCAACCTCCTCGGCCTGCTGACCCGGAGCGAGGACGACTGGTTCCGTGGCGGAGACGGCGACGACGGTGCCGCAATCGAAGCCAAGATCGCCGAGCGCGCCGCCGCCAAGCAATCCCGCGACTTCGCCACTGCCGACCGGATCCGGGACGAGCTTGCGGCGGACGGGATCCTCCTCGAAGACGGCCCCGGGGGCACGACATGGCGGCGGGGCTGACCGAGCCGCCTTACACCAAGGACATCCTGCGGCTCGCCGCGGGGCAGGAACATCACGGCAAGCTCGCCGATCCCGACGCCATTGTAGAACGCCGCAGTCGCACGTGTGGCTCGACGATCGCGCTCGACCTCGCCACCGTCGACCGTCGCGTCGCCGACATCGCCGTGCGCGTCGAGGCCTGCGCCTATGGCCAGGCCGCGGCGACTCTGATGACCCGCTACGCACGAGGCAAGACGCGCGAAGAGGTCGATGCAGCCATCGCCGCGCTCAAGCATTGGCTCGATGGAAGCAGCGAGGATCCCGGCGACTGGCCCGAGATCGACCGTCTCGCGCCCGCGCGCCCTCGCACGGGACGCCACGGCGCGATCCTGCTTCCGTTCGAAGCGTTGAGTGAAGCCCTGGGGGAGACGATCGATGGCAGGTGAAGAGGCAGCCGCAGCCGCCAACCCCCACGCCGCGACCGGCCTGCTCCTCATGGACGGCGCCATCATGCTCGGCGCGGCGCTCCTGTTCGTCACCATTTTCCGCCGCTTCGGGCTTGGCGCGACGCTCGGCTATATCGTCGGCGGTGCGATCATCGGTCCCAACCTGCTCGGCCTGGTCGGCAATGCCGAGAGTGTCATGTCGGTGTCCGAATTCGGCATCGCCCTCCTGCTGTTCATCGTCGGACTCGAACTTCATCCCAGCCGCCTCTGGCGCCTGCGCCGCGATATTTTCGGCCTCGGCCTCGCGCAGGTCGTCACCTGCGGGCTCGCCCTATCGGCATTGATCTACGCCTTTCTTGGCTTCTCGCTCGAGGCCAGCCTCGCCATCGGCCTGCCCTTGGGCCTGTCATCCACCGCGCAGGTCCTTCCTATGCTTCGCTCGACCGGCGAATTGCATCAGCCGCATGGCGAGCGCGCCTTCTCGGTCCTGTTGCTGCAGGACATTTCGATCGTCCCGCTCATCACGATCATCGCCGCGCTTTCGCGTGCGCCCGCCGACCCCAGCGCACCGTCGGGCTTCGTTTTGGCGCTTTATACGGTAGGGGCAATCGTCGGCCTGATCCTGATCGGTCGCTTCGTCCTGAACCCCTTCTTCCGTCTGATCGGGAAGATTGGCGAGCGCGAACTGTTCGTGGTCGCAGGCCTGTTCACCGTCGTGGGCGCAGCCGCCCTGATGCACGCGCTGCACCTCTCGGCCGCGCTCGGAGCGTTCATCGCGGGCGTGATGCTTGCCGAGAGCCCCTACCGCCACGAACTCGAAAGCGACGTTGAACCCTTCCGTTCGATCCTGCTCGGCTTCTTCTTCATCTCGGTCGGCATGCTGCTCGACATCGGCGTCATCCTCGAACGACCGCTGATGATCGTCGCCATCGCCGCGGCCATTGTCGTGGTGAAGGGCTCGATCCTCTTCGGTCTCGGTCGCCTGTTCGGCATGGCGCAGCGGGAGGCGCTGAAGTTCGCGCTCTTGCTCAGCCAGGCGGGCGAATTCGGCTTTGTGCTCCTCGCGCAAGCGCAGGGCGCGCAACTAATCTTGGGTGAGGCGGTCTCGCTGTTCGGCGCGGTTATCACCCTGTCGATGGCCTCCACCCCGTTCCTGATGATGATCATCGACCGGATGGAGGCCCGCGAAGTCGATCGCGGCGAGGGGATGGATGGACCCGAAAGCGCGCCCAACAAGGGCGTGATCGTGGTCGGCTACGGCCGGTTCGGGCAGACTGTGGCGCAGATGCTGATGGCCAAGCGCTTCGGCGTCACGTTGATCGACAGCAAATCGGACCAGATCGAAATGGCGGGCGAGTTCGGCTCCAAGGTCTATTATGGGGACGGGACGCAGATCGACTTGTTGCGGACCGCAGGCGCCGAGAACGCCAGGGCAATTTTGTACTGCAACGACGGGCGCGAACTGACGAAAGAAAAGCTTGAATCGGTGATGGAGCATTTCCCGCAGGCCGCTGTGATGGTGCGCAGCTTCGACCGTCGCCATTCCATCTCGCTCGACGGGCTCGATCTTGCTTTCTGCGTCCGCGAACTGTTCGAAAGTGCGGTGCTCATGGGGAAGGCGGCGCTCGCCGAACTGGGGGTCAGCCAGCCCGAAGTCGAACGTGTCGAGACCGAATATCGCAAGCGGGACGCCGAACGGCTCGAGCGGCAGAGCCAGAGCGGCGACCTGCATGCGGGCAAGGAACTGACATTCAGCGACGACAATGCGCTGCCCGAAGAGAACGAGCCCGAGCCGGAATCGAAGGAAGACTAGCCGGCGTCGCGCAGAAAGCTGGCAAGCGTTTCGGCTTCGATTTCGTCGGTGGCGAAGGCTTCGCCGATCCGTTTCAACAGGATCAGCATGACCCGCGCATCGCGGTTCTTCTTGTCCCTGAGCATGTAGGGCAGCAATTCCTCGCCGCGCCCGCCAAGTCCTGCATCCGACAGGCGCGAGGGAAGGCCGGTGCGGCCGAGCATGTCGGCCATCAACTCGATCGACCCCGGCTCGGCGATGCCGAGCCGTTCCGAGAGACGCGTGGCGAGCATCATGCCGATCGCGACCGCTTCGCCGTGTAGCACCTTGCCGAGCCCGGCGACCGACTCGATCGCGTGGCCGAACGTATGCCCGAAATTGAGCAAGGCGCGCTTGCCGCCAAGGTCGTAAAGGTCGCTTTCGACGATCGCCTGCTTGGCGGCGATGCAATGCGTCGCGGCGCGCGTGCAGGCATTGGCGTCTGCCGACAGGATTGCCTCGCCATGCGCACCGACCCAGGCGAAGAAATCCGGATCGGCGATGGCGCCATATTTGATGACCTCGGCAAGGCCCGCACGCATCTGTCGGCGGTCGAGCGTGGCGAGGAATGCCGGATCGGCAAGGACCATGGCGGGCAGGTGGAAGCTGCCGACGAGATTCTTTTCGCCTTCGGCATCGATTGCGGTCTTGCCGCCAACCGCGCTGTCGACCTGTGCCAGCAAGGTGGTCGGGATGTGGATGACGGGGCAGCCCCGCCGATAGATGGACGCGGCAAAGCCTGTAAGGTCGCCAACCGACCCACCACCCAGCGCGACAATGGGTCGACTGCGCGGATGATTGGCCGCCGCGAGATCACCGATCAGCGCCTGGAGATGTTGCCAGCTCTTGGCGTCCTCACCCCGCGGCACGAAGTGCGGAACGACATCGACGAGGTCCGCGACCAGTTCACCTTGGAGCGACCAGACGTGGGGGTCGGTGACGAGGAAAAGCGGTTCGCCCTTGGCGACCTCCTCCAGCGCCTCGGCGTGCGAGGCGAGGGGGCCCACCATGATCTCGGTCCTGGCATTCATGAGAGATGGTCCTCGAGAGCGGAGATGATCGATTCGACGACGACGCCATGCGCCTGTTCGTTGCTGACGATACGAAGATGTGCCTGCTCGTAGACGGGGCGTCTCTTCGCATCGAGCTCGGCCAGGACTTTTTCGCGATCGCCCTCGCGCAGAAGGGGGCGTGTATCGCGGCGACCCGTGCGCTCCGCGAGCACCTCGACAGGCGCATCCAGCCACACCGTCACCGTCTTTTCATCGAGCAGCTTTCGTGTGCCTTCATCGAGGAATGCACCGCCGCCTGTCGCGATGACCCTCGGTTCTTCATCGACAAGCCGCGCGACCACGCGGCGTTCGCCGTCGCGAAACTCCTTCTCCCCAAACTTTTCGAAGACTTCGGCGGCGCTGAGCCCTGCCGCGCGAGCAATCTCGTGATCGCTGTCGACGAAGGGGAGACCCAGTCGTTTCGCCAGCCGCCGGCCCACGGTCGACTTGCCCGCGCCCATCAGTCCGACGAGCACGATAGGGCGGTCGATCCTTCGAGTCAGCGAATGGGCCATGCGAGGGCTATACTGAACCGTTTCGCTGAGGCAAAAGCGTAAAACGAAATTCTGCTCCGAAAGGTGTTCCATGGGTCGATCGACCGTCATTCTTATCGTGCTTCTCATCCTCGTCGTCGGCGGGTTGTTCTTCTTCAACAGCCAGGCCGACCCTGTGCCGCTGGAGACGATCGAAGAACCGGTCGTGGTCGCCGAAGAGGAAAGCGATGGCTGATCGCCGTATCGGCTTGATGATCGGATCGCTGTTGCTGGCAGGTGCGGCTGCCGGCGCATTGGCGCAGGATCGCCCCGAATCGATCCTGCCGCCGGGCTTCGACGAGCCGCCTCCAACGTCCGCACCCGCGCCCGCGCCGCCGCCTCGCCCGACGCCAGCGCCGACACCGACGCCGTCCCAGGCCAGCAATGACGGTCTTGGCGATAGCGAGGGCGAGACGGCTTTGGCGGACGATGACGATCCGCTCGCGCCCTTGCTCGAGGACGACGCGGACGACGACGCGCCCAGCAGTCGCGGGACTGCCGCGCGATCGCTACCCACGACCGCCGATTATGGCGACGCTCCGTGGGGGCGGACGCGTGCCGACTATCTGAAGTCCTTGATGCGGTCGCTCGATGCGCCGTTTGCGTCGCGCTGGGTTCATATCGCCTTGCGCAATGCGCTGCTCGCCGACGGCGCGCCGCCGCGCGGCATGAGCGAGGCCGACTGGATTGCCGAGCGTGCATGGCTGCTCCTGCGAATGGGCGAGGCCGATGCCGCCCGTCTGCTGGTCGCGACGGTCGACAAGGGCGACTATGACGAAAAATTCTCGCAGGTCGCTTTGCAGGCCGCGCTGGCCAGTTCGGACATGGCCGCGATGTGCCCGGTGCCGCGCACGCTCGACGATGTCGAGCCGGTGGCGGAGCCATTGGTCGACGCGATTTGCGCAGCGCTCTCGGGCCAGCCCGAAGTCGCCTCGGACGCCATCAATCGCGAACGTCGCCGGGGCCGCGTGTCCGGGATCGACCTTGCTCTGGCCGAGAAACTGGTCGGGGCTGGGTCGGCGACCGCGCGCGCCGTCACGCTTGAGTGGGAGCCGGTCAGCCGACTGACCGCGTGGCGCTATGGCCTCGCCACTGCAACCGGCACCGCGCTACCCGACCGTCTTGTCGATGAGGCCAGCCCGCAGCTGGTGGCCTGGTATGCCAGGGCGCCGCTGATGGGCGTCGACCAACGGCTCGCTGCCGCGCGGATCGCAACCGGCTTGGGGGTCTTTTCGGGCCAGGCCATTACCGACCTCTACTCCCAATTCTACGATCGCGCCGATGCCGATGCGGTCGCGAATAGCGAAGCGCTGATCCTGCGCCGCGCTTTTGTCGGTGCCAGCATCGATGATCGTCTCGCCGCCATGCGCGACCTCTGGATCGCGGACGAGGGCTCGCTGCAGCGCCGGGCCGGCCGTGCGCTCGTCGGCCGTGCTGCCGCTCGCCTCGTTCCGTCCGAAGACTATGAAGACGACGCGGCAGAGCTGGTCGCCTCGATGTTCGCTGTGGGATTGGACGACACCGCCGGCCGCTGGGCAAGGCCGATCCAACAGATGCGCGAAAGCACCGCCGATCCCAGCTGGGCGCAACTGGCGCTTGGGGTAACCGACGCTGCGTCCATCGACCTTACCCGCGACCGCATCGACGACTTCATGGATCGCGACGACAGCCCCGAAAAATGGCGCTCGCATCTTCTCATGGCCGCGCTCGGCGGGACGGGTCGGATGGACGAGCAAACGACGGCCGCGTTCAACGACATGCTCAACATCGGCTTGTCGAGCGAAACCAAATATACTCGCGACATTACCGCAGCCGCCGCGCGCGGCGAGGCGGGCACGGTGATGCTGATTGCTGCGGTCGCGATGCAGGGCGACGGGCCGCGTTCGATTTCGCCGCTTCACCTCTATCATCTGCTGCGCGCCCTTCGCGCGACCGGCCAGGACTATTTCGCCCGCATGATCGCGGCGGAGGCGCTGGCGCCGGCGTGACGGGAGAAGATGCGGCGCTGGTCGATCGCTTCTGCGACATGCTGGCGGCCGAGGCAGGGGCCGCGCGCAACACGTTGCTCGCCTATCGAAGCGATCTCGCCAAGGCTCGCGAGGCGCTTGGCTCGCCGCTCGGCGAGGCCAGCGACGAGCAGCTCAAGCATCTTGGCGAAGCCTGGTCGGATCTCGCCCCGTCGACAGTGGCGCGAAGAGCGGCGGCGCTACGTCGATTTTACGCGTTCCTGTTCGAGGAAGGCATTCGCTCGGACGACCCCTCGGCAGTCCTGCCAAAACCTAAGCAACAACGACCGCTCCCCCGCATCCTCGACCCGCACGAGGTCGAGCGCATGCTCGAAGCAGCCGAAGAGCGTGCAGCAAGCGATCGGCCCCTCGCGCTGCGAAACCTTGCGCTGATCGAATTGCTCTACGGGTCGGGGCTGCGCGCCTCCGAGCTCGTGACGTTGCCGAAGACTGCGCTCCGTCGCGGCGAGCCGTTCCTGATCCTTGCGGGCAAGGGCGGCAAGGAGCGTCTGGTGCCCGTTTCGGAGCGCGCGCACGAAGCAGTGCGTCGCTGGATCGAGGTGCATCCGGGCGGGCGCTGGCTCTTTCCGGGAGGAAAAGTGCATCTTTCGCGCGTTCGCCTGTTCCAACTGGTCCGCGAGATGGCTGCGGATGCGGGGATCGCCCCTGACCGCGTCAGCCCGCACGTCCTGCGCCACGCATTTGCCACTCATCTACTTTCGGGCGGCGCCGATCTTCGCGCGCTCCAGGCGCTCTTGGGCCACTCGGACATCGCGACCACGCAAATCTACACCCATGTCGACGCGTCGCGGCTGGTCGAGCTTGTCAACGCACGCCACCCGTTGGCGCGTTCGCGCGATTGACCAAATGACCCGCCCGCTTTAGGCCGCTCTCCCACATGAAGACCTATCTCGATTTCGAACGGCCGATTGCCGAACTGGAAGCCCGCGTCGCTGCCTTGCGCGAAACCGCGGAGAATGGCGACGTCGACGTGAGCCCCGAGGTCCGCAAGCTCGAGGTGAAAGCCAAGAAGCTGCTGCGCGATACCTATGGCAAGCTATCGCCGTGGCAGAAGGCGCAGGTCGCACGCCATGGCGAGCGTCCGCACTTCAAGGACTATGTCGCTGGCATCGCGGAAGATTTCATGGCGCTGGCCGGCGATCGCGGCTTTGCCGACGACCAGGCCATTATCGGTGGTCTTGCGCGCGTCGATGGGCGCAAGGTCATGATGATCGGGCACGAGAAGGGCGACGATACCGCCAGCCGGCTCAAGCATAATTTCGGGATGGCCAAACCCGAAGGCTACCGCAAAGCCATCCGCTTGATGCAGATGGCCGATCGCTTCGGTCTGCCGGTCATCAGCCTGGTCGATACGCCGGGTGCCTTCCCCGGGGTGCAAGCCGAAGAGCGCGGCCAGGCTGAAGCTATCGCGCGTGCAACCGAGCAGTGCCTGCAGCTCAAGGTGCCGATGGTTGCGACTATCGTCGGAGAGGGCGGCTCGGGCGGCGCCATCGCGATCGCTGCCGCGAACCGCGTGCTGATGTACGAACACGCCGTCTATTCGGTGATTTCGCCCGAAGGGTGCGCCTCGATCCTGTGGCGCACGGCAGACAAGGCGGCGGACGCCGCCGAAGCGATGCGCATCACCGCCAAGCATTTGAAAGAATTGGGCGTGATCGACCGGATCGTGAAGGAGCCGCTGGGCGGCGCCCATCGCGATCCTCAGAAGGCAATCGCCAACCTCAAGCGCGCGATCGTCGAGGAGCTGGACCAGATGTCGACACTGTCGGCAGATGAGCTGGTGCGTCAGCGCCGCGAGAAATTCCTGGCCATCGGCTAGTCGTCACGGCCTACCGCCGACATTCGGAACCTTCGCCGCCAAAGGCCCGTTGGATCGCCAAACGGGCGCATCGATGCGCGTCCGTATCAAACGGAGGTGTTCCATGCGTTTCTCTACCCTCTTCGTCACCGCGTCCGCGCTCACCTTGTCCGGCTGCATGTCCGCCGGACCGGTCGACCCCGCCATCTCGCAGCAGGAGGCCCAGCAGGCCTACCAGCAGCATCCCGCAGTCCTCCAAGAATTTGGCGGCGAAGTCGGTGGCGCCGTGGGAAGCTATGTCGAACAGATCGGCGACAGCGTCGCGGTCCACTCGGGCACGCCCAATGCCGCGGCTCTTTACGACTTCACCGTGCTCTCGTCGGCCGTGGAGAACGCTTTCGCGGTCCCGGGCGGTCGTATCTACATCACCCGCCAGCTCATGGGGCTGATGGACGACGAGGCGGAGCTCGCCTTCGTGCTCGGCCATGAAGTCGGTCATATCGCTGCCGATCACGGTCAGCAGCGCCGCGCCAAGGCGCAGCAGAACAGCCTTTTGGGCGCACTCGGTGCGATCCTCGGCGGCGTCGTGGGTGGCGGTAGCGGACTGGGCAACCTGTTGGCGCAGGGCGCTCAGCAATATGCGCAGCTCAACACGCTGAGCTACAGCCGCGACCAGGAATATGAGGCTGACACGCTGGGCCTGCGCTACATGGGGACCCAGGGCTACGACACGATGGCCGGTGCCTCGATGCTCTACTCGCTCGGCGCATCGACCAACCTCCAGGCGCGACTGCAGGGACAGAATACTCGCCAGACGCCCGAATGGGCGCGCACGCACCCGCTATCGGAAAACCGCACCGCGCGCGCGCAGCAGCAAGCGCAGCAGATGGGCACCGCGGGCGGAATGCGCAATCGCGACCAGTTCCTCTCTCGCGTCGACGGATTGGTCGTCGACGACGATCCCGAACAGGGCATCATCGACGGTCGCAATTTCATCCACCCCGACCTCCGCCTGCAATTCACGGTTCCGACCGGCTATCGCATGTCGAACGGCACCCGCCAGGTAAGCATCTCGGGATCGAGCGGTCAGGCTATTTTCTCGACCGGCCAATATAACGGCAATCTCAACACCTACATCGCGCAGGTGTATCAGAGCGTGGTTGGCCAGAATTCGAACCAGCTGAGGATTCCGACCCCGCAGCAGACCACCATCAACGGAAAGCGCGCGGCATACACGACGGCGCGCGTGCCGACGCAAAGTGGCGCGGTCGACCTGTCGGTGGTCGCTTATGAGTGGGGTGGCGATCGCGCCTACCACTTCGCGACGATTACTCAGGCTGGTGCGGGGCTACGTCCGTTCTCGTCGATGGTGCAATCGCTGCGACAGATCAGCTCGCAGGAGGCGGCGGCCATCCGTCCGCGCGTGATCGATGTCGTCACCGTCCGGTCGGGCGACACGATGCAGTCGCTCGCGAGCCGCATGGCCTACCGCAACTATCAGCTCGAACGTTTCATGGTGTTGAACAGCCTGAACCAGAACAGCCGCCTTCAGGCTGGCGACAAGGTCAAGCTCGTCGTCTACGGCTCGCGCTAGGGCGCGCGACACCGAACGATTGTGAGAGGGGCGCTTCGGCGCCCCTTTCTACATGACGTTTTGAACGTCGTTCGAAAGCCCGCCCCACATGCCGTTTGCGCCGCCGCCGAGCTTCGACAGGCCGCCCATCATGGCGATCACGATCAACGCTGCGATCAGGCCATATTCAATGGCGGTCGCACCGTCCTCGTCCCTCAAAAGGGTACGGAAAATGTTCGGGATAGCGTCCACGCTTCCCTCCTTCTGGTCTGGTCCACAGTGCGCTTATGCCAGCGGAAACGTTAAGATTTGCACTGCCGCGGAGGTTAACGCCCGATCACCTTTGTCAGTTTTCGGCGCTTTCCTGCCATCCGGCGAAGTGGACGACCTCGAAGATCTCGGCGGTTTTTCTATCTTCCGCGGCCTGCGAAGAGAAGTCGGATCGCGCGGCCTCCAGGGCTGGCCTGTTCAGCGGCGTCCGATGCCTGTCCGCCAGCACGTTGGTCGCGGCCATGCGCCTGAGGTCGTCCACGAGACGGTCGAAGTCGGGATAACGCACGGTCACCCGATCGACATCAACAACAGGCTCTTTGAACCCCGCGGTAGTGAGGATCTGCGTCAGGCTGGCGGGGTCGATGCGCGGGTGGACATGAGGGCGCGTCATTCCTTGCGCCGCGTCTGCCGCGCGTAGTGCCGACCTAAGGGCCGGAAGGCTTGCGCCACCGACGAATGCGCCGAGTGCAAGACCGTCAGGTGCGAGGGCGAAACGCTGGCGCAGCAGGTGCTGGGCCGGATCGTTGGCCTCGGCGAGGGTGCCCAGCGAGAGGATCAGATCATATCGGCCCGGTTCGACGTCGAGGTCGACATCGGCGCCGACCTTCGCGTCGAGCAGTGAAGCGAGCTTTTCGGCGGGTTCGATCAGCTCGACCTTTGGAAAAGTCGCGCGGGTGAGCTGGGCGAGTTCCTGCGTCGGGCAACCCAACAGCAAGACTGTCTCGAACGGACGCCGGATCATCGCGAGCCGGTCGAGCATGTCTTCGATCGCGCGTTGATGAAGGAAGTCGACCGTGCCGATGCGCGCCGCGCGATTGCGACGTTGAACGCGGAGGTCGGGGTCGAACAGGTCTGCCATCGCGCGGCTTGTGGACGCCCGCTCAATCGGCGACAAGTGGGCAATGGCAGCGACCATCCTCCATCGGGCACGCAACGCGGTGCTCAACTTCGTCCTTCCGCCACGATGTGCGGGCTGTGGCGACGTCGTGGGAACGGTGGGCGATTTCTGCGCCGAGTGCTGGGGCAAGATCGATTGGCTGGGCAGTGGTTGTTGCGAACGATGCGCGGCCCCGCTCGAAGGGGGTGAGCACGACATCTGCTTGCCGTGCGAGGCCAAGCCGCCGCTGATCGAGAAAACGCGGGCGGCCGTGCGCTACGACGATTTGACACGCAGCCTGGCGCTCAAGCTCAAATACGGACGGCGGGTCGGGTTGGCGAAAGTCATGGGGATGGCCATGGCGCGGCAGGTGGACACGTCGGATCGTCCCATCCTGGTGCCGGTTCCGCTGCATCGTTGGAGACTTTGGAAGCGCGGGTTCAACCAGTCCGCGCTCCTCGCACACGAGGTAGGGCGGCGTTCAAATGTCGAGGTCGTGCCGGACCTGCTGCAACGAAAGCGCGCGACCGTGCCGATGACCAACATGTCGACGTCGCAGCGCATCCGGAACGTCCGCGGCGCGATGGCCATGTCGCCGGGCGCCGATGTCGAGGGCCGGCGAGTGATCCTGGTCGACGACGTCAGGACCAGCGGAGCGACACTCGAGGCATGCGCGCGGCCTCTACTGAAGGCCGGAGCGCGACGGGTCGAGGCGATTTTGTGGGCAAGGGTGGTGCGCCCACGCGACATCACGCGTTCTTGAGTGGACAAGAACATCAAACGGGTTACGAAACCAACATGGCGAAAATCGAAATCTATACTAAGGCGACCTGTCCCTACTGCATTCGGGCGAAGAAGCTGCTCGACATGAAGGGCGTCGACTATTGCGAATATGAGATCAGCGGCGATGAAGCGATGCGCGCGGAGATGATCCAGCGTGCGAACGGGCGCACCACGGTGCCGCAAGTCTTCATCGACGGCGAGCATGTCGGTGGCAGCGACGACCTGATGCAGCTCGAAATGTCGGGCAAGCTTGACGATCGCCTGAAGGCTGCCTGATGCCACGGATCGCGCTGTTCCAAGCAACCAGCGGGATCGACCCTGACAAGAATGCTGAAGCGCTGGTTGGCGCGGTCGAAGAGGCCGCGGCGGGCGGCGCGCAGATGCTGTTTACGCCGGAGATGTCGGGGCTGCTCGATGGCGATGCGAAGCGCGCGTCGCAATCGGTGGTCGACGAGGCTGACGATCGCGTGCTCGCGGCGGTGCGCGAAGCCGCGGCGCGGGCCGGCATCTGGGTGCACCTGGGGTCGTTGGCGGTGAAGGATGAGGGGGACAAGTTCCTCAATCGCGCCTTCGTCATCGACGACCAGGGTAAGGTGCGTGGGCGATACGACAAGATCCACCTGTTCGACGTCGACTTGCCGACCGGCGAAAGCTGGCGGGAGTCGAATGTCTACCAGGGCGGCGCGGCGACGACGCTCGTGGAAGGCACGCCGGTCGGCGCGTTGGGGCTGACCATCTGTTATGATTTGAGGTTTCCCGCGCTGTTCGCGGCGTTGGCGGAAAGCGGGGCCGATACGATCGCGGTACCGGCGGCGTTCACGGTGCCCACGGGCAAGGCACACTGGCATGTTCTGCTGCGCGCGCGGGCGATCGAGGCGGGGCTGTTCTTGGTCGCGGCCGCCCAGGTCGGGAAGCATGAGGACGGGCGCGAGACGTTCGGGCATTCGCTGGTCGTCGATCCATGGGGCGAGGTGCTGTGCGATGCCGGGGAGAAGCGCGGCGTGACGTTCTGCGAGGTCGAGCTGGAACGGATCGCGGAAGTGCGGTCGCGGGTGCCGGCATTGTCACATCGAAAGACGATTGCACCGCCGAGGCGTTGATCGGAAATGCGAAGCCCCATATGGGGTGGGTGAGGCTCCGTAGCTCAGGTGGATAGAGCGTCGGTTTCCTAAACCGCAGGTCGCAGGTTCGAGTCCTGCCGGGGCCACCATTTTACATAACGTTATCAAGGACTTGTGCGCATGACCGAGACACCGACCAATGGCGATTTGGTAGCGCCGCCCAAGAAGGTGGACGTGCCCGATGACGTTGCGGCGGCCGTGCGCACGCTGATCGAGTGGGCGGGCGACGATCCGGATCGTGAAGGCCTGCTCGATACGCCCAAGCGCGTGGCGCGGGCATGGCACGAATATGCGCGCGGCTATCGCGAAGATCCGGCGCTGCACCTCGAGCGGACGTTCGAAGAAGTGGGCGGCTACGACGAGATCGTGCTGCTGAAGGACATTCCGTTCCAGTCGCATTGCGAGCATCACATGGCGCCGATCATCGGCAAGGCGTCGATCGCCTATCTGCCGCGCAACAAGGTGGTCGGGATCAGCAAGCTGGCGCGCGTGCTGCATGGTTTTGCGCGGCGATTGCAGGTGCAGGAGCGGCTGACCGCCGAGGTCGCCGACTGCATCTGGGAAAATCTCGAGCCGCTGGGCGTGGCGGTTGTGATCGAGGCGAGCCATGCGTGCATGACCGCGCGCGGGGTGAATACGCCAGGCGTGATGATGACGACCAGCCGCATGATGGGCACGTTTAGGGAAGACGAGCGCAGCCGCAAGGAAGTGCTTGCCCTCATGGGTTATTGATTCAAAGTTTTCGTCCCCGTAATGGTTTTCGATTGCTTTATAACGAGTTGCGTCTAGTCACGAAGCCAATGAACATTCCCAGCCCCTTTCACGGCGAACCTACGTCCGGCACGGTCGACCCGCGCTATGTCGGCGCCGAGGGCGAATCCGCGCGCCGCGCGGTGCTGGCGGAATATGACTTCGAAGGCATGCGAGATGATGTCGAGCTTTCGCGCATCACCGATTTCGCCGCGAAGCTGTGCGGGACGCAGACCTGCCTCGTCTCGCTCGTCGGTTCCGAAGAACAGCATTTCGTCGCGAGAACCGGGCTCGACGCGCTGTGCACGCCGCGCGGGCAGAGTTTCTGCCAGCATGCGATGGTCAAGCCGCGCATCATGGTGGTCAAGGATGCGCGCCAGGACCCGCGTTTCGTCGCCAACACGTTGGTCACCGGCCCGCCGCATATCCGATTTTATGCCGGCGCGCCGCTGATCAGCGAAGAGGGGGCGCCGCTGGGCGCGTTGTGCGTCATCGACCCGGAAGCGCGCGCAGAGGGGCTGGACGAGCTCCAGCGCGAGGGATTGCAGGTGCTTGCCTATGCCGTGATGCGGCGGCTGGCCGCGCGTCGTCGCAAGGCCGAGATCGAAGCGACCACCGATGCGGCGCGCGATGCCGTTGCCGAGAGCGAACGACGGTTCGAAATGCTGGCGGACGCGATCCCGCAAATGGCCTGGTCAACCGACGGCAATGGCATTCCCGATTATTTCAACGCGCGCTGGTACGAGTTTACGGGCACGCAGGGCGACGAGCATTTCAAAGAGAGCTGGGTCGAACTGCTTCATCCGGATGATCGTGAGCGAGCTGCCGAGGTCTGGGGCCATTCGGTAGAAAGCGGCGAGCCTTATGAAGTCGAATATCGGTTGTTGCGTGCCGATGGCGAATATCGCTGGACGCTCGCGCGCGGGCTTCCGATCAAGGACAAGACCGGGAAGATCGTGCGGTGGTTCGGGTCGAACACCGACATTCACGACACCAAGCAGCTGGTCGAACGCGAGCAGCTGCTCAGCCGCGAGCTGACGCACCGGATCAAGAATATCTTCTCGGTCGTGTCGGGGCTCGTAAGCCACGCCAGCCGTGAACGTCCCGAGCTTCGCGATGTCGCCGGTGCGCTGACCGATCGTATCGCAGCGTTGGGCCGGGCGCATAATTATGTCCGCCCGGTGAGCGACGAACCCGCGAGCGAGACCATGTTGTCGAACCTGCTGGAGGATCTCTTCGCGCCCTACGCACAGGATGGCGCCGCGCGGATCGAGGTCGTCGGGGACGACCTGAAGGTTGGCGAACAGGCGGTTACGCCCCTCGCACTCACGTTTCACGAGATTGCGACCAATGCTGTGAAATATGGTGCGCTGTCAGTGCCCGAAGGCAAGGTCAAGTTGACCATCCGGCAGGACGACGACTGCGTGAACCTGTCTTGGCATGAGTTTGACGGACCGCAAATCAAAGCAGATGCCGAACGCGGCGACCGCGGTTTCGGTAGCGACCTGGTGGCACTGTCGGTCGAACGCCAATTAAAGGGCAGGCTCGACTATGACTGGCAGGACCGGGGCGTGTGCATCACGGTCGAGGTTCCGATACAGCAAATCGTAGCTTATTAATAGAAGTGAGCAGAATAACCACCATCGCTACGCTGTATGGATAATCAAGACGCTGTTAGTGAGTACGATTTGAGTTATGACCGCGTGCCTGGTAAAGCGACACTTATCGCAGGACACGCTCGGCGGCTTGAGGTTGGCCGCGCAGCGCGCGTACAATCGTTCAACGCGTACGCCTAACTATTCGCTCGAGCCATTTTTAGGGATAAAACCAATTGTAATGATCGCGCCGAACTGATCGGTTGCGTCCGACCCGACGCGATCATAGTCTCCCGTGTGACACCGGGGAGCAAAATGATGATCGAGTGGATGGCATTGCTGATGACGTTCTCGGTGCCGCAAGAGGCACCGAGCACGCCGCAGCCTACGGAAGCGGCTGTCGAGTACGGCCCCTACTTCGTGTTCTTCGGGTTCGACTCGAGCGCGATCGACCGTGATGGCGACGCGATCCTGATTCAGGTCGTCGAGGATTATCGATCTGCAGGAAACGCGCCGTTGACGCTCACCGGGCATACCGATCGTGCGGGAGCTTCGGCCTACAATCAGCGGCTGTCCAAGCGTCGGGTCGACGCGGTGCGCGATCGCCTAATTGCGCTTGGTGTCGCGCCATCTCACGTCACGATCGGGCCGGATGGCGAGGGCGAACCCTTGATAGAAACTGCCGACGGCGTGCGCGAGGCGCAAAACCGGCGCGTTGAAATTCATTTCGATTGATGGCGCAACCGCGCCTAAGCTGAAGTGTTGGCTCCCGAAAGGGAGACTGAAATGCGAATCCACTATTTGATGACCGGACTGGCCGCCTTGGGGCTGACGGCCTGTGGTGGCGAAACGGAGCCATCCAAGGAGCAAGCTCCTGTAGATTTCGTCGATCCATATGATGCGGAGATTGTCGATGCCAGCGGCTCGGCGATCGGCACCATAGCGGTATCGGAAGACCCCAATGGGACGACCTTGCGTGTTTCAATCGAAGGAGGTCTCTCCGAAGGAATGCATGGCGTCCATCTCCATGAGACAGGCCTATGCGAGACACCCGATTTCAGTTCGGCGGGCGGCCATTGGAACCCGACTTCGAAGGAACACGGTCGGGACAATCCGCAAGGTTCACATGTCGGTGATCTCGCGAACCTAGCCATCGATGCAGAAGGCGCGGGTAGTTCGACCTATCTCGTCAGCGTGCTGCGCAATGGCACGGGGCCGACGATGGCCGACGACGATGGTACGGCTCTCGTCGTCCATGCCGGACCCGACGACTATCAGACCGACCCGTCAGGCGATAGCGGTGCGCGTGTAGGCTGCGCAGTGCTGTCGGCGCCGCAAAGCTGACTATTTGGCGGGTGACATCTCGGCAGGCTTTTGAGCCTTCGTCGACTTCCGCTTGAGCATCGGAGCAAGATAGGAGCCGGTAGCGCTTTCCTTGCACTCCGCGACTTTCTCAGGCGTGCCAGTGGCGACCACCGTTCCTCCGTTCACGCCACCACCGGGACCAAGGTCAAGGATGTGGTCCGCGGTCTTGATGACGTCGAGATTATGCTCGATCACCACGACCGTGTTTCCCTGCTCGACCAGAGCGTGGAGGACTTCGAGGAGCTTTCGCACGTCTTCGAAATGCAGTCCCGTCGTCGGCTCGTCGAGGATATAGAGAGTGCGACCGGTTGCGCGTTTGGAAAGCTCCTTGGCGAGCTTGACGCGCTGCGCTTCGCCGCCGGATAGGGTGGTCGCCTGCTGGCCGACCTTGATATAGCCGAGACCGACGCGGCGCAGCATCTCCATCTTGTCACGAATGCTGGGCACGGCCTTGAAGAATTCCACGGCGTCCTCGACCGTCATATCCAAGACGTCGGCGATGGACTTGCCTTTGAACTTCACTTCCAGCGTTTCGCGATTGTACCGCTTGCCGTGACAGACGTCACAGGTGACGTACACGTCGGGAAGGAAGTGCATTTCGATCTTGAGAAGACCGTCGCCCTTGCACGCCTCACAACGTCCGCCCTTCACGTTGAAGCTGAAGCGTCCCGGCTTGTATCCGCGAGCACGGCTTTCGGGAAGGCCGGCGAACCAGTCGCGGATCTGGGTGAACGCACCGGTATAGGTCGCAGGGTTCGAACGCGGCGTACGACCGATCGGTGACTGGTCGATATCGATGACCTTGTCGAGATGATTGAGCCCGGTGATCTTGTCATGCTTGCCGGAGAGGATGCGCGCGCCATTCAGCGAACGCGCGGCGGCGGCATAGAGCGTGTCGATCGTGAAGCTCGACTTGCCCGAGCCTGACACGCCGGTGACGCAGGTGAACGTGCCGAGCGGGATCGACGCGGTGACTTTCTGAAGATTGTTTGCCGTGGCACCGTGAACGGTCAGCTTATTGCCCGAGCCCTTACGCCGCTTGGCCGGGACCGCAATTTCGCGACGGCCCGACAGATAATCTGCGGTCAGGCTCTCTTCGCAGCTGAGTATCTCATTGAGGGTGCCTGCACATACTACTTCGCCCCCACGCACGCCCGCACCTGGACCCATATCGATCACATGGTCGGCCGTGCGGATGGCATCTTCGTCATGTTCGACGACAAGCACGGTGTTGCCGAGCGACTTCAGCCGTTTGAGCGTCTCCAGCAATCGGTCATTATCCTTCTGATGCAGCCCGATGCTGGGTTCGTCGAGCACATATAGCACACCCGAAAGGCCCGAGCCGATCTGGCTGGCGAGGCGGATGCGCTGGCTTTCACCACCCGATAGCGTGCCGCTCTTGCGGTCGAGATTGAGATAGTCGAGCCCGACATTATGAAGGAAACCGAGCCGTTCGTTGATCTCCTTGAGGATCGCGCGCGCGATGTCCTGCTGCTGCGCAGTCAGCTTGTCCTCTACGCTCAGGAACCAGTCACGCGCATCGGCGACCGACCGGCGGGCCGACTGGCTGATATCCTCGCCGGCGATCTTCACCGATAGCGCCTCGGGCTTGAGGCGTGCGCCGCCACAGCTCTCGCAGTCGTGTGCTGCCTGATACTTCTCCAGCTCCTCGCGCATCCAGGCGCTCTCGGTCGTGCGCATCCGCCGTTCGAGATTGCCGATGACACCCTCGAAGGGCTTCTTCACTTCGTAGCTTTTCTTGCCGTCGACGAAGCGGAGCACGACGGGCTTGCCCTTGGTGCCGTAGAGGATCACCCGCTTGGCTTCCTCGTCTAGGTCGATCCAGGGCTTGTCGAGGCTGAACCCGTAGGCACGCGCCAGGCTTCCCAGCACCTGCATATAGTAAGGCGAGGGCGGCTGGCTCTTCGCCCATGGCACGACCGCACCCTTCTTGATCGATAGGCTGTGATTGGGAACGACGAGATCCTCGTCGAACTCCATTCGCTGTCCCAGCCCGTCACAGGCCGGGCACGCACCCTGCGGCGCATTGAACGAAAAGAGACGCGGCTCGATTTCCTCGATCGTGAAGCCCGAGATGGGGCAGGCGAATTTCTGCGAGAAGACGAGGCGACCCGGAGGCGCATTGTCGAGCTTCATGCCCGAGCCGGTAGCCGCATCCTCGGGCGGATCGACCGGATCGAGATAGGCAAGACCACCCGAAAGCTTCAGCGCGGTTTCGAAGCTGTCGGCGAGGCGAGCCTCAATGCCTTCCTTGATCGCGATACGATCGACGACGATCTCGATATCGTGCTTGTATTTCTTGTCGAGCGCGGGCGCGTCTTCGATCGGATAGACCTCACCGTCGATGCGGATGCGCGTGAAGCCCTGCTTCTGCCAGTCGGCAATTTCCTTCTTATATTCGCCTTTGCGCCCGCGGATCACGGGCGCAAGCAGCAGGTGGCGCGATTTGGCGGGCAGCGTCATCGTGCGGTCGACCATCTGGCTGACCTGCTGCGCTTCGATCGGCGCGCCCGTCGCGGGCGAATAGGGGACACCGACGCGCGCCCACAGCAGGCGCATGTAGTCGTAAATCTCGGTAACCGTCGCGACGGTCGAGCGCGGATTCTTGCTCGTCGTTTTCTGCTCGATCGAGATGGCGGGGGAGAGCCCGTCGATATGCTCGACGTCGGGCTTCTGCATCATTTCGAGGAACTGGCGCGCATAGGCCGACAGGCTCTCGACGTAACGTCGCTGCCCCTCGGCATAGATCGTGTCGAAGGCGAGCGAGGACTTGCCGCTCCCCGACAAGCCGGTGATGACGGTCAGGCTCTCGCGCGGGATGTCGATGTCGACACCCTTGAGGTTGTGCTCGCGCGCGCCGCGGACGGAGATATTGGTCAGCATCGGACCTATTTGTTCCATATTTGTTCGCAGCGTGCAAGATGCGCGCAGCTAAGAAGTGTGGGAAATGAACGTGTCAGGCCAATTGGGGGTCCCCACGAGGTCATTCAAGACCGGCCAAAGTCTGCAGCGCCCCGTTCGCCTCCGTCCGACCCGCTGCGACCCGCCCTCCGATCTTTCTTGAAATTCGCGCCGATCAGACCGATATTGTCCCTCGACAACAGCGTTTTTTACGCCCTCGGGCGAAGGAGAGAGAATGGCTAACCAGTTTGACGAGCGCACCCAGACGGGCGGTTTCGACCCTACCGTTTCGGTCGGCGTACCGCGCGCCGCGCGCGATGCGGGGCTGCGCAAATATATGCTCAGCGTCTATAATTACATGGCATCGGGCGTCCTGCTCACCGGCATCGTCGCGCTGCTCTTCTACAGCTCGGGCATGGCCGCGCAGGTGTTCCTGGGCGGCGGCATCCTACCGTGGGTGATCATCTTGTCGCCGCTTGCGATCATCATCGCCATGAGCTTTGGGCAGAACCGCATGTCGACCGGTACGCTCCACATGCTTTTCTGGGGCTTCGCCACGCTGATGGGTCTCTCGATGAGCACCATTTTCCTGGTCTATACCGGCGTGTCGATTGCCCAGACTTTCTTCGCAGTCGCGGCGGCCTTCATGGGCCTCAGCCTGTGGGGCTACACGACCAAGAAGGACCTCAGCGGTTGGGGCACCTTCCTGATCATGGGTGTCGTCGGCCTCATCATCGCGATGCTGCTCAACGCGTTCGTGTTCCAGTCGGGCGCGATGAGCCTCGCCATTTCGGCGATCGGCGTGCTGATCTTCGCCGGCCTCACCGCCTACGACACGCAGAAGATCAAGAGCATCTATCGCCATGTCGCGCATAGCAGCGACCTGATGAGCCGCGCGATCATCATGGGTGCGCTGAACCTGTATCTGGACTTCATCAACATGTTCCAGTTCCTGCTCAGCTTCATGGGTGGACGCGAATAGCGATTAATCCTGGCGAAAGCTTGGATGATGGAGGGTCGGTACTGTCGGTACCGGCCCTTCTTTTTTGTGCCTTCCACCGACCGGTTCGTCGAAATTGCGTAACAATTCAGGCTGCAAGAACGGATAAGAGAACGACACGCACCGAGAGGAGGCCCGCCATGACGCGACTCATGATCACCCTGTTGATGGGGAGCATGATGGGGGTTCCTTCCGCTGCTTCGGCCCAGGATTTGGCCGGTTCCATCCCCCTCGGCGGCGTCCCCCAATCCAATCAACCGACGTCGGCTAGGGCCGATCGCAGCCTTGCTGCGGATGTCGAAGAGCAGCTCATCCTGTTCGAATTCGAGCGGCACGATCGAATGACGCTTCCCGTTTCGATGGGAGGACGCGACGACCTTAAATTCATGATCGACACGGGCGCGGAGCGCAGCGCCATTTCGCAGGAAGTGGCGGATGAAATGGGGTTGCGCGAAACGGGCCGGAAAAAGGTTGTCAGTTTCGCCGGGACGACGATCGTCCCTGCAGTCGTTGCCCCGACCATTGCCCTCACCGATAGCCAGCATCGGAGCATGGAATTGCTGACCTTCGGACGTCGGGCTATCGGGGCAGACGGTGTTCTCGGGATCGACAGTCTCCAGGACAAGATCGTCACCTTCGACTTTGCCAACCAGCAAATGCGAATGCGACCGAGTACGGGCAAGCGCCAGTCGGCCGGCAATCGTGAGATCGCGGTGGCGCTCGACGAGCGCGACGGGCGCATGATCATCTCGAATGCGAAGATCGACCGGCTCAACGTCGACCTGATCATCGACACGGGCAGCGCGGTTTCGGTGGGCAATTATGCATTGCGCGACGAATTGCGCCGACGCGGCAAGCTAGACGTCCTTACAGAGGGCGTGATGCTGACATTCACGGGGCAATTGGTGCCGGTCGAGATGGGGGTCGTGCGCAATGTCGACGTCGACGGCTTTACCATCGCGCGCATGCCGGTCGCCTTCGTCCAGTCGACGTCCTTTTCCTACCTTGGCTATGCCGACGAGCCGGTTCTCTATTTCGGGATGGAGGCGATGCGCGCCTTCCAGCAGCTCGAGATCGATTTCGCCAGCAAGCAGGCGCTGTTCAAGGCGCGCGACGTGCCGGGTTTCAACTCACGCTCGACATGGTTCATCGAGCAGGAGCAGAAGCGCAACCGCGAGCGTGTCGCGACCGAGCGATCGCCGTCGCCGCCGCAATAACAATCAGCCGATCGGACGCGCCGATCCGCGCTGCCATTCCTGGTAGCGATCGATCGCCTTCGACACTTTCAGGATGCGCTGCCGTGGATCGAGCACGACGCGAGCACGTGGATCGGGCAGCGTGATCGTCTCGCTTCCCCCCGTCATCGCGAGCGTTTGCGGCGCGCCATCCACGGTGATGTCGACAGGCATCGGGAAAGCGATGTCGCCCGGCACTTTCCACGACACGGTCAGCTGGTTGCCGTCACGCTCGGTGACGAGTTCGGGCAGCGCCGCGCCGTAGAGATAGACGTCGAAGAACCAATCGAGATCGCGGCCCGATTCCTCTTCCGCAAATTGCTGGAATTCGGCGCTAGTGCCGAAACGCGGCTTGAAATTGCCGGGCTGAGGGTCGGGGCGTCCGTAGACGAGGCGGCGGGTCGCCATGTTGAAGGCCTCGTCGCCGATCAGCTCGCGAAGCGTGTGGAGGACCCAGCTTCCTTTGGCGTAGATATCGCTTGCGGGACCCCCCTTGTCGATTTCGTAGACTTCATGCTCGATTTTGGGGCTGTTCGAGACGATCGGCGCGCGGTTGAGCAGGCCGCTGCGCTGGTTCGACATGGCCTTCAGATAGGCCATCTCACCATCGCGCCAACGCAGGTAATAAGGCTGCATGTAGGCGCCGAAGCCTTCGTGGATCCACATTTCGTCCCAGTTGCGGTTGCTGACCTGGTTGCCGAACCATTCGTGCGCCAGCTCGTGATGGAACAGCCAGTCATAGCCCTCGGGCGTCTTGGTGTAGTGGTTGCCGTAGGCGTTGATCGTCTGGTGCTCCATGCCGAGATGCGGAGTCTCGACCGCGGCGAGCTTTTCGTCGGCGAAGGGATAGGGGCCGACCTGGCTTTCGAAGAAATCGATGACGTCGGGCCATTCGGCGAACAGCTCTTCCGCTTTCTCCTTGTTGCCTTCGAGATACCAGAAATGGAGCGGGATCGTGTTGCCGTAGCGGCTGTCGTAGCTGCCGCGCAGCTCCTCGTATGGCCCGACATTGAGCGCGACGTTGTAACTGTTCACCTGGTTGGATTTCCAATGCCAGGTAACCGTTCCGTCGTCATTTTCGTCAATGCCCTGCAGCACGCCGTTGGCGGGCGCGCTCAGGCCTTCGGGGACGGTAATGTGCAGCTCGACCGTCTCGAACTCCGACATGGGATTGTCGTAACAGGGCCAGAAAAGGTCGCAGCCTTCACCCTGGACCGCGGTTGCGATCCACGGCTTGCCGTTGTGCGAGGACCAGACGAAGCCCCCATCCCACGGAGCGCGGCGGGCGACGTGCGGCTTGCCTTCATAGGCAATCGCGATTTCGAGCGTGTCGCCGACGTCGAGCCGTTCGGGAAGCGCGAAGCGAAGCTGCCCGTCTTCATGCACATAATCGGTGACGGTGGTGCCGTTCACCGTGAATTCGGTGATATCGTAGCGTGGGTCGAGGTCGACCTGGAAATTTTCGATGGGCCGGGTCACGTCGAGGCGATGGACGGCGCGTGCCGCAATCGCCTTCGCTTTTGGATCGATGTCGAAGCTGAGATCGGCGTGGGTGAAGCGTACCGACTGCTGGTCCTCGCTCAGCAAGCGTCCCGACGCCTCGGTGCCCTCGTCGAGCGGGGCGGGCGGTGTCGGTTTGGTCAGGAACAGCGCGAGGAAGACCGCGGCGAGGAGGGTGATGATCGCCCATGGCATCCAGTCGCGCTCTTTGCCTGTCGTCTCGCTCATTCTGTCCCCCTGTTCATGCGGTCGGCAGGGAAGATGAACGCGATCCGCTCCGGCTGGCAAGAGCGCTTTCGACCAGCGGCGGTCAGCCCTGCGCCTGCGCTTCTTCAATCAGCTTGGTGTCGATCGCTTTGGCGGCCTTGTAGGCCTCGCGCCCCGTCAGCCGCGACGCGTAGGCGTGGAAGCTGTCACGCTCGGGCAGCGAACCGAACTGCATGCCCCACGTCACGTGCGACCCGACATAGACATCCGCCATCGTAAAGCGGTCGCCGCAGACATAGTCGCTGTTGGCAAACTTCTTTTCGAGCACGTCGACGACGAGGTCGTAATGGCCGTATCCGACCGTCCCGCGCTTGGACGGGTCGTCGGGTATCTCGAACCCCAGCGCCTTGTTGCTGATCGCCTGTTCGAGCGGACCGGCAGCATAGAAGAGCCAGCGGAAATAGTCGGCTTTCTCTTGATCGTTCGGGAGCAATCCGGCTTCGGGGTGAGTCTCCGCGAGATAATGGCAGATGGCCGCGCATTCGGTGACGACCTGGCCGATATGCTGGAGCGCGGGCACCTTGCCCATCGGGTTCACGTCGCGGGCATAGTCGCCCTTCATTTCCTCGCCATAGCCGACGATGCGCTGCTCATATTCCGCGCCCGCCTCGTGCAGCGCCCAGCGCGCAATCTGCCCGCGGCTCATCGGGTTGGTGTAGAAAATGATCGACATGGCTCGCCCACCTATTGCCGCGCCTCGGCGCTTTCGTCGCGGACCGCCTTAAATTCGCTGCCCTCGCCCCAGTTGGGCCACATGCCTTCGTTGGCGAGCCGCGTTCCGACGCGATGGAGTAAGAGGTTGTCCTCGACGATCCCCTCGAAATTCCAGTCCGACGACCATTCGTCGTCGACCTGGTGATAGAGCTGGCTGACATATTGGCTGGCAAGCTGCGCCGAGCGCTCGACGCCGCCTTCCTCAAGGTCCTGCCCCGACTTGAAGCTCACCGCCGGCACGCCCGCCAGCGCGAAGGCGAAATGGTCGGAGCGGAAGAAGCCGCCCGCCTCGGGCCGCGGGTCGGGAGTAAAGCTCTTGTCCATCTTGCCAGCTTCCTCGATCAGCAGGTCGAGCAGCCCGAGCTTCGCCGTTCCCGAAATCGAGAAGTCGTTGGCCCGCCCGAACACGCCCTGGCTGTCGGTGTTGAGCACGCCGACCGTCTTTTCGAGGCTGTAGAGCGGGTTGGCGGCATAATATTTGGCGCCCAGCAGCCCGCTTTCCTCCGCGCCCACGGCGAGGAACACGATCGAGCGTTCCTGCGGCCCCATCTCGGCGAAGGCGCGCGCCTGCTCGATCAGCATCGCGGTGCCCGTCGCATTGTCGAGCGCGCCATTATAGACGACGTCGCCCTCCTCGTTGGGCTCGGGCTCAATGCCCAGATGGTCGTAATGCGCGGTGTAGAGCACATATTCGTCGGGGCGCGATTTGCCCTCTATAATGCCAACGACATTCTTGGTCGTGATCTGCTCGAGCTCGGCGAGCAATGTCGCGTCGAGCGTCACGCCCAGCTCCATCGGCTGGAAATCCTTGCGCCGCGCCTTGGCCTTGGCTTCCTCCAGCGTGGTCCCGGCATGGCTGAACAGCCGCCCGGCGAGGTCGCTCGAAATCCAGCTTTCGAAGCCGGTATGCGCCGCCTTGGGGTCCTCGCGCACGATGTCGAGCGTCTCGTCATTGCCGTTGGCGACCACGTTCCAGCCATAGGAGGCGGGCGCGGTCTCATGAATGACCATCACGCCCGCAGCACCGCGCCGCGCGGCTTCCTCATACTTGTAGGTCCAGCGGCCGTAATAGGTCATTTCCTTGCCGCCGAAGTCGCCTTCGCCGCCCTCGAAGTCAGGGTCGTTGACGAGAACGACCATAATCTTGCCTGCGATATCCTCGTCCTTGAAATCGGACCAGCCGCGCTCGGGCGCGTGGGTGCCGTAGCCGACGAACACCAGCGGCGCGTCGGCGATCTGGACGTGCGCCTCGCCGTTGACCGGCGCGCGCACCGCGAGGTCGGTATTCTGCACGAGGTCAAGCGTCTCGTCCCCGAAATCGAGGCTCGCGAGCGGTTCGTCGACCATGGTCGAGCGCGCCAGCACCACGTCTTGGGTAAAGCTGCGCAGTCCCGTTTCGTCATAGTCGCCGCCCGGCTGCGCCCCCGCCATCGCCAGCGCGCCCGAGATATAGCCGACCGCCTTATGCTCGCCCGGCGTCCCCGGCGCGCGGCCTTCATAATAGTCCGAGCTCATCGTGCGCACGTGGGTCGAGATGCGCTCGGCATCGAATACGGGATCGTGCGCGAGGGCAGGGGTGGCAAAGGCGACGAGCGCGGTGGCGGCGAGAAAGCGGGACATGAGACCTCCGGATACAAGAACGGCGAGACCATAGCGGCCCCGCCGTCCCTGTGAAGCCCGAAGCGACGCTTTAACGATCGCCTCGCTCATACGTGGAGGAGACGATCCGATGGCACCTGATATATGCCGGGTGCCACCGGGAACCGTCCCGACGTTACCCGCCCGGATGATCGATGCTGTCGACGGCCTTGCTGACGAGGATATTGACCGCGACACGACGGTTCAGGGCCTTGCCCTGCTCGGTCGAATTATCCGCGGCCGGGTCGGCTTCGGCCATTCCGGTCGGGGTCAGCATGCGCCACGGCGCCCAGCCGCACTTCTGTTGCAAGTGGTTGACGACCTTGCCGGCACGCTTCTCGCTCAGCACCTGGTTATAGTCCTCGCTACCGACCGAATCGGTATAGCCGACGACCAGCAAGAGCGCATTGTCGATCGCCTCGGCCTCGGCCGCCGCAGCGCAGAGCTGGGTTTGATGTTCCGGCGAAATGGCCCACTTGGCCGTGTCGAAATAGACGTCGGTCGTGGCTTTGATGTTGTACTGGTCGATGTCGCCAAAACGGCCGCGAAGGGCCTCGGTCGCTGCCGCGTTTTCGGCAATGGCGGTATCATGCTCGCCAAAGCGCTGCGCGGTTCCGTTACGGATCATCGCGGCGGTCTCGAGATCCTTGTTCGAAAGCTTGACGCGGGTCGCGATCAGACCGCCGCCCCATTGTACCGTCTTGACCTTGACCGGCAGCCCGTTGAGCAGCGAGTCCGCAGTCAACCTGTCTTTGTCGAGCCCGAGGAAACCGCCTTTTGACCGGATTTCGGTGGCCGGCGCGACGAGAACAGTCGTGTTGGCACCGTTTTCGCCCGTGATTGCTAGCTGCCCGCCGCCGCGTGCAGCGATGAAACCCTCGACTTCAGGGCCTTCGGGCAGCCCTTCCAAGGTCGCCGGCAATTCACCATTGATCGTGATCGGGTCCATGCCCTCGACGTCCTGGGCGGAGACCGCAGTGGCCGGGATGACCATCGCAGTCATAAGTACGGATAGCTTTAATCGGTTGAAACTATTCACAAATCTCGCTCCTTAAAGTGATCGTCGTGCCGCGTGGACGACACGAATTCTGCCCCGTTTGGCCGCCCGACTGTTCAACCTACCCTTGCTGGCAGATGAACGAGACTCGGGCCCGTTTAGCGGTCGTTAAATTTACGGATGTTGCGGGCTTGAAGAGCGGCAAGCCGTTTGTGATGGCGGATAGCACGACCTTTCGTCGGCAGCTTTGGGCTGCGCTCACGACGCGAATGGCTTGCCGCATTCCTTTGAGTCAGAGCGCAACGCTTCAGTCGCTCGCGATGGATCGGCGACAAACCTCCGCTCATCAGGACGGTTATTGCTGCCGGGTGGTCCGGCCCCGCAGCTAGTCTTCCGACTTCGCCGCCTTGTCCTCGGCCTTCTTTGGCGCAGCTTTCTTCTTCGCGGCCGGCTTTTTCTTTTTCGCCGGCGGTTTGCGCTTGGGCTTGGGCGGGGTGGGGACGATTTCGAACGCCGGGGCGCCGTCCTTGATGTGGACGTTGACCTCGCCGCCGTCGACCAGCTTGCCGAACAGCAATTCCTCGGCCAGCGGCTGCTTGATCTTCTCCTGCACCAGGCGGGCCATCGGGCGCGCGCCGTACAGCTTGTCATAGCCCTTATCGACCAGCCACTGACGCGCATCGTCGTCCAGTTCGATATGCACGTCGCGATCCTGGAGCTGCAGTTCGAGCTGCAGGATGAACTTGTCGACCACGCGCTTGACCACGGCGGGCGGCAGGTAACCGAACGGCACGACCGCATCGAGGCGGTTGCGGAACTCGGGGGTGAACATCTTCTTCACCGCATCGTCCTGCGCGTCCTCGCGGCTGACATTGCCGAACCCGATCGATTCCTTGGCCATGTCGGTGGCGCCGGCATTGGTGGTCATGATCAGGATCGTGTTGCGGAAATCGACCGTCTTGCCGTGATGATCGGTCAGCGAGCCGTTATCCATCACCTGCAACAGGATGTTGAACAGGTCCGGATGCGCCTTCTCGATCTCGTCGAGCAGCAGCACGCTGTGCGGATGCTGGTCGACCGCATCGGTGAGCAGTCCGCCCTGGTCGTATCCGACATAGCCCGGAGGCGCGCCGATCAGGCGCGAGACCGCGTGACGCTCCATATATTCGGACATGTCGAAGCGCTGGAGCGGGATGCCCATGATGCTCGCCAGCTGGCGCGCAACCTCGGTCTTGCCGACGCCGGTCGGGCCGGAGAAGAGATAGTTGCCGATCGGCTTGTCGGGATCGCGCAGCCCCGCACGGCTCAGCTTGATCGCCGATGACAATTTCTCGATCGCCAGGTCCTGACCGAACACGACGCGCTTCAGGTCCTGCTCGAGCGTTTCGAGCACGCGCTTGTCGTCGCTCGACACGCTTTTCGGCGGGATGCGCGCCATGGTCGCGACCACCGCCTCGATCTCGGCGACGTTGATGGTCTTGCGCCGCTTCGACACGGGCTTGAGCATCTGCATCGCGCCGACCTCGTCGATCACGTCGATCGCCTTGTCGGGCAGCTTGCGGTCGTTGATGTAACGATCCGACAGCTCCACCGCGCTCTTGATCGCATCGGGGAGGTAGCGGACGCCGTGATGCTCCTCGAAATTGGGGCGCAGGCCCATCAGGATCTTGATCGTGTCCTCGACCGTCGGTTCGACGATATCGATCTTCTGGAACCGGCGCAGCAGCGCGCGATCCTTTTCGAAATGGTTCCGGAATTCCTTGTAGGTGGTCGACCCGACGCAGCGGATCGCGCCCGACGACAGCGCCGGCTTCAACAGGTTCGAGGCGTCCATCGCCCCGCCGCTGGTCGCGCCTGCGCCGATCACCGTGTGGATCTCGTCGATGAACAGGATCGCCTCGGGCATCTTTTCCAGCTCGGTGACGACCTGCTTGAGGCGCTCTTCGAAATCGCCGCGATAGCGCGTGCCCGCGAGCAGCGCGCCCATGTCGAGCGCATAGATGACCGCGTCCTGCAGCACGTCGGGGACATCGCCCTCGACAATCTTGCGCGCGAGCCCTTCGGCGATCGCGGTCTTCCCGACGCCCGGATCGCCGACATAGAGCGGGTTGTTTTTCGAGCGGCGGCACAGGATCTGCACCGTGCGGTCGACCTCGCTGCCGCGGCCGATCAGCGGGTCGATCTTCCCGTCCTTGGCCTTCTGGTTGAGGTTGACCGTAAACTGCTGGAGCGCGCTTTCCTTCTTGTCGCCCGGCGCCGCCTTGGTCTCGGTCGGCTGCCCGTCACTATCGTCGTCGTCCGGCCCCTCTATCGCCGACGGCTCGCCCTTGCCGACCCCGTGCGAGATATAGGTCACCGCATCGAGGCGGCTCATGTCCTGCTGCTGGAGGAAATAGACGGCATAGCTTTCACGCTCGGAGAACAGCGCGACGAGCAGGTTGGCACCCGTCACTTCGTCGCGGCCCGAGCTTTGCACGTGCAGGATCGCGCGTTGCACGACCCGCTGGAACCCGCTCGTGGGATTGGGGTCGGTCGATCCGTCACTGACCAGCGCGCCCAGTTCCTGATCGAGATATTGCTTCACCGCGTTGCGCAATTCCTCGCGGTCGACCCCGCACGCATTCATCACCTGCGCGGCATGCTCGTCGTCGATCAGCGCGATGAGCAGGTGTTCGAGCGTCGCATATTCGTGGCGCCGCTTCGAGGCCTCCCCAAGCGCATTGTGCAGGGTGGCTTCGAGTTCGCGGGCGAAACTGGGCATCAAAAATTCTCCTTACGCACCCAAGGTCGGGATGGACGGTAACAAATCAAGGGCTGCTCGTCCCACGGCTGGCTCAGCTCTTCCTGAAGAGCGCGTCGGCGGCGCTCAAGTGGCTCGACTTGCCGGCCTTGTGCGCTTGCGTACGCTCGATTTCGGCCTTGAGCAGGGCGACGCGGCTTTCGAGTTCGCTCACCGAGAGCGGGTCGAGGTCTTCCTTGCCCAACAGGTTGATCGGATCGTCGGGGCGGAAGTCGTCTTCTTCGTCCATGGATCGCAGCGTTGACCCGCGCTGGCGCCAAGTCAATAAGCCGACTCGACCTTATTGATCGGGGATCGAAGGAGTGGGGCGTATGGGCGAGATGATGCGGGCGATCGAGATCGAGACGCCGGGCGGGCCCGAGGCACTCAAGCTCGCCCAGCGACCCATCCCGCAGCCCGGCCCGCGCGAAGTGCTGGTCAAGGTCGCGGCCGCGGGCGTCAACCGCCCCGACGTGCTCCAGCGCATGGGCGCCTATCCCCCGCCGCCCGGCGCCTCCGACATTCCTGGCCTCGAAATCGCCGGTGAAGTGGTCGGCGCGGGGCTTGGCGCGAGCGAATGGATGGGGCGTAGGATTTGCGCCCTGGTCGCCGGTGGCGGCTACGCCGAATATTGCACCGCCCCCGTCGAGACCTTGTTGGAAATCCCGGAGATCCTGTCTTTTCAGGAAGCCGCTGCTCTACCCGAAACCCTCTTCACCGTCTGGACCAACCTGTTCGAACGCGGCTTCGCCGCTGATGGTGAAATCGCGCTGGTGCATGGCGGGACCAGCGGGATCGGCACGATGGCGATCAAGCTCGCCAACCTCTTCGGTCTCCAGATCATCGTCACCTGCGGAAGCGAGGAAAAATGCGAGGCTGCGCTCGACCTCGGCGCGGACCAGGCGATCAACTATAAGACCGAGGATTTCGTCGACCGGGTCAAGGATATGACGGAAGGGCGGGGCGTCGATGTCGTGCTCGACATGGTCGGCGGCGACTATGTGCCGCGCAATCTCGACTGCCTCGCCAATGGCGGGCGGCACGTGTCGATCGCCTTCCAGCGCGGGGCGGAGGCCAGCATCAACGTCATGCAGATCATGCGCCGCCGGCTGATCCTCACCGGCTCCACGCTGCGCCCGCGCGGGCTCGATTATAAGCAGATGGTGCGCGACACGATCCGCGAAACGGTCTGGCCGTTCGTCGAAGGCAACCGCCTGAAGCCAGCGATGGACGAGTGTTTCCCGCTTGATGAGGCGGCCAAGGCCCACGCCCGTATGGAAGCGGGCGACCATGTCGGGAAGATCGTGCTGACTCCCTAGGGCTTCTTGTAGACCCGGCTCGATTTCACCGTCTTGAGCGCGAAGCTCGTATCGATCGAGGCGACGCCCGGTATGACGTGGATCTCCTCGCTCATGAAACGCTGATAGTCTTCGAGATCGGCGACTACGACGCGCAACAGATAGTCCGCGCCGCCCGTGAGCAGATGGCATTCGACCACTTCCTCGAGCTTTTCGATCGCCTGCTCAAACGTCTCGACCACGTCCCTCGCGTGGCGCTCCAGCGAGATACGGACGTAGAGCGTGAGCGGCAGGCCATAAGCCTTGGGGTCGACCAGCGCCGTATAGCCGCGAATGACCCCCGCTTCCTCCAGCTGACGAACTCGGCGCAAGCAGGGCGAGGGGGACAGGTTAACCTTCTCGGCTAGCGCAAGATTGGATTGGCGGCCATCGGCCTGGAGGGCGCGCAAAATGGCAATATCGGTCCTGTCAAGTTCCATAGGTGGCATAATATGCCAAAAATTACTCGATTGACAGCGACATTTGGCAGCACTTGGCGCGACCTCCGCAGTAAAAGGAGGAAACGTCCGCAAAGGGAAGCCCGATGGCCACTACGCTTTACGACCTGCTCGACCGCGCTGCCGAGCCTACTGCCGAAACCGCCGTTCCCGATCGCGATTTCGCAACGCTGGCCATCCATGCGGGTTATGATCCGGCGAACGAGCAGGGCGCGATCAACCCGCCGCTGCACCTCAGTTCGACTTTCACGACCGCAGATGCGGAAGAGCTGGGCGACCGCTTCGCCGGCGAGCGCGAAGGTCACATCTATTCGCGCATTTCCAACCCGACGGTCGATCTGCTCGAAAAGCGCATGGCGGTGCTCGAAG
This sequence comes from Sphingomicrobium clamense, assembly GCF_019264355.1. NCBI lineage: Bacteria > Pseudomonadati > Pseudomonadota > Alphaproteobacteria > Sphingomonadales > Sphingomicrobiaceae > Sphingomicrobium > Sphingomicrobium clamense. The sequence continues at coordinate 1,807,087 of NZ_JAHVAH010000001.1, read as the reverse complement.
GCGCGGAGGCCGCGTTGGGCATGGGCTCGGGCATGGGCGCAATCTCGGCGGCCTTTTGGACGCTTCTCTCGCCGGGCGACGAGATCATCGCCGACAAGACGCTCTACGGATGCACCTATGCGCTGCTCCACGACGGGCTCGCGCGGTTCGGGATCAAGGTTACTCATGTCGACCTGACCGACGCCGCGGCGCTCGAGGCCGCGATTTCCGGGCAGACGCGGATCGTCTATTTCGAGACGCCCGCCAACCCGAACATGCGCGTGGTCGACATTGCCGCGATCGCAAAGATTGCCAAGGCGAGCGGCGCGCTGACCATCGTCGATAACACCTATGCTACCCCCTATCTGACGCGCCCGATCTCGTTCGGCGCGGACCTCGTCGTGCATAGCGCGAGCAAATATCTGGGCGGTCATGGCGACATCGTCGCCGGCGTCGTTGCGGGAACGGCCGAGTTGATCGGTGAGATCCGCATGAAGGGCCTCAAGGACATCACCGGCTCGGTGCTCAGCCCCTTTTCCGCAATGCTGATCATGCGCGGGCTCAAGACGCTGCAACTACGCATGGACCGTCATTCCTCAAGCGCTGGCACGCTCGCGCGCTGGCTGGCCGAGCATCCGGCCGTCGAAGCCGTCTACTATCCGGGACTCGAATCCGATCCCGGTCACGATGTCGCCAAGCGCCAGATGGCCGGTTTCGGGGGCATGATCGCGTTTGAACTGAAGGGAGGCATGCAGGCCGGCATGGACCTCATCCGCGGGCTCGACCTGATCCATTGCGCGGTCAGCCTGGGCAATTGCGAAACGCTGATCCAGCACCCTGCATCGATGACCCACTCGACCTACGCGCCCGAAGATCGTGCGAAGCACGGCATCAGCGATGGATTGGTGCGGATTTCGGTGGGGCTGGAAGCACCCGAAGACCTGATCGCGGACCTCGACCGCGCGCTCGCCTAGACCTCGCCGGTCCCCTCCGCGCGTGCATTCACGCGCCAGTAGAGCGCCTCGGCGGCGGTGTCGCGGGTCGATCCCACGACCGGCGGCTGAGACTCTTCGGTGTTGCGGGAAAAGCAGCCGATCCAGCGCCCGGCACTTTCACGACGCACATAGCCGATCTTCCGCCCGCCTGTGACCACGGCGAACCAGCCTCTTTTATCGGGTATGAGGCCGCACCAACGGCGCGGCTTGCGAAAGTGGAACACCTGACTACTCGTTTACTCCGATGCGATTAACGGGAAGTTTCTGAGCAAAGTCCTAACAAAGAGTAAAGATGATAACATGCGTCAACCCGCCCGCGCCGTTAACGGGTTGCCTCTCGCGGGCCGGAGGAGTATTCGGCATGCCACATATTCCGGCCGCTCCGAAAAGGGGCGGCCCTTCTTATTTTCGGAGTCGAGACATGGCCCAGCCACTCATGCCCCATGCGACCGCCGCCTGGCTGGTCGACAATAGCGGACTTAGCTTCCAGCAGATCGCCGAATTTTGCGGTCTTCACATCCTCGAAGTGCAGGCGATCGCCGACGACACGGCCGCGACCAAGCTGACCGGTCGCGACCCGCTGCGTTCGGGCGAGCTGACCCACGAAGAAATCGAGAAGGGCGAGAAAGACCCCGACTACGTCCTCCAGATCCAGAAGGCCGCCGACGCGCCCGAACGCACTAAGGGCCCGCGCTACACCCCCGTGTCGAAGCGTCAGGACAAACCCGACGGCATCGCCTGGATCATCAAGAACCATCCCGACGTCACCGACGCGCAGATTAGCAAGCTGATCGGCACGACCCGCACCACGATCGGCGCGATCCGCGAGCGTACCCACTGGAACATGGCCAACATCCAGCCCAAGGATCCGGTGACGCTCGGCCTGACCACGCAGCGCGAACTCGATGCTGCCGTCGCCAAGGCGGCCAAGGCAAGCGGCAACGAAGTCGCCGACACCAATCCGTCGGCCGAGGATCGTGAAGCGCTGATCAGCGAGCTGCGCGCCGAGCGCGAGCGTCACGCTGCCGAAGCCGAAGCCGCGCTGGCTGCCGAGGAAGCGGCTGCGAACGGCGAAGACGATACGGCGGACGAGATCGTGCCCGGCATCAAGGACCCGTTCAAGCATTGATCCTTTGAGGAGAGGTCGGCACAGTCGCACCCATGACGGACCAACCAAACACCTCCGCGGGAAGCGATAATGGGGTCGACGACCTCTCCTTCGAGGCAGCGCTCGAAGAACTCGAAGCCATCGTGCGCAAGCTCGAGGCGGGTGAGGAAAGCCTCGACGCCTCGATCGCGCTCTACCAGCGCGGCGAACAGCTGAAGAAGCATTGCGAAGCGCGCCTCAAGGCCGCGCGCGAGAAAATCGAGCAGATCACGCTGGGTGCCGACGGGCAGCCGACCGGCACCGCCGAGTATGATGCAGGCTGATCCGGTGAGCGGCCTGCCACCCGAGCTGGCCAGTGAAGCCGCGCGTGTGGGCGAAGACGTCGATGCGCTGTTCGACAAGTTGCTCGCTATTCCCGGCGACCGCCGCGACCGCCTCTACGAAGCGATGCGCCATGCCGCGATCGGCGGGGGCAAACGGATGCGTCCGCTCCTGACCGTGGCGGCGTGCAACCTGTTCGCGATCGACCGCGACCGCGCGCTCCGCGTCGGCACCGCGATCGAGTGCATCCACGTCTATTCGCTGATCCATGACGATTTGCCCTGCATGGACGATGACGACCTGCGCCGGGGCAAGCCGACGACGCACAAGGCGTTCGACGAATGCACCGCCGTGCTGGCGGGCGACTGCCTCCACGACATCGCCTTTACCGTGCTTGCCGACGAAGCGACGCACGAGCGGCCCTCAGTACGCGCCGAACTGATCGCTGCGCTCGCCCGCGCCTCCGGGCCATCGGGCATGGCGGGCGGACAGATGATGGACCTTGTCGCGGAAGAAGAGGGGCCGCTCGACATGGACGCGATCACGCGGCTCCAGCAGCTCAAGACCGGCGCGCTGATCGAATTTAGCGTCGAGGCGGCCTGCATCATGGCCAAACTGCCCGAGGCCGAGCGCACCCCCTATCGCGGCTATGCACGCAATATCGGGCTCGCCTTCCAGATCGCGGACGACCTGATCGATCATTCGGGCGACGAGGAAGCAGCGGGCAAAAGGGTCGGCAAGGATGCCGAGGCCGGCAAGGCAACCTTCGTCTCGCTCATGGGCGAGGACGCCGCGCGCCAGCAGGCCGACCTGCTGGTCGAGCAGGCGATCGAGCATCTGGCCAAGCATGGCGAAGAGGCCGATCTCCTGCGCGCCATCGCCCGCTACGTCGTGAAAAGGAACCATTGATCATGCGCATCGGCGTCTATCCCGGGACCTTCGACCCCATCACGCTGGGGCATCTCGACATCATCCGCCGCGGCGCGCGGCTGGTCGACAAATTGGTCATCGGGGTAACCACCAACCCGTCCAAGAACCCGATGTTTTCCACCGAAGAGCGGCTGGACATGGTGCGGCGCGAGGTTGCCGAGATCGACGGCACGATCGAGGTCGTGGGCTTCGACAGCCTGCTGATGAATTTCGCCGCCGAGCAGGATGCGTCGATGGTTATCCGGGGCCTGCGCGCGGTCGCGGATTTCGAGTATGAATACCAGATGGCGGGCATGAACCAGCAGATCAACGACCAGATCGAGACGGTCTTCCTGATGGCCGACGTCTCGCTCCAGCCTATCGCGTCGAAGCTGGTCAAGGAGATCGCCCGCTATGGCGGCCCGATCGACAAATTCGTGACGCCGCAAGTGGCGAAGGACGTCGCCGCCAAGCTCTAGTTCATCTTGCGCCCGCTAGGCGCTTGTCGCACACCGCTCGCTTGGCTAGGCGGGTGGCCAAGGAATTGAAGTCGAAAGGGTTCTGGGATGTTGAAACTTGTCGGTCTGGCCCTGTCGGCCCTTGCGCTGGGCGTTGCCTCGCCCGCCGTTGCGCAGGAGGTGAAGGTGGCGAGCCACAAGGCGCCCGAGGAGATCAAGGCCGATCCGTCCAATCGCCTGTTTCTCAAGCTGACCAATGGCGGCACGGTTGAGATCCTGCTGCGGCCCGATATCGCGCCCCAGCATGTCTATCGCATCCAGCAGCTGGCGACGCAGGGCTTCTATGACGGCATCATCTTCCACCGCGTGATTCCGGGCTTCATGGCGCAGGGCGGCGATCCCACCGGTACGGGCCAGGGCGGCAGCGAGCTTCCCGACCTCGAGGCCGAGTTCAACCGTCTGCCGCATGTGCGCGGTGCCTTCGCCATGGCGCGCGCAACCGACCCGAACAGCGCGAACAGCCAATTCTACATCATGTTCACTGCCAACCTGTCGCTCGACTTCGACTATACGGTCGTCGGCCGCGTCGCCAGCGGCATGGACGTGGTCGATCGCATCGCGCCGGGTCAGCCGCCTGCGCAACCGACGATGATCGTGCGCGCCTATCTCGGCGGACCGATGCCTTCCGCGCCCGCGACTCCGGTCGAAATGGCAAAGGCCGCCGACAGCGAATAATGCGCGTCGACGCATTCGATTTCGAGCTTCCGCAAGAGTTGATCGCGCTGCGCCCCGCAGTGCCGCGTGATGCCGCGCGCATGCTGCACGTGAAGGGCGGTGTTATCGAGGACCGGATGGTGCTCGAACTGCCCGACCTGCTCGACGAGCATGATGTCCTCGTGTTCAACGACACGCGCGTCATTCCGGCGCAGCTCGAAGGGCGGCGCGGCGAAGCGAAAGTCGGCGTCACGCTCCACAAGCGCGAGGGGCTGCGCCAGTGGTGGGCTTTCGTGCGCAATGCCAAGCGCGTGCGTGATGGCGACACGGTCGAGTTCGGTGGCGGGGTCGAGGCAACGGCACTCCGCCGGGGCGACGATGGCGCGGTCCTCTTCGAATTCCTGGGCGATGAGCCGGTCGAGCTGCTGCTCGAGCGCGCTGGCACCATGCCGCTACCGCCCTATATCGCCAGCAAGCGGGGCACGGACGAGCGCGACCGCGAGGACTATCAGACGATGTTTGCGAAGGAGGATGGCGCGGTTGCCGCGCCGACCGCCTCGCTGCACTTTACCGACCGCCTGGTCGAGGCGATCGATGCCAAAGGCATCGGGCGCGAGACGCTGACCCTCCATGTCGGTGCCGGGACCTTCCTGCCGGTGAAGGCGGACGATACCGCCGATCACAAGATGCACAGCGAGTGGGGGCGCATCGACGCTGCCACCGCCGAGCGGCTCAATGCGGCGCGCGAGAAGGGCGGGCGACTGATCGCGGTCGGCACTACGGCTTTACGCTTGATCGAAAGCGCGGCCGATGAGGATGGCGTCATTCAGCCGTTTGAGGGCGACACCGATATCTTCATCACCCCGGGTTACCGTTTCCGCGCGGTGGGCGGGTTGATGACAAATTTCCACCTTCCCAAGTCGACGCTGTTCATGCTCGTCAGCGCGCTGATGGGGCTCGACACGATGAAGGCGGCATACGCGCACGCAATCGCCGAGCGCTACCGCTTTTACAGCTATGGCGACAGTTCGCTGCTGATCCCTTGACCCGTGCCGCGCGGTCGCGTTAGCCCGCGCGCCGACCGAAAAGGGGACTTTCATGTTCGAGATGTTGGCTGCACTGGCGCTGGTGCAGGACGAGCCGCAGGCGCCGCTGCCCGAGGGCGTGCGCGCCATGATCGAAGCGGCAGCAGAAACGGGCGACAAGCCCAAGCTCGACACGGTGCTAGGGATCGCGCGCGAAGCCTATCCCGACAATCTGGCGGAGATCGACGCGATCGAGACGGAGGCGCGTGCCAACCGCCGTGCGATCGCCGCCCGTGTCGAAGCGCGGCGGATCGAGGCGCTCCTGGAAGCTTCGATGTTCGAGCGCTGGGAAGGGCGCGGCGAGCTGGGCGGGTTTCAGTCGACCGGCAATAGCGACAGCGTGGGCGTCAGCGCCGGTTTCGCTTTGGCCCGCAACGGCATCGACTGGCGTCACAAGCTGACCGGATCGGCCGACTACCAGCGTTCAGACGGCGAAACCGATCGCGAAATCTTTTCGCTCGCCTACGAGCCGCAGCGCGACATCGGTACGCGCGCTTTCGCCTTCGGACTTGCCGGGGTCGAGCGCGACCGGCTGCAGGGCATTGGCTGGCGCACGACATTGTCGGGCGGTGTCGGCTGGCGCGTGATCGAAAGCGATAACTTCGCGCTGTCGCTCAAGGCCGGCCCCGCCTGGCGCCGCACCAACTATATCGATGCGCCCAACGAGAGCAGTCTGTCGGGCCTTTCCGGCTTGTCGGCGCGCTGGGCGATTACCGACACGATCGCGCTGACCGAGGAAGCCGAAGCCATTGTCAACGGACAGAGCAGCTACAGCTCGGTGACGGGGCTCGAAGCACGCTTCTCCGACCACCTGCTCGGACGCGTGTCGTTCGAAGTCGATCATGAAAGCGATCCGCCAGCAGGCGCGGTCGAGACCGACACGCTGACGCGCATCACGGTCGTTTACGACTTCTAGCCGAGCCGCTAACAGCGCGCCCCATGTCATCATCTACGACTCCTCGTTTCCGATTCCAGATCGCCGCCACCGACGGCAAGGCGCGCACCGGCACGCTCACCATGCAGCGCGGCGAAATTCGCACGCCCGCCTTCATGCCGGTCGGTACTGCAGCGACGGTCAAGGCGATGAAGCCCGAGGCTGTGCGACGCACTGGCGCGGACATCATCTTGGGCAATACATATCACCTGATGCTGCGCCCGGGCGCGGAGCGGGTGGCGAAGCTTGGCGGGCTCCACAAATTCATGAATTGGAAGCGCCCGATCCTGACGGACAGCGGCGGCTACCAGGTGATGAGCCTGTCGGACCTTTCGAAAGTCACCGACGAGGGCGTTAACTTTAAAAGCCATCTCGACGGATCGCGGCACCTGCTGACGCCCGAGCGTTCGATCGAGGTCCAGCGCCTGCTCGACAGCGACATCATCATGCAGTTCGACGAACTGGTGCGCCCCGACGTGAACGCCGAGAAGCAGCGCGAGGCGATGGACCGTTCGATCGCGTGGGCCAAGCGTAGCCGCGCCGAGTTCGACCGCGGCGGCGCGCATGCCGAGCGCGCCGCGATCTTCGGCATCCAGCAAGGCGTGCTCGACGAGAAGCTCCGCAAGGAGAGCGCCGACGCGCTGATAGACATCGGCTTCGACGGCTATGCGGTCGGCGGGCTCGCAGTGGGCGAAGGGCAGGAAGCGATGCTCGGCTGCCTGGACTTCGCACCCGACCAGCTACCGATCGGCAAGCCGCGCTACCTGATGGGGGTGGGCAAGCCCGACGACCTGGTCGAGGCCGTGCGGCGCGGGATCGACATGTTCGACTGCGTGCTACCGAGCCGGTCGGGGCGGACTGGGCAGGCCTTCACGCTCGATGGGCCGATTAATATCCGCAACGCGCGCTTTGCCGAGGATACATCGCCGCTCGACGCGTCCTGCGAATGCCCGACTTGTTCGACCTATAGCCGCGCCTACGTGCATCATCTGGTGCGCTCGGGCGAGATTCTCGGTGCCATGCTCATGACCGAGCATAACCTCAGCTTCTACCAGCGGCTCATGAGCGACATGCGTGCGGCGATCGTCGATGGTCGCTTCGACGCTTTCGCCAACGAATTCCTGGATCGCTACCGCCGCCGCGGCGCCTAGCGCGCGCCCTGCGAGAGGAAGGCCGGGACCGGGCCAGCCCATTCGCCATCGGCGACTTCAGGGTCGAGCGGCTTGGCCGGGAGCGCCTCGGCGGCCGGCGTGTCGGGACGGTCATCCTCATACGACGCTTCCGCCGCCTCGATGCCCGGTTCGACGTCCGATTTCTTTTTCCGGCGTCCGCCACGGCTGCGCTTTTTCTTGGGTGCTTCCTCGTCGGCCCTCGGTTCGGCTTTCTTGGGTGCGCGCTCTTCGGTCTTCTTCTTTTCGGGAGCCGACGTCTCGTCCGACTTGCCGGTGCCGATCTTGTGCTTGGTCAGCTTCTCGATCGCTTCGATCGCATCGGCGTCCGAGCGCGTCGCAAGCGTGATCGCGGTGCCGGTCGCGCCCGCACGGCCAGTCCGCCCGATGCGATGGACATAATCGTCGGGCTGCCACGGCACGTCGTAGTTTACGACATGGCTCACACCCTTGATGTCGAGCCCGCGCGCGGCAACGTCGGAAGCCACGAGGATGTTGATTTCGCCTGCCTTGAAGCGGTCGAGCTCGGCAATGCGGTCGGACTGGTCCATGTCGCCCTGGATCTGGCCGACGCGGAACCCGTCGCGGCGCAGCTTGGTCGTCAGGTCGCGGACCGTCACCTTCTTGTTGCAGAAGACGATGCCGGTTTCGACATCGCGAAGAATGTCCTTGAGCGCCTTTTCCTTGCCGCGCGGGCTGACCGAGCGGATCTGCTGGTCGATATTCTCGTTGGTCGTCGCTGCACGCGCGACTTCGACCATCTTGGGATCGGTCAGGAACTGGTCCGCCAGCTTCTTGATCGGCGGCGGCATGGTCGCCGAAAACAGCAACGTCTGGCGGTTTTTCGGAAGCTTCTGACAAATGCTCTCGATGTCGGGGATAAAGCCCATATCGAGCATGCGGTCGGCTTCGTCGATGACGAGCAGGTCGCAACCGGTCAGAAGGATTTTGCCGCGTTCGAACAGGTCGAGCAGGCGGCCGGGCGTGGCGATCAGCACGTCGACTCCCTTTTCGAGAGCCTTGATCTGGTCACCCATCTGCACCCCGCCGATGAGCAGCGTCATCGAGAGGTTGTGATACTTTCCGTATTTCTCGAAATTCTCGGCGACCTGCGCGGCGAGTTCGCGCGTCGGCTCGAGGATCAGCGAGCGCGGCATGCGTGCGCGGCTACGCCCCTCGGCGAGCACATCGATCATCGGCAGCACGAAGCTTGCGGTCTTGCCGGTCCCCGTCTGTGCAATACCGATCAGGTCCTTGCCCATGAGGACGGGCGTGATCGTGCCCTTCTGGATCGGAGTGGGCTCGGTATAGCCAGCGTCGCCGATGGCTTTGAGCAATGAATCGGAAAGGCCGAGATCGGCGAAAGACATGCAAATATCCGGAAAAATTCAAGGAGTTGCCAGGCACGCCGGCAACGGGTGGGCGGATGCCCGTTACACCTTCAAAAGTCAAGGAAAGTCGCGCCCGGGTGAGGTTTAACTTTCGACCGGCTGGAGAAGCTGGAAACGCTCGATGCGACAGTTGCCGCCCATGCGGGTGCGAATGACGTCACGGCCGGCACACAGACGCTCGTCGGTTGGCTGCAAATAGAAGCCGCCATAGAAGTCGAGGCTCTTGCAGTCGCTGTCCATATGCGCGCGCAGCCTCCGGTCGCGCGAGATAAGGAAATCGATTGAGCGCTCACCCGAGAGGCGCGCGCCTGCGATTGCGCGTGTCGCGAGGCAGCGCGGTGCTTCGAGCACCTGATACTGCATCGGCGTCGCCTGGCGCGGCTGCAGTGGAATCTTGAGGATGAGTTGATTGCGAATGATGACGCGCCGAACGGCTGGCGGACGGGCGGTCGTCGACACCATCCCGACATCGCGATTGGCAAGATCGAGACCGCGGGGATTGTCTTGCGTCTGCCCAACGCTGGACGTGCCGGCAGCCAGTGCCAGTCCAACGATCAGGGTTCGGGTCGCTCTCGCGGTCATGCAATCCTTTGGGGTTGCGGCCGTTTGTCAGGCCATGTCCTCTCACACCGCCTGCCATGCATGCCTTGAACCCCATATGAACTTTTTGTGCAACCCGTTCCTGAAAAGGGCGAAATGCGGGGTTGACAGGGCCGAAGGACGGTTGCGTCGCGGGCCGCAACGCCGTAGAGGCAGCGCATCGAAATTTCGGGCCAATTTGCGACCGCGCGCGGCGCAGCGCAATGTGGCCCTGCACCCAGGAGAATACACCATGGCGAGCCAAGCGCCCCAACACGCCCTGCCGGTTCTTTACGAAGGCCTCGAGCCGATCAGCAAGGAAAAGCATGGCGACCTCAAGATCGACAATATCGATGGTCCGGCCATCATGTCGAAGGTACATGCCGTCCCCGTGACGGTCGAAGAATTCCCGATGCTGCAGCGCCACTATCCCGTGGTCTTCTCGGCGGGCGACAATCCCGTGCCGCTCGCGCTGATGGGCCTCCACGAAGGCGTCAATGCGTTCGTCAACGACAAGGGTCGCCTCGACGACGACTTCCTCTACATCCCGGCTTACATCCGCCGCTACCCGTTCATGCTCGCGCGCCTGACCAAGGACGCGGAAGACCTTTCGCTGTGCGTCGACCCGACTTCGGGCGCGATCGGCGACAAGGGCCATCCGCTGTTCGAAAATGACGAGCCGTCGGAAGCCACGAAGCGCGTCATGCAGTTCTGCGAGCAGTTCGAGATGGGCGCCCAGCGCACCGCGATGTTCATGAAGGAACTCAAGGAACTCGACCTTCTGATGGAAGGCGAAGTCTCGATCCAGCCCGAAGGGCTTGAGCAGCCGTTCGTCTATCGCGGTTTCCAGATGGTCGACGAGAAGAAATTCTCCGAACTGTCGGGCGACAAGCTGCGCAAGATGAACCAGAACGGGATGCTGCCGGTCATTCTCGCGCACCTCCTGTCGCTGGCGCAGATCCGCGAGATCTTCCAGCGTCAGATGAAGCTCGGCAAGGGTCCCAAGGAACTGACCGAGATGATGGAAAAGGCGAACAAGGCCAAGGCCGACGCCTAAGCTTTGATCGCAAACGACGAGAAGGCCGCTCCCGTTGGTTCGGGGGCGGCCTTTTTCATTCGGCAGCGAGCGTATGGGCCTCGTCTGGCGTCGCGGCGTCGATGATGGCTGCCAACAGGCGACGCGCGCGAGCGAGACCGGGGCCGGGCTGGCGCAGTCGCGGCTCGAGATAGAGCGAGCGATCGAATTCGACCTGCACCGCATGGACATGGCGATCGGGGTCGCCATGCATCGCGACGATCGCGCCGCCGGCATAGGGATGGTTGAGCGCGCACTCTTCTCCGACATCGACCAGCGCACGCCGGATCGCTTCGACCAGATCGGCATTCGCGCTCTTGCCATGCCGGTCGCCGAGGACCACGCGCGGCAAGCCCCGCCGCGCCGGCGGCATCGAGTGGAGGTCGAGCAGGATGGCCTGGCCGTGCCGCGCGAGTGACTGTTCGATCAGCGCCCCCAGCGCTTCGTGGTAGGGGTCCCAGGCACTTCGCAGACGCTTCGCGACATTGGCGGTGCCGATTTGCGTCTTCCACAACGGTTTTCGCCCACGCCCTCGCGAGGGAATGAGCCCGATCCCGTTCGCGGCCTTGCTGCCGGGTGGGGGAGGGGGACCGTCGGCGATCATCGGATCGAGCTCGTCGGGGCGGCGATTGGGGTCGATGGCCGCACGCGGCGCATGCGCGATGACTGCCGCTAACCCCTCGTCGAGGAAGGGCGCGGCGATGGCATCGACATAAGGGTCGGAGAGCGACAGGAGCGCGTCTCGTCCACCGACTGCGCGGCTGGCAAGCCAGTCCGGAATATCTCGCCCGCTGTGCGGCATGGACAGGATGACGGGCGAACCATCGTTGCCGTGTACCATGGTCGGGGTCGGGAGAGGCGGCTCGTTCATCGTCGCGCAGAAATAGGCGTGCCGTTTTGCGACATCAATCGACAAGTGGCGTTCCAGCATCTGGTCAAACGCGCTGCGAGGCCTCATAGAGTGGCCATGGCAAAGATTCTCCTGGCTGAAGACGATACGTCGATGCGCGAATATCTCTCGCGAGCACTTGAACGCGTGGGGTACGAGGTCGAGTCCGTGGGCTGCGGCACCGAAGCGGTACCGCTGCTTGAAAAGGACAAGTTCGACCTGCTGCTGACCGACATCGTGATGCCCGAAATGGACGGCATCGAGCTGGCGCAGAAAGCCAGCGCGATCGACCCTTCGATCCGCGTGATGTTCATCACTGGCTTCGCCGCGGTGGCGCTCCAGGGCGGCAAGACCGCGCCCGAAGCCAAGCTTCTGTCGAAGCCGTTCCACCTTAAGGATCTGGTTGCCGAGGTGGATCGCATCTTCCAGAGCGAGGACCAGCACGGGCGGCTTTAGGGCAACGCTCGCGGTCGCCTTCAAAAAAGGTCGCCATACCCCCTTGGCAAGCGCTGATTCGCCCTCTAAAGGCACCCTCCAGCGTGGGCGTGTAGCTCAGTGGTAGAGCACTATGTTGACATCGTAGGGGTCGCAAGTTCAATCCTTGCCACGCCCACCATTTTTCCCCCTACGTCAACACCTTAACAACTCAAGCGCGCAGGTCGTCGAGCCACTTCCGATTGGTCGGGAGCTGGCGTGCGAAGACGTCGCGTGCCTGCGCGATATGCTTGAGGTCTTTTATCAGCCGTTCGGGATTGATGGCGCGGTAGCTCCCGGGCAGCTCGCTTCTGAAGCCCATGCCATAGAGGATGAACTGATAGCTGATGGCCGGGAACATTTCCTCGGCCTGGGGGAAGTCGATCAGGCTCGGCGGACTGACTCGCCAGAAGTCGAGCGAGCCCGCCAGCGTGTCGCTCATCGAGGCCGGGTCGACATTGTCCTTCCAATAGGGCTCGTCACGCTCGCTGAGCACGTAGTGAAGCTTAAGGAAATCCTCGATCCGGTCCCAGCGGTAGGAAAAGCTGCGGTTGAAGCGCCGCGCCAGCACGTCCATCGCGCTGCGGTCGCCCGGGAAGTGATCGGCAACGAAGCTGGCGGCGAGTTCGATCGTCACGATCGCCGATGCTTCCAGCGGCTCCACGAAACCGGCGCTCAGTCCGATCGCCACGCAGTTGCGTTCGAAAAACCGTTCGCGCCATCCCGATTTGAAGGGGATGGTGCGTGACTTCAGGTCCTTGAGCGAGGACTTGGAGCCGCTCTTCTTGAGATAGGCGTCGAGCCCTTCGGCGGCCTTTTCCTCGTCGAGGTAGCGCGAGGAATAGACGAAACCGATGCCGCGGCGCGTGGGAAGGCCGATGTCCCAGATCCAGCCGGCCGAGTGAGCAGTGCCGATCGTCTGCGAGGCGATGGGGCTGCCTTCCTCGACCGGCGCCTGCACGACCAACGCGCGGTCGTTGAACAGGCGGTCGGACACGTCGTTGCTCGCAACCCCGTAATGGTCGCCGAGCAGCAGCGAACGCATGCCCGTGCAATCGATGAAGAAATCACCCTCGATGCGACCGGCCTGCTTAGTCTCGATCGCGGCAATGTCACCATTGTCGGCGGCTTCGATGCTCGTGACATGCGCGCTGAGATGCGTGACGCCGAGCTTCTCTGTGGAATGTTCGCGGAGCATCTCGGCAAATTTGCCGGCGTCGAGATGGTAGGCGTAGTTCAGCGCGCCGCGATATTCTTCCAGCCCCGGCGCCTTGGGCGCCAAATGGCGGTCGCAAGCGGCGACCTGCGGAGTCACGAAGTCGGCGAAGGACCGGTCCGGGTCGAGCGAACGCCATGCGGCGTAAAGGTCGACCGGCTGCTCTTCGGGGGGCGGCGTGAACGGGTGATAGTAGCTGTCCGTCCCGTTGCGCCAACCGTCGAAGCGCGACGCCTGCTTGAACGACGCGTCGCACCGACGGATGAACTCATGTTCGGAAATACCGATCCGTTCGAGCGATTCCCGAAGCGTCGGCCAGGTCCCTTCGCCAACACCGATGGTCGGCGTGTCGGGACTTTCGACCAGCGTAATGGAAATTCCCTGTTCGTCACGCCTGGGATGGCGCGAAGCCAGGATGCCAGCCGTCAGCCAGCCTGCCGTTCCGCCGCCGACGATGACGACCCGCTTGATTGCATTCATGAAAATTCGATCTCCCGCCGCCTTCCTAGCAGCGAGGGTCGCAGAATCAATGATGGTCGAAGGGCTTAGCCATCCGAGGGCTGATCGGCACCGGCAAGTTCGCAAACCGCACCGACGAGTGAGCCCAGCTTGTAAGGCTTTTGAAGGCGGGGACGATCGCGCCATTCCTCGGGCATCGACCAGTCGGCGTAGCCCGACGTGATGAGAAACGGGATATTGCGCTCATGCAAAATTTGCATGACTGCAAAGCTTTTTTCGCCGCGAATATTCAGATCGAGGACGGCAGCGTCGAATTGCTCGCGCTTGGCGAGGTCGATCGCCTGATCCATGTCATAGGCGGGGCCGACGACGAACCAGCCGTCGTCCTGAAGACGCTGCTCGGCATCCACGGCAATGACCGGGCTGTCCTCGACGATGAGAACCCGGCCTTTATCCCCCTGTTGTGTCACGCAATAATCCTCCAGTCGGGCCCGAGCGCCCGTTCACATCTGTTGAATTGTTCTGGAGCCGGAAGGTTCCCCGGTCACGAGGCGCATTTGATGCAGTGTGTCACGCTGGGATCATGTTCGAGGCGCTTCGCCGCGATGTCGTCGCCGCATTCGATGCAGTAGCCGAAGTCGCCGTCGTCGAGCCTTTTGAGCGCAGCACGGATGCGGTTCCGAGCGGCGGATCGCCGTCGAGCCTGCGCTTCCGCCATGGCCTGCACCTGCAGCGCATCCATGCGTGACAGGCGACCGACCGACTCCTGGTCAAGCTCGACCGTGGCGCGATCGGCGTCGCCCAGCCGGTCCTCGTCGAGCAGCTCGGCGAGCTTCTCTTCGAGCAGCCGGCGGGCGGTCGCCTCGTCCATTCTTACTCGGGCTTGCGGAACTTCAGCGTCATGCGGTCGCTCTCGCCGATCGCGAGATACATGTCGCGATCCTGGTCTTCGAGGCGCAGGCGCGGGGGCAGGGTCCAGACCCCGCGCGGATGGTCGGCCGTGTCGTTGGGATTGGCGTTGATCTCGCTGGCTTCGACCAGTTCGAACCCGGCGGCCTCGGCCAGCGCCACGACGCGGCTCTGCTTCATGTAGCCCGAGGTCTTCATGTCCTCGTCGGGGCGGTCTTCGGGCAGGCGGTGCTCGACCACACCCAGCGTCCCGCCGGGGCGCAGCATGTCGAACATGGCAGCGAACATGTCGTCACCATAGGGCTCGTCGCCCATTTCCCAATTGTGGACGTTGCGGAAGGTCAGGACAACGTCGGCGCTGCCCGCGGGGAAGGTCGTCGCGTCGCGCGGCGAGTCGACGGGTGAGAAGAGCACCGACTTGAAGGCGTCGGGATGCGCTTCGGCAAGCTTGCGCACGGAATCGAGGCGGTCGTCGGCCGCGACCAGCGCGAGGCTGCCCTCGTCGGCGAGGTAAAGGGCGAGGATCTCGGTATACCAGCCGCCGCCGGGCCACATTTCGACGACCAGGTCGTCGGCCTCGACACCGAAGAATTCGAGCGTTTCCTTGGGGTGGCGATATTGGTCGCGCGCCTTGTTCTCGGCGCTGCGCAAGTCGCTTGCGATCACGGCATCCAGCCGGTTCTGCTCGGCGACTTCGCCATTGTCTGAGGAAGTGGCGATGTCCGCCTCGGGCGAACATGCAGCCAAGAGAAGGACGAGAAAAGCGAGCGAACGATCACGCATGAGACTGGGACTCCCCAATTGAGTGTCCCGCCAAGATGGGGGCTTTGACCCCGCGTGCAAGTCTTTAGAGGCAGGCCTCGAGATAAGGCTGGTCGAAACCGAACTGCTTGGCCTTGTCGAGCGTGTAGGGGCGCAGGCCCATCGAGGCATATTCGCCGATGATTTTCCCGTCCGCGCTCTCGTCGTGATATTCGAACTTGAACAATTCCTGCGTCACGATGACGTCGCCTTCCATCCCGATCACTTCGGTGATGTTGGTGGTACGACGCGAACCGTCGCGCAGACGTTTCACCTGCACGATGAGGTCGACCGAGTCCGCGATCTGGCGCGAAATGGCTTCCTTCGGAATCTTGATGTCACCCATCATGACCATGTTTTCCATACGAGCCAGGCATTCGCGCGGGCTGTTGGAGTGGAGCGTCGCCATCGAACCGTCATGGCCCGTGTTCATCGCGGCCAGGAGGTCGAAACATTCCTGACCACGAATTTCGCCCAGGATGATGCGGTCGGGACGCATACGCAGGGCGTTGATGACGAGATCGCGAATGTGGATCGCGCCTTGGCCCTCGAGGTTGGCGGGGCGGGTTTCGAGCGGCAGCCAGTGCGGCTGCTGCAGGCGAAGTTCGGCCGCGTCTTCGATCGTGATCACACGCTCGCCCGGGTCGATCATTTTCGACAGCGCGTTGAGCATGGTCGTCTTACCCGAGCCGGTACCGCCCGAGATGACGATGTTCATGCGGCTGGCGCCCGCAATCTTGAGGCAGGTGGCCATCGCATCGGACATCGAGCCGAAGCCCTTCATCATGTCGATCGTGATCGGCTTGTCCGAGAATTTACGGATCGAGATGGCCGTGCCCTTGAGCGACAGCGGCGGGATGATGACGTTCACACGGCTGCCGTCCTGGAGACGGGCGTCGGCGAGCGGTGTGGTCTGGTCGACGCGGCGGCCGACCTTGTTCACGATCCGCTGCGCGATCGAGAAGAGATGCTCTTCGTCGCGGAACTGGATCTTGGACAGTTGCAGCTTGCCCTTCTTTTCCACGAAGGTCTGGTCGGGGCCGTTGACCATGATGTCGGAGACGTCGGGGTCGGCAAGCAGCTCTTCGAGCGGCCCAAGACCGAGCAGTTCGTCAACCAGCACCTTTTCCAGCGCGAACTGCTCGCGGCGGTTAAGCGTGATCTTCAGCTCGGCGAGCACTTCGGAAATGATCGGGCGGAATTCCTCGGCCAGCTCGTCCTTGCCGAGCGTGGCGGCGGCCTCGGGGTCGACGCGCTCGAGCAGGCGCGGGAGCACCTGGTCCTTGATCTTGTTGACCGACGCCTCGAACCCTTCGGCCTTGTCCTCGCCCTTATGGTCGTCGTTCATGCGCTGGTTGAGCTTGTCCATCGCGGAACCGGGGGCGGCCATGGGCGCAGCGGCAGTTTCGGTCGCTGCCTTGTCGAGTTCTTCGTCCGAGGGAAGTTGCTCTTCGCTCTCGGGCGAATGTTTGTCTTTGCCGGGGCTGGCCGGAGCGCCCTTCATGGGCCGAGCGACACCGAAGGAAGGACGCGCCCCCTTGCCCATACCGCCACGATTTCCAAATGCGTTCATGCGCTCAACCTTACCCCGATTGACATGGATTAACTCTCTCGTGGGAAGGTAAATAGAAGGCAAACCTTTCAAAATTGGTTAATCGTCGAGGAATTCCTTCGCTGACGTCACGGCTCGGCTACGGCCGGAGAGCCTTTGCGATCCGGCAAATTGCGCTATGCTCCAATGGATGAGTGGGGGAGACGACGCATGACGGGGAACGAGGAGTTTCGGCGGCGGGTCGACGACGGACCGGCGCGAGAGGCGGCGGAGCTGACGCTGCTGGTTCCCGTCATGAACGAGGAAGAGGCCATCCCCGCCTTCCTCGAGCGTGTGGTCCCGCTGCTCGAAAAGATGGACGATCCGGCTTCGGGATCGTTCGAAATCTTGTTCATCGACGACGGCAGTCGCGACGAAACCTTGTCGTTGATTCGCGCGGCGAGCGCGACCGATCCGCGCATCGGTGCGATCTCGCTGTCGCGCAATTTCGGCAAGGAAGCGGCGCTCACCGCGGGGCTCGACCATGCGCAAGGCAAGGCTGTCATCCCCTTCGATGTCGACATGCAGGACCCGCCGGAGGCGATCGCAGAGATGCTGCGTAAATGGCGCGAGGGCAACGACATCGTCTACGGCGTGCGCACCAACCGCAGCTCGGACAGCCTGCCCAAGCGGCTGACCGCCGACCTATATTATCGCGCGCACAATGCGCTCAGTCACGACAAGATTCCCGAACATGCCGGCGACTTCCGCCTGCTCGATCGCAAGGTCGTCGAGATCATCAAGAAAATGCCCGAGCGAAACCGCTTCATGACAGGCCTGTTCGCCTGGACCGGCTTCCGCCAGGCAGCAGTGGAGTACGAACGCGCCGAACGCGAGGATGGAACAAGCCACTTCGGCTACTGGAAGCTATGGACGCTTGCGCTCGACGGGCTGACGTCGGCATCGACCGTCCCGCTTCGCGTCTGGAGCTATCTCGGCGGCCTCATTGCCATCGGCACGTTGATCTTCGCGGGATTTATCGTCGCCAAGACGCTAATTACGGGCATCGACGTGCCTGGCTATGCATCGCTGATGGTTGCCGTCCTGTTCCTGGGCTCGGTTCAACTCATCTCGCTCGGCGTGCTCGGTGAATATGTCGGCCGCATATTGCGAGAGGTGAAGGGTCGCCCGATCTACATCGTTGGCGAACGCATTGGCGAGGTGGCGGATCGCAGGACGGAGAGCAGTCATTTTTAGCACGCCAGTTTCTCCAAGCTTACGGCTCACAATCTTAGTCGTGGCGGCGCTCGGCTTAGGCAGTGCACTTACTTACGTTCTTTACGGGAATTTTGTCCACTCTCCAGGCTGTGACGAATATACTGCTAGCGATGCTCCTCTAGTTGCACATGCGGGGGGGGGGACTCCCAGAGCGACCTATGCGAACAATATCGAAGCGCTCGACCTCGCGGCGCACCACGGATTCGATCTGATCGAGTTGGACTTCATCGAAATTGATGGTGAATTGCGACTAGGTCATGATGAACAAAATGTAAGTGACCTGACATTGTCGCAGTTGCTGGAGTGGCTGGCACAACATCCCGATATTCGCATTGTGACAGACATGAAAAGCGGTAACCAAGGACTACAAAATTTGCCACGCGATCAATTTATTCCGCAGATCTATGAACTGGACGAGTATGACCAAGTGAAGAGACTTGGCTTCAGAGACATCATTCTCACAGCCTATAAGATGGACAGCTATGATTGGCAGGACCGAGCGAACGAACTGGACTTATTCGCGGTCACAGTTCCGAAAGAGGCAGCTTGGTTAGCTAAAGGAATCGACCATCCTGTATATCTTCATACGGTCAATATTCCGATCGACGGATATGGATTGTACACGGACTGCCTAGTTCCAAAACGGTCGTCCCTGGCATCATAATTTTCAGAGCCGCAATCTTTAGATTTAAGGAACCATGGAACGAAAACTATTTGACGGCTGGGCTGCGAAAGAGTGGTTTCCGGCGTGCTTCGCAATGGTTCTTTTGCTTCTTGCGGTCGGCCTCGTATTCGACAGTTTTGATCCCACGGTGCAATGGGAATGGTTCGCACTTTGGTCGCAAATATTTGTTGGCTTAGCGTCACTGGTCATAGCGTATGTCACCTTACGACATCGTTCTCCCAAAACAGTGGTGCCACGGCTTATTAGGTCAATTCCCTTGGTCGTCCTAGGCGGCTTTGCGATGCCTGCCTACAATGCCGTAAAAACATTGATCAATGAACGACCCCTTTGGGCGGATCCTCTGCTCGCGCAGATCGATTTGGCGCTTTTCGGGTGGTTGTATTTTGACGCTCCGAGCATTTTCGGGAACATCTATCATATCGGGTGGTTCGCTGGGGTCTGCGGTACGTTAATGGCGGTCGGTATGCGGAAAGCCAGCAATAAACGAACCAACCTTATCATTGCGTACTTTTTTTTGTGGTGCGTCATTTCACCTTTGGTCCAGCTTGCCATTCCAGCTGGCGGCCCAATATTCTATGAACGACTAGGCTACGGCAGCTTGTTTGCTTCGCGAACCTATCCACAGGTCGTCTCCGTTTTGGCGGATTATCTTTGGGCCCATTACACTGCAGGAGCGCAAGGTCTGTCGTCCGGGATAAGCGCGATGCCTTCGCTGCACATCGCTTCTTCAGCCTGGGTCGCTCTCGCATGGCATCGGACAATGTTGTTTCTTCCTGCAGTCTTATTCTGCGTAGGCATGTTTCTGCTCTCGATCGGACTAGGATGGCACTATGCAATCGACGGGATTGTCGGAGCGCTCTTGGCGATCTTCTCATTTTGGATCGCAAGATTTGTGAACCGATGGATGGAGCCGCAGACAAGCCCTTCCAATCGCATCTAGCCGCAGAATTATAGAAGGCTTGTTCGGTGTATGCTGGCATCACCTCTCAAAGTTCTGACGTGCGTCTGAACCCATCTGTTTTTGGATTTCGTCAGGCAACATGGGAAAGCGTGCGACTAGGAAGTCTTTGGGTTCGATTGGCTGCCTATATCTAAACAGGCAAAAGAATCCGGCGTCGGTTTGATAGAGCGAGCGCAAAGGATTCATGTCAATCGACCGAACTAAACTAAGGTCTTCGCCGAATTTCTCATTTGCCCACGGAGCACACTGCTCCCCCAGCTGGACAAGAAGTAATGGTCTGTCGTCGAACACTGTAGTTAGGGTTTCGCGACCACTAATGAGTTCGAGCTGTTTTCGGGTATTGATGTCGGATTCAATTTGACCATCAAACTTAATCAAGAGGTGTTCTAGCTCGTCTTCTGCGTGGTGATTGCCAGCGACCGTTAAAATGACAGCCAAACCAGACACCGTCATTGCCGTTAGAATCATGAACCTAGCCAACCTCCAGCCGAGCCGTTCGAGAACGCCTAATTGGATAGCCAATATTACCTGACTTCCCAGGATCGGCACCAAAAGCATTCGCGGGTTGGGATCGATTGCTAGGGCGTAGACGATAACGAACGACCAATAGGCCATCGCAAGAACAGCAAACTTTATGAGACGACTTTCTTTCTCGCTCACCTTGCCCGCCGTCACAGGCCATAGGAGCAAATTGAAAAGGAGACTTAATCCACCAACTGCATTGAAGACTAGATTGATTAGCCCATCGACGGACCAATGAATTGCGATTCCCGGTTGGTGACGCCAATTCGCTATGTAGGTGGTATTGAAGAAAGGAGGGGCGTTGGGGTCGGGTTGCGACTTGAGCTCTGTCGATAGAATTTGAGTGTGGTCTATCGATAGAGTGCGTCGGTAAAACGGATTACCTGTCTCAACTAAGAAGATTAATAGTTCGACCGCAGTGGGAATTGCGGTGCCAAAAGCAGCGGCGATTAGGGCTCTGATGTCCGAGCGAGCCCACTTCCATGCAAAGAGCAGCAGGATCGGCAAGGCAACGGCAGCCGTCTCCCGAGCCTGTACTGAAAGCGCAAAGAATATCCCGGCCGCAAATGCCCAGTGTCTTTTTGCGCTATTTCGATAGCTAAGCATGCTATGAGCGCACGCAAGAAGCATTAGTAATTCTGGATATTCAACGTTCGGTTGGAGAAGGCGAGTGGTGAAGGCGGGTGTAATAACGACGAACAGGGTAACCATTGAACCGATTCTCGCATGACCGGTCCGCACAAAGAGTCCCCACAACATCGTGAGGATTGTCAGCCCAAAAAGTAGAGAAGGAAGTCCGGCTGACCATCGCGACTCACCCAATAGACCGAGGGAGGCCAGCAGAGGCGCAATGACCGGCCATCGAGATTGCCAATGATCCTCCGGTAGGCACGGCCCGTACTCGATCCAGCAACGAGCAGCATTGAGATATTGCCAGTCGTCCATGCCGCCGCCCTGGAAGCCGACGGGGTTGAGCAGCAAGATGGCGGCGAGCAGCGCAGCGGTCAGGCCGAGCAGGCCCCGCTCTTCATACGCCGCTTCGCGCCAATTGCCCTTCATGATCCCCCTCGCGTCAGCGTCCCTGCTAACCAAACGCCGCGCCCCCGTGCACGCCTAGAGCCTACGCTGTCCCAGAGACGGACAGATTACAAGAAGCACTCCACGCCAGAGTGCGCGCGCTTTACACCACTATCGTCGGCGTGCCCTTCGCGTTAGCGTTCGGACCGTCGAGCGAACGGGGACGGGCATGGAACGCGAGATTTACGAAGAGATGGACGCGACCGAGGACCGCCATTGGTGGTTCGAGGGGCGACGCGCCGTGCTCAATTAAGGCACTTTGCATGGTCCCCAACGAATAGATCAGCTGGGATGAAAACTCTTGGCTAGGATCCGGGTTCGTTTGAATCGTTTGTAGCCAGTCGACGCTCGACTAAAGCGGCCGCAATCGTGGCAGAATAGATTCCAGATAATAATATTGGCGCGATGATCCAGTGCCCTGACCACCAAGCCAAGCCCACGCCGACGGCAATAATTAAGGCCAGCAGAATTGCGATCTCGAACTGTGCAGGCGTCATAGCCTCATAATCGATCCAGTATGTGGCGCGATCTACAAATAGGGAGGCAAGCTCTTCCCCCTCACCATCGCGCAGCGCGGGCTGGCGCGGTTCAGCAAGGCGGCCGCCAATGCAGGCGAAGTTCCGCCGCCGCTGGTCAACGGCACGTTCGAGAAGATTTTCGCGTTCGAGCGCAAACTGGTGAACCGGATGAAATTCCCGGCCGGCCTGTCGCTCTATGCGGTCGTGAAGGCTTAGCCTTCAGCCTTTTCGGCGAGCACGGTCAGGCCCTTGTCGCCGACTTCGGCAAAACCGCCCGAGACCATGACGCGCTCCGGCTCGCCGCCGGCGCTCTTGTAGATTTCGAGCGCGCCGTCCTTGAGCGTGGTCATGAATGGCGCGTGGCCTTCCATGACGCCGAAGTCGCCCTCGACACCGGGGACCACGACCATGTGCACCTCGTCCGCGCGGACGAGCTTTTCGGGAGTGACCAGTTCGAAGTTCAACATGGGCTTCTAATCTCCGATCGCCGCGTCGAAATCGGATGCGGCTTTCTCAAACTTGTCCCGGCATCCCGGGTTGCAGAAGCCGACGACCTTGCCGCGATAGTGCGTGAGGCTGTCGGCCTGCACCGGGTCGCCCGACCAGGGGCAGACCCGGTTGATGCAGTCCTCGAGGCGAAGAGCGGTCTTCGCCACGGGGCTTAGGCGTCTTCCGCCATCTTCTCGGCCTTGGCGACCGCGTCTTCGATACCGCCGACCATGTAGAAGGCGGCTTCGGGAAGATGGTCATACTCGCCGTTCACGACCGCCTTGAACGACTTGATCGTGTCTTCGAGCTGGACGAATTGGCCCGGAATGTTGGTGAAGACTTCCGCGACGTGGAACGGCTGCGAGAGGAAGCGCTGGATCTTACGGGCGCGAGCCACGGTCAGCTTATCTTCTTCCGACAGTTCGTCCATGCCGAGAATGGCGATGATGTCCTGGAGCGACTTGTACTTCTGGAGGATTTCCTGGACCGCACGGGCGGTTTCGTAATGCTCCTGGCCCACGACGCGCGGCTCGAGAACGCGGCTGGTCGAGTCCAGCGGGTCGACCGCCGGATAGATGCCGAGTTCCGAGATGGCGCGCGACAGGGTGGTGGTCGCGTCCAAGTGGGCGAACGAGGTCGCCGGCGCAGGGTCGGTCAAGTCGTCCGCGGGGACGTAAATGGCCTGCACCGAGGTGATCGAGCCCTTGTTGGTCGAGGTGATGCGCTCCTGCAGCGCGCCCATGTCGGTCGACAGCGTGGGCTGATAACCCACCGCGGACGGGATACGGCCGAGCAGCGCCGACACTTCCGAACCCGCCTGGGTGAAGCGGAAGATGTTGTCGACGAAGAAGAGGACGTCCTGACCTTCCTCGTCACGGAAATATTCCGCCTGGGTCAGGCCCGACAGGGCGACGCGGGCACGGGCCCCCGGCGGTTCGTTCATCTGGCCGTAGACCAGCGCCACCTTCGACCCTTCGGGCGTTGCGTTGCCGTCCTTGTCCTTGGCGATCACGCCGGCGTCGAGGAATTCGTGGTAGAGGTCGTTACCCTCACGGGTACGTTCACCGACGCCCGCGAAGACCGACACGCCGCCGTGGCCCTTGGCGATGTTGTTGATCAGTTCCTGGATGAGCACGGTCTTGCCCACGCCCGCGCCGCCGAACAGGCCGATCTTGCCGCCCTTGGCGTAGGGGGCGAGGAGGTCGATGACCTTGATGCCCGTGACGAGAATGTCGGCTTCGGTCGACTGGTCGACGAACTCCGGCGCTTCCGCGTGGATCGGGGCGGTGCGCTTGGCGTTGATCGGGCCCAGTTCGTCGATCGGCTCGCCGATGACGTTCATGATGCGGCCGAGCGTTTCGGGGCCGACCGGCATTTCGATCATCGAACCCGTCGCCTTGACCTCCTGGCCGCGGGTCAGGCCCTCGGTGGCGTCCATCGCGATCGTGCGGACGATATTCTCGCCGAGGTGCTGGGCGACCTCGAGCACGAGACGGTTGCCGTTATTGTCGGTCTCGAGCGCGCCGAGGATCGGCGGCAGCTCGCCGTCAAATTCGACGTCGACGACGGCGCCGATGACCTGCGCGATGCGGCCGGTCTGGGTCTTGGTGGCGGTGGCCATGGTATCTCTTCCTTGCCTTCCGATTAGAGCGCTTCGGCGCCCGAAATGATTTCGACGAGTTCGGTGGTGATCGCCGCCTGGCGTTGGCGGTTATACTGGATCGACAGGCGATTGATCATGTCGCCTGCGTTGCGCGTCGCATTGTCCATCGCGGTCATCTGCGAGCCGTAGAAGCCGGCCTGGTTTTCCAGCTGCGCGCGATAAATCTGGATCGCGACGTTCTTGGGCAGCAGGTCGGCGAGGATTTCCTCTTCGCCCGGCTCATATTCGACCGCGGCGGAGGCAGCGTCGGTTTCCTGGACCTCGGCGGGTTTGACCGGGATGATCTGGTCGACCTGCGGGATCTGCGACAGGGTGGTCTTGAATTCGGCGTAGGCGAGATGCGCGACGTCGAAGCGACCGGAATTGAAGCGGTCGATGATGTCGTCGGCGATCGCCTGCGCGTCGCTGTAGGACGGGTTCTTGATGCCCATCGTGTCGTGCTGGCCGACAACCTTGCCGGGGAAGAAGCGATTGAGGATCGGCTTCGACTTGCGGCCGACGACGTAGAACATGACGTCCTTGCCATCGGCGATCAGTTCGTCCGCCTTGGCCTTCGCGGCCTTGACGATGTTCGAGCTGAAGGCGCCCGCGAGCCCCTTGTCGGCGGTCACGACGATGATGAGATGCGCGTCGTCCTTGCCCGTGCCCGCGATGAGCTTGGGCGACTGGGGGCCGACGGTGATACGCGCGGCGAGGCTCGACATGACGTCGGACAGGCGCTGCGCATAGGGACGTCCGGCCTCGGCGCGTTCGGTCGCACGGCGAAGCTTCGCCGCGGCGACCATCTTCATCGCCTTGGTGATCTTCTGGGTCGACTTGACCGAGTTGATCCGTCCCTTGAGGTCTTTGAGGCTGGCCATCGGCTAGCGTCTCCTATTGGTCCTCGTTGCGCTTAAGCGAACTGCTTGCCGAACGCTTCGAGCGCGTCCTTGAGCTTGGCAGCCGTGTCGTCCTCGAGCTTCTTGGTCTCGCGGATGGTGTTGAGGATGTCGGCATGATCCGAACGGATGTAGCTGAGCATCGCGGCCTCGTAGCGGGTCACGTCCTCGACCTTCACGTCATCGATGAAGCCGTTGGTACCGGCGTAGATCGAGACGACCTGCTCTTCCATCGGCATCGGCTGGAACTGCGGCTGCTTGAGCAGCTCGGTAAGGCGGGCACCGCGTGCGAGCAGCTTCTGCGTCGCAGCGTCGAGGTCCGAACCGAACTGGGCGAAGGCGGCCATTTCGCGATACTGGGCAAGTTCGAGTTTGATCGAGCCCGCAACCTTCTTCATCGCCTTGGTCTGGGCGGCGCCGCCGACGCGGCTGACCGAGAGGCCGACCGAAATGGCGGGGCGGATGCCCTGGTAGAAGAGGTCGGTTTCGAGGAAGATCTGGCCGTCGGTGATCGAGATCACGTTGGTCGGGATGTAGGCCGACACGTCGCCCGCCTGCGTTTCGATGATCGGCAGCGCGGTCAGCGACCCGGCACCATTGTCTTCGTTCATTTTCGCCGCACGCTCGAGCAGGCGGCTATGCAGGTAGAAGACGTCGCCCGGATAGGCTTCGCGGCCCGGCGGGCGGCGCAGCAGGAGCGACATCTGACGGTAGGCGACGGCCTGCTTCGAAAGGTCATCATAGACGATTACGGCGTGCATGCCGTTGTCGCGGAAATACTCGCCCATAGCGCAGCCGGTGTAGGGCGCGAGGAACTGCAGCGGTGCGGGCTCCGAAGCGGTCGCGGCGACGACGATCGAATATTCCATCGCGCCATTTTCTTCGAGCTGCTTGACGATCTGCGCGACGGTCGAGCGCTTCTGGCCGACGGCGACGTAGATGCAGTAGAGCTTCTCGCTCTCATTGTCCGACTTGTTGACGTTCTTCTGGTTGATGAACGTGTCGATGGCGACGGCCGACTTACCGGTCTGGCGGTCGCCGATGATCAGTTCGCGCTGGCCGCGGCCGACGGGGACGAGCGCGTCCAATGCCTTGAGACCGGTCTGGACCGGCTCGTGCACCGACTTACGCGGGATGATGCCCGGCGCCTTGACTTCGACGCGGCTGCGTTCGGTCGCGTCGATCGGGCCCTTGCCGTCGATCGGGTTGCCGAGCGCGTCGACGACGCGGCCGAGCAGGCCCTTGCCGACGGGGACGTCGACGATGGTGCCGGTCCGCTTGACGGTCGAGCCTTCGGTCACTTCACGGTCGGAACCGAAGATGACGACGCCGACATTGTCATGCTCGAGGTTGAGCGCCATGCCCTGCACGCCGCCTTCGAATTCGACCATTTCACCGGCCTGGACGTTGTCGAGGCCGTGGACACGGGCGATGCCGTCACCGACCGAGAGGACGGAACCGACTTCGGTCACCTTGGCGTCAGCGTCGAAATTCTTGATTTCGTCCTTGATGACGCGGGAAATTTCAGCGGCGCGGATATCCATCATTTAGCCTTTCATCGCCTGGGCGAGGGTGTTGAGTTTGGTACGGACGGTGGCGTCAATCAGTTCGGAACCGAGCTGGACCTTGAGGCCACCCAAGAGATCGGGATCGACGCTGGTGTCGAGCGTCACGTCGCGGCCCACGCGGGCCGAAAGCTTCTTCTGGAGCGCGGCGAGCTGGTCGGTTGACAGCGCGCGGGCGCTGGTCACTTCGGCGCGGGCCTCGCCCTTGTGATCGGCGACGAGCGTGGCGAACGCTTCGCTCGCGGCGCCGAGCTGGTCGAGACGGCCATTCTCGGCGAGCACGCCGAGGAAGTTGGCGGTCAGCCGGTGCAGCTTGAACTCGCGGGCGATCGCCTGGGTCGCGCGCGCCGCATCGTCGCGGGTCATCGCGGGCGACGCGATCAGCGCGTCGAGATCGTTCGATTCGGCCAGAGCCGCGCGAAGCGAATCGAGATTCGCCGCGACCGTGTCGATTTCGTTTTCCTCACGTGCCAGGCCGAACAAGGCCGAAGCGTAACGCCCCGCCAGGCTGGCCCGGATGCCGCCGCTGCTATTCACGTTGGCTCAAGCTCCAGACAAATGGTCCATCCATGCATCAAACGGGGCGCTGCGGCTCTTGGGTAAAAAACCGTGCGCCCCCCATGGGTTGGCGCGCCCCTAGCAAGGGGTGGGAAAGGATGCAAGGCACTGTCCTGAAGCTTTTCGAAAAAGAGCCCGAGAGGGGGTCGAAATCGGCGACGATCCGCCTTGCCGGGCTTGTGCATCCGGGCGCTTTGCGCGACCCATAGGCCCCTAGGCCATGCGCAATTTCATTCTCAGCCTTTTCCTGACGATCGGACTGGTTCTTCTTATGCTTTTCGCCCTGCAACGCACGATGATCTACCCCGGCACGAGTCGCGATGCGAGCGACTGGAGCGCGCCGCCCGCAGGCTATGAGGTCGTCCAGCTCGCAACCGAGGACGAGCTGCGCCTGAAGGCTTTCTTCCGCCCTGCCAGGGAAGGCGGCAAGACCCTCATCTTCTTTCACGGCAATGGCGACAGTGCGCGCAACAGCGCCTCGTGGGTGGACGGGGCGCTGGGGCCCGACGATGGCGCGCTGTTCGTTTCCTATCGCGGCTATGCCGGCAATCCCGGCGCGCCGAGTGAAGAGGGGCTGAAGCGCGACGCAAGAGCGGCCTTGCGCTTCGTGCGCAAGCAGGGCGTGGACGACGGCGACATCGTGATCGGCGGCTTCTCCATCGGCACGGGGGTGGCGAGCCGGCTGGCGCTCGACGGGAAGTTTGCCGGGCTGATCCTGATCGCGGCCTTCACGTCATTGCCCGACGCGGCATCGGCGGCCTTTCCCTTCCTGCCGAACAAGCTGCTCCTGCGCGACAAGTTCACGACCAAGGGCCGGATCGCCAAGGCATCGGGAAAAGTGCTTCTGATCCATGGCGCGAATGACGGGATCGTGCCCGCTTCCCACAGCGAACGGCTCGCGCGGCTTCGCCCCGATGCGACCTTCGTGCGGATCGAGGGCGCGGGGCATAACGACATTGCCGCGGGCGCCCTGCCGGTGATGGCCGACTGGCTGGCCAATCTCGACTAAGCGATGCGCTTCGTGAAGAAGTGGGTGAACGGGGTCGGGCGGTAGCCCGCAAACGGACCGCATCGCGTAAAGCCCGCACCTTCGTAGAGCCGGTTGGCGGCAGCAAAGAGCGGGCTGTTTCCGGTTTCCATCGACAGACGCGTCATCCCGGCCGCTTTCGCCCGATCGATCAAGGCGTCGAGCATGACCTTGCCCGCGCCCGTGCCGCGCGCGTGATCGGCAGCGCGCATCGACTTGATCTCGCCATGGTCGTCATCGAGCGTGCGCAGTGCGCAGACCGCGGCGAGCGTTCCGTTTTCTTCGCGCAGCGTCAGGACGAGAATCGCCGGGTCGTCAAGCCGCTCGGCCGTCATCACGTGGCAGGCATCGGGCGGGCTGTCGGCGCGCATCTCGGCAAAATGCTGCGCTAGCAACGCCTGCACGTCGTCGCGGCTCAGTTCGCCCTCGTGGGTCGTGCGTTTGCCCATGG
Source organism: Sphingomicrobium clamense (assembly GCF_019264355.1). Lineage (NCBI taxonomy): Bacteria > Pseudomonadati > Pseudomonadota > Alphaproteobacteria > Sphingomonadales > Sphingomicrobiaceae > Sphingomicrobium > Sphingomicrobium clamense. The sequence goes on along the minus strand of NZ_JAHVAH010000001.1, from coordinate 1,778,419 downwards.
CCTGCTGCTGCGCCGCGGCGCGGCTGCGGGCAAGGTGAAACATTGACCGCAAGCTTCGGGAAGCCAGTGACCGTTGGCGCGGCTACTGCTTGCTGTCATGATCCACACGATGATTCTGAACGACGACGAACGATGGGCCCGGGTGAAGGCGCGCGACCGACGCGCGGATGGGCTGTTCGTGACCGGGGTGCTGACCACGGGTATCTATTGTCGGCCGTCCTGCGCGGCGCGGCATCCCAAGCGGTCCAATGTCCGCTTTTTCGATGACGGGCGCGCGGCGCAGGGGGCGGGGCTGCGGGCATGCAAGCGCTGCCACCCCGACGATGTCGCACCCGATGAAGCGGCGGTGGCCAAGGCGGTCGAACTGCTCGAGGCAGGCCCCGCGACGCTCGAGGAGCTGGGGGCGGCGACCGGCTACTCGCCCGGCCATCTCCAGCGCGTTTTCAAGCGGGCGATGGGCGTGTCGCCCGCCGCCTATGCGCGGGCTAGGCGCAAGGGCAGGGCGGACGAGGCGTTGAGCCGAGAGACGCGCGTCACCGACGCGATTTACGAGGCCGGCTACGAAGCGCCGAGCCGATTTTACGAGGACCGGAAGGGCAAGGGCATGAGCGCGAGCGCGTGGAAGAAAGGCGGGGCGGGCGCGACGATCCGCTACGCCGTGGTCGACAGTGCGATGGGGCCGATGCTGGTCGCGGCGACCGACAAGGGCATCTGCCGACTGAGCTTCGGCGAGGACGAGGCGGCGCTGACGAAGCGTTTCCCCAAGGCGACGATCCTGCCCGATGACGGGAAAATCGCCGATTGGGTCGCGGGCGCGGTGCAGGCGGTCGAAGCCCCGCTCGCCATGCCCGACCTACCGCTCGACGTGGCGGGCACCGCGTTCCAAGAGGCGGTGTGGCAGGAGTTGCGCAAGATCCCGCCGGGCGAGACGCGCAGCTATGCCGAACTGGCGGCGGCGGTCGGCAAGCCGGGCGCGGTCCGCGCCGCGGGCAGCGCCAACGGAGCCAATCATGTCTCGGTGCTGATCCCCTGTCATCGCGTGGTGCGCTCGGACGGGAGCCTTGGCGGCTATGCCTGGGGGCTGGAGATCAAGAAGCGGTTGCTCGAGGCCGAGGGCGTGACGCCCGACCAGGCGAAGCTCGACCTTTAGCTTGCATGGGCCGCGCGCGCGGCGCACTCTTCCCGGCGTGACCCCGGGGGAGGACCGTATGACCGATGCAGTGAGCCAGCCGCTCTGGAAGAAGACCGTCGATTTTCCATTGGTGGCGATGATCATCGCGCTGCTGGTGATCGCGGTCGTGGTCTTCACGGTTGGCGAGGTCATGGCGGTGCTGACGCCGCAAGTCGGCGAGACGGCCGGCCAGCTGCTCGGCGCGGTAATCGTGATCACCTTGTCCTTCCTCGCCTACAAGCTGGTCATCCGGCACTTGGGCGAGCGCAAGCATGACGACCTGCGCGCCGAGAATGCCGTTCGCGATCTCGGGCTGGGCATCGGCGGCTCGTTCCTGCTGATGGCGGCGATCGTGGGGATCGCGGCGGTGTTCGACGTCTACAATATCGTCGGCGAGGGGGGCTTTTCGGATTTCGTTTTCCTGTTCGCGGGGGCGGGGCTGATCGCAGGCTTCATGGAAGAGCTGATCTTTCGCGGCATCCTGTTCCGCTGGATCGAGGAGTTTGCGGGCAGCTGGGCGGCGCTGGTGCTGACCGCGCTCTTCTTCGGCTTCGCGCACGATGCCAATCCCAATGCGACGACCTTTTCCTCGATCGCGATTTCGATCGAGGCGGGGCTGCTGCTGGGGGCGGCCTATATGTGGACGCGGTCCTTGTGGCTGCCGATCGGGATCCATTTCGGCTGGAACATGACGCAGGGATTCGTGTTCGACGTGCCGGTGTCGGGCAACGACGTCGAAGGGCTGGTGACGGCGGAGTTGTCGGGGCCGGAGTTGCTGTCGGGCGGGGCGTTCGGGCTGGAGGCGTCGCTGATCGCGCTGGTGCTGGCGACCGCGGCGGGGCTGTGGATGCTCAAACAAGCGATGGACAAGGGCGAGGTGATGGCGCCGTGGTGGGTGCGGCGCAAACAGGCGCTCAGCGCGCCCACGGCTCCTGCGGAGGAGTGAGCGTTTTCAGGAAGGCGTCGGCGCTGTCGCGATACTCTTGCCTACGCGCGTCATCCATCCGGTCCCAGTTGGAATAGATGCGGCCGAGGCGGTGGTTGCTGGAGAGCTTGTCGCGGTGGCGGTCGAGAAAGTGCCAGTAGAGCGCGTTGAAGGGGCAGGCGTCCTCGCCGGTCTTCTTGCTGACGTTATAGCGGCATGAACTGCAATAATCGGACATCTTGTTGATGTAGTTGCCGCTAGCCGCGTAGGGCTTGGACGCCATCGCGCCGCCGTCGGCGAAGAGCGCCATGCCGACGACGTTGGGCATCTCGACCCACTCGTAGGCGTCGGCGTAGACGACGAGGTACCAGTCCTGGACCTGGCGTGGCTCGATCCCGGCAAGCAGTGCGAAATTGCCGAGCACCATGAGCCGCTGGATATGGTGGGCGTAAGCATGCTCGCGGGTGGCGCGGACGGCTTCGGCCATGCAGTGCATGTCGGTCTCGCCGGTCCAGTAAAAGTCGGGCAGGTCACGCTTGGCGTCGAAGTAATTCTCTTCGCCATAGCCTTCCCCCTCCCACCAATAGATGCCGCGAATATATTCGCGCCAGCCGATGATCTGGCGGATGAAGCCCTCGGCGGCTTCGATCGGGACCTTGCCGTCATTGTAGCGCCGCTCGGCGCGCTCGCAGACGTAAAGCGGGTCGAGCAGGCCGAGATTGATCGAGGTCGAGAGGAGCGCGTGGTTGAGGAAGTCCTCGCCCGTGAGCATCGCATCCTGCGTCGCGCCGAAACAGGGGAGGCGGTGGTCGAGGAACTGTTCGAGTGCGTCTTTGGCCTCGGCGGCGGTCACCGGCCAGGTAAAGCTTTCGAGGTCGCCGAAATGGTTGCCGAAGCGGCTGGCGACGAGGTCCATGACGTCGCGCGTGATGGCGTCGGGCTCGAAGGTGGGGCGGGGCGGGAAGTCGGTGTCGGGATCGGCACTGTCGCGATTTTCGTGGTCGAAGTTCCAGCGACCTTCAACGGGCTCGTCGCCGTCCATGAGGAGCCCGGTCTTGCGACGCATATCGCGATAGAAATATTCCATGCGCAGCCCACCGTCGCGGCTCTGCGCCCAGGCGGTGAATTCGTCGAGGCTGCAGACGAAGCGCGTATCGGGGCGGATGTCGACGGGGAGCTCGAATGTGTCCGACCAACCCTCGATCGCGTCCATCACGCGATATTCGCCCGCTTCGGTGATGCGGATGGCATCAATGTCGTGGCGAGCCAGCGCGCGCTCGACCTCGCCGGTAAAGCTGCCTGAATTGTCGTCATCGTCGAGCTTGACGTAATCGACCTCGTAACCGCCCTCGCGCAATTCCTCGGCGAAGTGACGCATGGCAGAGAAGATCAACGCGATTTTCTGCTGGTGGTGGCGGACATAGGTCGCCTCGTCCCAGACCTCCATCATGAGGACGATACAATCCGAGCGGTCCTCGACATCGAGCGAGGAAAGATCGAGGCTCAGCTGGTCGCCTAAGACGGGAATAAGGGTCGCCATGCCCGTCCTAACGGGGCAAGGCGACCCATCGCTCCCTCGGGTGGACCAAAGCCCTAGGCTTCGGCGCCCTCTTCCTCTTCGTCCTCGTCGCCCGAAAAGTCTTCGGGGTCGATCGCGATCGCGGCCTCGGTCTTGCCTTCGCGGATGAGGTCGATCATCGCCCGCGCGGCCTTCGCCGAGCCAAGGCCGTGCGTATTGTACGCGATGGCCGAGAGCAGGACCTCGGCGTCCTTGGTGTTATTATGGGTCAGCAGCGCCTTGGCACCCTCGAACCGTGCTTCGGTGTCATAGGGCGCAAGCTGAACCGCCTGGATCAGTCCCTGTAGCGCGACCATCGGCGGCGCGACGCCTTCTTCGACGAACGTGTCGTAGAACATGTAGAGCGGCTCGGGATCCTTGGGCGCGAGGTCGCGGGCAATCTGGATATGCTCGCGAGCCTCCTGGAACAGCGCGTAGCGCACGTCGGGGTCGAGATCGGGCTTGTCCTTCTCGACTTTCTCGGGCTCCTCATACTTCTCGCCCTTCTTTTTCGCTTCCGCCTTTTTCTTGGCTTCCTCGACCTGGCGTTCGATTTCTTCCCAGCTGTCGGGCGGGTTCACGCGCGCCATGGCGATCTTGGCGATATAGAGATGCGCATCGACCAGCTCGGGATCGAGCTCGATCGCGCGTTCGGCCGCTTCCTTGGCCTTGTCGAAATTGCGCAGGTCATACTGCGCCTCGGCCAGCACGCGCTGCACCATCGCGTCGTCGGGATGGGCACGCGCCGCCTTGAGCACGTCGTCGACAACGGCCTGCGCTTCTTCCTCGCTCGAGACGCCGACCTGCGAGCGCATATAAGCGGGCATGGCCATTTCCATGCCGGGCGTGACGTCGCGAATGCGCACCGCATTGTCAGGCAGGCGCGGTACGTCGAGGCGGACGTAGGGCAGGCGCTGCTTCTTGCGATAACCGCGCATCTCGCCGCCCAGTCGATCGAGGTCGCCAAAGGCAGCCTTGGCCGCCGCGACCGGCTCCTCGCCGCGCATCAGGCCGGCGATATAGTTGTCGAGCTGGCCGGCGCGGCTCTCCTCGAACGTCAGATAGTGCGTCAGCTTCCAGCCCCAGGCATAGACCGACGTCACGTCGCGAAAATCGCTATAGTCGAGATCGTCGCCGAGCATCTGCTCCATCGGGACCGGATTGACATATTGCAGCTGGTCCGCGCGGTGCATGGCCGGTCGGCCCAGCTCCACCTGGCTCTTGTCGACGTCGACCTCTGCAGTGCCAAAAAACTCCGCAAAGCCTTCGCGCAGCCATGCCGGCATCGGGCTGTAGAGCGTCTCGAACATCAGGTGATGGGTGTATTCGTGGTAGAAGATCACCTCGGGCGTGATGCCGCGGGCGTTGTTGCCGCCCCCTACGCGCGGGACGACCGCGACCGGACCCGAGAGGCGCGGAATGTAGAAGCCCGCGACCCCGCTTGCGCCGCCTGCGGCTTCTTCGACCTCGTTCAGCGTTTCGACCGCGAACACCCGGACCTTGTTGCCTTCGTCCAGTTCGCGATTGGGAACGCCGCGCGCCATGCGGTAGGCGCCGTCGAACAATTCCAGTTCGCGCGCGAAGTCTTCGAGCTTGTCGCTCGATTCTTCCGAATAGATGATGAAGTGCGGCGTTTCCGCGCGCTTCCACTGTGCATCCGCCGCCGCCGGAAATGCCACCATGCCCGCCACACCGGCAAGCAGCCCCAACCCAAACTTGTTCATCCTGTCCCCCGGACCTTTCTCAAACTGATGGTCCCAGTCTTGTGCATCAAGACCATCATCGCAAGCATTAATCGCGGTTAAGTGCTTGTTTAGACGAAACTATAGGGATCGACATCGACCGTGACGCGTACCCGGCTGGGCCAGTCGACCTGGTCGAGCCATTTGCGGATTTCGGCCTGGACATCGAGCTTGCGTTCGGCGTGGACCAGCAGCCGTTGGCGGTTGCGGCCGCGCAGCATCGCGAGCGGTGCGGGCGCGGGGCCGTAGATCGCCATTCCCTCCACATTGGGTCGCTTGTCCCCCAATCGCTTGGCGGTGCCGACCGCGTCGGCTTCTTCTTCCGCGCTTACAATGATGGCGGCGAGCCTGCCGAAGGGCGGCATGGCGGCGCCGCGCCGTGCCTCGGTCTCGGCCTCGTAGAAGCCCGGACCGTCGCCCGCGACCAGTGCTTCGAGCACGGGGGCGGAGGGGTCGTGGGTCTGGATCAGCACGCGGCCCGGTTTCTCACCACGCCCGGCGCGCCCCGCGACCTGCATGATCTGCTGGAAACTCCGCTCGGCCGCGCGCAGGTCGCCGCCTTGCAGCGCGAGGTCCGCATCGACCACGCCGACGAGCGTGAGGTCGGGGAAGTGGTAGCCTTTGGTCACCAACTGGGTGCCGACCACGATGTCGATCTCGCCCGCCTCCATGGCGTGCACGAACTCTGCGGCTCTCGCGGGACTCCAGATTGTGTCCGAGGTGACGACCGCGGTCTTGGCGTCGGGGAAGAGCGCTTTCACCTCGTCGGCGATGCGTTCGACGCCGGGGCCGCAGGCAACCAGCGTGTCCTCCTCACCGCATTCGGGGCACTCGCTGGGTGGAGGCATCACATGCCCGCAGTGGTGGCAAGCCAACCTTGCCATCAACCTGTGTTCGACCATCCAGGCGGTGCAGTTGGGGCATTGGAAGCGGTGGCCACAGGTGCGGCAGAGGGTGAGGGGGGCGAAGCCGCGGCGGTTAAGGAAGAGCAAAGATTGCTCACCAGCCTCGAGATTCTTCTCGAGTTCGCGCACCAGCGAAGGGGAGAGCCAACGCTGCCGGTCGGGCGGATCCTGCGTGAGGTCGACGGCTCTCAACTCGGGCAGCTCGGCGGTGGCGTGGCGCTCCGTGAGCCTGACCTCCTCGTAGCGGCCGATGTCGACCATGTGGCGGGTTTCGATCGCGGGGGTGGCGGAGGCGAGCAGGACCGGAATGTCCTCGAAATTTCCGCGCATCACGGCCACGTCGCGGGCGTGGTACTGGACGCCTTCTTCCTGCTTGAAACTGGTCTCGTGGGCCTCGTCGACGACGATCAGGCCTAGCTTGGCGTAGGGGAGGAAGAGGCTGGAGCGGGCGCCGACGACGACCTTGGCTTCGCCCGTGGCAATGGCGCGCCAGGCGCGGCGGCGCTCGGAGGCGCGCAGGTCGCTGTGCCACGCGACGGGCTCGCAGCCGAAGCGCTTGGTGAAGCGGGTGAGGAAGGGCTCGGTGAGCGCGATTTCAGGGAGCAGGACGAGGATCTGCCTGTCCTGCCGGAGCGCCTCGGCGACATGCTCGAAATAGACTTCGGTCTTGCCGCTGCCGGTGACGCCGTCGAGCAGGAAGGGCTGGAACCCCTGGCCGATCGATGACCGCAGGCGTTTGGCGGCGTCGGCCTGTTCGGGGCGCAGCTCGGGCGGGTCGAAATCGGGATCGGGGACGGGGAAGGGCGCGTCGGCGTCGATGGCGACGGGCTCCAAGGCCAGCGCGTTGACGAGGCCGCGGATCACGCCGTCGCTGACCCCCGCGTGGCGGGCGAGTTCGCGGACGCTGCCCTGCCGCCCTTCGAGCTTTTCGAGCGCGCGGGTGCGCTGGGGCGTCATGCGGTCGGGGCGGGTGCCGGTGGGGCGATATTCGGTGAGCTGTCGCGGGTTGGCGAAGGCGGCGCTTGGCAGCACCATGCGCAACACGCTGGCGAGCGGGGAGAGGTAATAGTCTGCGGTCCACTCGCACAGGCGGCGGAGCGGGGCGGGGAGCGGGGGAATGTCGACCTTGCCAAGGAACGGGCGGAGGCGGTTGTCGCCGACTTCTTCGGTCGGGAGCCGCTCAGGCTCCCACGCGACGCCGACCAGCTGGCGGGGGCCGAGCGGGACGTGCAGGACGTCTCCCGGCGCAACCTCCACGCCGTCGGGCACGCGATAATCGAGAGGCCCGAGCGCGGCGTTCAGGGTGACGACGCGGGTGCGCCGAACACTCACTTACCTTTTTTATTCCTGTGCGCGTCGAGGTCGAGGACCGCGCCGGCTTCGCCGTCTTCGTTGGTGAGGAGGCCGAGGCGGCGGGCGATTTCCTGGTAGGCTTCGGCGACGTCGCCGAGGTCCTGGCGGAAGCGGTCCTTGTCGAGCTTCTTGTTCGACTTCATGTCCCACAGGCGGCAGCTGTCGGGCGAGATTTCGTCGGCGAGGATGATGCGCGAGAAATCGCCGTCGAACAGGCGGCCGAACTCCAGTTTGAAGTCGACGAGGCGGATGCCGATGCCGGAGAACATGCCGCACATGAAGTCGTTGATGCGGATCGCCATGTCGGCGATGTCGTTCATCTCGTCCTGGCTCGCCCAGCCGAAGCAGGCGATATGCTCGTCGGCGACCATCGGATCGCCGAGCTCGTCATTCTTGTAGCAATATTCGATGATCGTGCGGGGCAGCTGCGTGCCTTCCTCGATCCCGAGGCGCTTCGACAAAGTGCCTGCGGCGACGTTGCGCACGATGACCTCGATCGGCACGATCTCGACCTGGCGGATCAATTGTTCGCGCATGTTGAGGCGGCGCATGAAATGGGTCGGCACGCCGATGGTCGCTAGCGATTTGAAGATATGTTCGGAGATGCGGTTGTTGAGCACGCCTTTTCCGGCGATCTGCCCCTTCTTCTGCGCATTGAAGGCGGTCGCGTCGTCCTTGAAATATTGGACGAGCGTGCCGGGCTCGGGCCCCTCGTAGAGGATCTTTGCCTTGCCTTCGTAGATTTGCCGCCTTCTGCTCACGCGAATCCGTCCTTTTGAGGGGTTGAGCGGCGGCTATAGGGCCAAGCGCGAAAGGGGGCAATCGGCGAGCAGTTGCCTTGGGGGAATGTCGACTGCTCGCCGATTGCGGCAGGCCGGGGCGATGGTCGGGGAGCCCTTCGCCATCCGGCCTGCCAGTCACGGACTATTCGTGGTCCATGTCGTCATGATGGTCGTGATGATCGTCCGCCATCGGCTGTTCGAGCATCACGAGCGCGTCGCCTTCCATAGCCAACGCGGCGTGGGGCACGGTGACGACGGTGCCGCTGTCGAGTTCGACCGCGAGACCGACCGGGGTGCGGCTGGCGTTGCGGGCGATCGAGCGGACGCGGCCGACGACTTCACCCGCGCGGTTGGCGACGGCACTGCCCAGCGCAACGGCATCGAGATCGATCAGCGCGCGGCCATGCACGTCGGCGACACCGCCCGCACCATGACCATGACCATGACCATGGGCATCGGCGCTGGCGCGGGCCGAGACCTCTGCGCCCGGGGGCGGGGGCATGTCACGAACGCTTTCGCGCACGACGCCGACCGCCTGGCGCGCGGTGCCGGTGGCGCGGTCCACGACCGAACCGACATTTGCACCCGCATTGCCGCGTGCGCCGACGCCGATGGCGCCGCCGATATCCTGGCCGATCCCGACGCCGACAATGCCGCCGGCACCGCCACCGATGCCGATCGACTGCGCCTGTGCGAGCGAGGGCGCCGCGACGGCGACCGCGAGGGCCGAAAGGGTTACGCTATACTTGTTCATGGTTTCTGGTCCTTCGATTGATTTCGAATGGAGCCCAGATACGCGCATCGATCGCCGCCGGATGCCCCAAATTCGCCCAATCGAGGCCGCAAAGCGCCCAGCCGTTCTTATCGACAGCAATGTCAGTTTTTCCCGGAAAACTAACGTTAATTGTTCATATGCGGTTCACCCAGCGCGCGCCGCCGAGTGTAACGAAGCGTTTGCGAAGCAATAAGCGAGTTGGGCGAAGAGTCGGCGCCGCGCGGCCGGCGGGTCGGCCCAGCCGAACCCGTCCGACGGGGTTAGCAAGGGCTAAGGCGCAATTGGCGTTGGTGGCTTCAACCCGAATGAGCATTCCCCATAGCCCCCCAACCCCTCTCCCGCTAACGTCCCGGCCATGACCACCGAACCCGATTCCCTGATCACTCCAGAACCCTTCAGTTCCGCCCTCTCCGACCGTTACCTGGTCTACGCCCTCTCGACGATCACGGCTCGTAGCCTTCCCGACGTCAGAGACGGTCTTAAACCCGTGCACCGTCGCCTGCTCTGGGCCATGCGCTTGCTCAAGCTGAACCCCACCGGCGCGTACAAGAAATCGGCGCGTGTGGTCGGCGATGTCATCGGTAAATATCATCCGCACGGGGACGCGTCGGTCTACGATGCGATGGTGCGGCTCGCGCAGGACTTTTCGCTGCGCTACCCGTTGGTCGAGGGGCAGGGGAATTTCGGCAATATCGACGGCGATAATGCCGCCGCCTACCGCTATACCGAGGCGCGGCTGACCAAGACCGCGATGCGGCTGATGGACGGGCTCGACGCCGGGACGGTCGACTATCGCGCGACCTATAATGGCGAGGACGAGGAGCCCGAAGTGTTTCCGGGCCTGTTCCCCAACCTGCTCGCCAACGGGGCGGCGGGGATCGCGGTGGGAATGGCGACCTCGATCCCGCCGCATAATGTCGGCGAGCTGGTCGCGGCCGCAGTGCACCTGATCGATACGCCGAACGCGCATGACGCGACGCTGATGAACTATGTCCAGGGGCCTGACTTTCCGACGGGCGGCGTCTTGGTCGACGATCCCAGGACGATCGAAAAAGCCTATGTGACGGGGCGCGGCTCTTTCCGCATTCGCGCCAGGATCGAGGTGATCAAGGAGAAGGGCGGGGCATGGCACCTCGTCGTCAGTGAAATTCCCTATGGGGTCAGCAAGGGCAAGCTGATCGAGCAGATCGCGGGGCTGATCGGGGACAAGAAGCTGCCGATCCTTGCCGATGTGCGCGACGAGAGCGCGGAGGATATCCGCATCGTGCTCGAGCCCAAGGCGCGGACGGTGGACCCGGACCTGCTGCTTGAAAGCCTCTACAAGTTGAGCGATCTGGAGAGCCGTTTTTCGCTCAACTTGAACGTGCTGGAGAACGGGCGGACGCCGGGCGTGATGAGCCTCAAGGAGGCGCTGCTCGCGTGGATCCGCTTCCAGATCGAGGTGCTGGTCAATCGCTCGCTGCACCGGATCGGGAAGATCGACGACCGGCTGGAGCTGGTCGAGGGCTTCCTGAAGGCGTTCCTCAACCTCGACCGGGTGATCGAGATCATCCGCACCGAGGACGAGCCCAAGCAGGTCATGATGGCCGAGTTCGAGTTGACCGACCGGCAGGCCGAGGCGATCCTCAACATGCGGCTGCGGTCCTTGCGCAAGCTCGAGGAAATGGAGCTGACCAAGGAGCGCGAGGCGCTGGTGGAAGAGCGCGCGGGGCTAGACGAGCTGGTCAAGGATGAGGGGCTGCAAAAGAAGCGGTTGAAGGCCGACATGCGCGCGCTGGCGAAAGACTATGCCGACGATCCGCGGCGGACCGTGGTCGAGGAGCAAGAGGTGGCGCGCGACCTCGACTGGACTGCGATGATCGAGAAGGAGCCGATTACCGTCATCCTGTCGAAGAAGGGCTGGATCCGCGCGATGAAGGGGCATGCCGAGCTCGCCACCATCCCCGACATGAAATTCCGCGAGGGCGACGAGGCGGACATCCACTTCCACGCCTACACGACCGACAAATTGCTGATCGGGGCGCAGAACGGGAAGGTGTTCACCGTGGGCGGCGACAAGCTGCCCGGTGCGCGCGGGTTCGGGGAGCCGGTGCGGCTGATGGTCGACCTGGAGGGTGAGGTGGACATCGTGACGATGTTCCCGGTGACCCCGGACATGCAGCTGCTGTGCGCGGCGAGCGACGGGCGCGGCTTCCTGGCGCGCGGCGAAGCGGTGATAGCCGAGACCAAGAAGGGCAAGCAGCTGATGAACCTCAAGGAGGGGCATCGGATGAAGCTGTTGAAGCACGTGCCCGAGGGCGCGGACGCGATCGCGGTGGTAGGCGAGAACCGCAAGATGCTGGTGTTCAAGCTCGATGAATTGAAGGAAATGAGCCGCGGCGCGGGGGTGCAGTTGCAGCGCTATCGCGACGGCGGATTGTCGGACGCGATCGCGTTCAAGCTGGAGGACGGGATCAGCTGGGCGATGGGCGGGGGCAAGCGCAACCGGACCGAGAGCGACGTGCTGCCGTGGAAGGTGGCGCGCGGGGCTGCCGGACGCATGGCGCCGATGGGCTTCCCGCAGGAAAATGTCTTCACCCCGCCGGTGGAAAAGTCGGACGACGACTAAACCCGTGTTAATCCCTTGTTTTAGGGCCTGTTAACGCCTCTCGTTTAATGCGAGCGCCCATGAAGGCCGGAGCCGAACGAACCGTCACTCCCGAAGGGGTGGACGTGAGCCCGCGTAATGCGGGCGTTGTCGGCGTGCCGGACATCGACCCGTCCGACGATCATCTGCCCTTGCTCAACGCCTTGCCCATGGCGGCGAGCATTTACAGCTGGAAGAATGACAAGCTGTGGGTGTGCGGCTTTAACGATGCCTTTCTTGCGCTGCTTCGTTCGGCGGCCGATGACGACTGCAAGAACCTTTATGCGCATCATGCGAATGGCGAGGCGGGAGCGTTCGTCGCAAACTTCCTGCACGATCCGGCAACCGCTCCGACCGATCTCGACTATGAAGTCGGCGAGACGCCGCAAAAGCGCTATTGCAAGCTCAAGCTAGCGCCGCTGCTACCCGATGGCGAAGGCCATGCGCGATGCCTGTTGAGCGCGGTCGATGTCACCGCGGAGGTGAAGGCGGAGCAGAATTTGCGCGCCGAGATGCTGCGCGACAGCCTGACCGGGCTGCCCAACCGCCTGCGCTTTACCGAGACGATCGAGGCGCTTGACGAGACACCGGCGCGGGGAATCGATCATGCCGTGCTGGCGATCGATATCCTGCGGTTCTCGCGCATCAACGAGAGCATGGGGAGCCTGGCGGGCGACGAACTGCTGATTACCTTTGCGCGCCGCCTGATGAGCGCGCTGCGCTCGGGCGACATGCTGGCGCGGACCGGGGGGAACGAGTTCGGCATCCTCGTCAGCCTGCGCCGCGGGGTGCAGGACGCGATGGCCGCCGCCGCGCGAATCCACGACCTCCTGTCGACGCCGTTCAAGCTGTCGGAGCTGGAGATCAAGGTCGATTGCGCCATCGGCATCGCGCTCAAGAGCGGCGACGTGGAGGCCGAAGAGCTATTCCGCAACGCCCAATTCGCGGTCAAGCAGGCCAAGGCGAGCGGCAAGCCCGAAGTCTATGCGCCCAGCGAAGCGCGCGAGGCGCGTCGCCGGTTCAGCATCGAGACCGAGCTGCGCCGCGCGATCGACAATGAGGAATTGGAGCTTGCCTACCAGCCGCTGGTCGACCTCAGGTCGGGCGCGGTAACGGGGTTCGAGGCGCTGGCGCGCTGGACCCACGAGGATCGCGGACGCATCGGGCCGACCGAGTTCATCCCGGTCGCCGAGGAAAGCGGGCTGATCCTAGACCTCGGGCGCTGGGCGCTCGACCGCGCGATCGCCACGATCGCAGCGTGGGACCGCCAGAACGAGGGAGGGCTGCCTTTCTACGTCGCGGTTAACCTGTCTGCGATCCAGATCGCGCGCGACGATGTCGTCACCTGCGTCGGCGAAACGCTGCGCCATCACGGCGTGTCGGGCGACCGGCTGACGCTCGAGCTGACCGAAAGCGCGATCGTCCAGGACCCGGGGCGCGCCATGCGTGTATTCGAGGGACTGAAAGGGCTCGGCGCGAGCCTGTCGATGGACGATTTCGGCACCGGTTATTCCAGCCTCGCCTACCTCCAGAAACTGCCCATCGACGTGCTCAAGATCGACAAGAGTTTCGTGCGCCAGATGCTCGATGACAGCGACAGTGTTTCGATTGTCCGAGCCATTCTCAGCTTGGCAGAGGCGTTGGGGATGGCGACGACTGCCGAAGGGATCGAAGGCGCGCCGCTTGCGACCACGCTGGCGGCGCTCGGGTGCCGGACAGGGCAGGGCTATCACTTTGCCCGCCCGCTCGCGCCCGACGACGCGCTCCAATTCTTTCGCGAGGCCAATCCAACGATAACCAAAAATTAACTAGCATTGATTAGTTTTTGCATAGGTCGCCGGGGGGCGACTCTGCGACCAGAGTTTGAAAGTTTGAATCATGAATGCCGAAAACCATGATTTCCGCCGCGAACCCGGCCAGGTGAAGCGCCAGCCGCGCGTGCGCGTTGAACATGAGGGTGTACTGATCGACAGCGAGGGCGCTGAAGTGGCGGTGAAGGTCGCCGATATTTCGCGCGAGGGCTGCCGTCTGTTCACCGACGGAAACGTCATGATCGGCGAGCGCGTCACGCTGAAGGTCGGTCGTGCCGGCGCTGTGCCCGCCCAGGTGCGCTGGGCTCTTGGCAACGAAGCAGGGCTTCGCTTCATCGAAGCGCAGGGGCACGTCGACTAGGTCGCGCGCGCGACTAGGAATTGTCGAGGGCGGATTGCAGCAGGGTATTGAATCCGGTCCCCTCCGGGAATCCCTGCCGGATCCATTCTTCCTCAAGGGCCCGCAACGTCTTCGCGACTTGCGGGCCCTTTTTGATGCCGCGTTCGATGAGGTCGCCGCCCTTGATCGGCAGGACCGGAATTTCCCATTCGGCGACGTCGGCCATGCCGACACGGTCATCAACCAGCGCGAGCGCATCGAGTGCTGCATCCCGGCCGCGGCGATAGGCGAGCGCGCGCTGAGTGCCCTCATGAGCCGTGGCGGCGAGCACAAGACGCTGCCGCTGCGCTTTGGACAGCTTGAGGCGCCCCGCAACCTCGCGCGCGATGGCCGGGTCGGCGGGGAGCAGCGCGGCGAGGCGGCGGATCGGGTGCGGGTCGAGATTGGTTTCGGCCTCGGTCCAGACCAGCGCTTTCAGGCGGCCTACGCCGTCGGCGTCGATTTCGGGCAGGACGGGCGTGAAGATGCCTTTGTCGTGCATCAACGCAACCGTGTCGCCGGGCCGCGGGAGCGCGAGGAGCTTGAGCAATTCGTCTGCAATCCGCTCGCGGCTCAGCGCCATGAGGTTGTTGGCTTTGCGGGCGCAGGCTTCGAGACCTTCGGCGTCGGGCTCGCCTTCGCCGAAGCGGGCGTGGAAGCGGAAAAAGCGCAGGATGCGCAGATGATCTTCTTCGATTCTTGCCTCGGGCGTGCCGATGAAACGGACACGTCGCGCTTCGAGATCGTCGAGACCGCCGAAATAATCGCTGATCTCCCCGGTCAGCGGGTCGGCGAAGAGCGCATTGAAGGTGAAATCGCGCCTCGCAGCATCCTCTTTCCAGTCGTCGGTGAAGGCGACCGTGGCACGGCGGCCGTCGGTCGACACGTCGCTCCGCAGCGTCGTAACTTCCACGACGGTATGGTCGGACACGGCGGTAATCGTCCCGTGTTCAATGCCGGTCGGGATCGCCTTAATGCCCTTCGCCTCGAGCCGCCGCACGACTTCGTGTGGATCGTGGGTGGTCGCGAGATCGATGTCGGCGCTGTCCAGTCCGAGCAGCTGATCACGAACGCAACCGCCGACGAAGCGGACCGCGCCCTCCTCTTCGCCGAGCGCGGAAAGAAGACGCGCCATGCCGGACAGCGCGCGCAGGGTGACAAGGTCGAAACTCACGCGGCGAACCTCTTGGACAAACCGACGATCATCCCTGCCGTGGCGCCCCAGATATTCCGGTCGCCATAATCGATCCGCCAATAGTTGCGCATGCGCCCCCTCCATTCGGTGCGTTCGCGATGGTGGTGCTTGGGATCGAGCAGGCGGTCAAGCGGCGCCTCGAACCATTCCTCGACTTCGCCCGGATTGGGTTCGAGCGGGACGTCGGGCGTGACGAGCCCGACCACAGGCGTCACGGCGAAGCCGGTGCCGGTGAGATAGCGGTCAAGCGGGCCGATCAGATCGACATCGCGCGCGCGCAGGGCGAGTTCTTCCCATGCTTCGCGCAGCGCGGCTTCCTCGTCGCTTTCGCCCGGGTCGATCCGGCCGCCGGGAAAAGCGACCTGACCGGCATGATTTCGCAAATCGCCGTGGCGGACGGTGAGGATCAGCCCCGGGCGCTCGCGCTTGGTGATCGGCACGAGCACGGCGGCCGGCGTGATTTCGCCAAATTCGGACGGGTCGAGATCGTCCTGGCTCTCGCCGGGGGACGGGGCGGCAAGCGCGGTGCGAAGCTGAAGTTCGAAGCTCATGGTTCCAGACTGAAGAAGACACCGTCGGACCAGACGCCCTTGGCCTCTTCGGCCAGCGCGGTCTCGGCAAGTTTGTAATAAAGCGGGCGGGCGATTTCGGCTTCTAGCCCGTGCCGGACATGGACGCGAGGTGAGGGGCCGTCCTCCTCTTCGATCACCGAAATGGCGTGGTCGGGGCCGGCGATCACGGCATCGCCGCTGTCGAGTTCGAAGGCGATGCGGCGATCTTCGCCAGCCCCTTCCATCGTCATCGCGATGGCGCGAAAGGCGGTGCGTTCCACCTCGATCGTGAGTTTCTCGACGGGGGTTACGAGCACGTGGCTGCCATCTTCCTCGCGACGCAACACGGTGGAGAGAAGGCGGACCATGGCGGGGCGCGTGATGGGGCTGCCCTGGTGGAGCCAGGTGCCGTCGCGAAGGATCTTCATCTCGCTGTCGCCGCAGTGGGTCGGGTTCCACTGGTCGACCGGCGCGCTGCCGCGCTCTTCGATCGCCTTGGCGATGGCTGCGAGCGACTGGCCGGCCAGACTGACGGAGGGCTTGGTTTCGGGCATTGATCAGCAGATAGGGCGCCGCGCCGCTTATTGCCAGTGCGCGGCGAAGCGGGCATGGGGCGGGCCATGAACCGCGGCACCGCACTCGTGACTGGCGTCAAGGCGCGCATCGGCAAAACCGTTGCCGAGGCATTGCGCGACGATGGCTGGCGCGTGATCGGCCAGGTGCGCGATCAAAACGACCCGGTGCCCGATGGCGTCGAGCGTATCGCGGGCGACCTGTCGCGCCCCGACATCGGCACGAATCTCTACGCGCAGGTCGAGGGGGAGGCGCCGAGCCTGCTGGTCAATGTCGCGGCGCGCTTTGCCGAAGACTCGCTGGGCAGCCTGTCATCAGACGAGTTCGAGGCGCACATGGCGGTCAACGTGCGCGCGCCCGCGCTGATCGCCGAGGCGTTCGCCGATGCCCATGAGGGCGGCGAGGCGATGATCGTCAATATCCTGGATGCCAAGCTCGCCGCGCCCAACCCCGATTATCTCAGCTATACGCTTTCGAAATCCGCGCTGGCGGGGTGGACCGATATAGCCGCGCGCGCGTGGGCAGGCGCAGGCGTACGCGTGAATGCGATCGCGCCCGCCCTGATGCTGCCCTCGGGCGACATGGAAGAAAACGACTTCGAGATGGTCCACGACCTCAACCCGCTCGGCCACGGGGTCGAGCCCGGGGAACTGGTCGGCGCGCTGCGCTACCTGATCGACGCGCCGGGCGTGACCGGCGAGACCCTGACCCTCGATGCCGGCCAGCGCTTTCTTGCCTTGCCGCGCGACGTGGCCTTTATCGATGTGGAGGATGAATGAGCGGCCCTGTGAAACTGGACGGGATCAAGCGGCTGGTGCCCAAGAGCCGGAGCATCCTGCTCGACCGGCTCGAGGTCGAAGCCGACATCGGCTTTCATGACTTCGAGATCGGCACGCCGCAACGACTGATCGTCAGCGTCGAGCTGTGGCTGGAGGATCCGGCGGCCAATCACGAGGACGATCCGCAGCAGGCGTGGGACTATGACTTTCTGCGCCGCGAAGTGATTCGCATCGCCCAGACGAGGCGCTGGAATTTGCAGGAAACGCTGGTCGGCGAAATTTTCGACCGCGTGGGCGCGCTTCACGGCGTGAAGGCATTACGCGTGCGTTCCGAAAAGCCCGATATTTACGAAGATGCGCAAGGGGTTGGGGTCGAACTTTGCTCGTTCGAAGTCGTTCCGCCGACGAAGTGACACGCACTGTCGGATTGGGAACAAATGCGTTGCCACGCCCATTTTCCACCTATAAGGAAGCCCACCATTGCCGAATGTAACCTTAGTACACGGCATTTCATGATCCTGTGATCGTCCAGCGCCCCGCTGGAACGACACAACCGCGGAGCCACCCGCGGAAGCCGAGGAGAGAAGTGACGTAATGTCCTACGCCCAACGCAGAGAGATGAAGGCCAACCGTACCGGCCCGATCATCATCGTGGCGCTGCTCCACGTGGTCTTGGGCTACGTTCTGGTCACCGGCCTTGCCGCAAATGTGGTCAAGAACGTTGCGGAAGACCTCAAGACTTTCAACGTCGAAGAAGAGCCGCCGCCCCCGCCCGAGGAACCACCTCCCCCGCCGCCCGAACAGCCGCAGGTGGAAACTCCTCCGCCGGTCGTCGCCCCGCCGCCGATCGTGCGTACCAACGTCCTGCCGCCGCCGGTCACCACCGCGCGCGTGGCACCGCCTCCGGTAGTTACGCCGACCGCTCCGGTCGCGCCGCCGGCGCCTCCCGCGCCGCCGCCGCCCAGGATCGAACCGGCCAACCCGCGCGGTGACGTGCGTGGTCTGTTCTCGACCGACGATTATCCCAGCCGCGCGCTTCGTAACGAAGAGCAAGGCACGGTCCGCGCCCGCCTGACGATCGATACGCGTGGTCGCGTTTCGGCTTGTACGGTCACGCAGTCGTCGGGATCGTCGCTGCTGGACGACACGACCTGCCGCCTGCTGCAGCGTCGCGCCCGGTTCGACCCGGCTACCGACAGCTCGGGTGCCAAGGTCCAGGGAACGTACAATACTCCGCCGATCCGCTGGGAAATCCCTCGTCGTTAAATCAATTTTCTTACCAAGCTAGGAAACCAATATGCTTGAACTGATCCTCGCTGCAGCCGTCGAAGAGAACCCCTACGGTCTCCAGGCTGCGCTTCGTGAAGGCGGTCCGATCGCGATCGCAACCTTTGCCATCCTCGTGCTGATGAGCGTCGGCACCTTTTACATCCTGTTCACCAAGCTTCTGCAGCAGCAGAAGATCATGAGCCAGGCCAACAAGGTTCGCGCCAACTTCTGGAACTCGGCGAACCTCAAGGAAGCCTCGGGCAAGCTCGAGAAGAAGAGCGCCTATCGCGCCATCGTCGAGGACGCGATCCTCGCTGACGAACAGCACAACAAGCTGACCAACCCGGTCGACCAGCATGACTGGATGCTCGGTTCGCTCGAGCGTTCGAAGGGCTCGATCAACAGCCGCCTCGGCGAAGGCCTCGCCTTTCTCGCGACGGTTGGTTCGACGGCGCCGTTCATCGGCCTGTTCGGTACCGTTGTCGGCATCTACCGCGCGCTCGTGAAGATCGGTGCTGCCGGTCAGGCCTCGATCTCGACGGTTGCCGGCCCGGTCGGTGAAGCGCTCATCATGACCGCGCTCGGCCTCGTCGTCGCGGTGCCCGCGGTGCTCGCCTACAACTGGCTGATCCGTCGTAACAAGTCGATCATGGAAGACCTTTCGGCCTTCACCAACGACGTTCACGGCTACATCATGTCGAACGGCCAGGTGAAGCCTGCCATGTCGGCCCCGGCCGCCAAGAAGCCTGCCCCGACGGCCGCGCCGAAGCCCGGCACGACCACTGGCGGTACGCCGGTCAAGCCCGGCAGCTAAGAACGACTTCCAGCGGCAGGGTCCGGCCGATCCGCGACCGGATCCTGCCCGCTAGAACCGTCCTTACGCATCTGAACTTTTGAAGAGAGAGACCGCCCTATGGGTATGAACGTAGGAATGGAACAGTCGGGCGAGGACATTCCGATGTCCGACATCAACACGACGCCGCTCGTCGACGTTATGTTGGTTCTCCTCATCATCTTTCTGATCGCGATCCCGATCGTGCTCGACACGGTCCCCGTGCGCTTGCCGCAGGTCGTCTATGAGCCGACCGATACCAAGCCGGAAAACGTCAACCTCTCGGTCAATTACGAGAATGGCCAGTGCAACGTGTACTGGGACCTCACCCGACTCAGCAGCGACGAGCTGCTCGATCGTGCGGTGGCCAAGCTCGAAGAAGAGATCGAACGGGTCGGCGGTGTCGACAACATCACCGACGAGAATATGCCCGAAGCGCATATCCGCGGCGATATCGATACACCCTACAAGTGCATCGGCGGCGCGATCTTCACCATGCAGCGCGCAGGTTTCGCGCGGGTCGGCTTCATCTCCGAACCGCCTGCCGGTACCGCTGTCGAACGCCTCTAGATTAAGGATTTAAGCAATGGCTGCTGCTACGCTTAGCGAAGATGGCGAACCGATGATGGACATCAACACGACGCCGTTGATCGACGTCATGCTGGTTCTGCTCATTATGTTCATCATCACCATCCCGATCCAGAGCCACGCGGTGAAGATCGACCTTCCGCAGGACGATGGATCGAATACACCGCCGCCGGTCGACCCGGTCAAGAACAAGATCGTGGTCACGCAGAGCAGCGATGTGCTGTGGAACGGCGCGCCGGTGAATCTCATCCAGTTGCGCCAGTTCCTCGACATCTCGCAGCAGATGGTCCCGGTTCCCGAGCTGCACCTGCAGCCCGAACCCGAGGCCCGCTACGAGCTGGTCGACGAAGTGCTCGCCGTGACCAAGCGCGCGGAAGTACAGAAGATGGGGTTTGTGGGCAACGAAGCCTATATGAATTTCGAATAGGTTTCGGGCACACGGAACCAAGGATCAGGGCGGCCATCGGGTCGCCCTTTTTCGTTTGCGCGAAGCTAAGCCGGGCGGCTTGCGTTACGAACGGGTAGGCCAGCCGCGCGCTCCGAGACGAACGATGCCGTTATCAAGCTCAGTCTCGTGGGAACGAAGTTCATGCTCTGCGACCTAACCAAAGGTGAAGGCGTAGGCTGCCGTGCCGTCTTCCAGTGCAATGGTCAGCAGGCGACGACGCGCGCCATCCGACTGTCGCACGAGCTGGTAGACGCGTTGGCCGTCGATGGTGAAGCTGCCGTCGGGTGCGACGTCGACACCGGCGTCGGCACCAGGTGCCTCGCCGTCGAGCTGGATGCGGCCGCGCTTGGGCTGGCCGTCGATACTGGTGAGCACGAGATTGGCATCGCGCGCGGAAAAGTTGATCGACAGGACTGGATTGATTTCGCCGGCGATGGCGCGTTGGCGTTCGACCTGCCAGACGCCCGACAGGGACCATTCGTTGTCGGCAAGCTCTGCCGGCCTGTAGAGTTTGGTTTCGTCCTGGGCGAAGCCGCCGGGAGACGCGAAGTTCTTCGCGCGTTTCCAGCCGAGATAAGTCTCGCGCGTGCCGATCCGCTTGAAGTCGGCCTGCATCTGGCGATCGTCGAGTGCGGCGTCGGACCATTCGGGAGAGAGGTCGGCGCCGGCCTCGACCAGCAATTTGCGGATCGCCAACTCGGTTTCCATGTGCCCGCCTTCGCCGAAATGATGGTAGCGCAGGCGTCCCCCAGCATCGCGCAAGTAATGCGCCGGCCAGAAACGGTTTTCGAAGGCGCGCCAGATCGCCCAGTTATTGTCGAGCACGACTTCGTAGGTGATGCGCTGGTCGCGCACCGCCTTGCGGACATTGTCGGCATCGCGCTCAAATGCGAATTCGGGGGTGTGGACGCCGACGATGACGAGCCCATCATCCTCGTAGCGCTGGTGCCAGGCCTCGACGAAGGGCGCGGTGCGTACGCAATTGATGCAGCTATAGGTCCAGAAGTCGACCAGCACGACCTTGCCGTCGAGGTCGGCAGGGGTGAGCGGGGTGCCGTCGAGCCACAGCGTGCCGCCCTCGAGGCCGGGCCAAGGTTCCTCGTCGGGGAGCGGGCCATCGTCGAGCGCGGTGGTAAGGTCGCGGCTCTCCATGCCCAGCACCTTGGCGAGGCCCTGTTCGATCTGGTTAGTGGGGCCTGCCGAAAGGCGTGCAAGCACGCGCGTGTCGAGACCCAGCGCGATCGCGGCGACTGCGACGAGGATCAGCACGCCGAGCGCCTTACGGATCGCCTGTCCGGCGCCAAGCGAGGCTTTCATCTTCGCATAGAGTTTGCCGCCCACGAGCAGTGCGCCTGCAAGACTGGTCGCCGCGCCTGCGGAGTAGGCTAACAGCAGCAACGCGGTTTCGCCGCTCGCGCCCGAGAGCGCGGCGCCGGTGAGGATAAGACCGAGGATCGGGCCCGCGCAGGGTGCCCAGAGCAGTCCCGTGGCGACTCCGAGCAGCGCGCTGCCCGCCGGGCCGCCATCCTCGCTGCCCGACAGGCGATTGCCGAGGTTGGCGACGGGCGCCATAACGCGATCGGCGAGCGAGGGCACGATCAGCATGAGCGCGAACAAGCTCATGATGGCGAGCGCGATATAGCGCCCGGCATTATTCGCGCCGACCGCCCACTCGCCCGCGAAGGCGGTGAGGGTGGCAACGCCCGCAAAGGTCACCGCCATCCCCGCCAGCATGGGCAGGCCATGGCGCAGGAACGGCTTGTCCGCGCGCGCGAACACGAAGGGTAGCACCGGCAGGATGCAGGGCGAAAGAATAGTGAGGATGCCGCCCAGATAGGCGAGCAGCAGGATCAGCGTCATGCCGGTTTGAACTTGAGCGCGAGGCCGTTGATGCAGTGGCGCTTGCCGGTCGGCTGGGGGCCGTCGTCGAACACGTGGCCGAGATGCCCGCCGCACCGCGCGCAATGTTCCTCGGTGCGGGTCATGAACATGCTGGTGTCGCGGGCATAATGGATGACGCCGTCCTCGGCCGCCCAGAATGCGGGCCAGCCGGACCGGCTGTCATATTTTGTGCGGCTGGAGAAAAGCGGCGTGTCGCAGCCTGCGCAGTGATACATGCCCGCGCGCTTCTCGTCATTATAGCGATGGCTGAAGGGCGGTTCGGTCCCGGCCTTGCGCAGGATGCGGTAGCGTTTGGGGCCGAGCTTCTTCTGCCAGGCGGCGTCGGAAAGGGTCACGGGATGGCGATGGCTGCCATGCGGATTGGCCTCGGCGCGCTTGCCGCCGAGGGCAAACGCAGCGAGCGAACCGGTGCCAAGGAGGCCGAGCAGGGCGCGGCGGTGAAGCTGTGTCATGCCTCCTAGTACGCCACAACCGCGCTGAACGTTACATGGACCTCAGGCGGGGTCGTCGAACTGCAGGCTGGCGAGGCGGGCATAGAGGCCTCCGGCTGCCGCGAGCTCGGCGTGCGTGCCCTGTTCGACGATGCGGCCATTGTCCATGACCACGATGCGATCGGCGGCGCGCACGGTGGCGAGGCGGTGGGCGATGACCAACGTCGTGCGCTTGCCCATGAGATTGTCGAGCGCGGCCTGCACCTTGGCTTCGCTTTCGGCGTCGAGCGCGCTGGTCGCCTCGTCGAGCAGCAGGAGCGGCGCGTCCTTGCGCAGCAGCGCGCGGGCGATGGCGATGCGCTGGCGCTGGCCACCGGACAGACGTGCGCCGCCTTCGCCCAAATAGGTGTCGAGCCCTTCGGGCATGGCGCGCAGGAATTCTTCGGCATTGGCGAGGCGGGCGGCGTCCCAGATCTCCTCGTCGCTCGCGTCCCAACGGCCGTAGCGCAAATTGTCGCGCGCGCTGGCAGCGAAGATCATGACCTCCTGCGGGACCATCGCGATGCGGCGGCGCAGCGCGGCAGGGTCGGTGTCCTTGAGGTCGACCCCGTCGATCAGGACGCGGCCGCCCTGCGGATCGTAGAAACGCTGCGCGAGCTGGAAGAGCGTGGTCTTGCCCGCGCCCGAGGGGCCGACGATCGCGACCAGCTCGTCGGGCTTCACTTCCAGGCTGAACTCTTCGAGCGCCGCCGTGTCGAGGCGCGTGGGATAGCGAAAGTCGACCTTCTCGAACGTCAGGCTGCCAACCGGCGGGCTGGGCAGCTCCGTGGGGTTGGCTGGCGCGGTGATGACCGGCTCGACCCGCATCAGCTCGTCCAGGCGCTGCGAGGCGCCCGCGGCGCGCAACAGGTCGCCATAGACTTCGCTGAGCGCGCCGAACGCGCCCGCGAGCAGGCCGCCATAAAGCACGAACGCCGCGATATCGCCGCCGGTCATCCGCCCCGCAATGACGTCGGTCGCGCCCTGCCAGATGACCAGCGTGATGGCGATGAACATCAGCGCGATGACGATCGCGGTCATGATCGCGCGCAGCAGGATGCGCTTCTTGGCGACCGCGAAGACGGTCTCGGTCGCGTCGGTGAAGCGGTCGGTTTCGCGATCCTGCTGCCCAAAGGCCTGGACGATCTTCATCGCGCCGAGCACTTCACTGGTGAGCGTTCCGACATCGGCGATGCGGTCCTGGCTGCTGACCGAAACGGCGCGGATCTTGCGGCCCAGCAGCGTGATCGGCACGACGATGAACGGAATGCCGAGTAGCATCATCCCCGCCAGCTTGGGCGCGATCAGGAAGATGATGACGGTGCAGGTAACGCCCAGCACGAGGTTGCGCAGCGCGACCGAGATGGTGGTGCCGACGACCTGCTCGATCACGGTCGTGTCGACGGTGATGCGGCTGGTAATCTCGGCGGGTCGGTTTTCCTCGAAATAGGCGGGCGAGAGCTGGAGCAGGTTGGCATGCACATCGCGGCGAATGTCGGCGACGACCCGCTCGCCCAGCCAGCTGACGAAGTAGAAGCGGGTCGCGGTGGCGAGCGCCATCACGATCACCAGCAGGATGAGATACTCAAACCAGCGCGCAATATCGCCTTCGCCCGAAAAACCGCGATCGATGATCAGCTTGAAGGCGTAGGGAATGCCCGAGGTCGCCCCGGCGGCGATCAGCAGCGCGATCGCGGCGGCGGTCAGGTGCCCGGGATAGCGCAGCACTCGCTCCCACACCATGCGGAGGTTGGAGAGCGATTTCTTCGGGGGAGGTTCGGTTGCCATGTGGACATTGCCCCTAACAGTGTGTCGCGCGGGCCTCAATCGCCGCGTTGCAACTATTGCACCGCAACATCGGGGCTTGCCGTGGGAGCCTCACGCCGCCACAGTCGTTGTCGATCCCAAGAGATTCACCTCCCATTGGAGCCACATGCTTTACGACGCCTATGAAGTGCAGCGTTCGCTGCTAGCCGGAGCCAGCCGCATGGCGGGACTCGGCGCCGGATGGATTTCCAACCCCAGCAACCCCTTCGCCTATGGTGCGATGGGGCCGGTGGTCGCCGCGGGGCTCGACGTGTTCGCGCACGCGACCGCCACCCGCGCCAAGCCCGAGTGGGAAATCACCGAGACCCTGGTCGACGGCCACCACGTCGCGGTCGACGAGGACATTGTCGAGCGACGACCATTCGGCAACCTGCTCCACTTCCACAAGGCGGACGGCAAGGGCGAAGGGCAGGCGCCGATGCTGATCGTGGCGCCCATGTCGGGCCACTTCGCGACGCTGCTGCGCGGAACGGTCAAGCGGATGCTGCCCGCGCACGATGTCTACATCACCGACTGGGCCGACGCGAAGACGGTGCCGCTCACGGCGGGCAGCTTCGACCTCGACAATTATGTCGATTACCTGATCGACTTCCTGCGCGATATTCATGGCAAGACCGGGCAGCGCCCGCACATGCTCGCCGTGTGCCAGCCGTCGGTCCCGGCCTTTGCCGCGACCGCGGTGATGGGCGGCGAGGACGACCCCGCACGCCCCGCGACGCTGACGATGATGGGCGGCCCGATCGACACGCGCGAGCAGCCGACCGCAGTCAACACGCTGGCGACCCAGCGCCCGCACGCCTGGTTCCAGCAGAACGTGATCGCGACCGTGCCCTACATGTATCCGGGCGCGGGCCGGAAGGTCTATCCGGGCTTCCTCCAGCTTGCGGGCTTCATGACCATGAACCTCGGCAGCCACCTCATGAGCCATTGGGAGATGTTCAAGCATCTCGTCGAGGGCGATGACGAAAGCGCCGACAAGACCCGCGAATTTTACGACGAATATCGCGCCGTCGCCGACATGACGGCGGAATTCTACCTCCAGACGGTCGACGTCGTCTTCCAGCGGCATTTGCTGCCCAAGAACGAGTTCATGCATCGCGGCAAGCTGGTCGACCTGACCGAAATCACCGACACCGCGCTGCTGGCGATCGAGGGCGAGCGCGACGATATTTCGGGGCTTGGCCAGAC
Organism: Sphingomicrobium clamense; assembly: GCF_019264355.1. NCBI lineage: Bacteria > Pseudomonadati > Pseudomonadota > Alphaproteobacteria > Sphingomonadales > Sphingomicrobiaceae > Sphingomicrobium > Sphingomicrobium clamense. Next base: position 1,752,770 of record NZ_JAHVAH010000001.1, on the reverse strand, counting down.
CAAGGCCGCGCTCAAGCTCGCCACCCACCTGCCCGAGAAGATGAAGCGCTACTACATGGCCGAAGGCGTCGGCCATTATGGCATCTTCCACGGCGGCAAGTGGCGCGACAAAATCGCTCCGGTGGTCGAGGAGTTTGTCGAGAAGCACCGCGCCTAAGCGCGAGGCGTCACGTCCTTCGGTTCGCCTAGTCCCAGCAATTTGCGGATCGCCTTGCGCGCGGCGAAGATCAGCCAGAGGGTCAGCCCGACCATCATCGCCGCGATCAAAGCGGCGGCGACGGGGTTGAGGATGGCAAGCGCGAGCAGCCCGCCCGTAGCGATATCCTCGCCGGTCGACACGACCATGTTGCTGACCGGTTCGGGGCTCATGTTGACCGCTGCGCGGGCGCTCGCCTTGCCGGCATGGCTGGCAAAGGCCGCGCCGCCGCCCAGAAGGAAAGCGACGATCTGGAAGGCCGGGTCGCTGGCATCGAGGATCGCCAGCGCCAGCAGCGCGCCGCCGAGCGGGCGAATGACAGAGTGGATGCTGTCCCAGACGCTGTCGACCCAGGCGATCTTGTCGGCGAAGAATTCAAGAAAGGTGCCGACGCCCGCGATGGCGAGCACCCAGTTGTTCGCGAGCACGTCGAGCATCTGCAGATTGTCGGGCAGCGGCACCCAGCCGAACTTCATGCCGAGCCCGGTAATGAAGGTGACGAGATAAAGCCGCCACCCCGCCAGTAGCGAGGACGAGGCGGCCAGTGCGATGAGTTCGACGGCGTCCATGGCGATGACGCTGGCACCGACGCGCGAGGCTGGCAAGGCTTGCCAATTCGCGTCGAGCGGCGCAGCATCCATCGCGAACAGGGAAAAAGGGGCCGTTCATGAAACGACTGATGCTTGCCGCGACTGCCATGCTGGCTGCCGCGACACCTGCTGCTGCGCAGGACACGATCCTCGTCGGCAACCTCATCGCCGACGCGCGAGAGGGCGGAACGGGGCCCGCGACCATTACGGTCAACCAGGGGCGGATCGTGGCGGTCGAGCCGGGGCATCAACGCCCTCCTTCGGGTGAAGTCGTCGACCTGTCGGACAAGACGGTGATGCCGGGCCTCATCGACCTGCACACGCATCTGTCGGGCGATCCCAGCGGCGATTACTGGCGCGCGGCGACGACTCCGGTCGAATGGAATACGGTGCTGGCGGTCAAGAATGCGCGAAAGACGCTCGAGGCCGGTTTCACCACCGTCCGCAACCCGGGCAGCGACCAGCATAGCGCCCACATGCTGCGCCGCGCGACCGAGCAATGGGTCGTGCCGGGACCGCGCATCTGGTCGGCAGGCCCCGCGCTGGCGATCATCGGTGGCCACGGCGACACCAACGGCTTCCGCCCCGAGATCAACGAATTGCTCGACAGCGGTTATAACTGCACCGGACCGACCGAGTGCGCCGCCAAGGTGCGGCTGGCGAGCCAGAATGGTGCCGACTTCATCAAGATCACCGCGACCGGCGGCGTGCTCAGCCAGCAGGGCAGGGGGCTCGAGGCGCATTTCACCGACGCGGAAATGAAGAGCATCGTCGACACCGCCGCGACGCTGGGCATCCATGTCGCCGCACATGCGCATGGCGCGCGCGGGATCGAGGCGGCCTCGAACGCGGGCGTGCGCACGATCGAACATGGAACCTATCTCGATCGCGAGGCGGCGCGAGCGATGAAGGCTAATGGCACCGTGCTCGTCCCCACGCTGATGGCGTTCAAGGGGATCGAGGAGGGGCTGGCCAAGAACATGTACACGCCCGTCGTCGTGCCCAAGGTGCGCGCCACCGTCGCGCTGACCGGGGAACAGGTGCGCATGGCGCTCGCCGAGGGTGTCACCGTCGCGTTCGGCACCGACAGCGGCGTGTTCGAACATGGCCGCAACGGCGAGGAATTCCAGATGCTGGTCGATGCCGGGATGAACCCGACGCAGGCGCTGGTTTCGGCCACCATCACGGCCGCCGAAGTCCTCGACATGGGTAATGAGATCGGACGGATCGCCCCCGGCATGAGCGCGGACCTCATCGCGTTCGACGGCGATCCCTACCAAGACGTCACCGTATTGGAGGAAGTCGATTGGGTGATGGTGCGCGGACGGACGCTCGAATAGTGGCGAAAGCGCAAGAATTACGGTAAACGGGAGAAATCTTCCCCCTCACCAGTAGGAGCTTGTGGGATGAACAGCCTAAGAGATTATCTTTCCCCAGTCGCGCGGCTGATGCTCGCGATGGTCTTCATCGTGGCCGGATTGCAGAAGGTCGGGTCCTATCAGGAGACCGTCGCCTACATGGAAAGCCAGGGTGTGTCCGGCGTGTTGCTGCCGGTCGTCCTGCTCGTCGAGATTGGCGGTGGCTTGATGGTGGCGGCGGGTTGGCATGCGCGCACCGCGGCGGGCGTGTTGGCGCTGTTCAGCCTTGCGGCGGGGTTGGTGTTCCAGCTCATGCCTGCGCTCGAAGCCTATGATCCCGACCTGTTCTACGGCCACATCTCGCACTTCTGGAAGGATGTCGCGATCGCCGGCGGGATGGCGATGATCGTCGCCAACGGCCCGGGCCTCTTCTCGCTCGAGTCGAGGAAAGCGTCGACCGCGCCCGCAGAATAGCGAAAAACCTCGGCGCGAAAGCTGAGGTTCATCTTGGGACGACAAACGGCAGGCCGCCTTCGATCAGCGGCATGGACGCGTCATTCTCCGGTGATTACGTTTGTAATCCCAAAAAGGAGAAGAGCGATGTTCACCCAGATGACCAAGGCCTTTGCCGCCAGTTTCTTCCTGATCGTGGGGACATTGGCGATGTTCGAGCCCGCCACCGCCCAGACCGGCGTGGCTGTCGAGGCCGGAGACGAGATTAGCGCCTAAAGCGACGCGAGGGTGCTAAAAAGGGGGACGGCCCGCATTTGTGGAGAGTGCGGGCCGTTTCCTTTGGTCTCTAGAGGATTTCGAACAGCCCCGCCGCGCCCATGCCGCCACCGACGCACATGGTGACGACGACATATTTGGCGCCGCGACGCTTGCCTTCGATCAGCGCGTGGCCGGTGCAGCGCGCACCCGTCATGCCGTAGGGGTGGCCGATCGAGATCGAACCGCCGTCGACGTTGAGGATGTCATTGTCGATGCCCAGCTTGTCGCGGCAGTAGAGCACCTGCACCGCGAAGGCTTCGTTGAGCTCCCACAAGCCGATATCGTCCATCTTCAGCCCGAACCGGTCGAGCAGTTTGGGGATGGCGAAGACCGGGCCGATTCCCATTTCGTCGGGCTCGGTGCCAGCAACCGCCATGCCGACATAACGGCCGAGCGGCTGGAGCCCGCGCTTGGCGGCTTCTCCGGCTTCCATCACGATGCAGGCCGAACTGCCGTCCGAGAGCTGCGAGGCGTTGCCCGCGGTAATGGTAGTGTCCGGCCCCATGACCGGCTGCAGGTTGTTGAGGCCCTCAAGCGTGGTCGAAGGACGGTTGCCTTCGTCCTTTTCGAGCGTGATGTCCTGCTTGGAGACCTCGCCCGTTTCCTTGTCCTTGACCATCATCGTGGTCGAGACCGACACGATCTCGTCGTCGAAGCGGCCTTCCTCCTGCGCGGCGGCGGTGCGCTGCTGCGACTGGAGCGCATATTCGTCCTGTGCCTCGCGCGAGACTCCGTAACGCTGCGCGACCGTCTCGGCGGTCTGCAGCATCGGCATGTAAACATCCTTGTGCATCGCCACGAGGCTGGGATCCATCGCGATGCGCATCTCGGGCGTCTGGACGAGGCTGATGCTGTCCTGCCCGCCAGCGGCGACGATATCCATCTTGTCGGTGATGACCTGCTTGGCCGCGGTCGCGATCGCCATCAGGCCCGAGGAGCATTGGCGGTCGATCGTCTGGCCCGAGACAGTGACGGGGCAGCCTGCCTTGAGCGCGACCTGGCGGCCGATATTGCCCGCCTGCGTCCCCTGGGTCAGGACCGCGCCCCACACGACATCGTCGATCTCGCCCGCCTCGATCCCGGCGCGTTCGATCGCAGGGGCCAGCGAAAAGGCGCCCAGCGTGGCGCCCGGCGTGGCGTTGAACGCGCCCTTATAGGCACGGCCGATGGGGGTACGGGCGGTGGAAACGATGACTGCGTCGCGGGACATATCGTGGATTCCTTCTTAGGTGATGATCAGGCCGAGCCAGTCGGCCAGCAATGCGGGTTTGTCTTCGCCCTCGATTTCGACGGTGACGCCGAAGGTCATGAGGATCTGGCCGGGTGCCTTGTCCTTCATGTCCTTTAGAACGAAGCGGCCGCGAACTCGTTTCCCGGCGCGTACGGGCGCGAGGAAGCGGACGCGGTCGAGGCCGTAATTGACGGCCATTTTGGTAGTTTCGGGCACCAGCATGACGTCGGCGCCCATCCGGCTTAACAGGCTGAGCGACAGGAAGCCGTGCGCGATGGTGCCGCCGAAGGGCGTCTGCGCGGCGGCTGCGGGATCGGTGTGGATGAACTGCCGGTCCTCGGTCGCCTCGGCGAAGGCGTCGATGCGCTCCTGGCCGACCTCGATCCAGCCCGAAATACCGATCTCGGTGCCGAGCGCGGCTTGGATCTCTTCGAGGGTGGCGACAGGCATGGGGCTCTACATAGGTTGACGTTTACGTAAACGCAAGGCCCGTTGCGAAGCGAAACTTATTCGCAATCAGTGTCGGGACTAGATTTGGCCTGACGCACCTTGGCCGCCGGTTTGCGCGCAGCCGGCGGATCGTCACGCTGGTCGATTTCGGCGAGCGCTCCCGACAGCGCTGCGGGGTAGGGCATGATCATCGTGCCATCGGGCGCCGACGTGAACGTCGTCTGCGTCGGGTAGGCGAACTCGATTCCTTCGCGCGAGAAGATTTCGAGCATCGTGATATGGATCAGCGACTGCGTCCCCACGATTTCGTTGAAGTCGGTGCTTTCATGCTCGTAAACCAGCTCGAAATTGATCGAGCTGTCGCCGAAGCCGGTGCACACACAGCGCACGATCTCGATTTCGTCAAAGCCCGACAGCGCCTCCTCGCACAGCGCGCGCATCTGCTTCAGCTTCTTGGGCGATGTCTGGTAGATCACGCCGAAGGGGATGGTGCGACGGCGCTTGAACGCCTCGTTGATATTCGACACTTCCTGGTCGAGCAGCTTGGTATTGTTGATCACCACCTGCTCGCCCGTGACCGAGCGGATGCGGGTCGACTTCATGCCGACCTTCTCGACCGTGCCGACCGTGCCGCCGACCCCGCCATAGGTGATCGTGTCACCCTTCTTGAAGGGCTTGTCGAACACGATCGAGAGCGCGGCGAACAGGTCGGAGAAGATGCCCTGCGCGGCGAGACCGATGGCGATGCCGCCGATCCCGAAACCGGCGATGAGCGGGCCGACATCGACGCCCAGATTGTCGAGGATGATCAGGATCGCGATCGCGAAGGCGGCGATGCTGACCAGCACGCGGATCAACGACAATGCGTTGGCAAGCGTGCTTTCCGGATCGTCGTCCTCGGCCACCTTCGAGGTGATGATGCCGAGGATCAGTTCGCGCGCCCAGATCGCCCCCTGCAATGCCGCGACGACGATGAAGGCGATGTCGAACAGCCGGTCGATCGTTGCTGGCACCTTGGTGTAGTGAATGACGATGTTGCTTGCCGCGACGACCATGAAGATCAGGGTCGTCTTGGCGAAGACGCTGGCGATAATGTCCTTGAAGCTGGTGCGCTCGGGATGGCGGTCCTGATACCGGCGACCGATCGTCCGCGCGATCAGCATCAACCCGACGATACCCAGCGCGACCAGCGCGCCGATCGACAGTCCCTGCCAATTCTCGGCCAGCCATTCGATCGTCTGTTCGATCGGGCGCTCGAAGCGCTCGGCGGTTTCTTCGACAATGGCGGCATCTTCGGAGAGGGCGGTCTCCGCGACTTGGGTCAAGGCATCGGTCATGCGCTCCTCAATGGGGGCACAAGCGCGCAAGTTCAACCGCGGTCGACCCGAAGCACGTTGAGCAGGCGACGACGCATGCTCTTTTTGTCGCCGTCGAGGAAGGCAAGCAGCTGCGTTTCCGCCTTGCTCAGCCCGCGGCGCTTGCGCTTGACCGGCTTCTTGCCCTTGAGCGGGTCGAGTGGCTCGGCTTTCACGGCTTCGACCAGCAAGGGGTGGATATAGGAGGAGCGCGTGACCGCGGGCGTATTGCCGAGCGCCTCGGCGACCGGTTCGATCAGGTTGGCAACCGACAAGGGCCGCCGCTCCTTCTTCGCCGCCAGGATCTCCTCCATCGCCAGCTTCGAGGCGCCCCACGTGCGGAATTTCTTCGCGGTGAAGTCGGTGCCGCTGATCGCGCGCAAATAGTCGTTCACGTCGGCGCTATCGATCGTCCGGCGTTTTCCGTTGTCATCGAGATATTGGAACAGTTCCTGCCCCGGCAGGTCCTGGCATTCCGACAGGATGCGCACCAGCGCGGGTTCGGTAATGGTCACGTCGCGCTTGACCCCGTGCTTGCCGCGAAAGTTGACCTTCAGCCGCGTTTTCAGCCGCTCGACATGGCGCACTCGAAGCGTCGTCAGGCCAAAGCTCTTATTCCCTTTCGCGTAACGGCGATTGCCGATTCTAAGATGCGCCGTGTCGAGCAGGCGTACCACCGCAGCAAGGACCGTTTCGCGCGATAGCTTGCGCTTGCGCAGGTCCTTGGCCACGCGCTTGCGGATCTTGGGCAGCGCCTTGCCGAACTCGGCCGTGCGCGCGAACTTGTCGGCCTCGGCGTGAAGCCGATATTCGTCATGATAGCGATATTGCTTGCGGCCCTTCTCGTCATAGCCGGTCGCCTGGATATGCCCGTTCTCGTCGCGACAATACCAGACGTTGCGATAGGCGGGGGGCACGGCAAGCGCGTTCAGGCGCTTCTTGATCGCCTCGTCCTCGACCTTATGTCCGCCCGCATCGTAGAAGGCGAACCCCTTGCCGAACCGGCGGCGTGAGTAGCCGGGTTCTTCATCGTTCGATTGGCGCAAGTCGGCGGGCATGACGGATCATGAAGCGCTGGCAGGGCGTTCGGTTCCACGAGCGATCATCAGACGGAGACAGGATTTCATGGACGATTTGACGGGCAAGAGCGTGCTGATCATGGCGAGCGACGGGTTCGAGGAAGTCGAGCTCACCGGCCCGCGCGACGACCTTGCCAAGGCGGGCGCAAGGGTCGTGATCGCCGCACCCGACCTGCAGCCGATCCAGGCGCGCGTGGCCGACGAGCCGACCATCAAGGTCCAGCCCGACCTGAAAATCGAAGAGGTCGACGCGGGCGATTACGACGCGCTCGTGCTGCCCGGTGGGGTTATCAATCCCGACCATCTGCGCACCAATGACACCGCCGTCGCGCTCATTCGCGCTTTCGACGAGGCAGGCAAGCCGGTCGCGGCGATCTGCCACGGGCCGTGGCTGCTGGTCGAAGCCGACATCGTGCGCGGCAAGACGGTCACCAGCTGGCCCTCGATCCGCACCGATTTGCGCAATGCGGGCGGCGAGGTAGTCGATCGTAGCGTCGTGGTCGACGGCAATCTCATCACCTCGCGCCAGCCCGAGGATGTGCCCGATTTCAACGCCGCCATCGCCAGGGCGCTTTGCGGCTAAGGATTGGTCAACCAGTCCGCCCTAGGATGACGGCATGGAAAAACGGTTCGAATCACTGCTTGATTACGGCACCTCGGCCATCGCCGGCGGAGCCAGCGGCTGGTGCTGCGCCATGCTGGTCGGCTCGCCCCTCGCGCCCGTGGCCGCAGGCGGTGTCGGCTTTGTCGGTGTTCTTGCGCTGATGAAGCGGGTGGGGTCTGGCGGCCGCACGCGCCCGATCGCGCTCGAGCCGCTGCCGCTTCCCGAGTTCCAGGAACCCGAAGAGCTGTTGCTCGATCAACCCGCCCCAACGGCGGTCGCCGACGCGCAGCAGCGGATTGCGTCGGCTTTCGACGCGCTTGCCGCGCCCGCGGCCGAGCATGACGTCGACGAAGACGTGCTGCTGCTCGACGACCCGCTACCGCGCGACGACAATCGCGTCGTCGCCCTGTTCGGGGGCGAGCGCGGCGGTCGCGGCGACCCGGCCAAGATCAAGGCGCGCATCGACGCGCATCTTGCGGCTGGCGAGGGGCCGCGCCCCCCGGCGCCCGGTGGTCCCGAGCTGGTGCCCGATGCCAGCGATGCCCTCGCGGCCGCGTTGAAGGGGTTGCGCTCGGACAAGGGCTAGTCGTCCGAGCGGATGGTCAGAGCTTCGGGGTCGATCACGACCGACCCGTCTTTTTCGATCACCGGCGATTGCGGCATGACGACGTCGATCACGACATGGCCGGACAATCCTTCCTATCCCGACTGGCCCGACCGCTCGCCTGCCGATCTCGACATCGTGGGACGCGTGCTCTGGGCGGGGCGCAAGCTCGACTGAAATTTTCATGGTTACCGCGGCGTTGATCATGACCGTTGGCGATGATGCAATCGCCGCGGGGTTAAAGGGTGGGTCATGGACACGCCCTTCATTTCCGGCCCCCAAGCGGTCGACGACGCCACCCAGCTCATCTCCATCTTCGGGGAGGATGCCGGCTATGAAGCGGCCGCGCGTGCCGAAACCAGCCGCGCCAACGGCAACGTCATCCGCTACTGCCACTGGCGGCAGATCGAACGGCTGATCGTCGCGTTGGGCGATCGCGAAGCCGCGGGCACGATCCACTAAAGAGCTTTCACGCCGTCCAAAGCCGGACTAGGCTCGCCTCCTTATGGTTCGCGGGTCGGGCGTTTTGTCCATGCGTCACGCATGGTTTCTGTGCGGGGCCGCGCTATGGCTCGATCCTACAGCCGCGCTCGCACAGGAAACCGATCCTCTATCCGACCTTGAGGAATTGCCCGACCTCGGCATCGCCTGGCCCGAAGCGCCCGGCGACGAACGGCCGGACGCGATCGCGATCGACGGCAACCCTGACGCCGCGCCTGCGCCGGTAGAGCCCGGCACGCCGCGCTACACCATCACGCTAACCGGCGTTCCCGATGCGGTCGATGGGGATATTCGCAGCGCCTTCGACGGCCTCTCCAATCTCGAGCAAGGCGACGGCGAAGCGGAAACCGTTTCGCAAGTCGACCGCCGTGCGCAGGCCGATGCGTTGATCCTCGCCGAACTGATGCGCGCCGAGGGCTATTACGCCGCCACCGTCACGCCGCGCACCCGCGCGCACGAGGGCTGGATACTGGTCACCCTAGAGGTCGAGGCAGGGCCAGTCTATCGGTTCGAGACGGTGGCGCTGCCCGGTATCGAGGCGACCGGCGCCGAAGAGGCCAGCGCGCTGCGCGCCATCTTCGGCATTCGCGAAGGCGGCCCCGTACGCGCCGAGGAAGTCATTGCCGCCCGCGCGCGCATCGAGGACGCAATGGGGCGCCGCGGCTATGCGCTCGCCGAGATTGGCGAGCAGCAGATCGTCATCGATCATGACACGCAATCGGCCAGCCTGACGCTTCCCGTCGATCCGGGTCTCGAGGCGCAGTTCGGGGCCATCCGGGTGTCCGGCGCGCCGCCATTTCCCGACAAGCACGTCACGACGCTGGCCCGCTTCGAACCGGGCGACACCTATGACAGCACGCTTGTCGGCGACCTGCGTCGCGCCCTGATCCAGACCGGCCTGATCGGCGACATCGAGATTGTCGAGAATGTCGAGGATGGAGTGGTCGATCTCGACATCAACCTTTCGCCCGCGCCGCCGCGGACCATCTCCGGGGCGGCGGGTTTCCAGACTGGCGAGGGCCTTCGCGCGGAAGCCAGCTGGACGCATCGCAACTTCTTCAATCCCGAAGGCGCGCTGACGCTGACGGGCGTCGTGGGGACGCAGGAGCAAAGGGCGGGGGTCCTGTACCGCCGGTCCAACTGGAAACAGCGCGACCGCATCCTGACCGCGCAGCTGATCGCGGGCAATATCGAGCGCGACGCCTACCAGTCGAAATTCGTCGGCCTTGGCGCCGGTGTCGAACGGGTCACCAACTTCTTGTGGCAGAAGCCTTGGGTATGGTCGCTCGAGGCCGAGATGCTTGCGCTGGACGAGCGCGACCGCTTGCCCGATGTCGATTTTACCTTCGAACGCGCCTTTTTCATCGCCGCAATCGGCGGGGCGCTGCGCTACGACGGCACCGACAGCTTGCTCGACCCGACCAGCGGGTTCCGGCTCGGCGGACGCCTTTCGCCCGAGCTCAGCGTCGAGCTCGACACGTTCACATTGGCGGGAGACCAGATCGAGGCTGGCACGCGCGAGACCTACCTCCGCGCCGAAGTCGAGGGTAGCGCCTACTGGCCCGCCAACGAAAATCTCGTCATTGCCGGCCGCGCCAAGGTCGCGACGATCTGGGGCGCTGTGCGGGACAATATCGCCCCGTCGCGGCGCTTCTATGCCGGCGGCGGCAGCTCGGTACGTGGCTATGGCTATCAGCAGCTTGGCCCGAAAGACGTGGTCGGCGACCCGATCGGCGGACGCTCGCTGACCGAGTTCTCGCTCGAGGCGCGCTATCGCTTCGGCGCGGACCGTCAATTCGGGATTGTCCCGTTTATCGATGCAGGGCGCCTGTCGTCGGGACCGTGGCCGGGCACGCGCGACTGGCAGTTCGGGGTCGGCGTCGGTGCGCGTTATTATTCCAGCTTCGGGCCCATCCGGCTCGACGTCGGGACGCCGATCAATCGGCAGGAGGGCGACAGTCGCATCGCGGTGGTCGTCAGCCTGGGGCAGGCCTTCTGATGGCCGAACGCGACCCCGCGCTGCCCAAACGCAAGAGCCTCAAGCGGCGGATCGGCAACGAGATCCTCGTCGCGCTGATCGTCATTCTCGGTCTCGTCGCAGGCGCGCTCGTCTTCATCGATACGGGCCCCGGCCATCGTTTCCTGATCGACCGGATCGAGGAGCGTGACCTTGGCGGCGGCCTGCGCGCCAAGATCGGGCGGATCGACGGGTCGATCTATAACGAGATGGTGCTGCGCAATGTCGAGCTACACGATCCCGAAGGCGTGTTCCTGACATCGCCCGAAATCCAGGTCGATTGGGCGCCGACGGCCTGGCTCTACGACAAGCTGCATATCGACCGGCTGGAGTCGCCGCAGGTGACCCTGCTGCGACTTCCCAGGACCACGCCTTCCAATGAAGACAAGCCGATCCTGCCGGCCTTCGACATCCACATCGGGCGGCTCGCGATCGACCGGCTGGTCGTCGAAAAAGAGGTCACTGGAACGGCGCGCAGTGGGTCGGTCGAGGGCGCGCTAACAATCCGCGCGGGGCGCGCGTTGGCGCGTCTCGATGCCGCGCTCGACGGTGGCGATAGCGTACGGCTGGGGCTCGATGCGGCGCCCGACGCCGACCGGCTCGATCTTTCGCTGGTCGCCGAGGCACCGGGTGACGGGCTGATCCCGACGCTGCTCGGCGTCGACGAAGCCGTGACGGCGCGGATCGAGGGCAAGGGAAGCTGGTCCGACTGGGCCGGAGCCGCGAACATGACGCTCGGCGACGAGACAGTCGCCGACCTGGACCTGCGCGCGGCCGACGGGCGCTACGGGATCGAAGGCACGGTGCGCGCGGCGCCCTTCCTGTCCGGCACCGCGGCAACCCTGCTGGCCGGCGATTCCCGGATCGAGGCGGACGTGGCGCAGGGCGGGCAGCTCTATTCGGGTAATGTCCGCCTTTCGGGGAACGCGCTGTCGCTGGTCGCCGATGGAGCGGTCGACCTTGCCGCCGAGCGGTTCGTCGATCTCGCCATCGGTGCCGAGCTCAAGCGACCCTCCGCGCTGATCGCGCAGGCAAGCGGCGCGCCGGTGCGGCTGTCTCTCACGCTCGACGGGGCCTTCGACACGGTACGCTTCGCTTATCGGGCCACCGCGCCGCGCCTCTCGGTCGACGGGACGACGCTGATCGACGCGCAGGCCGACGGGCAGGGCAACTGGTCGCGGCTGCCGCGGCGCATTCCGCTGACCTTCTCGGCACGGCGGGTGACAGGCGCGGGGCCGCAGGTCGAGAAGATCCTCCAGAATCTCGAGGTGCGCGGCATTCTCATGTGGTCCGATTCGCAGCTGCGGGGCGACGACTTGCAGTATCGCACCCGCCGCCTGTCCGGGACACTCGACGTGCTGGTCGACCTGGCCACGGGAGCCACCGCGGTCGCGCTCGACGGGCGGCTGCCGGGATATGAAATTCCCGGACTGGGCCGGGTCGACGTGACCGCCGATCTCGACCTCGACGAACGCGGTTTCCGCGGCCGAGCGCGGGCGGAGGTCACGCGGTTCGACAATGAATTCCTTGCGGGAATCGCTGGCGGTAATCCGGTGATCGAGACGCGCATCGCGCAGGGTCCGGGGGGCGAACTGCGCTTCGACAATTTGTCGATCGAGGCGCCCAAGCTTTCGCTGTCGGGCAGCGGTCGACGGCGCGCCGACGGGACATTCGCGTTCGAGGCGGAAGGCACGCATGACGATTATGGGCCCGTGATCTTGACGCTCGACGGGGAGCTCACGCGGCCGACGATTTTGCTGCAATTGGCCGCGCCCAACGAGGCGCTAGGCCTGCGCGACGTCACGCTCGACCTGACGCCCGACGAAAACGGCTTTCTCTATGAGGCGGAGGGCCAATCGCGCTTCGGTCCCTTCGCAAGCGAAGGCGCGATCCTCTTGCCCGAAGGCCGGCAGGGCGCCGTCGATATCGCCTCGCTCCGCCTCGCGGGGAGCGAGGGCAGCGGACGGCTGAATATCGTCGAGGGCGGGCTGGACGGCACGCTGCGGCTGGCGGGGGGCGAGATTGGCGGGACGATCGCGATTGCGCCGGTCGGCGATGGCCAGCAGCGAATTGCCCTCGAATTGACGCTCGATGACGCCAATTTCCCTGGCCCACCGCCGATGCAATTCGCCGACGGGGATGTCGACGCCGTGATCCTGCTCGGCGGTGACGGCGGTCTCCAGGCGCAGGGCCGGATCGCGACCCGCCGCGCCGACATTGGCGGGCTCGACGTGACGAGGCTCGACGCGTCGGTACGTTATGCCAACGGGCGCGGGAGTTTCGATGCGCAGATGGAAGGCCAGCGCGGGGCCGACTTCGATCTCGTCTTGTCGGGCACGCTCGCGCCCGATCGCATTACCATCGGCGCCGAGGGCAACCTTGAGGGCGATGCGCTCGAGCTGACGTCGCCCGCCATCCTCGTCGCCGATGCGGACGGCAACTGGCGTCTCCAGGCGACCAGCCTGACTTACGGTCGCGGGAGCGCGACGGTATCCGGACAACTTGGACCGGTCCCCCGTTTCGCGGCCGAGCTGAAGCGCATGCCGCTGCGAATTTTCGACCTTGTCGATGCCGAGATCGAACTGGGTGGCACAGCCGACGGGAGCATCGATCTCGACCTCGGCGCGCAGCCGAGTGGCGAGGTCGATCTAAAGGTCAGGGGCCTGACCCGGTCCGGACTGCTGACGGCATCGCAGCCGATCGATGTTGCGCTGCGCGGTCGGCTCGACAAAGGTATTGCGGGCTTCCGCGCGGTCGCCGCACTCGACGGTGAGACGGTGGGCAGGGCGCAGGCGCGTATCCGGCTCAATGGGCGCGGCGGGCTCCCCGGCCAGTTGATGGCTTCGCCGCTCCTCGCGCAGCTTCGTTATGACGGCCCTGCAGACGCGTTATGGCGTCTGTCGGGCTTCGAACTGTTCGACCTCACCGGCCCGCTCGAAGCGGGCGTCGATGTCCGCGGTTCGCTGCTCGTCCCGCGCATTGCCGGACGGCTGTCGACCGAGGGTGCGCGGATCGAAAGCCCTGTCTCGGGCACGGTGGTCGAAAATCTGCGCGGCGACGGGCGCTTCTCCGGATCGCGCCTTACCTTAAGCGGTATTGCCGGCACCACGCCGGGCGGCGGATCGGTCAGCGGGTCGGGCGCGCTCGACTTTGCAGGTGGCGCAATCGGGATCGAAATGGATTTCCAGGCCGACCGTGCCAAGTTGCTCGACCGCGACGATATCGCCGCGACCGTCACCGGCCCGCTGCGCATCCGCTCCGACGGCAATGGCGGGACGATTTCGGGCGACGTCGACCTGGTCGACGGGCGTTTCCGGTTGGGAACGGCAGGAACCGTCGCGGCAGTGCCGAGGCTCGATGTTGTCGAACGCGGTACGCCGCCCGGCCAGCTCATCACGCGCCAGCAGCTGGTGCCGTGGCGGCTCGACGTCGACGTGACCGGTGGCCCACTCGCGGTGCGCGGTCTCGGGATCGAGAGCGAATGGAGCACCGACCTTGCCATTGGCGGGACGCTTGACGATCCGCGCATGCGCGGCGAGGCGCGGCTCATTCGCGGCGATTATGACTTTGCAGGGCGTAATTTCCGGCTGCAGAACGGCCTCATACGCTTCCGCAGCGAGAGCCCGCCCGATCCGCTGCTCGATATCGAGGCGGACGCCGACGTGTCGGGCCTGTCGGCGACGGTCAACGTCGAGGGAACGGGCGCGAACCCGCGCATCCGCTTCACCAGCGTGCCCGCGCTGCCCGAAGACGAATTGCTGTCGCGCATCCTGTTCGGCACCTCGATCACCAATTTGTCGGCGGCCGAAGCGGTGCAGCTGGCCGCGGCGGTCGCCTCGCTTCAGGGCGGCGGCGGGGGGCTCGACCCGATCAATGCGCTGCGCAACGCCGTCGGGCTCGACCGGCTACGCATCCTCCCGGCGGATGTCGCGACGGGGCAGGGGACCAGCATCGCCGCAGGCAAGAACATTACCCGGCGTCTCTATGTCGAGGTGATCACCGACGGCGACGACTATACGGCGACGCAGCTCGAATATCGCGTCACGCGCTGGCTCTCGATCTTGGCCACGGTCAGCTCGCTTGGCCGGGTCGGCGCCAACGCGCGCATTTCAAAGGATTATTAGCCCCAGGGGCTGTCGGCGACGCGGCGGTCGCGCGGGTCGCGCTTGAGGAAGCGCGGCATACGCTCGGCGACCATCTTCACGGGCGCGCAGTCTGGGCCGCCGTGACAAAGCGCGGCGAAGCGGAGCGCGGGATGGTTGCGAGCCGGTGCGTACATGGCCGCAACTTTCGCCCCCAACTCCTTAAGAAAGAGTCAAAAAAACGAAGGGCGGCGTCTCCCGCTGAGACACCGCCCCCCTATCGACTGGATTACACGCAAGTGCGCCCGCGGGGTGGGACCCTCTCGTCAGGCGCTGTAATACATGTCGAATTCGACCGGGGAAGGCGTGGTTTCCCAACGCATCACTTCTTCCCACTTGAGTTCCATATAGGCGTCGATCTGGTCGTCCGAGAAAACGTCGCCCTTGGTCAGGAAGGCGCGGTCCTGGTCGAGCGCGATCAGCGCTTCGCGCAGCGAGCCGCAGACGGTCGGGACATCGACCAGTTCCTGCGGCGGCAGATCGTAGAGGTTCTTGTCCATCGCATCGCCCGGGTGAATGCGGTTCTCGATCCCGTCGAGACCCGCCATCAGCAGCGCCGAGTAAGCGAGATAGGGGTTGGCCATCGCATCGGGGAAGCGGAATTCGACGCGCTTGGACTTGTCGCCCGTCCCGTAAGGGATGCGGCAGGAGGCCGAGCGGTTGCGGCTCGAATAAGCCAGTAGCACCGGCGCCTCGAAGCCCGGAACCAGACGTTTGTAGCTGTTGGTCGTCGGGTTGGTGAAGGCATTCAGCGCGCGGGCATGCTTGATGACGCCGCCGATGAAGTAGAGCGCGGTTTCCGACAGGCCGGCATAGCCATTGCCTGCGAAGAGCGGCTTGCCATCCTTCCAGATCGAGAAATGGGTGTGCATGCCCGAACCGTTATCCTTGGCGATCGGCTTGGGCATGAAGGTCGCGGTCTTGCCGTAGGCCTGCGCGACCATGTGGACGACATATTTGTAGACCTGCATGCGGTCTGCCGTCTGGACGAGTTCGCCATAGGTCAGGCCGAGCTCGTGCTGTGCCGGCGCCACTTCGTGGTGATGCTTGTCGCACGGCAGGCCCATTTCGATCATGGTCGCGACCATCTCGCCGCGAATGTCCTGCGCGCTGTCGACGGGAGCGACAGGGAAATAGCCGCCCTTTTCTCGCGGGCGATGCCCCATATTGCCCTGGTCGTAGGTGCGACCCGAATTGTTGGGCAGCTCGATATCGTCCAATTCGTAGCCCGAGCCGGCATAGCTGTCTTCAAAACGGACGTCGTCGAACATGAAGAATTCGGCTTCGGGACCGACGTAGACCGTGTCGCCGATCCCGGTATTCTTGAGATAGGCTTCCGCGCGGGTCGCGGTCGAACGCGGATCGCGGCCGTAAAGCTCGCCCGAGGACGGCTCGACGATATTACAGAACAGGATCATCATCGGCGTGGCGCTGAACGGATCGACATAAGCCGCGTCGAGGTCGGGCTTGAGGATCATGTCGCTCTCGTTGATCGCCTTCCACCCCGCGATCGAGCTGCCATCGAACATGAAGCCGTCGTCGAGCTGGTCTTCATCGAGCGCCGAGGCAACCATCGCGAGATGCTGCCACTTGCCCTTCGGATCGGTGAAGCGAAGGTCGACCCATTCGATCTCTTCGTCGTCGATGCGCTTGAGGATGTCCTTGCCGCTGATGGCCATGTTGATCTTCTCCGGAAAATAGAATTGGCGCATCGATTCCAGCTTGGCGAAGCAAAGCCAAGCGCGACTCGGCCCGAGGTGAATGTTTCACGCCGAAAGCCGGGCTTGACCGCACCTGACGATTGCGAAAGGGTTCTCGAAACGCCTGCGTAACGGCGTAAAGACAGGAAAAAAAAGTAATGGATAGCGTCAAGCAACCTCCGCGCGAGCGGGGAAGTGCGGTCAATCGCTGGTGGCGTTCCGGCCCTCGGCTCTCAAGCCTCGTTCTCCTGATCCTGATCTCGGCGGCGATGTCCGGGATCGTCTATTCGCTGATCGATGCGCAACGCGCCGAACGCGACCTGCGGCAGCAGGTGGAGACGACCAGCGGCATCCTTGCCGAGCTGCGTGAACTCCAGGTCATCATGAGCGACGCCGAGACGGGGCAGCGCGGCTATGTGCTGACCTCAGACAATCGCTATCTGACACCCTATCTTTACGGGATCGAACAGGCGGTGCCGGCGCTCGAATCAGTCGAAGAAAAGCTCGAGCCCATTGCCAATGCGGACCAGCGCGAAACACTTGCGACGCTCCGCAGGGCGGTACTGTCGAAGCTGCGCGAGCTGGAGATGGCGGTCGAATTGGTGCGCGAAAACCGGCGCGGCGAAGCTGTTCGCTTGATCGAGACCGATACCGGTTTCCAATTGATGGCCACGATCCGTTCGTCGATCGAAGAGTTGGAATCCGCGGAAGAAGAAATTCTCGCACAAGCCGTCAGTGACACCGAGCGGATCGAGGCCCGCAACACACCAATTTTGATCATGCTCGGCCTGCTTGTTCTCGGCCTGATCGTTCTTGGCGTTTGGCAGCTTGTCCGGACCGAAAAAGCCGAAATCGCCGCGCGTGATGCCGAGCAGCTGCGCGTCGCGAACGAGCGCGCCGACCTGCTCGCGCGCGAGCTCAACCATCGCGTGAAGAACATCTTCGCTGTGGTCAGCGCGGTCGTCGGATCGACACTGCGGCACGAGAAGAACATGGCCGAGGCCGCGCACAAGGTGCACAGCCGGATCGAGGCGCTCGCGATCGCGCACGATGTCAGCCAGGGCGCGCTCGATCGTCCCATCGTCACGCTGGATTCGCTCCTGGGCGCAACGCTGGCTCCCTATGACGATCTGGCTGACCGTCTGACGATGGACGGAACGCCGGTCGAGCTCTCCAGCGAAATGGCGTCGCCGATGGGCATGATCGTCCACGAACTTGCCACCAACGCCGTCAAATATGGCGCTTGGGAAGGGGAGGACGGTCACGTCACCGTTTCCTGGAAGGTGGACCGGAAGGGAGAATTCCCGACCCTTCACCTGACCTGGCGCGAAGACAGCAAGGCCGTGACCGCGCCCAAGAAGACGGGCTTCGGTTCGACCATGATCGACATGGCGGTGCGTCAGCTGGGTGCCAAGGCCGATCGCAAATGGACCGCCAAGGGCCTGCTCTTCCTGCTCGACATTCCGCTCGCGGCGGACGCGGCTTAATAAGAGCGGCGCTGCGCCGAAAGGAGCATGCGCAGGAGCATCGCGACGGGGCGCGGGACACCGACCTTGCCTTCCAGCCATAGGCTAACCGCACTGCGCGAAACGCCGATGGCCTCGGCGAGTTGGCCCTGCGTTCGATAGCCGAGCGCGCGCATGATCCGCCGGAGTTCCTCGGGCGCCATCGAGGCGAGGCGGGGGTCCTTATCAGTCATCCTGATATTGCGGCACGACTAGGTCCGTGCCCTCTATGTCGAAGTATTTCAGGCTCTTGTCTCGCTCACCCACAACCGGGAAATGGATATGGTTGTTGGCCATGGCGATGTTGAGCAATAGTGCTTGCATACTATCGACACCATGTGCCTTGCGTCGTATTACCCGTCCAGAAGGCCAAGTGATCTCGGGCTCACTTGTCCAGTCTTCATTTCCGTCGATCATTTCCAGCATAGGCGCGAATATCTTCAGCGTTATCGTGCCGTCCTTATTCGTGAACTCGCGTTCGGCGATCGGTTCGTTCACAGCGCGTCCACGTCGCGATCGCCGGTGCGGATGCGGATCGCCTGTTCGATATTGCTGACGAAAATCTTGCCGTCGCCGATGCGCCCGGTGCGCGCGGCATGTTCGATGGCCTCGACGGCGCGGTGCGCCTGGTCTTCCTCGACCACGACTTCGACCTTCACCTTGGGCAGGAAGTCGACGACATATTCGGCGCCGCGATAGAGTTCGGTGTGGCCTTTCTGGCGACCGAAGCCTTTGACCTCGGTCACGGTCAGTCCAGACACGCCGACCTCGTGCAGCGCGTCCTTCACGTCGTCGAGCTTGAACGGTTTGATGATCGCCTCGATCTTCTTCACGTCAGCCTCCGTAAGGCGGGCAATCGAGGCCCTTGGGACTCTTCGTGAAAATCTCGCAGCCATCCTCGGTGATGCCGATCGAATGTTCGAACTGCGCCGAGAGCTTTCTGTCGCGCGTCACGGCGGTCCAGCCATCGTCGAGGATCTTCACGTCCGCGCGGCCGATGTTGATCATCGGTTCGACAGTGAAGAACATGCCGGGCTTTAGTTCGGGGCCGGTGCCGGGGCGCCCTGCATGGACGACCTCGGGGCTGTCATGAAACAGGCGGCCGAGCCCGTGACCGCAAAAGTCGCGCACGACGCCATAGCGGTGCTTTTCGGCATGGCTCTGGATCGCGTGGCTGATGTCGCCGAGATGGTTGCCGGGCTTGGCCTGATCGAGCCCGAGCATGAGGCATTCGTAGGTGACTTCGATCAGGCGCTGTGCCTTCACGCTGGGCTTGCCCGCGACATACATACGGCTCGTATCGCCATGCCATCCGTCGAGCAGGGGGGTCACGTCGATGTTGACGATGTCACCGTCCTTCAGCGCCTTGTCGCCAGGGATGCCGTGGCACACAACGTGGTTGATCGAGGTGCAGCTGCTCTTCTCGTATCCGCGATAGCCCATGGTCGCCGGCACCGATCCGCCCGCGATCATCATGTCATAGACGATCTTGTCGAGCTCGCCCGTGGTGACGCCCGGCACGACATGGTCGACCAGCGCATCGAGAATTTCCGCAGCCAGCCGTCCGGCCTTGCGCATGCCTTCGAACCCCTCGGGGCCGTGAAGCTTGATGACGCCGTTCTTGGGCTCGACCCGGTCCTCGGGCCCGACTTGGATATATTCGGTCATTGGGGCGATATAGGGTCGGGCGCCTGACTTGTCGAACGGTTCAAAGGTCGAGGCAGTGACGATCGCCGCGCCGCGCGACGTTGAAGCCATTCTCTTCGACCATTTGCGATTCCGCCGAGTCCGGGAAGCGGATCGGATTGGAATGGTTGTAGTGGATGAAATGCACTTTCGCCCGCTGGTCGGCCGGGAGTGATGCAAGCGCCTCCATCGTCCCCTTGGTACGCGGATGCGGGATCGCGCTCATGTCGCGATCGAGCTCGTCATCGTCGAAGAACGTGGAGTCCAGAAACAAGAGGTCGTGGCCCTCGACCAGTGCGGAGAGGCTCGGACCGCCTGCGGCTTCCCATTCGTCGAAACTGTCGATGTCAGGCAGGAAGAAGAAGCGCTTGCCCGGCGTGACCACCGAATAGCCGACCGTTTCGCTAAATTCGTCGCGGTGCGGCACGACGCGCGGCAGGACAGCAAACGTGTCCTGGATGTTGGTCGCGGCTTCCGGCTGGAGCGTGGTCATGCTAATATTGTTCAAATCGATCAGCTGCGACCACGGTGCGTTCGAGGCCAGGAACGACGCCATTCGCGGCATCGCATAGACGGGCACGTCCTTGGTGTTCGCGCTCTCGAACCCGAGATGAAGCAGCCCCGCATAATGTCCTATATGCGCGTGGGTGAGGAAGATGCCGTCGAGGTCGAGGCTGCCATCATCGCGAAGCAGTGGCTTGACCTCGTACGAAGCCTGCAACTGCTCGACGATGTCGGGGGTCGCCTCGAACATGAAGCGCTTGCGCTGCCCCCAGTCGATCAGCAGCAGCGATGTCGCCAGCAAGCGCTTGTCCCGGTCAGTCCACGCCGGGTCCGACAGGTTGCCGAGCTGTGGCGCGCCCGCGTCCTGCCCGGCGCCGAGGACGACAAGCTCGGTATTGCACGGCGGTGGCGGGATGGTGGCGAGCGCGAGGGCGGCGATGATGGACATTCGTCCACGCTATGCCTGTGCCCGCTCGATTGCTAGGCAGGGGCCATGACCCAGCCTCGCACCGGCCGCTGCGCTTGCGGCGCCGTCACTTTCAAAGCGCCCGACGACCCGCTATTCGTCAATTGCTGTCACTGCACCTATTGCCAGCGCGAAAGCGGCGCGTCGTTCGGCCTCAACTTCCTGATCGAGGCCGATCGTGTCGAATGGAACGGCGATGTCGAGGAAGTGCTGACCGATAGCGCCAGCGGCAAGGGCCAACGCATTTTGCGCTGCCCGCAATGCAAGGTCGCACTGTCGAGCCACTATCCGGGGCTGGGCGAGGCCGTGCACTTCCTGCGGGTCGGGACGTTTGAAGACGTATCGGGTATCTCGCCGCACGCGCACATCTTCACCGCGACCAAGCAGGACTGGATCGCGCTCGATCCCGGCATCCCGGCCTACGAAGAGTTTTACCGGACGCGGGATGCCTGGCCCGAGGACAGCGTCACCCGCGTGAAAAAGGCGTTGGGCCGATGAGCAAGACCTGGACCGCCGCGCTGCTGATCATCGGCGATGAAATCCTGTCCGGTCGGACGCAGGACAAGAATGTCGCGCAGATCGGGAAGTGGCTCAATCTGCAGGGCATTCGCCTGTCCGAGGTGCGGATCGTGCCCGACGTGCTCGAACGCATTGTCGAGGCAGTCAACGCCTTGCGCGCGGGCAACAACTATCTCTTTACCACAGGCGGGATCGGTCCGACCCATGACGACATCACCGTCGACGCGGTCGCCGCCGCACTCGATGTGCCGGTGGTCGAACATCCCGAGGCACGCGCGATGCTCGAGGGCTATTATGCGAAGATCGGCAAGGAACTGACGCCTTCGCGGTTGCGCATGGCGCGGGTGCCCAAGGGTGCCGACCTCATCCCCAACCCGGTTTCCGGGGCGCCCGGGATCGTCGTGGAGAATATCTACATGATGGCGGGTATTCCGCACATCACCGCGGGCATGATCGAGGGGCTTTCGGGCACGCTCGAGGGCGGGCGTCCGCTTGTCTCCGTGACCGTCGGGGCCTTTGCACCGGAGAGCGAGGTTTTTGAGCTTCTGATCGCGATCGAGAAGGCCCACGAAGGCACACAGCTCGGCAGCTACCCCTTCTTCAAGGAAGGCAAGGTGGGGGCCAATTTCGTGGTGCGCGCGGAGGATGAGGGCCTCGCCGCCGCCGCCGCCAAGGCGCTCGCCAGCGGCCTGTCGGAACTGGGCTACGAGCCGACCCCGGGCGGGCTCTGAGCCTCGGCCCAATCGGCATAGGGCGTGTTCCTCGCCATCTTTCGATTATAGTCGGGCGCGCCTTCGTCCCACCATACCGGTCCGCGTTCGCCCAGCGCGTGTTTGGCAGCATCGACCCGCTGCCGCGCGGCTTCGCGTGCTTCCCTGTCTCCGGCACGGATGGCGCGCCCCTTGGCGGAACGGGCGCTCATGAGCTCCTTGACCAACTCGTCGCGCCGCTCCGGATCGAGCGACGGATCGCTCATCCGCCACAGCCTACCCCGCACGAGGAAATAGCGACCGTCGGGGGTAATGGGATAGCGCATGGGCTTTCGACGCTTCGACCCGCGTCGAGGTTGCAAGGGAACGTGCCGCGCATCGCTTTGTTATCCCAGCAATGACGAAAAACGGGGAATTTCCGGCGTGACCGATCTGCTACCGTTCCTGCTGGCCGCCGGTTCGGGCGAATTATTGCTCATCATTGCGTTGATCGGCCTTGCCGGGATCGGCGCCCAGTGGATCGCCTGGCGCACGGGTTGGCCGGCCATTGCGCTGCTGCTCGTCGCCGGCATTTTCCTCGGCCCGGTCACCGGTATCCTCGATCCCGAAGAGACGTTCGGCGCGCTCTACGAGCCGATGATTTCGGTCGCGGTGGCGATCATCCTGTTCGAAGGCGGGCTTAGCCTGCGCTTCCCCGAACTGAAGAAAACCGGCGATGCGGTCCCGCGGCTGGTCTTCATCGGTGTGCCAGTCGCTTGGGGCCTCGGCGCCCTTGCCTTGTACGAAGTTGCGGGACTGGTTTGGCCGGTCGCGATCCTGTTCGCCGGCATCCTCGTGGTGACCGGCCCGACCGTGATCATCCCGCTCCTGCGACAGACCAACCTCAAGCAACGCCCGCGCGCCATCCTCAAGTGGGAAGGCATCGTCAACGATCCCATCGGGGCGCTGCTCGCCGTCTTTACCTACGAGTGGTTGGTGCAAGCGCAGGCGGGCAAGTCGCCGATCGACAACATGATCGGCATTGTCGTGTCGTCGGCCTTCGCGGCCGGCATCGGTTACGGCGCGGCCATCGCGGTGCGCTACCTCTTCCCGCGCGGACTCGTGCCCGAATTCCTCAAGGCGCCCGTGCTGCTCGTGTTCGTGCTCGGCACGTTCACCATCTCCAACCTCATCCAGAACGAGACCGGCCTCGTCGCCGTGACAGTCATGGGCATTGCGCTCGCCAACATGAAGCTATCGAGCGCGCGCACCTATCTGCCGTTCAAGGAAAATATCACGATCCTCCTCCTGTCGGGCGTGTTCGTGATCCTCTCGGCCAGCCTCGACATCGACGTGCTGCGCCAGTTCGAACTGCGCTTCATCGCCTTCCTGCTGGTGCTGCTGTTCGTGGTGCGTCCGCTGACCATCTTCATCAGCCTCGCCTTCTCGAAGATCCCGTGGCGCGAGCGCGTGCTCATCGCGTGGATCGCGCCGCGCGGGATCGTCGCCGTCGCGATCGCAGGCCTGTTCGCGCTGCGGCTGGACGAGATCGGCTATGGCGACGGGTCGCTGCTGGTGACGCTGAGCTTTGCGGTCGTTGCCGCAACCATCGTCGCGCACGGCTTTACCATCGGCCCGCTCGCGCGCTTCCTCAAACTCGACCAGAAGGACAGCAACGGCGTCCTCATCGTCGGCACCAGTCCCTTCTCGCTCTCGCTTGCCGAAAGCCTGAGGAAACTGAAGGTGCCGGTGATGATCACCGATCGCAGCTGGCAGCGGTTGAGCCCCGCGCGCAATGCGGGCATCCCGATCTTCCACGGCGAGATCCTGTCCGAGGCGACCGAGGAAGAGCTCGACCTCCACCAATTCCAGCTGATGGTCGCGACGACCGATAACGAGGCCTATAACGCGCTCGTCTGCTCCGAATTCTCGCCCGAGATCGGGTCGGACAATGTCTATCAGTTGGGCGATGCGGCAGGCGACGATCCGCACGCGCTACCCGACACGCTGCGCGGCCGCGCGCTCTTCACGAGCGGTCACGGCGTGGAGGACGTCGCAGAGAGCGAGGCGAGGGGGTGGACGCTCCAGAGCTTCGACCTCACGTTGCGTTTCGACTTCGAGGCCGCGAAGGCCTTGCTGCCGCCCGATGCGGACCTGCTCTACGTGCTGCGCGAAAGCGGGCGTCTGCGTTTCTTCACCCACGCTTCGCGCCCCTCGCCCGAGCCGGGCGATACGATCGTGTTCTACGTCCCGCCGGGCGTGACGGTGGAGCGCTATCCGGAGGATGGCGACGAGAAGCCGACCGAAATCGAACAATCGGAGATGGACCAATGAGCCGAGCCTATCTGACCCCGCTGGTCCTCGCGCTCGCACTGGCGGCGTGCGGCGATCGTGACACCGCCGAAGAGCCGACGCCAACGATCGGCGAGCCGGGCGAAACCGAAGAACCCGTCTCGATCATCCGTGACGACGTCCGCGCGGAAGCAGGCGCGGACTTGGTGGAAGAAGAAGGACCGATCCGCGCCATCATCGGCTTCCCGGATGGAGGATCGAATCTCGACGACGATGCCGTTGCCGCGCTGGAGGCGTTGCTCGACCCAGAATGGGTAAGGGGCGAGCAGACCGTCTATCTCTGGGGCCATAGCGACACGGTCGGCAGCGATGCCGCCAATTTCCGCGCCGGCGAAGCGCGCGCGCTGGCGGTGGCCAATTTCCTGGAAGAAAGGGGCGTCGACCGCGAGCGGTTCGAGATCGTTTCGCTGGGCGAAGGCAACCCCGCGCAGCCCAACTACCTGCCGGACGGGAGCGACAATGTGGAAGGCCAGCGCGCCAACCGCCGCGTGGTCATCCAGGTCGGCGACCTGCCGGAACCGGCGGGGCCGGACGCTGCGCCCGTCGATGGATCTGAGCCGACGCCTTAGACATACAATCCTGCGAAAGGAATGTAGCCAGTCGCCTGCGGGCGGCTTGGCCACACCGCAGCGCTCCACCGATTTTCATCCCCCGGACGAAAAGTCGATGGAGCGGGTGAAGGGAATCGAACCCTCGTCTTAAGCTTGGGAAGCTCCTGCTCTACCATTGAGCTACACCCGCATCGCATTGAGGACGCTCATAGATTTCTTAATTTCGGCGTCAAGATCGAATGTAAACTGCGCCCATTTAAGCTTAAGACGATTCCGTACATTTGCGTGAAAAGACAATGCTTTAATCGCCATTTCTTGCTTTTTGGCGTGTAAACTGCGGGGAACTGTAGGCATGCGATTTAGACCTCCCAACTACGCTCGGCAGGTTATTCTCCGATTCCGATCCGCTTACTCCCCTACAAACAAGTAGCAGCTAGCCGACGTGAGGTCCGCACCTGGGCCGTTAGCCGAATGTCAGCTCTTGGCGACGTTTGAGTAGAGAGGGGCCGCTCGAACGCTTATCATCCGCGATGTCCACTAACGACCCAGAAGCGGACATCAGCCATAACATCAGTTTTCTACCCCTAAACCGAAAAACGCACCTTACTCGTAGTATTCGTTCGTAGCGGTCGAGGGTTATAAGGGCCGACACGTCATCTAGTTGGGCGGCCCAGTATCATCGGCTTAGAAACGAAACATGAGCTTTAGTGCGGCGCGGTGCTCATTGTAATCTGCCGAAGGGAAATTGGAGTTGCGATCGGTATAACGATAGGCAATTTCGGCACTCAATTCCTGTGTCAGGATGCACTCGAGATCTGCACCAGTTCGGAAACGGGTTTCTGTTCGTTCTGCACCCATCACAGGGGTGATGGCATCATAATCGCGGTGGCGGTAGTCGGCGGTGAGCTTGATAGAAGGCGCGTCACGGTCGCTACCTAGCGGATGCTTCCAAGCAACAGAGCCGCTCACTCCGTCAAAGTCGAGCGCCGGGTCTACCGCATTTTCACGCTCGAGCAGCAGACTACCCTGCAAGTAGCCGCGTCCGCCTTTGTGAAACCGGAATAAATTGGCACCAGCCTGCTGTATGCTCGCGTTTCGTTGTTCGAGCTCAGTAAAGCTCTTCTCTGCCACCTGGATATGTCCGCGCAGAAAGACACTCTCTTGCAAGAAGATGCCGACACTGGGCGACACAGACAAGAGGTTCAAAAACGGGTCATTTGCGAGCCGAATATTCGTGCCATCAGCCCGCAGTCCGATCCTGACTTTCCCGATGCGGCGCGTGAGTGAAGCACTCGCACGGTGGGATTGAAGATCGAATTCGCTGAATTCCGTGTGAAGCGTCTGCCCGAACTTATATGCAATCTCGACGTCTAGGGTCTCTGTCTTCACCGGCTTAAAATTAAGATTTACCCCTAGTTGGATGCCGATATCGCCGGATTCTTGCGATACATCCGCTTCCTCGACGGCCAACTGACTATCGTAAAAGCTGGTCGCTTCGAATGAAGCTTCCCAACGCTCACCCGACTGAGCGTATGAAGAAACAGCAATTCCAATGATGGAAAAGATGACCGCAGTCAGACGGCAGAGATATTCGAACGAATTCATGCCGCGCTTTATCGCTGAAATTGATTGAGAGAAGGTTAGGACGATTTTTACCGCTCCTAAGGGACTCAGCCCCCCAGCAAGCTGCTAACCGTTTCTTCCACAGCCCCTTCGACGACCTCCTCGACGGCCTCTTCGACAGCCTCCTCAACCGCCTCCTCGACAGCCTCTTCGACGACTTCCTCGACGGCCTCTTCGACGACTTCCTCAACCGCTTCTTCGACGACTTCCTCGACAGCCTCTTCGACGACTTCCTCAACGGCCTCTTCGACGACTTCCTCAACCGCTTCTTCGACGACCTCCTCAACGGCCTCTTCGACGACTTCCTCAACCGCTTCTTCGACGACTTCTTCGACAGCCTCCTCAACCGCCTCTTCGACGACTTCCTCGACAGCCTCTTCGACGACTTCCTCAACCGCTTCTTCGACGACTTCCTCGACAGCCTCTTCGACGACTTCCTCGACAGCCTCTTCGACGACTTCCTCGACAGCCTCTTCGACGACTTCCTCGACAGCCTCTTCGACGACTTCCTCAACCGCTTCTTCGACGGTGTCATCAACGACCTCATCGACCGCATCGGAGACCGTCTCGGACACTACATCGCCAACCGCTTCATCGACGATGTCAACTACCGCCTCAATATTTTCCTCGACCGCCTCGCTCATGGCCTCCTCGACCACCTCTGTAACCGCGTCGCTCGTCTCGCTAAGAATTTCGTCAACCAACTCGACTGACAGCTCTTTATGAGTGTCTTCCAGAGCTGCAGAGGCCCCCTCAACAGCCTTAGTTCCAACCACTGATGATTGGTCGACGGAGTGCGGGGATAGTGCGTCTAGCGCCGCGCTCTTCAATGCGCTTCCATTTACAACGGAATTCGCTTGAGGAGCCACACCCTCATAAAGATCGACAGACAATTGCAGCGGTAGGGAGGCTATTACGGCACCAGGCAGATTGTTGGGGACTAGAAAAGCTGGTGAAACGCTACTTGCACGGTCGGCCGGGACCCCTTGATCAGGCTCCGCCGAATGGTCGAAGGCTGGGGTGAGATCGATTACACCGTTGGTGCCAACCGAGACTGTTGCGATAGTGCCAGCTTCCACTTCGCGGCTTGCGAGACGATCTGCAGT
Source organism: Sphingomicrobium clamense (assembly GCF_019264355.1). Classification (NCBI taxonomy): domain Bacteria; kingdom Pseudomonadati; phylum Pseudomonadota; class Alphaproteobacteria; order Sphingomonadales; family Sphingomicrobiaceae; genus Sphingomicrobium; species Sphingomicrobium clamense. The sequence goes on along the minus strand of NZ_JAHVAH010000001.1, from coordinate 1,725,171 downwards.
GCTAACTTCTACAACACCTTCAGTCACCCGCACCGAAGCACGATCAGCTTCGACAGACACCGTAAATTGTGTGCCCTTCACGACGGCCGCGAGTAATGGCGTCTCGACTTCGAAATGTGGTTTCCCAGTGGTTTCTACACTGTAAAAAACGGATCCGAACCATTGCTTCAGACGAGTAAAACCGTCGGGTCGTTTTTCGACTGGAATAGTGAGCCGGCTGTTAGCGTTTATGAGCACATAGTCGCTTCCACGTGCCAGCATAGCCCGGCCATCGCTGCCGGTCACCACCGTATCACCAGCATTAAGGCTGGAGTTTATATCGACTGACGCCGGATGCATGCCAGCCCGAATGACCTCGACCTGTCCCGATTTTTGCGTGACGGTCCATGCTCCGCTGCTGGCAGTTGCGGGGGCCGCGATGAAGATCAAAAAGAGTCCGCAAAGAACTCGAATTTGCGAGAATAGCTTTTGGCTCATCTTGCAGAATTTAACTGGACTGAGCTAACAACGATTGACCATACTCGGTTGTTACGATTTTAACTAAGCAACCGACTGAAATTACGCGACAAATTTTCGGCAGGCACCGCATATCTTCATTATCTCACCAGCCGTCATTGGCCTTCCGATAAGATAGCCCTGCACCTGGTCGCATCCGAGACGGCGAAGTAATTCGAGGGTCTCTTTGTCCTCGACCCCCTCGGCTACCACCGTCAGTCCGAGCTCATGCGCCATTTCGATTGTGGAGCGCACAAGCACCTGATCGCTGGACATCTTTGACAGGCCTTCGATGAAACAACGGTCGATCTTGAGCTCCTGCACTGGCATCTGTTGAAGATAGGATAGAGTGGAAAGACCAGTCCCGTAGTCGTCTATCGAAAGACGCAAACCAAGTTCGCGCAGACGCTTAAGACTCGCAATGGTCTGCGCGGGCGAACGAATGAAAGCACTTTCGGTGATTTCCAAGGTCAAGACCGAAGAGTCGAGTCGCTCCTCTTCCAAGATTGCTTCGACATTGCTGACAAATTCAGACTCAGCGAGATCGACCGGGGAAATATTCACTGAAGCATGCAATGCATGCCCAAACTGCTGCCAAGTGACCAACTGCGCAGCTGTCTCTCGAAGAGCAAACAAGGTCACCTCTGTTACCATGCCAGTGGTCTCGGCAAGCGGTATGAAGTGATCGGGCGGGATGTTCTGTCCATCCGCACCTTTCCAGCGGACTAATGCCTCAACAGAAACTATCCTATCATCAGACAGCGAGAATTTCGGCTGATAGGCGAGCGAAACTCGACCTTCGTGCAGGGCAGACCGCAGTTCACTCATGAGACCAAGTTGTCGGCGTAGTTCCCGGCGAGGAGAGCCCTTCACTGCGAAAAGAAGCCCCTCGCGCCGCGCTGATTCAGCCGCTGCAAGGGCATGCTCGATCCTTGAAACGCTAGGCGTAGCCATGTCGGCGTCGACACCGAATGATAGCTGCACATCGACTAGGCCTTCAGAAGTGCGGACAGCGTTTCGGAATATCGCCATGGCGATCCTAATCCGTTTCTCTGCTGCAACAGTGGTGGCCGCAGGATCCAGCCATGCAATCAGGTCCGGTGCGATCCGATGAACTTGGACGCCTAATCGCTCAGACAAACGCGAAGCAGTTTTAACTACTGCCTCGCTGCTCGCGGCCATTCCCATCCCCTCGCGGATATCAGCAAACCGGTGGATGGAAGCGACGATGACAACGGAAACGTTTGGTTCGCCATCGAGCGCCTCTTCGAAGGCAAGTCGGTTCGGAAGGCCACTTTCTGCATCGCTCCGAGCGCGCTCATACATGTTTTGCCGGACCAGAAGGACAAATTGCGCGACTGCACAGGAGATCAACATGACAATCCACGGCGCGCTATCAATTAAAAGCGGTATCGACGCTTGAATCGCCAATGGCCCTACCAATAGAGCGAGTAGCGTCGCGGCCGCCGCAAGCGCATATCGCGCGGGGCGAGCAACTTTGCGAGGACGAAAACAAAGAGCAATTAGCAGGATACCTAAGACGGTAACTGCCCATCCGGTCTTTGCCATTGCCCTGCCCTGCATGAGCGAATCCGCTGCCAATGCCTGAACAAAGACGCCCGGTATGATTCCGTGCACTGGGACAGCATAACGGTCGCCTAGTTCAACGGCAGCACTGCCCACGATGACACGCTTATCTAAAAAGACATTCGCTGGCACGCGCTCTTCAATCACGTCTACGAACGCATAGCGGGGGATGGCCCAAGGGTTGATCGACCAGTCTGGACTGAATGTGAGATCGCTCCAAGCGCTGTTCGCAGCTAGCACCGTGGCTAGCGATGGCGTGACCTGTCCATCGATATGAATTGCCGCTGGATAGTCGCGCACCGTTCCGCTTGTGTCAGGATAAATGTTGACTGCGCCTACCCAAGCCATGCTGAAATCATCTAGCGGACGATTTACGGTATCGATGTCATTCCCGTCGCCACCAAGCGCATGAGAATAGAAGATGGGCAGAACCACCTTCCCAGATTTCTCGATAGCGGCGGCAAATTCCACATCTCCCTGGTAGGAAGGCGAACTGAAGTCGATGTCGAAAGCAATTGTTGAGGCGCCTGCGGCTGTCAGCCGGTCAACCAACTTCGCGTGATGCGATCTTGGCCATGGCCATTGGTCAAGTTCTGAAATACTGCGAGAATCGATTTCAACAATGACCACGTCATTCGTCGGTTGGCGATCGATTAAACTCGAGCGTGCGTCTTGAAGCCAATGCTCGAAAGACGTGAAGATTGTCATTGCCCATAACGCGATGACTACGGCTGCTAACAGCATCACTTTTACGAGAGGAAGGCGTGACAACTTGGCGAAGCGATCCATAATGATCGACCCCTCCTATGCGCGGCGCTTGCCAACGGAGGCAAAGCGAAAACGCATGGAAAAAGAGAAGCTCTCTGCCATGAATTTTCTTGTGCACGGAATTAACTAAGGAACAATGAAGTCATTCGTCTCTTGGCTAGTCGACTGCGGGTTTTCACGAGACGGAAACAATGAATATTCGCCCTTCTCGTCGACCATTTCTTTTCAATTTTCTCTCAATGATTAACGATTTAGCCGATCTATGACGACCGAACGCCGAGCCCCACGCCAGCCATTCGTTGCGACTGTCGAAGTTCGTGAGCCAGGGGCGCATCCTCAGAAATTGAAGGTGTTAGACGTCAGCCCGCTCGGCTGTCGGGTCTCATTGGTCAGCCGGGTCAAGTTAGACACCCGTGTGTTCATTAGGTTCCCGGGGTTAGAAGCTATTGCGGCCTATGTTTGCTGGTGCGAAAAATTCGAAGCCGGTCTGGAGTTCGAGAAGCCGATATATCCCGCGGTTTTGAGCCACATCATGTCGCAAATCCGCTAGGAGAGATCACGGCCGGAATACTCACTGCGCGAAAAGTCTCGCCACATCGTGACGAGACTTCCCTTATTGAAGCATGCTCGGCAACAATGCTTCAAATCAATAACGAAACATCAGTCGAAATGTTCCGCTGGTCTCTGCAACACGCGCGGCGGAGATGCATCACCGACACAGCGATTACGGTCGCTACCAACCGTGATTTTCCGTGCGTCTTTTAGACTCTAATCATTCTTTGCCTCCACTGATGAGTGCGCGTATGGTTCCTTGAGAAGGGTATTCAAATGGATACGGCCTCGGTTCGTGCGACGCACTCGGCAATGTCGATTGACGTGGCAATCAAGACGCTTGCAGCGACCGCCGACCTCGTCGGCGAGGACATATTTCCGGCGCTAGTCGAAGGGATCTCAAAATCTCTAGGCGTTCGATGGGTGTTTCTGAGTCGCCCATCCGACAACGACAAGACCAAAGCTGAAACTTTGGCAGTCTGGAGCGACGGCCCAGCCGAGAATATTGTGTATGATCTGGCTGGATCGCCCTGCGCAGACATCATCGGGGACGGCCCGTGCTGTTATACAGACGATGTACAATCGCTCTTCCCTCAAGATGCTCTTCTGCGCGAAATGGGCGCGCAGAGCTACGTTGGAATTCCATTGAGATCATCAACCGGAGAAGTCATCGGACTGCTTGCGGGTGTTAATGATCGACCAATCGGCAATCCCGATCTTTCAAGAGAGATCTTGGCCTTATTCGCAGGTCGGGCGGCTTCTGAGCTGGAACGGATAAGCACTTCCTCAAGCCACGAGCGGATGGGCCGGATAGTGGAGGCATCCGTTAGTGAGGCATTTGTGTTCGACGGAGACACATGTCGCTTCGAGCTCGTTAACCGTGGAGCGCGCGAGAATTTGGGCTATTGTCTCACAGAACTTCAAAAACTCACGCCTTGGGACATCAAGCCAGAATTCAGCGAAGAGCAGTTTCGCGATTTTGTGGCTCCCCTCAAGGCTGGCGAGGTCCCCTTTCTCGAGTTCGAGACGATCCACGAGCGTAAAGACGGTTCGCACTATGACGTATTCGTCCGCCTCCAATATTTCGGCGGTGCGGACAACATCTTTTTCGCATCTATTTTCGACATCACTGAACGCAAAATGGCCGAAGAGCGCGAACGACTATTAATGCGAGAGGTCAATCACCGAGCCAAGAACTTGCTTAGCATTATCCAGGTCGTCGCTCGCCAGACTGCAGCTGCCGGATTGGACGATTTTGCCGATCGGTTCGAAGACCGCATCGCAGCATTGGCGAAGAGTCACGATCTACTGGTTGAAAATCCTAAAGAGGGCGTAAGTCTGCGGGATCTAGTGTGCGCGCAGCTCGGGCATTTCAGCCAACTTTTTGGGTCCCGAGTTAAAATCGATGGACCGATCGTGCGACTTAAATCGGCAGCGGCTCAAAGTATCGGCATGGCGCTGCACGAATTGTCCACGAACGCCGCCAAATATGGTTCTCTTTCAAACGACGACGGCTCAGTCGAGATTGAATGGCAAATCAAGCACGTCGGTAATCTGGAGACCTTCAAACTGACTTGGCAGGAAATGAACGGACCGGAGGTCGTCCCGCCGACCAAGACGGGCTTCGGGTCTACCCTAATTGCCAGTTCGCTTCGAGCCAGCCTGAGAGGCGCAGTCGAAATAGACTACGCGCGCGCCGGCCTTCACGTGACGGTGACTGCGCCTTACGCGTCCCTCACCGAGATGCGACACGACGAGAAGCCGAAGGTTGGTTGCAAAAGGAGGGACTTGAACCGCCGATACGCGGATTAGAATTCCGATAATTGTCGAATTCTTAGTCCGGCTGTCCGCTTTCCACCCTAAACCGGCCAGGCGGCGAACGATCCGGATACGTGAGTTAGGGCGTTTGCCCGTGTCGAAGCTGAATTTAGGCCGCGATCTGCAGCAAGTTGCGGCCATTTTCCTTGGCTTGATACAGAGCGTCGTCGGCCCGCCGCAATACGGTCTCCATCGTTTCGTCCTCGGTCATGGTCGCCACCCCGGCGCTGATGGTAACCTGCGCGAGGCCGGGCGCCTGCCATCGTTCCTGGGCTATGCGCTTTCGCAAACGCTCGAGGATGAGCGATGCGCTCATGCCATTCTCTCCGGGCAGCACCACGAGAAATTCCTCGCCGCCAAGCCTACCGAAATAGTCCGTGGACCGCAGTTCATCGGAGATTATCCTCGCCACCCGCTTCAACACGGTGTCACCGGCTTGGTGTCCGTGCTGGTCGTTGACCGACTTGAAATGATCAACGTCTAAGATCGCTATAGTTACCTGCTGTGCGGCTGCCCTGCCCGAACGCGAGACCGTGCGCAAATCTCCGAGAATCTTTCGACGGTTCGCAATTCCGGTCAGCTCGTCTGTCTCGGCCAGTCGCTTGGCAGTCTTCGCATCTTCGACAGCGGCAACCCGCGCGATGCGAAGTTGCTCGAGAACTTCGGTCTCACGGGTGACATCCTGGACTGTCCCGAACAGGCCGTCGAACTCGCCGTCACTGCCAAATCTTGGATGTCCGATGCTTGAGACGTGCCGGTACGTGCCGTCGGGTCGCAAAATCCTTGCGCGATAGGAAAAGCCCTGCTCGCTGCTCAAGGCGTCAAGCAAAATTGCGCGCACGACCTCCCGATCGTCGGGATGGTAGAGCGCGAGCGATGCAGGATTCTCGAGTTCAACACCTTCGCTGAAATCGAGGTCGTCGGCCCGGACGCCATGGATGCGATAGACTTCGTCGGACCAGACCAGCGACGATCCGTCTTTGTCGAAGTACCAGTGCCCCACACTCGCGGTGCTCTCGGCAAGCTCGAGGTGGCCGTTTGCTTCCGCATATCGGGCAAGAAGGTGCTCCCGGTTCGCGATCAACGCCGAGAGCGGCCATACGGCGCAGAACAGACAGACGAGGTATACTTGAAGGAAGAGAATGTCCTGGTTAAGTCCGAGAATGCCAGCCCCGGAACTGGCGAAATCGGTGTGCAAGGTTGCGGTGATCGCGACGAGGCTGATGCTCACCGAAGCGCCACTCGCGCCGAAAAGGTAGGTCGCCACGATCACGCCGACCACGGGAAGAAAAAGATATTTTTCGCCACCGGGGTCGAAGATGAAGGAGCCGATAACTGAAACGGCAAGGGTAAGACCAGTCAAAACCGCAGCGTCCCGTAGGAGGAAGAAGGCCCCTCGCTCGCGCAACCCTGTCACAACAGTGATGACGAACGGAACGACGATGAGCGTGCCCAGGCAGACCGTCAGCGACCATGATACGAAAAAGGGGAGGCTCGGGTGCCCAGCTAGCAGACTGGCTACCGCGCCGCTGACGAAGCTTCCGAACACGGTCGCAATCAGGAAAGTCATGAGCCACCGGGTATTGTCGAGCTCGCGCGAGGCGTTGGCACCGCGGCGCACGAGTTGCGCAATCACGACGCCTTCAACGATGTTGGCGACCGTGTATCCCGCCGCTTCGATAGACGATGCGCCGAACTGAGTGTTGGAAATTAGGCTTGCCGCTGCGACCGTCGCGATAATCGGCATCCTGGGCCCGCGTTTGGCGAGCAACAGCGCGGCGACGAAGATTCCGCTTGCCGGCCAAATAGTGGCCAAGCCGTTGGTCGACTGCGTGAATTCGAGCGAAAAATACGCAGTGAGGTAGTAGGCCAACCCCACAGCACTAGAGATCGCGACAGACCGCAAACAGGGGTGAAACGGGAAGGTAGGACTGTGCATTTCCAACTTATGGAGCGAAAAGGGTTAACGCTTCGTTTAGAATTTCCTGTTGCACGAGGCCGAAGACTTTAAAAAGCTCATTCTTTATAACAAGTTATTGTGAGTTCAAAACTCAAGCACCTTAGTCCGTTCGCCAGTTCCGAACGCTTGGATAATCGCTGACTAATTGCCGCCAGTCCGCTTTCATTCCGTCTCAGACTTAGGCCAACGGCCGACATGGGGCGCATAGCAGACGCTTGACGGTGGTGGAGGCGAGGGCAGAGGACTGCTCGATCCAGTTTACAGGCCATCTGTAAACTATTGATCTAAAACGAGCGATTTTCGCGCAGTTTACAGCAGCGATGGCGGAAAACTGCCCTTTCGGGTAGCTTGGGAAGCTCCTGCTCTACCATTGAGCTACACCCGCTTGATCGCGAAGAGGCTCATACGTTTCTTGCAGGGGGTGCGCCTGCGACCCTATTCGACGCTCCGGGTGAATGGTTCGCGAAAATCATGTCCAAGCTGGTGACTTTCGTGCCCAATTTTCTATGGGCGCCGCATCTATTCCTCGGCTTGGCTCTACTAGGTCTGACCGTCGTGGCCGTGAAGCATCGCCACTTGCTCAATCTTCCCCGGCAGTCTGACGATCTTCGGCTGGCACTATTCTTTCTCCTGGCGACATTCAGCAATCTGCCGGCGCTGATCGCGACCGGCTATTTCGACGCACGCTACTTCAGCCTCGGCGTTCTCGTGCTGCTTTCAGGAATTCTCGTGCCGCTTCTTCGCAAACAAGCGACGCGCAACGCAGCGATCACAATCTTATCTGCCAGCCTCATTCTCTCGAGCTTTGCGAACTTGGCCTATGCTGGCGTGACATTCGAGCGCGCCCGACAAGCGGCTCCCATGGTCCTGCAAGATGACGATCGGCGTATGTTTACTTGCCTTGCTGCAAGTGAGGAATTTGGAGCGCCTGTCCTATTTCTCGACCCAGACGATAGCGCCCGCATTTCCGCGCTAACCCACGCGCGCACGTCGCTCCTGCCGGCCAATATCGCATCCGGCAGGCTCCCCGCAGCGCAACGTAGCGAGTTTCTCGATCAACTCGAAATTCGCTACATTGTGGGCACTCGGGGCGCTATTGAGCAGACGTTTCCAAACGAGCGGATCGTCGCTGTTCCAGCCTGCGGGCCCACAATGTTCGAGCGCCTTCGCTAAGGCCGACGTCACTGCGATCTTCGTGCCAGCAGGCGATACCCCCAAGGGTCCAGCATAATCTGATCGTTTGCCGCGACCGTCACTATTCGCCGATCCAGATGGTTGCGCACCTGCCCGAACATTATGCCGAGCATCCGGAGGCGTTCGACTTCATCAAGCAAGTGCCGGTCGACTGGGAAGAGAGCCTGGTGCTCGATTCGGCGGTCGGCGACTATGTCACGATCGCGCGCAAGGAGCGGGGCGGCGAGAGCTGGTGGCTCGGCGGCGGGACCGACGAGACCGGGCGGACGGTCGATGTTGCGCCCGACTTTCTCGACGCGGGGCGCCGCTACGTCGCGACCGTCTATCGCGACGCGGAGGGTACGCACTATCAGGGGCCAACGCGCTTCGACTTCGAGATCGTGCGTTATGCGAAGACCTCTGCCGACACGCTCAGCCTGACGATGGCGCCGGGCGGTGGCTACGCGGTGGCGATCCGCCCCGAATAGGCGCGGCACTTACTCGGTGACGTTGACGTGGAGCGCCGAGTAAGGCGGCTGGAAGTAGGTCGTGACCTCGCCGACCGTGCGCATGGTCTTGCTCTTCGAGCGCTTGAAGAGGAGCTCGTTGAAGTTGAGGCCGACACCGACGAAGATGTGGCGCTTGGGCTCGATCCCGGCGTCGCGGTCTTCGTAGAGGAAGTCCTTGGCGTGGTAGCCGACGTGGAGTTCGGTGAAGCGTAACGGGCTATCTTCCATGCCCTTGAAGCCCGCGGGCTTGATGGCGAAGAAATAGCGCTGCTGCTCGAAATGCTTCTGGCCCGAGATGGTGTAGATGTCCTCGTTAGGCTTCACCATCATGCGATAGTCGATCTTCTCGTCGAGGCCGGGGACCGCGTTGCGCAGGACCGAAAAGCCGGCGCCCGCGGTATTCATCGCAACGTCTTCCCACGACCAGCCGCTGTCGGGCTCGATGCTGTCGAAGGCTTCCGACCACATCATGATCCCCGACGCGAGCGCTGCGGCGGTCCATTCGATGCCGGGCGCGTCGTTCGTCTTGTTCTTGAGGCGGTGGTAGAGCAGCTCGGAGACGATGTAGGTCGAGTAAGCATGGGCGAGCTTGTCGACGCCCATATGCTTGGTGTCCTTGCCGAACCAGCCTTCCTTCTTGAAGCGCGGCGGCTGAGGGTTTTTAAACAATTTGGAGAAGTTGATCGCGGTGTAATAGCCACCGACAGCAGCCAATTCCCAATCGATCGCCTTCACGTCCTCGCCGAACGAGGCGTAGTCGCGGCGCTCTTCCGCCTCTTCCTCGACGATTGCGGGGCCGACTTGCTGGAGGATGTCGGTTGCGGCAACTCCGCCAAGCGGCCGTTCGTCCAGCGTGGCGAGCGACCAGCTCTCGATCGCCTCGGGGGCGTGATCCGGTTCGCTCGCATGGGCCGCGGTCGGCAAGCCGAGCGCGGCTACGCTCAGCGCCAGTATCTTGCGAGAATGATCGAGACGAAAGGGCACGGAAAAGTCCTGACAATTCGGGTGCGGATCGGAAGGCGGCGTGGTGGGCGAATCAGGATTTTAGGTCAAGTCACTTGAACGAAAAGAAAAAGGGCGCCGCATCATCGAGATGCGACGCCCGTTTTTCTGTGCCGTGAGGCCCTGGCTTAGAAGCCGAGGCTCAGCGTCGCCGACACGGTACGCGGAACACCGATCTGGGCGAACGGCGTGCCGTCGTCCGGGCTCAGGCGAGCACCGAAGCTGCCGACATAAAGCGTGTCGAACAGGTTGTAGACGTTGAGCTGGACGAAGCTGTTGTCCAGGCCGTCGACCAGGTTCTCGAGGTCGTAGCGGATGTCCGCGTTGACCATCCAGTAGCCATCGGTCTTGGCCGGGAAACGATCGCGGGAGGCCGGCTCGTTGGTGTCGTACAGGTAACGACCACCGGTGTACTTGGCGGTCAGGCCCGCCGAGAAGTCACCGAGTTCGGTCACGACCGAACCACCGAACATGTGGGTCGGAGCACCGCCCTCACGCTTGCCGGCGGTCGGGGCGAACACGCCCGCATCGATTTCGACGTCTTCCTTGATTTCCGAGTCGTAGACCGAACCGAAGGCGTAAAGCGTCAGCTCGGGGATCGGCGCGTAGGCGACCGATGCGTCGATGCCGTACTTGTCGACCGGGCCGAGGTTACGGAAGATATATTCGTCAAGTTCGACATTGTACGAAACCGCGAGGCGGTTGTTGAACTTGGTGTACCAACCGTTGACCTGCGCCTGCACCTTCGAGCTGAGGTAACGGACACCACCGTCGAACGTGTCGGTGGTTTCCGGAACCGGCTGGCCGGCGGGGCTGTCTTCGTCGAAGAAAAAGCTGTCGTACAGCGCGTCGGTACCCGGGACCGAGATCGACTTGGCGTAGCTGCCGAAGACCGAGAAGTTGTTGCTGATCTCGTAGACGGCACCCACGTTCGGCAGGAAGTCGTCATACTTGAGGATACGCTGCTGCGGCGGCGCCGCGTCGGGGTTGGCAGCCGCATAGGCCGCTTCTTCCGCCGCATTCTGACCGAAGCAGTCGACGAAGCCCGAAGGCGAGGTCGTGAAGCAGTAGTTCTCGAGGTCGCGTTTGAAGAACGGGAAACGCGCACCGACGTTGACGGTCAGGGCGTCGAATTCACCGCGCCATTCACCGGCGATCTGGTTGAGGATCGCGTAGCTCTGGCGGTCACGCTTCTGCAGGATGTTGCCGTTGGCGGCGAACAGCGGATCGTCGATCGGGAAGACCGTGACCGGCTCACCGTCGCGACGCACGCGGCCGACCTGGCCGGTCTGGCGGTGGTTGGCGTAGTCGTGCGTGTAGCTGAGACGGACCGTGTGGTTGTCGTTGATGTTGTAACGAAGACCCGAGATCAGGCCGTAGCGATGCGTACGGGTCTGCGACGGGGTCAGCACGGTCACGCGGTCGAGCGTGTCGCCGTCACCGTTGAGGTCGACGCCACCGAAATAGGGACGACCGCCGAGGTAACCCGAGAAGCCCTGGAAGTTGAACCCTTCCTCGGCGCCACGGGTGCCGCCGCCATTCGCCTTCACATACTGGTAGGACGGGTCGAGCGTGAGCACGAGATCGTCGGCCAGGGTGAAGCGGGCGCCGATACGGATGTTGCCGGTGTTGGCCGGGTTGTAGCGACGCTCGAACTCGGTGCCGCAACCGTTTTCACCGTCGCGGGTGCCCGGCGAGGGGACTTCGGTGGTGCAGGGGAAGTTGAGCGAATATTCACGCTCGTCCTTGGTCTGCGGGAAGCCGCCGCCCGGCGCACGGTCGTAGCGGAGGCCGACCGAGCCGAAGAAATTGTTGCGAATCGTGTTGTAGTGACCCGAGATGTTGACGAAGTCGCCGTTGATTTCGCTGACCGGGATGTGAACCTTGGCGTTGACCTGCTGACGGTTCACCTGGCCGTAGCCGTTATAGGCGTTGTCATATTCTTCGTGGCTGACCGCAACGAGACCGGTGATGCCGGTGTTCTTGAAGATCTCGCCAGTGTCGATCGACATGAAAGTACGGTAGAAGTTGTACTCGCCGATCGACTGCACGAACTGCGCACCGAAATCGTCTTCCGGGTTACGCATGCGGTAGTTGACCGTACCACCGACGGCCGATGCGGTCGGGCTGTCGACGTCGGTCGTGCCGAGGTTGACGTTGACCTGCTCGACGAGTTCGCCGTCGAGGGTCTGGCCGGTGTAGATTTGATAGTTGCCGCTGTCGTTGAGCGGGATACCGTCGAACGTGATCGAGACGCGCGAATCGTCGAAGCCGCGCATGATGATTTCACCGCCCGAACCGCCATATGCGTCGTTCGAGGTGAAGCTCACGCCCGGGACGATGTTGGTCGCGTCGAGTACGGTCTGGCCGGGGCTCTGGCGCTCGAGGACTTCTTCACCGAGGATCTGCTTCGGCTTGGACGTTTCGGGGATCTGGATCCCGTCAATGTCCTGGTTGGCAGCGCCGGTGATGACGATGGCTTCTTCGAAGTCGACCGAACCGGTCGACTGGGCGAAAGCAGCCGACGGCAGGAAAACGGCCGTGCTGCTCAGCAGAATAAGTTTTTTCACTGTAAACCCCAATGGTTGAGTAATACCCGCTCTCAGGCGAGGGGCCCGCTAGAGGGGAAATAAGTCAGGAAAGTGACAACTCCCCGAAGGAAGGTCACTTTTTTGCCACGCGCTGTGCGATGACCCCGCATCCCCGGCTGCCGATACCCCGCAACCCAATGAGTCCGCCCTTACCTCAATGACCTGCAAAAACAACCCGTCGGGACCGTGAAAATCTCGTCTCTCTCGGGAGGATCAACCGATTGTGCCGACACTGTTGAAAGTAGGGCACATATTGTGGCGGGTTGATGACAGCAGCGAACCTCGATCAATGCCCCCCTATGGTCGGATTCGCCGGAGATCATATGCTCCTGGAGTGTCGGAAGGCTGCGGGTATTGTGCGGAATGCAAATGATTTCACCCCCAATCTAACTCTGGTGGAAGGCTGATTTTACGAGTTGATTTGTGTTAAGGGTAAATCGAACTTGGGCTGGCCACAGTGGTGAGGAGGGCCACCGGAAAATGCCTCAAGCGATCGACATCGCGTGATGGACGGCATCACCGCCATCGATCTTGCGCACGAATCGGCGTTCGATGCCGGCTCGGTGCGCATCGACCCTGCACATCGGAAAATCGTGGTCGAAGGGCGCGGCGAGGCCATTCTTGAACCAAAGATCATGCAAGTGCTGGTCGCTCTCGCGCGCCATCCCGGCAGGATCTTCTCACGCGACGACCTTATCGAGGCATGCTGGGATGGCGTCATCGTCGGCGACGACGCGATCAATCGAGTGATCAGCCAGATCCGCAAGAAGCTGCGCGAAGTCGGTGCCGACGACGTCTCGGTCCAGACCGTGACCAAGGTCGGATACCAGCTCGACATCCAACCGTCCGAGAACGTTCGACCCGAAGGAAGAACGCGCACGCTCATTGTCGCCGGAATTGCCTTGCTGATCCTTTTCGTGACGGCCGGCTGGATGACGGGCTGGTTCGGCGCGAACGGTGATCGTGAGGTCAGCATCTCGCCGACGCCGGTGACGATCCTGCCGGTCGAAACCGCGACACCGGAAGACGACGCGCTGGCGGCAGGCTTGCGCAGCACCCTTTCGGCCAATCTCAACAGCACCGGACGGGTCCGTGTCCCGGCGCTCGAAAGCGCCGCCGATCTTGAACGATTCGGGTTGGGCCCGCGTGAAATCGGAGAGCGGCTGGCGCAGCGATACGTCATACAGCTCGCTCTGGATGTCGACGGCGGCCAGGTCGAAGCGCGCATGCGCAAGCACGGGATCGAAGAAGGCAGGGTGGTGTCCGAGCGAACGATCCGCAGGCCGTTCGGCAATCTTGAATTGCTCCAGAGCGACCTTGCGCAAGCGATCGTCGAAACGATCCCGGTCGCGACCGTAGGCGATAGCAAGACGTCTCGGGTCCGCAATGCGCTTTCTGGCGAGGACGAAGCACGTCTCCTGATGGCCATCGGAAGGATGCGCACGGGGACGTATGACGGCCTGTCGAGCGCGGAAAATCTGTTACGCCAGCTCGCTTCCCGCCACCCTGAAAACGGGGCGGTCCTGGCTATGTTGTCGATCACGATCTCCGAGCTGCTGGCGATCGATCCCGATCGTCCGGCCGGGAAGTTCTACGACAAGGAGGCGCTGGCGTTGGCACGCAGGGCGCGCGAACTTGCACCCGATCTTGCCGATGCGCACTTCGCCGAACCTGTAGCGCGGGGGCCGGTGGTGCGATGCTGCCGCATGTCGAGCGGGCTGCCGAGCTTGACCCCATGAACCCGTCAATCCTGAACGTACTTGCCCAGACACGCGGCGCTGCGCTGGACTATGAAGGGGTGTGGGAAGCCCGCTACCAACGCTGGCTGCTCGAGCCGCTGGATGCTGAGACGACCGAGATCGCCTCGGATGCAGCGACTTTTGACATGGAGAGTCTCGCCGATCAGTTCGACCGTGACTATGTCGAAGGTCATCTGGATCCCAACGAAAGGCTACGCGCACAAAGCCGCATGGCAGAGCGGCAAGGCGACTTGTCGGAGGCGGTCAGGCTGCGGTTCGAGGCGCTGCCCAAAGAGCCTGGATCGCTGCGATCCTACAATCTCACGCGCCTCGGGATGATGCGCAATGCGGTCGGGCTGAAGGATCCTGCGATACCGAGCCCCGGAAGAGCAATGGCCCATACGATACTCGCCGGCGAGCTCCCGTCGGCCGAGGAAATGGATCGTGCGGGAATTTGGGACATCGACTTTTTCATGACCTGGCGCCTGTCGCGGACGACGGCCAAGCTGATGGCGGACGAGGGCCGATATGAGGAGTTGCTCTCGATCTTCGACAAATTCTTCAATGGTCCCGATGACTTCCGGGGCAAGTTGGCAACGAGCTACCATGGCGGCTTGCGCAAATTGGTGTCCATCGCGCCCTATCTTGTCATCGCCCTTCGCGAAGAAGGGCGAGCCGAGGAGGCCGATCGCATGATCGAACTCGCGATTGCCGAAGCCCGGGCTTCAGAGCGCCACGGTCGCATACCCGAATTCGCCCACGTCGAAGCCGCCCGTATCCATGCGGTCGCGCGTGACAGGGCGCGCGCCGTCCGCCACCTCGAACAGGCGATCGAAGGCGATTGGCATCTGAGCTTTCCGCAGGACCTCTTCCCCGGCGGGCGCGACGCCTCATCGGACAGTGCCTTGACCTTATTGCGCGGTCATCCCGTCATCGCCCGCTTCGACCGGCAGCTCAACGGCTGGCGTGACCGCGAACGGCCACAGGTCAAGGCGATCTTCGATGTCTGGGACGAGCGGATCGCCAACGACGTCTATCACTAGGATTTGACGACGTCGTCCCAGTCGTCGTGGCGCTGGGCGATGGCTTTGAAAAAGGGGCAGACCGGGACAATCTTCCAGCCATGCTCGCGCGCGTCGGCGACGGCGCGTTCGGCCAACGCCTTGGCATGATCCTCGCCGCGCTTCTCTTCTGGCACGAACGTATGGTCGAGCATGACCAGCGTCTCGCTGCTGCGCGAGAAGGTCATCTCGGCATCCTCGGCATCGTCGAACGATATCGACCAGCGGCCGCGGCCATTCTCTTCGCTGAACGCGATCTCGCTCACTCGATCGCGCCTTTTGCGTCGAGTCTTTTCGCAAGCGCGATCATCAGGCTGATGAGCGGCGGGAAGGCGATGGCGGACAGGACGACCTTGGCGAGCATCTGGCCGAGCATGAGCTGCATGATCGGGAAGACGCCGTAGAAGGCGATCGAGATGAAAATCAGCGTGTCGAGTGCCTGACTGATCATGCCGGCGACCGCCGCGCGCAGCCACACGAGCTTGCCTTCACCGCGCTTCATCTTGTCGAAGATCCACACGTTGAGCAGGGTCGAGATGCCGTAGGCGATGATCCCGCCCAGCCAGATTCGCGGGGTCGAAGAGAGCAGCAGTTCGTAGGCCGACAGCCGCTCCGCTTCCATTTCGGGCGAGGCGGGCAGGGCGAGGATGAAATAGGTGAGCGCAGAGCTGACCAGCAACGGGACGAAGCCGAGATAGACCAGCGTGCGGCCCGCCTTTGCGCCATAGAGTTCGGTCACCGCGCTCGACGTGACGACGAGCATGAGGAAGGCGAAAATGCCGGCCTCGACCGCGAGCGGTCCGAGCGCCACCTGCTTGTTGGCGAGTACGCCCGCGATGCAGACCATGCCGCCATAGAAAACGGACAGGGCGAAGAGCGAGCGCGGGATGCCCTGACGAGAGGGCGGCGTGGGATCGAGCGCTTCGAGCGGGGTGGCGGCAGTGGCTTCCTGTATCATGCGCGAAAGGGGTAGCGCCTCCCCGCGAAATGAAAAGGGGTTTCGATTGACGGGTCGGGGAGGGGTGGCTAGGCAGCCGCAACTTTATCTTGGCGATTCAGCAGTTTCACGGGGATCATGGCGGACACGCGGTTCGATATTGTGGCAATGGGCGATGCGATCGTCGACGTGATTGCCGCCTGCGACGACGACTTTCTGGAAGAATACGGCCTGCCGCGCGGGTCGATGCAATTGCTGTCCCCCGAGGCCGCCGACGCGCTTTACGACGCGATGGGCCAGGCGCGCGAAACAAGCGGGGGCTCGGCCGCCAACTCGATGGCGGGGATTGCCGCGATGGGCGGTCGCGCCGCCTTTATCGGGCAGGTCGCCGAGGACCAGCTGGGCATGATCTTCGAGCATGACCTCAAATCGCTGGGCGTGTATTTCGATACGCCGCCGTTGATCGGCGGGCCGCCGACGGGCCGCTGCCTGATCCTCGTGACGCCCGACGGGCAGCGCACGATGAACACCGCGCCCGGCGCAAGCCACGAACTGGTTGCCGAGACAATTAGCGAAACGCTGATCCGCGACAGCGCGATCCTTTATCTCGAAGGCTATCTGTTCGGGCCCGACAAGCCGCGCGCGGCGATGAAAAAGGCCGTCGAGATCGCGCATAATGCGGGCCGCGAGGTCGCCTTCACCCTGTCCGAGAGCGTGTGCATCACCGAGCGCGCCGACCGCTTCACCCGCTTTATCGAGAGTGGATCGGTCGACCTGCTTTTCTGCAACGAAGACGAGGCGATCATGCTGACCGGCGAGGCGGATCTCGAAGCGGCGATCGCGTCGCTGCGGCCCATGGTGCCGACGCTCGTCATCACGCGAGGCGAACATGGCGCGCTGGTCGATAGCCAAGGCGAGCGCGTCGAAGTGCCCGCGGCGCCGGTCGACAAGGTCGTCGATACGACAGGCGCGGGCGACATGTTCGCGGCAGGCTTCCTTGCTGCGCGCGCACGCGGGCTCGACGCGAAAACCTGTCTCGAGAAGGGCGCACTGGCCGCGGCGGAAGTCATCCAGCATTATGGCGCGCGTCCCGAAGGCAATCTGAAAGAGAAAGTCGGCTTGTGACGATCAAGAAGCTCGCTGTTTATTGCGGCTCGAAGCCCGGCGCGGACCCGGCCTATACCAAGGCCGCCGAAGAGCTCGCCGACCTGATGGTCAGCAAGGGCATCGACCTCGTCTATGGCGGCGGCAAGCTTGGGCTGATGGGCGTCACCGCCGATCGCGTGCTGGCGGGCGGCGGCAAGGTCTATGGCGTGATCCCGCAGGCGCTGGTCGACGTTGAAGTCGCGCATACTGGCTGCACCGAGCTCTATCCGGTCGCCAACATGCACGAGCGCAAGGCCAAGATGACCGAGCTCGCCGACGCCTTCGTCTGCCTGCCGGGCGGCATCGGGACGCTCGACGAATTGTTCGAGGCGTGGACGTGGAATGCGCTCGGCTATCACTCCAAGCCCTTCTGCCTCTTAAATGTCGGGGCCTTCTGGGACGGGCTCGACGGCTTCATGGATACGGTCGTGCGGCAGGGCTTCCTGTCGCAAGAGCGTCGCACACAGCTGATGCTCGCAGCCGATCCGGCCGAAGCATTGAAAAAGCTGGACGAAGCCGCCGCCAACGCTTCAGAAGGCATGGTCTGGTAAAGTCACACGCGCCGGGGGAGGGCGTCACTTCATGCAAATCCTGATGAGCCTTGCGGGCATCGCCCTCATCCTTCTTCTCGCCTACCTGCTGTCGACCGACCGCAAGTCGATCCGGCTGCGTGTCGTCGGCGCGGCCTTCGCGCTGCAGGCGGGGATCGCGGCGCTGGTGCTGGCGACCAGCTGGGGCGCGCAGGGGCTCGAATGGATGGCCAATGGCGTCTCCGCGCTGCTCGGCTACTCGGCGGCGGGGACGCAATTCCTGTTCGGCCCGAACGAGAGCAACCCGCTCGCCAACACGTTCGTGATCGCCGCGCTGCCCGTGATCGTGTTCTTCGCGGCGCTCATCAGCATTCTCTACTATCTCGGCATCATGCAGCTGATCATCAAATGGGTCGGCGGCGCGCTGCAGAAGATTACCGGCATTACCAAGGTCGAAAGCCTCGCTTCGGCAGCGAACATTTTCGTCGGCCAGTCGGAAAGCCCGCTAGTGGTGAAGCCCTACCTCGCGACCCTCGCGCCAAGCCAGCTCTTCACGATCATGAGCGTGGGCATGGCGGGCGTCGCGGGCACGATCCTCGCAGCCTATGCGGCGATGGGGATCGACATCGAATATCTGCTCGCCGCCGCCTTCATGTCGGCACCCGGCGGGATCATGATGGCCAAGATCATCATGCCCGATCCCAAGGCCGAAGTCCTCGAGACCGACGGAGATGCCGCGGTCGCCAAGGCACCCAAGGGGGCGGTGCCGGCCGCGCTCGAGGACGATGTCGACGAAGTCGATCCGCACGGCGATGAAGAAAAGCCCGCCAACATCATCATGGCCGCCGCGATGGGCGCGCAGACGGGTGTGAAGCTGGCCGTCGCCGTCGCCGCGATGGTGCTCGCCTTCGTCGCTCTGGTCGCGCTCGCCAACGGCATCCTCGGCGGGATCGGCGGCTGGTTCGGCTATGACGGCCTGACCTTCCAGCAGGTCGTCGGCTATATCTTCCAGCCGATCATGTACCTGATCGGCGTGCCGTGGGAGGAAGCCAATATCGCGGGCGGCCTGTTCGGCACAAAAGTCGTACTCAACGAGTTCGTCGCCTTCATCGATCTCGGCGCGATGGAAAATCTCGCGCCGCGCACGGTCGCGATCGTGACCTTTGCGCTGTGCGGCTTTGCCAACTTCTCCTCGATCGCGATCCAGATGGCGGTGACCGGCGGCCTCGCGCCCAACCAGCGCCCGACCATCGCCCGCCTTGGCCTGCGAGCCTTGGCGGCGGGTTCGCTCGCCAACCTGATGTCCGCGGCGCTGGCAGGGCTGCTGCTCAGCCTGTAGCTGGCAATTGCACCCGCCACGCGGTGGGGCTAAGGACGCGCGCATGACTGATGTGATCACCAGCGACAAGGTCGCCACCGTTTCGCTCGCCGATGCCGACGGCAACATGGACAAGCTTGCCCAGGACCTCGGCAACAGCTTCGTCGAATATGGTTTTGCCATCGTGAAGGACCACGGGATTCCGCAGGACCTGATCGACCGCGCCTATGCCATGGCCGAGCAATATTTCGCGCTGCCCGAAGAGGTGAAAAAGAAATATCACGTCGAGGGTGGCGGCGGCGCGCGTGGCTACACGCCGTTCGGGGTCGAGACCGCGAAGGGCGCGAACGCCTACGACCTCAAGGAATTCTACCATGTCGGGCGCGACCTGCCCGAAGGCCACCGCTTCCGCGACCATATGGACGACAATGTCTGGCCCGAAGAGATCGAGGGCTTCAAGGAGACCTTTCAGGAGCTTTATGCCGAGTTCGACAAGGCGGGCGCCAAATTGCTTTCCGCCGTCGAGCGCTTCCTGGGGATCGAGGAAGGCTTCCTGGTTGATGCGATCGAGGACGGCAATTCGGTAATGCGCATGCTCCATTATCCGCCGATCCCCGCGCAGCCGGGCGAGCATATCCGCGCGGGCGCGCATGGTGACATCAACGCAATCACGCTGCTGCTGGGCGCCGAAGAGGCCGGCCTCCAGCTTCTCACCCGCGAAGGCAAATGGCTCGACGTGAAGCCGGGGCCGGGCGAACTGGCGATCAATATCGGTGACATGCTCGACCGGCTGACCAACGGCTACCTGCCCTCGACCCAGCATCGCGTGATCAATCCGGCGCCCGAGCGCGCCTCGGCCTCGCGCTATTCGATGCCCTTCTTCCTGCACTTCCGCAGCGACTTCGAGATCAAGGCGCTGCCGAGCTGCGTGCCGGAGGGCGAAGAACCCAAATATCCGCCGATCACCGCCGACGAATATCTCCAGCAGCGCCTGCGCGAGATCAAGCTGAAGTAATCGGTAGCGATTTGAAACTGCTCTGCTAGGCCGGCCAAATGGCAAGATTGGCAGAGAGTTTCGAGGCGCTGGTCCGCGACGGCGATCGCTTTACCATCGAGGCGCCGACAGAGTGGGCGCAGGGGCGCACCCTCTATGGTGGTATGACGCTCGCCTTGGCCCATGAAGCCGCGCGGCGATATTTTGACGACCTACCTCCGCTGCTCAGCGCACAGTGTGTCTTCGTCGGACCGGCAAGCGGCACCATCCACTTTCTTCCCGGCCTGCTCAGGCGCGGACGATCGACGACGATGGTCGCGGTCGAGGCGGTGGGGGATCAGGGACCGATCCTGCGCGCTAGCTTCGTGTTTGGCGCAAGCAGGGATAGCGCCGTCAGCGTCGACGCACCCGGACTTCCAGAGGTGAGCACACCCGACGATGCCATTCCTCTATTCGCCACGGGCAACGAGCGCGCACCCGGATTTACCGCCAATTTCGATATGCGATTGGGCGGCGGGGCGCAGGGTGTTTCGGGCGGCGAGCCGATGATGGCAACCTGGGCGCGCTTCAGGGAGGCTCCTGGGGCAAACCCGGTCTCGGCACTGCTGGCGCTCGCCGATGCGCCGCCGCCGGCAGCCATTACCCGCTTTCCGACGCTAGCGCCCTTGTCGAGCGTCACCTGGCACATCGACCTGGTCGAACAGCCTGACGATGTCGACGGCTGGCACCTTCTTCGCGCGAATGCCGAGCATGCGGCCGACGGGATGACGACGCAGGACATGAAGCTTTGGCGCGAAGATGGACTGCTGCTCGCAATCGGGCGTCAGTCGATCGCAATTTTCGCCTAGCCCGTGGCGACCATCGTGTCGTTGGCGGGTATCCGGACGCTGCCATCGCCGATACGGGTCTGGTTGCGGCCCTTCTTCTTGGCCTCGTACAGCGCGGCGTCGGCCTGCTGGAGCGCGCGGGCGAGGCATTCGCCGCGGCGATAGGTGGCGATGCCGAAACTGGCGGTGAAACGCAGGTCCGCGCCTCTTAGCCGCGAAGAGGCGAAGCGATTGCGGATTCGCTCGATCTGCACGAATGCCTCGTCGGCGGTTTCGCCCGGGAGATAGAGCGCGAACTCGTCACCGCCCATGCGCCCGGCAATCGGGACATTGCGCGAAAGGATTTTGGCGAACGAGGCGATGGCATGGTCGCCGACCGAGTGGCCGTGGCTGTCATTGACCTGCTTGAAATTGTCGATGTCGCAAAAGACGACCGAGCCCACGGCTGCGCGGTTGAGCGCGACTTGTTCCCGGAAGGCTTCGCGATTGAGCAGGCCCGTGGCGACATCGCGTGACGTGCTGAAGCGCAGGTCGATGACCATCTGGCTGAGCCCGCGAAACATCAGGAGGACGACCACCGCCGCCATGAGGAGGCCTGACGACAGCAGCATGGTTGTCTCGAAGGGCGCCAGCAGGAATTCGGCGTACGGTGTCTCGGGTGAGAATTCGGCAAGCCAGAGCGGCACCCGCGCGACGAATAGCATGGCGGCGGCGACTAGCACCGCCATCAATGGCCAGTCGAGAAAATGGTGCGGGCGCTGACGAATGAGCAGGAAAACGATTTCGAGAAGCGCAACGGCGAGGGTGACCTTGAGCAGGATCGCGATATAGAGATAGGGGGCCCCGGCGTAGAGCATCAGCATCGCAAAGCCTGCCGCGCCCGCGACCAGTTTCCAAAAGCGCTTGTGGCGCGGTGCATCGAGCACGAGGCGAACGGCTTCGCCAATGCAGAAGATGGCAGCCGGCATCGCGACGATCGCAACCGCCACTTCCATGCGCGAGGTGGGCAGGAGGTCGAGCAGGACGGTCAGCGTCGAAGTGAAGAGTAGCGCGCCCACCAACCAGGCGAGCGAGGATTCGCTGCGCATCGCGGCGTAGAGTCCGGCGCAGATCAGCGCGAGAAACGCAAAGACGCCGAGCTGAAAACTCAGCACGCTTACCGTGTCGGCCATGATGCTCCCTCGGATTCGACGACAAGGGATCGCGAACGCAAACCAGGCGATCTGGTCGCCTCATGCCGGATTTGGCGAAAAAATTGAAGCGGTTGGGGATGGGTGCCCCAAATTGGCGCAGTGGAGCCTATTCGGCGTCGCGTAGTGCTTCGGGTCCGAAGCCGTGGGGGATGATGTCGCGGATGCGCAGGACCTCGCAGGCCTTGCCGTCACCCGACGCGGCGAAGATCTCGATATTTCTGCCCGACAGATGCGAGGCTTCGAGGATGGCCTGACGGCAGCCGCCGCAGGGTGTGACCGCCTGTTCGCCCTTCAATTCGCTGCCCGAACCATCGCCGCCCGCAACCGCGATACGCGCGACCTTGTCGACCCCGAAGGTGTGCTGGGCGGTCGTTAGCGCGCTCTGCTCGGCACACAGGCCGAGGCGGTAGCATGCATTTTCCATGTTGGCGCCGGTGACGATTTCGCCGTCCACGCTCTCGATCGCGCAGCCGACCGAAAAGCCCGAATAGGGCGCATAGGCCTTGAGCGCGGCGGAACGGGCGAGGGCAATCAACTCTTCTTTGGTCATGACATTGTCTCTAGGGGCCGCTAGCGCTCCGATCAAAGGAGAAAAGATGCGCCACCTGCTGCTTGCCGCCACCGCCCTGACGCTCACCGCCTGCACCACCGCCTACGAAGGCGAGGTCGCCGAAGTCGCGCCTGCGCCCGCGACGACGGAGATACAGCTGCTCGCGATCAACGACCTTCACGGTCGTCTGGAGGCGCCGGAACAGGCAGTGCCCGTGACAATGGACGACGGAAGTGTGCAATTCGTCCCTGCAGGCGGCGTGGCTTACTTGTCGGGTGCGCTGAAGGCGCTGCGCACGGACAAGAGCATCACTGTTGCGGCGGGCGACCTCATCGGCGCTACGCCGATCGCCTCGGCACTGTTCCTCGACGAGCCAACGATCGACGCGCTCGACCTCATGGGGCTCGATTATTCGGCGCTCGGCAATCACGAGTTCGACAAGGGCGTCGACGAGCTCAAGAGGATCCAGAACGGGGGCTGCGAGAAATTTGCAAACCTTACCCCCTGTGCGCTCGACGGCAGCTTCGACGGGGCGGATTTCACCTATCTGGGTGCCAACGTCTTCCTGCCCGACGGGACCAACCTGTTTCCTGACGCAGTGGTGCACGATCTCGGCGAGGTTCAGATCGGCGTGATCGGTCTCCCGCTCGCCGACGTACCAAGCCTTGTCGCACCGAATTTGGTCGACGGCCTAATCTTCGCCGACGAAGCGGAGGTCGCAAATGCGCTCGTCCCGCGTCTCAAGGCGGAAGGAGCCGATACGATCGTGCTGCTGATCCATGAAGGCGCGCGAGGCATCGAGCGCTGGGACGATCCCCAATGCGTCGGCCTATCCGGTTCGGTGCTTCCCATCGTCGAGAAACTCGATCCCGCAATCTCGGTGGTTGTCTCGGGCCATACGCATTTCAGCTACGACTGCACGCTGCCGATGCCGAACGGGACAGGCGAGCGCCTTCTGACGAGTGCGGGTCGCTACGGAATCATGCTGACCGATATCCGGCTGACGTTCGAAGGCGATAGGCTTGTTGCCAAGGAGGCTGACAATATCGTCGTTCAAGGCGACCCCTACACAGATCGCGGCGGCAATGCCGTCGTGCCGTCCGACGCCCTGCCGCGATTCGCGCCGGACCCGGAGATGATCGAGTTGGTCGACCGGGTCGTTGAAGGCGCCCGTCCGTTCGCCAGCCGTATCGTCGGAAAGCTGCCCGGAACGCTGATGGACGACCCCGACGACCTTGAAAGCCCGGCGGCCAATCTGATCGCCGATGCGCAACTCGCGGCGACGCGGGCGCCTGATAGGGGCAACGCAGACCTCGCCTTCATCAATGGTGGCGGCGTGCGCGCGCCGATCGTTCCGGGAAGCGACGGCAGCGTATCCTATGCGGCACTGTTTACGGTCCAGCCTTTCGGCAACACACTGATGACGGTGACGCTCACCGGCGCGCAACTTAAAGCGCTGCTCGAGCAGCAATTCGTCGATGCCGAGGGCAATGACGAGCATTACCATCTGATTCCGAGCGGCAACTTCACTTTCGCCTACGATCTTTCGCGCCCGGCGGGCGACCGCATCGTCTCCATGACACTCGACGGTGAGCCGATCGACCCTGCGCGTGACTATCGCGTCACGACCAACAATTTCGTCGCCAATGGCGGTGACGGCTACACGGTGTTCACGCAGGGCCGCGACCGCACAGGCGCGGGCAACGACCTCGACGCGCTGATCGCCTATATCGCCGAGGGCCGCGACCCACCCCCGCTGGGGCGGATCCGCGACTTTACTCCGGCCAACGACTAACGCAGCGGCGGTTCGTCGAAGCTGCGTAGCTTGCGGCTGTGGAGGCCGGGACCTTCGTGGCGCAGGATGTCGAGCGCCTTGATACCGGTGCGCAGATGCTGCCCGATCGCCTTTTCGTAGAATGCGTTGGCCTGGCCGGGCAGCTTTAGCTCGCCATGGAGCGGCTTGTCCGACACGCATAGCAGCGTCCCGTAAGGCACGCGGAAGCGATAGCCCTGCGCGGCGATGGTCGCCGATTCCATGTCGATGCCGACCGCGCGGCTCTGGTCGAAGCGCCAGGCCGAGAGGGTGAAGCGAAGCTCCCAGTTGCGGTCGTCGGTGGTCACCACCGTGCCGGTGCGCAGTCGCTTCTTGAGCTCTTCCTCGCCTTCGCCAGTCACCTCGAGCGCGGCGTCGAACATCGCGGTTTGCACCTCGGCGATCGCGGGGATCGGGATTTCGGGGGCGAGCACGTCGTCGAGCACATGGTCGTCGCGCAGATAAGCGTGGGCGAGCACATAATCGCCGATGGTCTGCGAGGGACGTAGGCCGCCGCAATGGCCGATCATCAGCCATGCCTCGGGACGCAGCACCGCGATATGGTCGCAGATCGTCTTCGCGTTGGACGGGCCGACGCCGATGTTGACCAGGGTGATGCCCGTGCCGTTTGCCGCGACGAGATGATAGGCGGGCATCTGGTGGCGGCGCCACGTGCCGGCCGCAATCTCGGCCTCGGCATTTTCCAGCTGGCCGCGTTCGTAATAGCCGCCGGGTACCGAAAAGCCGGTGAAGCGGCTGTCGGGCTTACGCAATTCCTCGATCGCGAAGCGCACGAACTCGTCGACATAGCGGACATAGTTGGTGAACAGCACATAATGCTGGAAGTGCTCGACCGGCGTGCCGGTATAATGCTTGAGGCGGGCGAGCGAAAAGTCGGTGCGCGGACCGTCGAACAGCGCCAGCGGGCGGCTGGTGCGGCGGTTGAAGTCCCACACGCCGTCGGCAATCTCGTCACCGATCAGCTCGAGGTCGGAAGAGGGGAACCATCGCGACAGCTCGGCAGTGGTCGCGCCCTTGAGGTCAAGGTCTCCGCCGTCGAGGACGAAGGGGTAGGGGATTTCGACCCGCGACTTCTCGACGCTGACCGTGACCGGATAGTCGTTGACCAGGTGGCAGAGCTGCTCCTTGAGATAGTCGCGGAACAGCTTGGGCCGCGCGATCGAGGTCGCATAGGTGCCCGGCGTCGTCAGCCGTGCGAAGGCGCGTGCCGGCGTCGGCGAGGGGCTTTCGGGATCATAGTCGACGCGCAGTTCGGGATAGGCGAAAAGCCCGTCGTCGCGCGCTTCCTTGCCGGGCCGCGTCCCGTCATTGGCATAGTCGGTCAGTCCGTTGCGGAGATTGGCGACCGAAGTTTCGTAAATCGCCTCCAGTTCGTCGAGGAGGCCGTCAATTTCATTCTCTTTCGTATACATCGGCAAGCGCTTGGTCGAAAACGCGTCTTCATGCAAGTTTTTGGCGCATCGCCGCTCTTACCGCTGCCGCTCCATGTCCGCGATGAGCCACGAGCCGAGCAGGTCCGGATCGGCAGTATTGTTGTTGATCAGCACGACCGCCGCGCGATCCGTGTCGGGATCGGCCCACATCGAGCTCTTGAACCCGCCCGTCCCGCCATTGTGGAACAGCACGCCGTCCTTGGTGATCGGGGGTGAGCACGCCCAGCCCGATGTTCAGCCCGCCCTGAACGCTCTTCGGGTCGGCGGTGATGAGGTCGACGTGCCGCGACCATGTCTCGCCCGGTTCGGCGAGCGTGTAGGCGAAGCGTGCCATGTCGCCGATGGTCGAGCGCAGCGCGCCGGCCGCGGCCAGCGTCTGGAAGGTCCACGGACTGGCTTCCCCCTGCGGATTGTGCCCGGCCACGCTCCGCTCGTCGATCTCGAAGTCGGTGTCGGCCAGTCCCATCGGGCGCACGATCCGCTCCAGCAACGCGGTCTTGAAGTCGCTCCCCGCCCGCTTGCCGAGAATATAGCCGAGCAGGCCGACCGCCCCGTTGGAATATTCGTATGCCTCGTCGGGCGCACGGGCGGGCTCGACGTTGCGGATCCAGTGGAGCAGCATCTCCTCGTCATAGCTCGCATAGGGGTCGGGCAGCTGCGCGAAGGGCATCAGGTTGGCGGGCAGGCGCGGCAGCCCACTATGATGGTTGGACAGCTGGCGCAGCGTGATGGCGGCCACCGCTGCATCGTCGATCCCGTCGATATGGTCGCCGATCGGATCGTTCAGCCCGACCGTGCCGTCGAGCACCATGTCGGCGAGCAGGAGCGCGGTGAAGACTTTCGTCACCGAGCCGATCTCGAACCGCCGATCGGCATCGAGACCGTCGCTCAGGATGAAGCGCGCTTCTCCGTCCTCGACCAAGGCGACCGCGCCGACGACACCGTCCTGGTCGCCGACGGTGGCCGCGAGGCGCTCCGCGACCGCGTCATCGTCGGGCAGGTCCCAGCTGTCCGGCACGACCGGTCCCGTCGCCTCGACATCGGGCGCGCCGCGCTCGAGCGTCAGCGGCAAGCTCACGCCGCCCTGTTTCCACGCGCCGACCCAACGGCCTTCCTGCCATTCGCCTTCGTAGCGGCCACCCACCTGCGGCAAGTCGAACGAGAGGGCGGTATCGGTGACCTCGATGTTCGCCATCGCGAGCCCTATCGCGCCCTGGTCGATGCTGTCGAGCGTGCCCGAATAGCCGTCGTCCGTCCGCTCGATATGTGCGACGAGCCGCAGCTTCTGCCCCGCATCGAGCGTTCCCCACCAGTCGCCCACCACGTCTGGCTGTAGCGATGTCGCGGCGGCCGAAGCCGGTGGAGAGGCTTGCCCCGCGGTGCAGGCGAAAAGGGAGATGGCGGTGGCGGCGAGGATCTATTTCATAGCCGCAGCTTAAGCCGGGCACGCGCAAAGAAAAAGGGCCGCCCGACCAAAGTCGGACAGCCCGTTTTTCTGCTCGGAAGCTCTCGGCTTAACGCTTCGAGAACTGGAACGAACGACGTGCCTTGGCACGGCCGTATTTCTTACGCTCGACCACGCGGCTGTCGCGGGTGAGGAAGCCGGCGCGCTTCACGGTGGTGCGAAGCGCCGGTTCGTAGCGCGTCAGCGCCTGGGCGATCCCGTGCAGGACGGCACCGGCCTGGCCCGACAGGCCACCACCCTTGACGGTGGCGACGACGTCGTACTGGCCGACGCGGTCGGTGATGCCGAACGGCTGGCCGATGACCAGACGCTGGGTCGGACGGGCGAAATAGACCGCCTGGTCACGACCGTTGATCGTGATCTTGCCCTTGCCCGGCTTCAGCCAGACGCGCGCAACGGCGTCCTTACGACGACCGGTCGCATAAGCGCGGCCATGCTCGTCGAGCTCCTGTTCGCGCAGGGGCGCTTCTTCGACGACCGGCGTGTCGACGACGGTTTCTTCTTCGGCGGCGGCGTCATCAGCCGGCGCTTCGGTGGCTTCCGCAGCCTTTTCTTCGGTCTTGGTTTCCGCCTTGGCCGCAGCCTTGGTGGTTTTCTTGGGAGCCTTCTTCTCGGCTTCCTGTTCCTTGGTCATGTCGCCGAGGTCGGCGAGGGACTTCTTCTCAGCCATGGTTTACGCGCCCACCTTGTTCTTGCGGTTCATCGACGCGACGTCGAGAACTTCGGGGTTCTGACCGGCATGCGGATGCTCGGTACCGTTATAGAGGTGCAGGTTCTTCATGACCGCACGGCCGAGCGGGCCGCGGGGAACCATGTTCTTGACCGCCTTTTCAAGCACGCGCTCGGGGAACTTGCCTTCGAGAATCTTCTCGGGCGTCGTTTCCTTGATGCCGCCGACATAGCCGGTGTGCTTGTAGTAGATCTTCTTCTGCGCCTTGTTCGACGTGAAGCGGACCTTGTCGGCGTTGATGACCACGACGTGGTCGCCATTGTCGACGTGCGGCGTGAAGCTGGCTTTGTGCTTGCCGCGGATGAGGTTGGCGATGATCACGGCGACGCGGCCGACGACCAGCCCCTCGGCATCGATCAGATGCCATTTCTTTTCGACCTCGGCCGGTTTCATCGGCTTGGTGGTCTTCATGAGGGCCTTCATGGCAAATCCTTCATTGGATTTTGGTGTGAAACGAAACATAGCGCCTCCCGAGGGAAGCGCCGTTGGGCGCGCTATTGGCGCTGAGGCGCGAATAAGTCAAGCATTTCAGCGGGGTTGCTGACGGGTATTTTAATACCAGACGCCTTCAGGCGATGCGGTCTGGACCCGTATTTTCCTCGATCCAGCGGGCATAATCGTCGGGAATTGCGTTGATCGGCCAGATCGCGATCGCGGGGACATCGTAGCTGTGGAGCTCTTTGACCCGCGCGATCAGCGCGTCGGCCCGGTCCATGTCGGTCTTCGCGATGATCGGGACTTCGCGCGCGCGTTCGATCTTGCCGTCCCAGCGATAGACGCTGCTGACGGGGGGCAGGATGTTGCAGCAGGCGGCGAGCCGCTCGGCGACCAGCGCCTCGGCGATCGCGGTCGCTTCGGCTTCGTCGGCGCAGACGATCCAGGCGCTGGCCAGAGTCATCGCGGCATCCCGTTGACGTGCGCGCCCCACGCGACGCTTGCCACCAGCAAAGCGCCGACTGTCTGGTGGAGCACTGCGAGCACAATGTTCATGCCGGTCATCACCGTGGCGATGCCAAGGATGATCTGGATGCCGAAGGCGGTGTGGATGGCAATTGATGCCTTGCGTCCGACCGGCTTGACCGCGCGGGCGAGGAGGATGAGCGCGGCAACCGCGACCCATGCCCACCAGCGGTGCAACCAGTGGATGAGGTAGGGGTCGTGGGTGAAGGCGTAGAAGACGCCCTGGCTGTAGTCGATGCCCGCGGGCACGAACTCGCCCTGCATCAGCGGCCAGTCGCTGGCGATATAGCCCGCATCGAGCCCCGCAACCCAGGCACCCAGCAGCAGCTGGATGAAGAGTACGAAGGAAACCTCGATCGAGAGCGGGGTGAGGCGGCTGCGCGCAACCCCCGCCTTGAGCGCCTTGAGGTCGAGCGCGGTCCAGATCAGCCCGGCGAGGATGAACAGCGCGGTCAGCAGATGCGCCGACAGGCGGAAGTGCGAGACGTCGGTGCGATCGACGAGGCCTGACTGCACCATGTACCAGCCCAGCGCGCCCTGGCTTGCGCCCAGTGCGAGCAGGGCAAGCAGGCGCGGCTTGTAGCCCTGCGGAATTTGCTTCTTGAGCCAGAACCACAGGAGCGGCAGCGCGAAGGCGAGCCCGACGAGACGACCGAGCAGTCGGTGGAACCACTCCCAGAAATAGATGAACTTGTATTGCGACAGGTCCATCCCCGCAGGCCCGTTAATCTTGATATATTCGGGCGTCTGGCGATAGAGATCGAACTGCGCTTCCCATGCCTCCTGGCTGAGCGGGGGGAGGGTGCCGGTCACCAGGTCCCAGCGCGTGATCGACAGCCCGCTTTCGGTCAGTCGCGTGATCCCGCCCACCACGACCATCAGGAAGACGAGGATGGCGACGCCGTAAAGCCAGCGGGCGATGGCGACCGGACGGGCGGATTCGGGAAGAATCGAGACGTTGTCGTTCATGACCGGGGCTATTGGCGCGTGGCCAAGCCTTTGTGAAGACTGGTCGAAAGGCCACATCGTCGCGAAAAAGCCGCCAAAATGGCCGATGTGATGTTGTAACGTTTCGAATGTTACCTTATATCGCGTCGCAGATGACCCTTGCAGCCATCCCGACTCAGCGGCTCGACCGCATGGCTATCGGCCTGTCCGGCCTGTGCCTCGTCCATTGCCTCGCCACCAGCGTGCTGGTCGCGATGCTGGCGAGCGCGGGCGGACTGCTCGGCGCGTCTGCCATCCACGAGGGCGGGCTGGTCATCGCAATGTTGCTCGGCGCGGTCGCGCTGACCAAGGGCGCCTACGACCATGGCTATATGATGCCCGCCGCGATCGGGGGTCTCGGCCTCGGGGTCATGGGCGGCGCGCTGACGCTCCCGCATGACGGCAGCGAAATTCTCTCGACCATGGTCGGCGTGGGCATCCTCGCGCTGGGGCACCGCCTCAACGCGATCGCCGGCGACTGACCGACAAGTCCTTGTCGCGAGGGGCGAAGGAGCCTATCTTTCGCGCATGGCCCAGCACCATCATCACGAACATCGCGGCGACGATCTTAAACAGGCCGCGCAGCAGCAGCTGACAGAGAGCGGTGAGCAGTGGACCGACATGCGCGCCGCCGTGTTCGACGCGCTCGCCACCTTCACCCAGCCCGCCAGCGCCTATGACATCGCCGCCAAGGTCTCCGACGCGCGCGGCAAGAAGGTCGCGGCCAACAGCGTCTATCGCATTCTCGACCTGTTCGTGGGCACCAACCTCGCGCGACGCGTCGAAAGCGCCAACGCCTATGTCGCCAACGACCATCCGGGCTGCCTGCACGACTGCATTTTCCTGATCTGCGACGATTGCGGGAAGGCGACGCATCTCGACGATGACCAGCTTTCGGGCGGCGTGCGCAAGGCGGCCGAAGGCTCGGGCTTCAAGGCCACCCGCCCGGTCATCGAAGTCCGCGGCCAATGCGGCGACTGCGCGGACTAGGCTGAGAGCGAGCGCGATCCGCGAGACCGCGGCATGGTCAATGTAAAACTGGTAAGCTCATCGTCGGACGTCACCGACACGGTTCCGCCATGAGCGTCGGCAATCTCCTTGACGATGAAAAGACCAAGACCGAGCCCCGCCCGATCATTCTCCGCAGTTCCCCTGACGAAAGGGGTGAAGAGTCGGGCAGCGGTTTGCGGCGGAATGGCGGGGCCGCCATTGCTGACCTTGACGACAAGTTCCTCTTTGCTCGTCTTGGCCTCGAAGGTCACCGGCTGGTCGGACGCGCCATGAGTCACGGCGTTGCTCAATAAGTTTGACGCCAGCTGGCCAAGCCGCGGCTGGTCACATGTCACTGGATCCGGAACGGCTATCGCGACATCGATTTCTCGGTCCGGATGGATCGCCCTGACTTCTTCGACAACCTGTTTGAACAAAGGCTCAAGATCGCAGCCAGCTTCCAAGGACAGAGCGAGGCCTGCGCCCAGTCGTCCACGAGCAAAATCCATGACGTCCGAGATCAGGCGATGAGCCCGCGCAACACTGCCGCACATTTCGTCAAGAATGCTCCCGGCTTTTCCATCGCCCGATATGCGACGGCGAAGCACGTGGATACCAGCGTCGATCGCAGCGAGAGGATTGCGCAGATCGTGACCCAGGACGGCAATGAATTGTTCGCGGAGGCGAGCGTCCTGTTTTTGCTGTTCGCTCTCCGCTTCCGCCTTTGTCTTTGCCTCGATCAGGCTTCTTTCGAATGTTCGCCGATCGACCGCTTTGAACAGGGTCAGGCGGGTGAACCTGTGATTTCCTTGCTCGTCGCGCCGTTCGGCCGCGTTCGCAATGACCGGAATGCGTTCGCCTTCATTGTCGATAAGGTCGAGCGCAATTTCATATACGCTCTCCTGAAGGCGCAGGAGCGGGGCGAGATGCGTTTCGAAGGCGATCTTCCCGCCAAAGTTGAGCAGGTCGCGAAACGACTTTCCGAGTATCTCGCTCTCATCCTTGGCCATCCAGTTGGCCAGGGTCTTGTTGACCTTTACGATCCGGCCTTCGGGGCTCAATGAAATATAACCGCAAGGCGCGTTATCGTAGAGATCCGCTAGATCCTCGGTGTCATAAGGGTCAGAGGAAGTCACGGATCGCTTCTGTTACTTTGTCAGGGGCGCTCAGGTTCGGGCAATGTCCTGTCGCGTCGATCAGTCGATATTCCCCATTGGGCAGCGTTTTGGCGACATACTCGCCGACGCATTCGGGGGCGATGATATCGTCCTTGCACTGCATCACCAGCGTCCGAGCGCGGACTTTGGGAAGATCATCGCGATTGTCCGAGAAAAAGGTCACTCGTGCGAAATCCCGGGCGATGTCGGGATCGGTCGCGCAAAAACTGTTGGTGAGCCGTTCACCGAGTTCAGGTCGATCGGCATTGCCCATGATGTTCGGCGCCATCGCTGCCGACCAGCCAAGATGATTTTCCTCCAGGAATTCCAGCATCTCTTCGACCTGGCTACTCGTAAAGCCGCCGACATACCTCTCGTCATCGATGTAGCGCGGCGACGGGCCGACCATGATCAATTCCGAAAACATGCCGGGTGCGTCGATATCGGCCAAGGCGCCGATCATCGCGCTCACGGAGTGACCGACGAAAACTCCGTTCTGAATGCCGATCGCGCGTCCGATTTCGACCACATCTTCGGCATAGCCGCGCAGGTCGGAATATTTCTCTTTGTCGTAAGCCGAAAGGTCGGACTGACCAGCGCCCACATGGTCGAACAGGACGACTTTGAAGTCGGGTTCGAAGCGGCGAGCTACATCGTGCCACATTGATTGATCGCACCCGAACCCATGTGCAAACATCATGTGCCGGTCACCATGACCCGATACGGCGACGTTGTTACGCTTCTGAATCATATTGCCGGATTACCAATTTGCGCGCGGCGGTCAATCGCGTGAGCGCAAGATTCATAAAGGAAAATCAACATCGTGATTGGAAGCTTTATAATCCGTCGTGCGAAACATGACCCAATCCGCCGTGGCACGATTGTGACCCTTAGAAGGTAATGACTCCGTCGTTCAGGAGCGTTAGGGAGGCGTTATGACATTGCGCCCCGAGACCCCCTTGCTCGACACGGTCGAGTATCCTGCCGACATTCGTAAGCTGTCGAAGGACCAGCTTCCCCAACTCGCCGACGAGCTTCGCGCCGAAATGATCGACGCGGTGTCGACCTCGGGCGGGCACTTGGGCAGCGGGCTTGGCGTGGTCGAACTGACGGTCGCGATTCATTACGTATTCGACACGCCCAACGACCGGCTGATCTGGGACGTCGGGCATCAATGCTACCCGCACAAGATTGTCACCGGTCGCCGCGACCGCATCCGCACCATTCGCCAGGGCGGAGGCCTGTCGGGCTTCACCAAGCGCGCCGAGAGCGAATATGACCCGTTCGGCGCCGCGCACTCCTCGACCAGCATCTCCGCAGGCCTCGGCTTTGCCGTCGCCAACAAGCTTGCCGACCGCCCGGGCCGCGCCATTGCGGTGATCGGCGACGGGTCGATGACCGCGGGCATGGCCTACGAGGCGATGAACAATGCCGAGCAGGCGGGCAATCGCCTGATCGTCATCCTCAACGACAATGACATGTCGATCGCGCCGCCGGTCGGATCCTTACGAAATTCGCTCTCGCGCCTCGTCTCGTCGAGCAAATATCTTTCGCCCCGCGCGGTTGCCAAGAAAATCGCTTCGGTCATGCCCGAGCCGATCCAGCGCGCCGCCGAGCGGATGGAAGAATATGCCCGCGGCATGGTCACCGGCGGCACCCTGTTCGAGGAATTGGGCTTCTATTATGTCGGACCAGTCGACGGGCACGACGTGCGTGCGCTGGTTGAAATCCTCGAAAATGTCCGCGACGCCGACCATGGCCCGATGCTGATCCACGCGGTCACCGTGAAGGGCAAGGGCTACAAGCCCGCCGAGGAATCGGCTGACAAATATCACGGCGTCGCCAAATTCGACGTCATCAGCGGGGAGCAGTTCAAGTCGAAGGGCGGTCCGCCGTCTTACACCGGTGTCTTCGCCAAGGCGCTGACCGCCGAGATGGACCGCGACGAAAAGGTCGTCGCCATCACCGCGGCGATGCCCTCGGGCACGGGCCTCGACAAGGTCGAAGAGAAATATCCCGACCGCATGTTCGACGTCGGCATTGCCGAGCAGCATGGCGTGACCTTCGCCGCCGGCCTCGCGGCGCAGGGCCATCGCCCCTTCTGCGCCATCTATTCGACCTTCCTACAGCGCGCCTACGACCAGGTCGTGCACGATGTCGCGATCCAGAATCTGCCGGTGCGCTTCGCGATGGACCGCGCAGGGCTGGTGGGCGCGGACGGCTGCACTCACGCGGGCAGCTTTGACCTCGCTTATCTCTGCACGCTACCCAATTTCGTCGTCATGGCAGCGGCCGACGAGGCCGAACTGGTCCACATGGTCCACACCATGGCGCTCTACGATGACGGTCCCATCGCGGTTCGCTATCCGCGCGGCGCGGGGGTCGGCATCGACCTGCCCGAAACGCCCGAGAAGCTCGAGATCGGCAAGGGCCGGATCGTTAAGGAAGGCAAGACCGTCGCCATCCTCAACCTCGGCGCGCGGCTCGAGGAATGCAAACGGGCCGCCGAGCAGCTCGAGGCCAAGGGCCTGAGCGTGACCATCGCCGACATGCGCTTTGCCAAGCCGCTTGACGAGGGCCTGATCCGCAAGCTTTTGTCGACTCACGAGGTCGCGGTGACGATCGAGGAAGCCGCGGTCGGCGGGTTCGGCGCGCACGTCCTCACCATGGCCTCGGACGAGGGGCTCACCGACACGGGCGTCAAGATCCGCACCATGCGCCTGCCCGACACGTTCCAGGACCAGGACGCGCCCGACAAGCAGTATGAGCAGGCCGGCCTCACCGCGCCCGACATTGTCGAGACCGTCCTCAAGGCACTGCGCCGAAACGACGTGAGCGCCGAAGGGGGCGCGCGCGCTTGAGCGACACTCGCTTCACGCTGGCGGGGCGATTGAAGGCATTCACCTACGCACTGCGCGGGATCAAATTCCTGTGGCAGGGCGAACCGACGACGCGCTTCCATCTCGCCGGGACCGTCCTCGCCCTTGGCGGCGCGTGGTATTTCGACTTCGCCACGTGGGAGTGGGCGTTCGTCATCGCCTTCATCGGGCTCGTCTGGTTCGCCGAAGGGGTGAATAGCGCAGTCGAGCGCGCGTGCGACGCCATCACGCTCGAACGTGACCCGCTCATCGGGCGCGCAAAGGATCTCGCGGCGGGCGCGGTGCTGATCATTTCGATGACGGCGCTGGCGGTAGCGCTACTTTTGTACGGCCCGCGCGTTGTCGCCTTGTTGGGAGGGTAAGCGTATGATCAGTTCAGGTCCCCATTATGTCGGCTGGCGCCGCTGGTTCATCCGTGGGCTTGGCGCGTTCGCGCTGTTCCTCGTCGTCGCGGCCTTCATTCCGGCTTGGCAGACCGATCTCTGGTTCATCCGCCTGTTCGATTTCCCGCGCATGCAACTGGGCTTCGCGGGGATTTTCGTCGCGATCCTCTATGCGATCCTCGTGCCCGACTGGCGCCACGGTCGCTCGCTCTTCGTACTGTCGACGCTGGTCATCGCCACGCTCTGGCAATTCACCCACGCCGCGCGCTTCCTCTTCTTCTATCCCAAGGAGGTTGCAAGCGCGGACCAATGTCCTGCCGACCGCCAACTGTCGCTGCTCGGCGCCAACGTCCTGATCGACAATGACGACTATGCCGCCATGCTCGAGACGGTACGCGCCGCGAATGCCGACGTCGTGTTGCTCACCGAGAGCGATGCGAAGTGGGAAGAGGCGATGCGCCCGATCGAAGCCGATTATCCACACCGCATCGCCATCCCGCTCGACAATGCCTATGGCATGCATCTCTATTCCAAACTGCCCTTCGACGGGGCGGTGAAGTTTCGCTTGCAGGGCGACATCCCCTCGATCGACGGGACGCTGACTCTGCGCGACGGCAGCGAAGTGCACCTGTTCGCGGTGCATCCCGAACCCCCGCTGCCCGGTGACGATGCCGGCGAGCGCGATGCGGAGCTGGTGCTGGTCGGTCGTGACATGCGCGATCGCGGCGGTGCGTCGATCGTTTTAGGCGACCTCAACGACGTCGCCTGGTCGAAGACGACCAAGCTTTTCATTGAAGTATCGGGCACCCGCGATCCGCGCGTCGGTCGCCGACTGATGCCGACCTTCAACGCCAAGTGGCCGCTGCTGCGCTGGCCGCTCGATCACCTGTTCGTGTCGCCGCACTGGGACCATGTCGACATGGACCGGCTCGATGCCAGCGGCTCGGATCATTTCCCGGTGCTATTCACCACCTGCCTGGCGCGCGATGCGGATGAACGCCTCGTTGCGCCGCGCGCCGACGAGGACACGGAAGAAGAAGCCACCGAGCAGCTGCAGGAAGGCATCGAAGAAACCGTTACCGAGGAAGATGGCGAAAAGCGTTAGGGCCGATGTCGCTTTGGTCGAGCGCGGGCTGGTGGAAAGCCGGTCGAAGGCGCAGGCGCTGATCCTGGCCGGCAATGTCTTCGCGGGCGAGCGCAAGATCCTCAAGGCGGGCGAAGCGATCAAACTCGACCAGCCGCTCGAGGTGCGCGGCAAGGAGCATCCCTGGGTCTCCCGCGGAGGCATGAAGCTCGATCACGGGCTTGACCATTTTGACTTCGATGTCACCGGCATGACCGCGCTCGACGTCGGCTCGTCGACCGGCGGTTTTACCGACGTCCTGCTGACGCGCGGCGCGGCGAAGGTGTTTGCGATCGACGTCGGCACCAACCAGCTTGCCTGGAAGCTGCGGAGCGACGACCGCGTGATCGTCCACGAACAGACCAATGCGCGCCATCTGACCGACGAAATCGTCACCGAAGCACCCGACATCGTCGTATGCGACGCGAGCTTCATCGCGCTCCACAAGGTGCTCGACGCCGCGCTCGATCTTGCAGAACCCGGCGCCAGGCTCGTCGCGCTCGTCAAACCGCAGTTCGAGGCGGGGCGCGAGGAGGTCGGCAAAGGCGGCGTGGTGCGCGACCCCGAAGTTCACCAGCGCGTCTGTGACGAGGCCGCCGAGTGGGTCCGAACGAAGGGCTGGCGCGTATTGGGGATAGAAAAGAGCCCCATCACCGGGCCAGAGGGAAATGTCGAGTTTCTGCTCGGCGCCATCAAGGAAGACGCATGACCGATACGACGCGCGACGATCGCGGCATCTGGAAGAGAGCATTGTGGCTGGTGCCGTTGGTGGTGATCGGCGGCAGCCTGTCGGGCATCGGGTTCGGACCGGACCAGTGGTATTCCGAACTCGAAAAGCCGCCCTTCCAGCCACCCAGCTATCTGTTCGGGATCGTGTGGCCCGCGCTCTACACCATGATCGCGCTGGCGCTGGCCACCGTCCTCAACGAACCGCGCACCTCGCAGCGCGACCAGGCGGTGGGCATGTGGATCGTCCAGCTCGTGCTTAATTTCGCCTGGAGCTACGTGTTCTTCGGCGCCAAGGCGATCGACGTCGCCCAGTGGCATTTGTTGGCCATCGTGATCACCGCAGCGCTCACTGCGGGGCGTTTCTTCCGCATTCGCCCCCTAGCGGGCTGGCTTATGGTTCCCTATCTTCTATGGCTGATATTCGCTTACACGCTCAACAGCGCGATCGTGGACCTCAACCCGGGCGCAGCCCGTCCGTTGTTCGGCTAAGAAGGAAGAGACATGCAGTCCCAGAACCGATTTTTCGACGATCTCGTCAAGATGGTGAACGGCGCCGCCGGCACGATGGCGGGCATGGGCCGCGAGGCCGAGGGCCAGATGCGCGAAAAGGTGCGCGAATGGGTTGGCGGCATGGACTTCGTCAGCCGCGAGGAATTCGAGGCGGTCAAGGCGATGGCAATCGCCGCGCGCGAAGAGAATGAGGCCCTGAAAGCCAAGCTCGACGCGCTCGAGAAGCCCGCCAGGAAACCGGCGGCCAAGAAGAAATAAGGGCCGGGGCGTGACCGACAGGGGAGACGATCCGCGCGACGAAGATGCGCCGATCGAAATGTTCGAACAATATTTCGAGGCGCGCGGCTGGCCGTGCGAACGGGTTGCCGAGGGCGAACTGCTCGGCAGCGCGGGCGGCAGCTGGTCGCAATATGAGCTGCGCGTCGTCTGGCGCCCCGACGACAACGTCCTGCAATTCCTCGCTTTCCCCGACGTGAAGGTCGCCGCGGAGAAACGCGCCGCCGTCTACGAAGCGCTCGGCTTGATCAACGAACAGATGTGGCTGGGCCATTTCGAGCTCTGGTCAGGCGCGGGCATCATCGCCTTCCGCCACGCGCATCTCGTCGATCCCGGTGGGCAGGTGACCTTGCAGGAAGCCGAGACCATTGCCGAGGCCGCGCTCGAGGAATGCGAGCGTTTCTATCCGGTCTTCCAGTTCGTCCTGTGGGGCGGCAAGTCGCCGACCGAGGCGATCTCTGCCGCGCTCATCGACACGCACGGCGAGGCCTGATGCTGCCTCCGACAAGCTGGTTCGTTGGCTGCGGCAATATGGGCGGCGCCATGGTCGCCGGCTGGCGCAAGGCGGGGATCGACCTGTCGGGCATGACCGCTGTCAGCCCGTCCGGACGCGAGATCGAAGGCGTTTCGGTCGCGACCGCCATTCCCGACGGCCAACCCGACTGGTGCTTCATCGGTTTCAAGCCGCAGATGCTCGCCGATATCGCCCCCGGTCTTGCATCGCATGTCGGTCCCGGTACAGTGCTGCTGTCCATCTTGGCGGGTGCGGAGGCGCAGAGCCTGCGCAGTGCCTTCCCGGACGCCAAAGCCATCGTGCGTTTGATGCCCAACCTTCCCGTCAGCGAAGGCGAGGGGGTGACCGCCATCTATAGCGACGATGCCGACGAGACTCTGCGCGCGCAGGTCGACGAGGTGATTGGCGCGCTCGGGCTGGCCGCGTGGTGTCCCGACGAAAGCGCTTTCGACGTCATCGGAGCGATCGCCGGGAGCGGCCCTGCCTATCTCGCGCGCTTCGTCGACGCGCTGTCTTCGGCTGCGCAGGATGAGGGGCTATCCGCAGAGCTCGCCGACGCCATCGCGCTGCAAGTCGCGGGTGGCAGCGCGCTGATGGCGCGCGCGACCGGCGAAACCATGCCCGCGCTCGCCAAGCGCGTCGCCAGTCCGGGCGGGACCACCGAGGCCGGGCTCAAAGTGCTCGACGCCGAGGATGGCATGGAACCGCTTATGCGGCGGGTCGTGAAGGCGTGGCGCAAGCGCTCGGAGGAAATGGCTGCCGCCGCGCGCGACTGACCGGCTCCATTGACCGAATCTGCTTCCATCGCCTAACCCCGCGCCAACTTCAGTTTGCAAGAGGGTTTCAATGGTACAGCCTTACGACGATCGCGATGGGGTCATCTGGATGGATGGCGAGCTCGTCGACTGGCGCGGTGCCAACGTCCATATCCTTACCCACGCCCTGCATTACGCCTCGAGCGTGTTCGAGGGGCAGCGGGCCTATAACGGCAAGATCTTCGCGCTGACCAAGCATAGCGAGCGGCTGGTGAAGTCGGCCGCCATCCTCGGCATGAAGCTGCCGTGGAGCGTCGAGCAGATCGACGAGGCGTGCAAACAGGTGCTCGAGGCCAACAACCTTACCGACGCCTATATGCGCCCGATCGCGTGGCGCGGGTCGGAGCAGATGGGCGTGACCGCTGCCAAGGCCACCCCGCATCTCGCCATCGCGGCGTGGGAATGGGGCAAATATTTCGACGAGGAGAAGGCCGACAAGGGCATCCGCCTCGACATCGCCACCTATCGCCGTCCCGCCCCCCACACCGCGCCGGTCGATGCCAAGGCGGCGGGTCTCTACATGATCTGCACCATCTCGCGTCAACACGCCGAAGTTCGTGGGTATGATGATGCGCTCATGTTCGACTGGGAAGGCCGCGTCGCCGAAGCTACAGGGGCCAACGTGTTTTTCGTCAAGGACGGCGAATTGCACACGCCGACTGCGGATATTTTCCTCAACGGGATCACGCGCCAGACGGTGATCGAGCTTGCCAAAAATCGCGGCATCAACGTCATCGAGCGCCGCATCTGGCCCGAAGAGCTCGAACAGTTCGAAGAATGTTTCCTTACCGGCTCGGCAGCCGAAGTGACCTTCGTGTCCGAAATCGGGCCATGGAGCTTCCAGCCGGGTGACCTTTCGCGCCAGTTGCGAAAGGATTATGATGACTTGGTCAACGGTCGGCAGGTGTCGGCCTGATTCTGTAGGCCCGTATCGTCCCGTCCCGCCTTCCGGATCGCCAAACCGCGGAGCGAGCGCTTTCTTCGGTGGAGCGCTCACGCTCGAAAAAGGGGGAATCTTTGGGGTTCGGTCCTCAATACAGGCATGAGAAGCTACCGACGCCGGGGCTGAGGCGTTTGCTCAGCCTGCGTCGGCCGCACGACCTGCTCGGCAGGGCCGTCCATCGTGCGCAGATCCGGACCATGATCCGGACGATGCCGCTGACGCTCGCCTTGCACAGTTTCGCAGCGCTCTTCCTCACGGTTTCGCTGTGGAATCAAGTGCCGCGCGTGGAGCTGGTCGCGTGGCTTGCATTCGGAACAATTGTCGCGCTGTCGCGGGCGATCCGGGCGGCAAGGCTTCGCGCAGACCCCGATTATGCGCGCGAACACCCCACCTCGTTCACGCGGATCACTGTGTCGATCGGGCTGATTTCATTTTTCTGGTGGGTCCCGCCGCTGTTCTGGGCCGATGATGTCGGCCTGATGGGCCTGCTGGCGATGGCCGCGATCTATGCGGGGCTTCTCTCGGGTGGGCCGCTGACCTTCACCGCGATCCCGCCCGCCGCGCTCGTCTACCTGACGTCGATCCTCACCGCCGCGCTGATCCTGTGCTTCAAGATTGCGAGCCTGCCGCTCGCTGCGCTCGCGAGCGTCTACACCGCCGGGCTGATCTGGGCGGTGCTCGCAAATGCCCGCGCGTTGATCGCCCATGTCGGTAATCGCTACCAGCTTCAGGAGGCGGCGGACATCGTCGACCTGCTGCGCGAATTCGGCGCCGCGGGCTCCGGCGGCATCTGGGAGACCGATGCCGATCTCAACATCACTCACATTTCACCCGAGCTTGCCGAAGCGGCCGCTTTCGATGTGACCCGGACGGTCGGAAAGCCGGTTCGCTGGCTGCTCGATCCGCACGAGAAGATCGTCGACGTGTCCTCGGGCATGCAGTCGCTATTCGATCATTTCGAGCGCGAGATTCCGTTTCACGACATCGCCGTGCCGAGCCCTGATTCCGGGCAGTGGTGGGCCTTCTCGGGACGCCCCAGCTATGACGAGGATGGCCATCTGGTCGGCTGGCGCGGTGTCGGCACGGACATCACGCAGGTGCGCCTGTTCGGTTCCGACTCCGTGCGTGCCGCGCGCAGTGACCCGCTCACGGGAATCGCCAACCGCCTGCTTGTCCGCGAGTTGCTCGAAGAAGCGCTGCTTGGCCTGATCAACAAGCAGGAAAGCTGCGCCTTGCTGCTGGTTGACCTCGACCGGTTCAAGCTGATCAACGACACGATGGGGCACGCCATCGGCGACCAACTGCTATGCATCGTCGCCCAGCGGCTCGAACGGATTGTCGGAGAGGGGGGCAAGGTCGGTCGGCTCGGCGGTGACGAGTTTGCGGTCATCTGGACCGGCCCGGTCGATCGCGACACCTTGTCCGCGCTGGCCGACAAGATCAGCGTCGAGCTTGCGGAAAGCGTCAATATCGGCGCGGCCAACCTTCATGTCGGCGCGACCATTGGGATCGCGATCGGCGGGGTCCACGGGCATAGCGAGGACGAGCTGATGCCGTCCGCCGACCTGGCGCTCTATCGCGCGAAAGCGGCGGGGAGGGGCGGCCATGCCTTCTTCGAGCCGGCGATGCGCAAGGCTGCGGAAGATCATCGCCTGCTCGAAAACGAAGTGCGCAAGGCGCTCCAGACCAATGCGATGCGTCTCGCTTACCAGCCGATCGTGACCGCGCGCGGGCGCCGCCTCGTGGCACGCGAAGCGCTGTTGCGCTGGCGGCATCCGGTGCGCGGCGACATCGCGCCCCATGTCTTCATTCCGGTGATCGAGGATTCAGGCCTGATCCACCAGATTGGCGATTGGGTCATCCACGAGGCGTGCGCAGAAGCCGCCCACTGGGAAGACGAGGTGCACGTGGCCGTCAATATCAGCGCCGCGCAGCTGCCGGGTGACCGGCTCGCCGACACGGTGCTCGACGCACTCAATCGCAGCGGGCTGGATCCCAAGCGGCTCGAGCTGGAGGTTACCGAGACAGTGTTCCTCGGCGAAGATGCCGACACGCTCGCCTCGCTCGAACGGCTGCGCGAGCTTGGCGTCCGCCTCGTGCTCGACGATTTCGGGCAAGGCTACTCCAGCTTCGGCTACCTCTCGCGCGCCCATTTCTCCAAGATCAAGATCGACCAGAATTTCGTCCGGCAGGCCTCGGCCGGCGATCGCAACAGCCTCGCCATCATCCAGGGCATTCTCGCGCTCGCCAACGGGCTTGGCGTCGAAACGACGGCTGAGGGTGTGGAGACCGCCGAACAGGCGGGTCTGATGCGCAACCTTGGCATCGACCAGTTGCAGGGCTTCCTTTACGGCCGCCCCGAATTCGTGGAGCCCGGCACCAATGCGATCGGCGATGCGCGTTTCGAAGCCGCGAACGCAAGCTAACTCCTTATAAACACATCTATTCTTGCCTTAGTCAGGCCACCCTTGTATGGCGGACGCCGCTTTCACGGTTTCTTGGTAAATTCCGTGTTTTTTG
Source organism: Sphingomicrobium clamense (assembly GCF_019264355.1). Classification (NCBI taxonomy): domain Bacteria; kingdom Pseudomonadati; phylum Pseudomonadota; class Alphaproteobacteria; order Sphingomonadales; family Sphingomicrobiaceae; genus Sphingomicrobium; species Sphingomicrobium clamense. The sequence continues at coordinate 1,682,173 of NZ_JAHVAH010000001.1, read as the reverse complement.
TCCCGGGCGGTTCTGCTGGGACCGGGGATGGGACGAGCGTAGTTTGGTTGGTATGGCGGGGTTTCAAGCCGAAAATAGGGGAATGTCAAAACGCTTGCCCGAATTCGAGGGCGAAGCGCTTGAGCCTGCGCGCGACGTCAGCGCTCGGGACATTTTTTCACTCGCTGCGCCGCAGGGAAGCGTTCTCAAGGCCATTCGCGCCCAGCAACTGGAAGTGCTTGTCAAACTTGTTCCGATCACGGTCTTCACGCAAGCGCTAGCAGCGATACTCCTTATCTTCGCGCTGTGGGACAATGCGCCTCACATACAACTTCTCGTTTGGGGCAGTGTCGGGATCGGAATTTGTGTGTGGCGCGGCTTTCGCGCGCGCCGATTGCGTCTCGATGCGGAATATCGCAGCCGAAAGCCGACAAGCTTTACGCATGTCACGCGGGCGATCTGCACCATCGCTTTCTTGTGGCTGGTCCCGCCTTTCCTGTGGTTTGACGCTGCGAGCGCCGATGCTCAACTCTACATGACCGTGCTGATCGCGGTCCTGCTTTCGGCGGGCAGCATCACCATGGTGACCGTCCCGCCGGCCGCGCTCAGCTACATGCTCGTAATGCTGGTCGGCGCGATCACGATCACCATCAAGATCGACAATATCCCGATGCTGCTGATGTCGCTCATTTATGCGGCCTCCTTGACCTGGGCGATCACGGCGAATGCGCGCCGTTTCATCGGCCACGCACGGGCGCGTCTCGAACTTCAGGAAAAGGGCGAGATCATCGAACTGCTGCGCGAGTTCGAGGCCGCGGGGTCAGGCGGCCTGTGGGAGCTCGATCACGAATTGCGGATCGTCCACGTGTCGAAGGACCTCGCGGGATCGCTGTCGCGCTCGCCATCCGAGACGATCGGCGTCCATGCACGCCAGTTTCTCGACCCGACGGGCCGGATCGTGAACCTGTCGAGCGGCATGCGCTCACTGTTCGAATCGCTTGAGAAGGGCGAAGAATTCAAGGATGTCGCCATCCCCTCCGTCGACAGCCAGCGCTGGTATTCGCTTTCGGGCAAGCCCATGCGCGACGACCGTGGTCGCATCGTCGGCTGGCGGGGCGTCGGGTCGGACATTACCGAGCTGCGTCTCAAGGGCGACGACGCGGTCCGTACCGCGCGTACCGACCCCTTGACCGGCATCGCCAACAGACTGCTGATGCGCGAACTGCTCGAAGAAGCGATCATCGGCGTGAGCGAGAATGGCGACGACTGCGCCATGCTCGTCGTCGATCTCGACCGCTTCAAGCTCGTCAACGACACGCTCGGCCACGCGATTGGCGACCAGCTTTTGTGCAAGGTGGCGGCTCGCTTGGTGAAGACGGTCGGTGACGGCGGTACCGTGGGCCGGTTGGGCGGCGACGAGTTTGCCATCATCTGGACCGGGCCGAGCGACCGCGCGGTGCTGGCGGGTCTCGCGCTCGAAATCATCGCCGACCTGTCGCGCACGATCGAGATTGGCGCTGCGGACCTCCATGTCGGCGCCACCGTTGGCATCGCCATCGCGCCCGAAGACGGCGTTGACGAAGAAGGGCTGATGCGCTCAGCCGACCTCGCACTCTATCGCGCGAAAAATGAAGGGCGTGGCGGTTACGCATTCTACGAGCAGGCGATGTTCGAGAAGGCCGAGGATATGCGCCTGCTGGAACATGACGTGCGGCAGGCGCTGGCGCAGGACGCGCTGTCGCTGGCCTACCAGCCGATCGTCGAGGCGCAGGGCGGAAGACTTGTGGCGCGCGAGGCACTGCTGCGCTGGAACCACGCCACGCGTGGTGCGATCAGCCCCGAGACCTTCATTCCGATTATCGAAGATGCCGGGTTGATCCACCGCATCGGCGACTGGGTCATCCGAGAAGCCTGCGCGGAAGCTGCGGGCTGGAGCGATGGAGCGCGTGTGGCCGTCAACATCTCCGCCGCGCAGCTGACGGGCGCAGGACTTGCCAAGACCGTCGTCTCCGCGCTTGCCACCTCAGGACTCGAACCGAGCCGGCTCGAACTGGAAGTGACCGAGACGATCTTCTTGGGCGACGATGCTGAGACGCTCGCGTCGCTCGAGCGGCTGCGTGCGCTTGGCGTTCGTCTCGTCATCGATGATTTCGGCAAGGGCTATTCCAGCTTCGGCTATCTCGCGCGCGCGCACTTCTCGAAGATCAAGATCGACTCGATGTTCGCGCGTGGTGCGGCCGAGGGCGATCGCAACTGCCTCGCCATTGTGCGCGCCATCCTCGCGCTGGCCGACGGTCTCGGGGTCGAAACGACTGCCGAAGGGATCGAAGAGGAGGCGCAGGCGGCTGCGATGCGCGATTTGGGTATCGACCAGCTGCAGGGATATCTCTTTGGGCGCCCGGCCTTTCCGGAGCACTCTTCCGTCGCACCGCTTGCAAAACGCGCCTGACCCCTTTTCAACCGCGCCGGAGCGGCTATAAGCCGCCCCCGCTGCTGGGGCGTCGCCAAGTGGTAAGGCAGCGGCTTTTGGTGCCGCCATTCGCAGGTTCGAATCCTGCCGCCCCAGCCAGCCTTCGACAATCTTGTCCGCTGTCCACGCCTGCCGGTTGCGCCGGCCTAACAAATGTTTAGGTGATTTCAGCGCATTCCACGGAACGTGACGCTGCGCTCGCGCATCCCTTCTGCATCACAGTAGAAGGAGTATGAACGTGTCTGCCCCCAAGAATCTCAAAGATTGCTACACTCACGAGCTCAAGGATCTCATCTCGGCCAACGACCAGATGAAAGGTGTCGTCAAGGAGCTGCACGATGCGGCGGAAAATGACGACTTGAAGGCGATGCTTAAGAAAACCGTCGACGGGATTGAGCAGCATACCGAGACGACCAAGCAACTGCTCCAGGATTGCGGCGAAAGCGGCAAGGAGCATTGCAAGGGCATGGAAGGTCTCGTGAAGGAAGCGCGCAAGCACGCGCTCGAAGAAGCGCCGCACCTCAATGCCGTGCAGGACGTCGTGATTCTGACCCAGTATCAGCGCTTGTGCCATTACGGCATTTGCGGGTTCGGGTCGGCCGCGGCCTTCGCCGAAGGTCTTGGCAAGTCGGATCATGCCGACAAGCTCGATCAGATCACCAAGGACATTTATTGGGCCGACGAAGAAATGACCAAGGTCGCCGAAGGCTGCGTCAACGAAGCCGCAAAGGCGTAATCCTTGTCGTTATACTGAAGGGCGCCGCTCCTCGTTTGGGGCGGCGCTTCTCTATTGCTCGCCGCGTCCCGGCCAGGGACAGGTCCAGTCCGGACCGACGATCCGCCCCGAATATTGGCGCGCTTCGGATTCCTCGCCGTGGCGTGCCAGCATCGGATTAATGTCTCCGGCGAGCTGTTCGTCGCGTTCGAGGATCGACGAGCGGAGTTTTTCGTAACGTCCCTGTTCGCGTAGCCGTTCGAACTGGTCGTGCAGGTTGAATACCATCACCGGCACGTCAAAGCGCCGGGCCGGGCGCGATGCGCTGGGGTGCATGCCCACGACGAAGAATGACTGCCCGCCAAAGCTCAGGGAGAATTTGGGGCTGGACGGATCGGAATCGACGTTGGGGTCATAGTCCTGACCGAGCCATTCGTCCTTGGCCTGAAGCGATGCAATACGCCTCCATATCGCCGCTTCGAACCCTTCTTCGTCGAGCGGCGGGGTTTTCGGAAAGAATGCGACGAAGGTCACGAACAGCTCGCGATGTTCCGTGTAGCTTCGCGCAAAATCGACCAGCTCGCTCGCCAGCGCCACGTCATCCCACGCCGACGTCAAGTCGGAGCCGACATAGGCGGTCATCTGGTTCTTCGTCAGCGCGCTTTTCGCTCCGACGCAGGGGTAGGATCGCTCCTGGATGAATTGCTTGAAAGTGACGGCGAGGTCGACACCGTCTCGCACGACGCTATCAGCATCGGCAAGCGGCGGCGGAGCTGCACGCAACGATTGAACGCCGTCGGCATCGAGCCTGAATTCACGGAGTTTCATAGCTGACGATCTCGTGACTGACGGCATCGACCGGCGCATCGGTGCGGATGACATAGCGCACCGTCTCGCTTGCTCCGATCATTGGGATTTCGACGATTTCCTTCGTTTCGCCGGCTGTGACTTTCAAGCGGAGGAGGTGGGCCGTTCGGCTCCCTTTGTTGGTCACGTCGATCGGCACGAGCCAACCGTCGCCCTGTTGCCGCACCTCTTCGGTTACCAATTCGCTTTCGAAGGCGATTTCCTGCGTTTCGGTCGTCATCTTCCACACGATGATGCCGACCAGCAGGGCAAGCATCGCAAGGCTGAAGACCCGCACGATCCAGCCCAGCACCGTCGGCGGATGCTTTTCTGTAGATTGCTGGTCGTCGTCTTTGTCTTGGTCGCTCACAGTATCAGTCTCCCGGCGGCGCCGCCCAGTGTCGTGGCATAGGCGAGCGCAATGGTTTGGGGCAGCCACACCTCGAGCGGATCCGTCGGCGTACCGTAACCGAAGACCCAGAGGAGCAGCATCGAAATCAGGAAGGCGACGAGATAGGCGATCAACGCTTCGAGCCATTCGGCGTTGATAATCCTGCGCTTGTCGAGATCGCGCGTCTCGAAACAGGCGACGGCCACCATCAAATACGACACCCCCAGGGACAGCAAAAAGGTCAACCCGACCTGCCACCAGCTTTGTTGAAGCACGATCACCTTGGTTTCAATCGTCGGTGCAATGTTGAACGCAAAGAGGAATCCGCCAAGTAGCGAGGCGATCAGCACCGATAAATCGGGCGAGAAGGGAACGTCTTTTGCCGCATCGCCGCCGCCCAGCTGGTTCATCGCAACCGCGGCGCCGATTGAGGTCGGAATTGTCTCGAGTGCGATCAGCTTGGCGGAAAGATAATAATCGACTTGGAAGCTGATGATGCCGGCCACGAAGAGGGTCACGGCGCTGGCGACAAGGCCGATCCCCATGGCCACCAGGGCATCCCACCATTTGCTGCGCTGCCACGCCTCGCGCCGATAACCGGCGAATTCGATGAACGCGCGCACGATAAAAAAGGACAAGCTCAGGAAAATTAGCAGGACGGTATCGGGGATGGTCCGCGCGATCTGCCACATCTCCATCGTGAAGAGCAGCGGCAGGGACACGAATAGCGCACCTGCCATCCCGCGGGCGAGGTCGCGCGTCTCGACGTCGCCGGCTTTGCAGCATTCGTCTTTGTCGGTGATCTCGCAATCCCAAGGGGTGATGGCGATCATGAGGCGTGCCCCCGGTTGATGGGACGGACCGACGCAGACTGTTTGGTCCGCCCCATCGTCCAGTTGGCCTGGACCCGCACGCGCGGGTTGGGCGCGCACCAGATTTCACCACCCTCGTCGAGCGCGATGACCCAAACCAGATGATGTTCGACACCATAATCGATGACCGCAAATGCAAGGCCCGAACCCTTGTCGAGCACGTGCATGGGGATTGGCGGGTCAAGTCGAGTGAACATGGAAGCGATAGCCCTCGCGTTAAAGCTTGATCAACATACGAGCTCGCGATGCCCTGCGTTCCGTTACGGAGGACTAACATTTAGTCCATAGGACCAAAGACCGTAGCGGTGTCGGAACGATAAAAAGCGCGGATCATTGGGCTGCAAAAGGCAGGAGTTCCCCGTGATTACCGAACTGTTCCTCAAGGGCCGGTTGGCGCAAGCCATCGGCAATGAAGAACGCGCGGCGATGGAAGACAGTGTCGATGACGTCATCGAGCTCGGTCCGCGCACCCGGCTCGTGAAGCGGGGAGAACTGGTCGAACATAGCTATTACCTGATGGACGGGTTCATGATCCGCTATCTCGACGACCGGCGCGGCATGCGGCAGAGCGTCGGTATTCAGGTCCCGGGCGACTGGGTCGACCTGCATAGCTTTCCGATGAAGCGGCTCGATCACGACGTTTGCTCGCTCGGCCCCACCAAATTGGCGGTGTTCAAGCATGAACGACTTGCCGAACTGGTGCGCGCGTTCCCCCGCTTTACGCGCATCATGTGGTTCAGCACCCTGCTCGACGCCGCCATGCATCGCGAATGGGTTTTTCGCCTAGGTCGTCTTAACGCCGAGGGTCGCTTCGCGCACCTCATCTGCGAAGTTGCCGAGCGGCTTTCATTCGTCGGGCAGTTTGACGGCCAGCATCTTGACGTGCCGCTGACCCAGACCGACTTTGCCGAGGCTTGCGGGATTTCGGCAATTCACGCCAACCGTACCTTTCGTATCATGCGCGAAGGCGGGCTCATCCGGAATGAGGAAGGGAAGAGCGGACTGACGATCCTCGACCACGACGCGCTCAAGAAGATCGGCGAATATGACGGCGACTATCTTTACGGCGATGGCGAGCTTGCGCTCGACCCACCCTATCTGCCCGACGGACACTAACGCCTCTCAGACCCGCAAATCACCACAAGCTAGAAAGCCCCGCATGACCAACCGCATCAATCCGCGCAGCGGCACCGCATTCAAACTCGCCAAGGGGCAGCGCCTCGTCATCATCGACCCAGAGGGACAGCAGGTTTCCGACTTGCTCGCTTTCAACGCGGACGACGTGCGCGAGGTGGTGAGCAACGGGCGGACCTTCGACTATGCCGACACGATCTACCTGACGACCGGCCACACCCTCTTCTCCAACCGCTCCAATCCAATGCTCGAAATCGTCGCCGACGATGTCGGGACGCACGATTTCCTGCTCACCCCATGCTCGAAGGACACGTTCGAGCGTTGCTACGAAGATGAACCGCCTCATCGCGGCTGTTTCGGAAATCTCGCCGCCGCGCTCGCGCCGCACGGGGTCGAGCCCGACGATATTCCCTGTACTTTCAACGTCTTCATGAACGTACCGGTCGACGGAAACACCGGGGGATTCACCGTCGATCCTCCCAAGAGCGAGGCGGGCGACACGATCACGCTGGAAGCAAAGATGGACCTGATCATCGGCATGACCGCGTGCTCGGCGCCCAAGTCCAATGCCGGCTCGTTCAAGCCGATCGACTATCGCATCGAGGACTAAGCGGACGTTCCGATCTTTTCATCCTGTCAGAAGGCGCTAGGCTTCGCCGCGAACAGGGAAAGGATCACTCATGAACATTCGTCTTGCCACCATCTTCCTGGCAGGCTCCGCGCTGGCAGCGCCAGCCTTCGCGCAGGACGTACCGATCGTGCTGCCGGGGGCGCCGGGCGAGCCTAGCCGCACCATCGATGCCTCGCAGGCGAGCGACGTGGTGCGCGCCAATTATTCAGTCGGCGACGTCAAGTTCATGCATGCGATGATCCCGCACCACCAGCAGGCGGTCGTGATGGCGCAGCTGGTCGACGAACGCACCTCCGACCCCACGATCCGCGCCACGGCCGAGCGCATCCTGCTCGCGCAGAAGGACGAGATGGACTTCATGCGCGGCTGGCTTGCGGCGCGCGGCGAACCGACCGCAGCCGAGGGTATGCACGCAATTCATCTCGGCATGAAGGGAATGGCGAGCGAGGAAGAACTCGCCAAGCTGGCCGCCTCGCGCGCGAGCGACTTCGACCGCCTCTTCCTCCGCCTGATGATCGATCACCATGCGGGCGCGATCGACATGGTTCGCGGTCTGATGGAGCAGTCGGGCACCGCCTACGACCCCGCGCTCTACGCCTTTACGCAGGAAGTCGTCATCGACCAGTCGGCCGAGATCAAGCGCATGGTCGAGGCGCTCGGCAAGCTGACAACCGATCCGCGCTCCAGCCTCAAGCCGGGTTTCCGCGACGCGGGGGAGGCGATCATGGGCCTCACCAAGATCGCGAGCCTGCCGCGCGCACCAGGCTTCTTCGATCCCGAAAATCCGGGCGACTTGCAGCCGGTACAGGCGGGCGAGGACGCGACCGATCGTCGTGGCGAGACGCAATATGTTCCGCGTTCCAGCCCGATGAACTTCTGGAATAGCGACATGGCCTTTGCCGACGGCAAGCTCTTCGTCGGCAGCTTCCACGGCTACAATATCTATGATCTCGACGATGCCGGCGTACCGACGCTGATGACCAGCGTCGTGTGTCCCGGCGGGCAGGGCGACGTCTCGATCGTCGGCGATCTGCTTATCATGTCGGTCGAAAGCAATGCGGGGCGCATCGATTGCGGACTGCAGGGCAATGCCGAGCGCATTTCCGACGAACGCTTTCGCGGCGTCCGCATTTTCGACATCTCGGACCTCACCGCGCCCAAGCAGGTCGGCCAGGTCCAGACCTGCCGTGGCTCGCACACCCATTCGGTCGTGAGCGATGGCAGCGAGGACGGCATGATCCTGGTCTATAACTCGGGCGCTGCGGGCGTGCGGCCCGAGGAAGAACTGCCGGGTTGCGTCATCGGCCTGCCGGGCGATCCCGACACCAGCTACTTCTCGATCGACATCATCGAAATTCCGATCGCCGATCCGTCCAAGTCGCGCGTCCTGTCGAGCCCGCGCATTTTCGCCGATCTCGAAACGGGTGCGCCCGCCGGCCTGTGGCGCGGGGGTGACCATGGTGACGATACGCAGGACACCAGCGTCACCAACCACTGCCACGACATTACCGCTTTCCCCGACAAGGACATTGCGGGCGGCGCTTGCTCGGGCAACGGCATCCTGCTGGACATTTCGGATCGCCGCGCGCCCAAGCGGCTCGACGCGGTAGTCGATCCGGGCTTCGCCTATTGGCACTCGGCGACATTCAACAATGACGGCACCAAGGTGATCTTCACCGACGAGTGGGGCGGGGGCACGCGTCCGCGCTGTCGCCCGCAGGATCCCAAAAATTGGGGTGCCAACGCCATCTACCGGATCGAAGGCTCCGAGCTGAAGCATCAGGGCGGTTACAAGCTTCGCGCCGCGCAGGACGAGCTTCAAAATTGCGTCGCGCATAATGGCTCGATCGTCCCGGTCCCGGGTCGCGATATCTTCGCGCAGGCCTGGTATCAGGGCGGCATGTCGATCAGCGACTTCACTGACGAAGGGGACGCCGTGGAGATCGCCTATTTCGACCGCGGGCCGCTCGACGGCAAACAGATGGTCGGCGGCGGCTACTGGTCTACCTATTGGTATGACGGCGCGATCTACGCTTCGGCGATGGTGCGCGGGCTCGACGTGTTCAAGTTGGCACCGTCGGAGATGATGAGCGCCAATGAAATCGCAGCCGCCGAAATGGCGATCATGGGCGACATCGTGAATCCGCAGAACCAGTTCGCGGTTAGCTGGCCCGATCATCCCGTGATCGGCAAGGCCTATGTCGACCAGCTGCTGCGCTCCAACGCCATCGACGCCGCGACGCACATCGCGATGATCGAGGCGCTCAACAGCGCGATCGCGCCGATCGAGACGGGCAGCAGCGATGCGGCTGCGGCGGCACGGCTGGTGGCGGCTGCGCGTGATCTTCCGGAAGGTTCGGGCGCTGATGCCAAGCGGGTGGCGGCGCTCTCGGCGCTGATGAGCCGGATGGCGCGGACGCTTCGCTAGTCGAGCGACTTGCGGGCTTCGGCCACCGCCTCGCGCACCCGCGCCGGGGCGGTGCCGCCGAAGCTCGTGCGGCTCGCAACCGACGCTTCGAGCGTCATCACGTCGAGCGCGGTCTCGTCGAGCCGTTCGTCGATCGCCTTGAGGTTCTCGACAGTCAGCTGGACGAGATTGACGCCTTTCGCCTCTGCGGCCGCAACTGCACTACCTGCGATATGATGCGCATCGCGGAACGGCACTCCTCTCTCGCGCACCAGCCAGTCAGCAAGGTCGGTGGCCGTGGCGTGCCCGCTCGCCGCTGCAGCGCGCAACTTATCCGGCACGAATTTGATCTCCGCCATCATCCCGCGCATTGCTTCCAGTGACAGCGTCAGCAGTTTGCGCACCTCGAGCACCGGCGGCTTGTCGTCTTGCAAGTCCTTGGCATAGGCGAGCGGCAAGCCCTTGAGCATCGTCGCCATGCCCACCATCGCGCCAAGGACGCGCCCCGAATGGCCACGCACCAGTTCGGCGGCATCGGGATTGCGCTTCTGCGGCATGATCGAGCTTCCGGTCGACCACGCGTCGGGCAGCTTCACGAAGCCAAAAGGCTGGCTCGCCCAGATCACGATCTCCTCCGCCAGCCGCGACAGATGCAGCGCGCAGGTGGTCGAGGCCATGAGGTAATCGAGCGCGAAGTCGCGGTCGCTCACCGCGTCGATCGAATTGCGCGCCGGTCCGTCGAAACCCAGCGCCTCCGCCGTCGCGTCGCGATCGACCGGGTAGGGGGTGCCTGCCAGCGCCGCGGTGCCCAGCGGACACAGGTTCATCCGCCTCCGCGCATCCGTGTAGCGCGAACGGTCGCGCGCCAGCATCTCGACATAGGCCATCAGGTGATGACCAAGCGTCACCGGCTGGCCAGACTGGAGATGGGTGAAGCCCGGCATGATCGTGTCGGCATGCTCTTCCGCACGGTCGAGCAGCGCTGACTGCAGCGCCTTCAATAGTGCGTCCGCCTCATCGCACGCTTCGCGAACGAACAATTTGAAATCGGTCGCGACCTGGTCGTTGCGGCTTCGCGCGGTGTGCAGCCGCCCGGCATCAACGCCGATCAGCTCCTTGAGCCGCGCCTCGACATGCATGTGGATGTCCTCGAGCGCGGGGTTCTCCGTCACGCCCTCGGCCTCATATTCCGCCGCGATCGCATCGAGCCCACCGGAGATCCGTTCAGCCGCTTCCGCATCGATGATGTCCTGCGCAGCAAGCATCGCAACATGCGCCTTGCTCGCGCGAATATCCTGCCGCCAAAGATGCTTGTCGAACGAGATGGATGCGTTGATGGCTTCCATCACCTTGTCCGGCGCTCCGGCGAACCTGCCGCCCCACATGGTGTTGGCATCGCTCATGTTATCTTCGCCCGCTGCTGCGCGACCGTCCGCAGCCGGAGCGCGCGCAGCTTGATAAAGCCTTCCGCGTCCTTCTGGTCATAATCGCTTTTCCCCTCTTCGAACGTCACGAGATCCTCGTCGTAGAGCGAGTAGGGGCTTGAGCGCCCGATGACGGTCGCGTTGCCCTTGTAGAGCTTCACCGTCACTTCGCCCGTCGCTGGCCCCTGGCTGGCATCGATCGCCGCCTGCAACATCTCGCGCTCGGGCGAGAACCAGAAGCCGTCATAGACCAGCTTGGCATAGGTCGGCATCAGCTCGTCCTTGAGGTGCATCGCCCCGGCATCGAGCGTGATGCTCTCGATCCCGCGCCGCGCGGCGAGCAGCACGGTGCCGCCCGGCGTTTCGTAAATACCGCGCGACTTCATCCCGACCTGCCTGTTCTCGACCAGGTCGAGCCGCCCGATCCCGTTTGCACCACCCAATTCGTTGAGCTTGGCGAGCAGGGTCGCGGGCGACAGCTTCTCGCCATCGATCGAGACCGGATCGCCCTTCTCGAACCCGATGGTGATGACCGTCGGCGTATCGGGCGCGTCTTCGGGCGAGACGGTCCGCTGGAACACATAATCGGGCGCATCGAGCGCCGGATCCTCGAGCACGCGCCCCTCGGATGAACTGTGCAGCAAATTGGCGTCGATCGAAAAGGGCGCCTCGCCGCGCTTGTCCTTGGCGATGGGGATCTGGTGCTCTTCGGCAAAGGCAAGCAGGTCGCCGCGCGACTTGAATTCCCAGTCGCGCCACGGGGCGATGACCTTGATGTCCGGCTTGAGCGCGTAGTAGCCAAGCTCGAACCGGACCTGGTCGTTCCCTTTGCCGGTCGCGCCGTGACACACCGCGTCCGCGCCAACCTTCTGCGCGATATCGACCTGCCACTTGGAAATGAGCGGCCGCGCAATCGAGGTGCCCAGCAGATACTGGCCCTCGTAGAGCGCATTGGCGCGAAACATCGGGAAAACGAAGTCGCGCACGAATTCCTCGCGCAGATCCTCGATGAAGATATTCTCGGGCTTGATACCGAGCAGCTCGGCCTTGTGGCGCGCTTCCTCAATCTCGCCGCCCTGGCCTAGGTCGGCGGTGAAGGTCACGACCTCCGCGCCATATTCGGTCTGGAGCCATTTCAGCATGATCGACGTGTCGAGCCCGCCCGAATAGGCAAGCACGATCTTCTTGGGGGTCTTGGTCATAGTCAATTCTTCAACTTGGTCGCAAGCCGTGCAGGGTCGGACCCGTCGCGCACGGCAATGAAAAGCGTGTCGTCACCGGCGATCGTGCCGGCAATTTCAGTCAGCGCCGCTGCGTCGAGCGCCGCGCCGATGATATGGGCAGAGCCGGGTCGCGATCGCAGCACGACCATGTTGCCGGCCGATTCCGCAGAATGGAGCCATTCGCCGAGGATACGGTCGAGTGCCTCGCCGCGCGCGTCCAGTTCGCCCAATTGGTCGGAAAGCAGGTAGGCGGTCTTGCCGTCCTTGCGTCCCTTGACCGCGCCGATCGCATCGAGGTCGCGGCTGACCGTAGCCTGCGTCGTCGGGTGCCCCGCTTGCGCCAGCTTGGCGACCAGCTCTTCCTGGCTCGCCGCGCCGCCCTCGCGCAACATGGCGGCAAGCGCCCTGCGCCGATCCTCGACCTTGCTCATGGCTGTACTCCCAACAGATAGGCCATCGCGCCCCGTGCGCTGTGTAGCCGGTTTTCCGCCTGCCGCCACACGGCGCTTTGCGGTCCGTCGATGACCGAAGCGCTCACTTCCTGCCCGCGAATGGCAGGCAGGCAATGGAGGAATTTGGCGTCCTCGTCCGCATGCGCCATGAGCGCTTCGTCGACCTGGTAGGGCAGGAAGGCCTCTCGCCGTGCCTCGCCTTCACCATCCTGTCCCATCGACACCCACACGTCGGTGTAGACGAAGTCCGCACCCTGAGTTGCCGCCGCCGGATCGTCGGTCTGGCTGACGCTGGGAAGTGAGGCAGTGGCCTCTTCGAACGCATAACCCTCGGGCGCGGCGAGCACGAACTCGGCGCCCAACTTCGATGCCCCCTCGGCAAGGCTACGCGCGACGTTGTTGCCGTCGCCGATGAAGGCAATCTTCGCGCCTTCAATCGACCCGCGCAGCTGCTTGATCGTTAACAGGTCGGCCAGACCCTGGAGCGGGTGCGCGATGTCAGACAGCATGTTGAGGACGGGCGTTTCCTGGGTCGCGGCCTGCATGGCTTCGAGCACGCCATGATCCTTCACCCGCGCCGCGACGATGGCGTGGTAGCAGGCCAGCGTGCGCGCGATGTCCTCCACGCTCTCGCGCCCGCCAATCCCGACTTCGTCGGCGCGGACATAGACCGGGTGGCCGCCCAGCGCGACCACCGCCATCTCCATCGAATGACGCGTTCGTGCGGACGGCTTTTCGAACAGGAGCGCGACGCCCTTGCCTTCGAGCGGTCGGCCGCAATCGCCCTCCGCCAGCGACAGCATCGCCTCGATCGTCTCGCGCGACATTTCAGCCAGCGTCAGCATGGGATCCTCCTTTGACGATCATGGTGCCAATCCCCTCGTCGGTCAGCATCTCGATGAGCAGCGAATGGGCGATGCGTCCGTCGAGGATGTGCGCGCGCGGCACGCCTTCGAGCACGGCACTTATGCACGCGGTCAGCTTGGGGATCATTCCGTCGCCGATCTTGCCCGATGCGATCATGTCCTCGGCCTCGCTCGCCAAGAGGCGGGGAATCAGGCTGTCGGGATCCGAGGGATCTTCGAGTAGGCCCGGGGCTGCAGTGAGGTAGACGATCTTCTCCGCACCCACGGCGGCGGCAATGGCGCAGGCCGCGGCGTCGGCATTGATGTTGTAGGGCTGGCCGCTGCGATCGGCGCCGACGGTGGAGACGACCGGCACCAGTCCCTCGTCGAGCAGCCGTGTCAACACCGACGCGCGCACCTGCTCGACCTCGCCGACAAAGCCCAGCTCGCTCTTCACTTGGCGTGCCACGAGCAGCCCGCCATCCTCGCCCGAGACGCCGACCGCGACCGGATTGTCGGCCGCCTCGACGTTGAACTTGGCGACGAGATCGCGATTGACCTTGCCGACCAGCGTCATGCGCACCGCCTGGAGCGTATCGGCATCGGTCACGCGCAGGCCGTCGACAAATTTGCGCTCGATGTTGAAGGCCTGAAGCGTCTCGTCGATCTGCGGCCCGCCGCCATGAACGACAATGCAGCGCACGCCCACCTGGCGCAGCAACAGCACGTCCTGCGCGAGCGCCTTGTCGACCTCTGCGTCGATGGCGTTGCCGCCCAGCTTCACGACGATCGTCTTGCCCGCAAATCCCTTCACATAGGGGAGGGCCTCGACGAGAATATTGGCGGTGTCGGCCGGGGTGAGCCCGTGAAGGCGCGAATGCTGGGTCATGAGGTCACCACGTTTTCCTTGATGTAGCCGGGGCCGAGATCGATCCCGATCGTCGTCGTCGACGCGTCGCCGACACCAAGATCGATTGCGATCTCGGCCTCGGCATCCTTCATGTGCGCGAGCACGGCGTCGGCGTCGTGCGGCACCTCCATGCCGCCTTCCGCCACGACGATGCCACCATAAGTGACGACTGACTTGTCGACGTCGATGTCGACGCCGCAGCTGCCCGCCGCCGCAAGGATCCGGCCCCAATAGGGATCGGCACCGTGCCAGCTGCATTTGACGAGGTTGTTTTCAGCGATCGCCTTGGCGCAGGCGCGGGCTTCGGCTTCGTTCGCCGCGCCCGAGACGGTGAGGTGGACGATTTTCGTCACACCCTCCGCGTCGCGCGCCATCAGCAGCGTAAGCTGGTTGCACAAGTCGGTGAGCGCAGCCTGGAATTCCGCCTTGTCGACCGCGCCCGCACGCCCGTTGGCGAGCAGGAAGACCGTATCGTTGGTCGAGGTCGCGCCGTCGACATTGAGACGGTTGAAACTGGCATCCGACGCCTCGCGCAGCATCTCGGTCATCTCGCCGGGCTCCAGCGCCGCATCGGTGGTCAGGAAGGCGAGCATCGTCGCCATGTTGGGCGCGATCATGCCGCACCCCTTGGCCATGCCGCCCAGCGTGAAGTTCGAGCCCTTCACAACCGATTCCTTGGGCACGTGATCGGTTGTCATGATCGCGGTCGCGGCCTTGAGATGCGAATGTTTCGAAAGATTGTTCGACAGCGCCCCGATGGCGGGCAGGATTTTCTCCATTGGCAGCGGATACCCGATGATTCCGGTCGAACAGACGAGGACGTGCTCGGGCGCGATCTTAAGCGCCTTGGCGGTCGCGTCGGTCATCGCCACTGCGTCGTCCATCCCTGCCTTGCCGGTACCGGCATTGGCATTGCCCGAATTGACGACGATCGCCGCGGCCTCGCCGCTCGAGGCTGCAAGCTGCGCCTTGGAATGAACCACCGGCGGCGCGACGAACTTGTTCTTTGTGAACACGCCCGCGGCCGCGACGGGCTGGCCGTCGTCGGTGGCGACGATCGCGAGGTCACGGCGGCGCATCTTGACCCCGCAATGCATGCCGCCCGCGATAAAGCCGGGTGCTGCGGTGACGCTCATGGCCAAACTCCTGCCGTGGTGAGCCCGGTCGTCTCGTCGAGCCCGAGCATGAGATTGGCGCACTGGATCATCTGACCCGCAGCGCCTTTCCCCAGATTGTCGATCGCGCCGATGGCGAGGATGCGTCCGGTCCGTTCGCACCGCCGCGCGGTGACGTGCACCGCATTGGTGCCGGCGACCGCCTTGGTTGCGGGCGGGGTGTCGCTCACCTGGACGAAGGGCTCGTCGGCGTAGGCAGCCTTGAGCGCTTCGAGCGGATCGCCGTTGTCGGCGGCCACCGCATTGCAGGTGACGAGGATTCCGCGATCCATCGGCACGAGGTGCGGGGTGAAAAGCAGCTCCTGGCCGAGCGCCATCTGCATCTCGCCCGTGTGGCGATGATTGAGCAGGCCGTAGGCGGACAAGCTGCCGTGTACGTGATCGAAATGGGTCTTGGCGCTCGGCGCCTTGCCCGCGCCCGAAACGCCCGACATGCCGTCGATCGTGATGCTGCCCGGCGCGATCAGCCCTGCATCGACCAGCGGCTTGAGCGTCAGGATGGCCGCGGTCGCATAGCAACCCGCCGCAGCGACGGCTTTCGCGTTCTTAATGGCATCACGGTTAAGCTCGGGAATGCCGTAGACGAAGGCGTCGAGCAGGTCGGGAGCCGAATGCGATTCGCCGTACCAGGTCGCATAATCGTCGGCGCTCGCAAGCCGAAAATCGGCGCCGAGGTCGACGAAAGGCACGCCCGCATCGAGAATGGCGGGCGATAGGCTTTGCGTCATGCCGTGGGGAAGGACGGCCATGACGAAATCGACCTCGTCCAGCATCGCCGCGTCATATTCGAAGATCTGCGCATCCGGGTAGGCCATTGCGAGATGGGGATGCACTGTGCCGAGCGACTGCCCCGCCTCGCTCGACCCGCACAGGATCGAAGGCGCAAGTAACGGATGCGCAGCCATCAGCCGAAGCAATTCGCCTCCGGCATAGCCGCTCGCACCGAGAATCAGGGTTCGTTTCGCATTCATGACGCGCCCATATGCATGGAATCATCATGAATACAATATTTATGCAGATATATTTTGCTTTATGCAAAAAAATGCCGCTGCGAACCATAGTCCGCAACGGCACTTTCGAGCGATGCGCGGAGCGAGAGAGGGCTTACCCGCTCCGCGCCGACAAAATCTCTCGACCCTGCCGACAAGCCTTGGCTTTGACACCTCAGCCTGTCGCAAACTCCTAAACTAGTGCGCTATTCCGGGAAATACGGCCAAAAGGCCGATAGTTCAGAGGCCAGCCTCGACGGCAACGCGTACGAGCTCGGCGCTGCTCTTGAGGCCAAGCTTCTCCATTGCGATGCCGCGATGCATTTTCACCGTTTTCTCTGCCAGCCCCAGCTCGTAGGCGATCTGCTTGTTGCGCAGTCCCTTGGCGACGCCTTCCATCACCTGCAGCTGGCGTGGGGAGAGCGAGCGGACCTTTTCCGCCGCTTGGATCCGCGCCGAAAGCGTCGGGCCCGCGGCATCCTCGCCAATTTCCATCTGCGTGCCAAGAAAGTGGCTCAGCTCTCCGGCATCGTCGAAGATCGGCGCGACCATCACCGCATTGCGAAAGGGCGTGCCGTCTTTCTTGTAGTTAAGAATCTCGACCAGCACCGGGCGCCGCTCGCGCACCGCCTCGCGGATTGCCTCGGTCAGCCACGGCTCGGTCTTTGGACCCGCCAGGAAGCGGCAGTTGCGCCCGATGATCTCGTCGCGTTCGAATTGGGTCAGCTTGATGAAGGCATCGTTGACCGCGACGATCGGATTATCCTTGCGGCTCGGGTCGGTGATGCACGACGCCAGCGGCGAACGCGCAATCATCTCCTCCAGAAAGTCGTCATGATCGATTGTATCAGGATCGATTGCCGGCTGTCCGGTAGACCGGTCGCCTTCGATCTTCGGTTCACCCGACATCTGGTCCCTCTGTTCTCACGTCGCTCGTAGCAATAACACAGCATAGCGCCCCCCGTTCCGTCAACGCAACGACGCATGGGCTTGCCGCCGCGCCGCGCTGCGCCCATGCTGCGACCATGGCGGGGCCGCTTCACGGGATCAGGATCATCGAACTGGCAGGGCTCGGACCCGCGCCTTTCTGCGGCATGCTGCTCGCAGATCACGGCGCGGACGTCATCCGCATCGAGCGCGCCGGGCTCCTGTCCATCCCCAACGATCCGACCCTACGAGGCCGCCGCAGCCTCGCACTCGACCTGCGCCGCGAGGACGCGCGCGACGCGATGCGCAAACTGGTTGTAAAGAGCGATGCGCTGATCGACCCCTATCGCCCCGGCAAGCTCGAAACGCTCGGCCTCGGCCCCGGCGACCTCCACGCCATCAAACCCGAACTCGTCATCGGCCGCCTCACCGGCTGGGGCCAGCACGGTCCCCTAAGCGAGCGCGCAGGCCACGACATCGACTATCTTGCCTTGTCGGGCATGTTGTCGCTTGTCGGACCCGCCGACGGTCGTCCGACACCGCCCGCCAATCTGGTCGCAGACTATGCCGGCGGCGCGTTGATGCTCGCCTTCGCGATGACCGCGGCCTTGCGCGAGGTCGCAGCCGGGGCAGGCGAGGGGCGCGTCATCGATTGCGCAATGAGCGAGGCAAGCGCCTATCTCGGGACGTTCCTCTACGGCATGCGCAACGCGGGCCTGTGGCGCGACGAACGCGAGGCGAACCTGCTCGACGGCGGCGCCGGTCTTTACGGCACCTATGCCTGCGCGGACGGCCGCTACCTCGCGATCGGCGCGATCGAGCCCGCCTTCCGGAATGCGCTGGTCGAGGGGCTCGGCCTGTCAGGCGACCCGCTCTTCAGCGACTCGCTCGACCCGTCGCAATGGCCGGCGCAGCGCGAAGCCGTCGCGGTCCGCATCGCGCAAAAGAACCGCGACGAATGGCTCGCGATCTTCGAAGGGGCTGACGCCTGCGTCGCACCCGTCCTCTCGATGGCCGAAGCGCCCGCCGACCCGCATAACCGCGCACGCGACGTTTTCCTCGACACGCCACATGGACCGCTACCCACACCCGCACCGCGCTACGGAAAGGACCCCGAACCGCTTGCCGAAGCCCGCGAGGCCGAAGACCTCCTGGCCGAACTCGGCTACTCGCCCGATCAGATCGCAACCCTCCTGGACAATCCATGAACCCACTCTACGAACAGATGGACGTCTCCGTTTTCGAACGGATGAGCCTTGCCGCCGCACAGCACGGTGCCGCCAATCTCGGCCAGGGCTTTCCCGATTTTGGATGGCCCGACAGCGTGCTCGAAGCCGCCGCGCGCCACACGACGGAGGGCTACAATCAATATCCGCCCTCGCGTGGGCTTCCGGCGTTGCGCGAGGCGGTCGCGAACCACTATCGCGCGCGCCACGGCATCGCGATCACCCCCGATCACGTCACGGTGACCAGCGGCGCGACCGAGGCCATCTGTTCGGCGATCCTCGCCATCGTCGAGCCGGGAGACGAAGTCATCCTCTTAGCCCCCGCATTTGACGTCTACGCTCCGATGATCCGGCGCGCGGGCGGGACGCCGGTGGAAGTGCGGCTCGAAGCCCCTTCCTTCAGGCTCGATGCCGACGCACTCTCGAGGGCAGTAACCCCCGCAACCCGCCTCATCATCTTCAACAATCCGCACAATCCGACCGGACGGCTATTCGACCGAAACGAGCTACAGGCGCTCGCCGACGTCGCGATTGCGCATGACTTGCTCGTGCTGTCCGACGAAGTCTGGGAAGAGATCCTGTTCGGCGACGAATTCACGACGCTCCTTGCGGTCGACGGAATGGCCGAGCGCACCATCAAATGTGGATCGGCGGGCAAGATTTTCTCGCTTACGGGATGGAAAGTCGGCTGGATGGTCGCCTCGCCCTCTTTGTCCGAAGTCCTGGCCAAGGCGCACCAATTCGTCACCTTCGCGACGCCGCCCAACCTACAGGCTGCGGTTGCGGACGGTCTTGCCGATCCCGGCTGGATCCCAGACATGCGGACCGGCTTCGCGCGCGCTCGCGACCGGCTGATCGAGGAACTCGATGAGGCGGGCTATGCGTCGATCCGGCCCGAGGCGACCTATTTCATGACTGTCGATCTTGCCGCATCGGGTATCGATCTCGACGACGAGGCATTCGCGAAACGGGCGGTTGAAGAGGCGGGCGTAGCGGTCGTGCCCATGTCGCCATTCTATCTAGAAAAACCGCCGACCAACCTCATCCGCCTCTGCTTTGCGAAGAAAGACGCGACGCTCGATGCCGGGATCGAGGGGCTCGCTCGGGCCGCGCGACTAGTTCGAGACTAGCTCGCTCCAGCTCTTGCTCCAAATCTTGTTCCAGTCGGCCAG
Organism: Sphingomicrobium clamense; assembly: GCF_019264355.1. Classification (NCBI taxonomy): domain Bacteria; kingdom Pseudomonadati; phylum Pseudomonadota; class Alphaproteobacteria; order Sphingomonadales; family Sphingomicrobiaceae; genus Sphingomicrobium; species Sphingomicrobium clamense. The sequence continues at coordinate 1,662,385 of NZ_JAHVAH010000001.1, read as the reverse complement.
CTTTTCGCCTTCCAGCGGGCGGGCGATGCGGTAGCCCTGTGCGATGTCGCAGCCCAGATCTTTCATCAACTGCAGCTGTTCCTGGCTTTCGACCCCTTCCGCCGTCGCCGACAAGTCGAGCTTGTGGGCGAGGTCGATGATCGATTCCACGATCGCGCGGCTGTCCTTGTTGTAACAGGCGTCGGCGACGAAGAACTGGTCGATCTTGAGCTCGCTGAAGGGCAATTGGCGAAGCTGCATCAGGCTCGAATAGCCAGTGCCGAAATCGTCGATCGCCAGTCCGATGCCCTTGATGCGGAAACGAGTCAGCGTGTCCATCAGCGTCACCAGCGGCTGGGTCGCGCTCTCGGTCAGTTCGAGCACCAGGCAGCTCGGCGGCATGCCGTATCGCTCGCAATAATCCGAGACGAGGTCGGGGAAGGCGAGGGCGCGCAGGCTGAGCGCGCTGATGTTGAAGGCGAGCTCGCACTCCAGGCCGTGGTCGTGCCACGACTTCCATTGGCGAAAGGCCGTGTCCATGCCCCAGCGCGTCATCTCGTCGATCAGGCCGTGACGCTCGGCCAGCGGGACAAAGCGCGACGGCGGTACGGTGCCAAGATCGGGATCCTCCCAGCGTACCAGCGCCTCGACGCGCTTGAGCGTGCCGTCGGACAACGAGATTTTGGGTTGGTAGACGAGGTGAAGCCGGTCGTTGATGAGGGCCCGTTCGAACCCGTCAAGCAATCCGAGTTCGGCGGGTTCGATCATGCCACCAGTTTCTGGCGCACCGTTCCTAACAATTCCTCAACGTCTTCAAGCCGCGCGGGCTTGTGCACCGGACCGACCATCGTCAGTCCCAATTCGATGCCCAATCGCATGGCGGTGTCGAGAATTTTGTCGTCGAAGCCGGAGACGATCATGACCGGCTGGGTCGCCTTCTCGCTGGCGAGGAAACGGATCAGCTCGACCCCGTCCATCCCGGGCATGGCGAGATCGATCGCGATCATGTCTGGCTTCTTGCTGCGGTAGAGATCGCGAAACTGGCGATGATCGTCGGCGATGATCGGATTGTATCCGGACAGGGTGGCTGCATCCGCCATGAAGCGGGCAAGCGCAGGTTCGTCGTCGATCAGCAGCAGGCTCAGGCGCCTGGTCACAAAGTCATCCCCTAGAAAATTGTCGACGAGACCGCCCCTGTCACGGAATCGTCATCCTCCCGAATATCAACGCCTTAGCGTAGCATATTTGCTGTGGAAACGGCTTTTTAACCTCGTCGTGGTCAATTCGGGACGTTGAACTGCGAATTTTGCGAGGGAAACCTTATGCTTGGAGCGTTGATCAAGCGGAAAAAACGTCCGTTCGGACAGGATAATCTGGCGTTCGAGTCGACCGTTTTCACGCTGTCGACCGAGGTGCCTCGTCCTGTCGAGCGCCGCATCGACGAACGCGTCATGCCGACGCTCCGCGTCGCAAAACTGCTCCAGGAAGGCGACAACGAACAGCTGATTCGCGTACGCAACCTCTCCGCCGGCGGACTGATGGCCGAAATCGGCCAGCAGGTCGAAGTGGGGGAGACCTGCAGCATCGAGCTCAATTCGCAGATGATCCCGTCGAGCGTCGTGTGGATCCGCGAAGGCACGGCTGGCTTCAAATTCGACCAGAATATCGACCTTGGCGAGATGCTTGCGGGCCGCAAGCCGCGCCACGGTTTCCGGCCGCGCCCGCCGCGTCTGCAGGTCGCGTGCAAAGCCAACCTGCGCATCGGTCGCACCTATTACACGGTCGACGTGCATGACGTCTCGCTGGGCGGGCTCAAGGTCGAGCCGATCGACGAATATTGCCTCGGCAAGCCGGTGACGGTGGTGGTCGAAAGCCTGCGTCCGCTCAAGGGCGAAGTGCGCTGGTATTCGAACCGCAAGGCCGGGATCGTGTTCGACAAGCCGCTCAAATTCGAAGAGTTGAGCGAGTGGATGGGCAAGCGGCTCGAGGTCGCGACGCTCAAGGCAGCGGTCAAAGATCCGCGCCCCGGACGGCACTAAGTCCTACTGGAAATCGCCGCAAACGCGCCTATCTCCATGGTCTGACCTCATGGAGAATGACGCATGGCGACCGCAATCCTGGCCAATGGCTGCTTCTGGTGCACCGAGGCGGTGTTCCTCGACGTGATCGGGGTGAGCAAGGTCGAAAGCGGCTATATCGGCGGCGACACGATCAATCCGACCTATCGCGAAGTGTGCGGCGGCAATACCGGCCATGCCGAGGCCGTGCGTATCGAATATGACCCGGACGTCATTGCCTATGACGACCTGCTCGACATCTTCTTCGCCACGCATGACCCGACCACGCTCAACCGGCAAGGCAACGATATCGGCACCCAATATCGCAGTGCCATCTTCCCGCAGGACGAGGCGCAGCTAGCCTCCGCGAAGGCTGCGATCGCGCGCGCCAACGAAGAGCATGACGTAAAGGTGGTCACGACCATCGAGGATGCCGACAACTTCACCGTCGCCGAGCTGGACCATCAGGATTTCTATAACCGGCAGGGCAGCTCGAACGGCTACTGCATGGCGATCATCGCGCCCAAGCTGCGCAAATTCCGCAAGAGCTTCCAGGACAAGTTGAAGGAAGGCGTCGAGGCCTAGTCGCGCGGCGCCGCCGCGCGCTGCAACCGGTCGCGGATTGCCGCTGCCAGCCCGTCGCCCGGGATCGGAGCGACGGCGATGCGCGGATGCGGGCTCGCATCGGCCTCGTGCAATGCCGCGAACAGCCGCGCCGCCGCCGTCACCGGATCCTCGCCCAGCGTCAGCTCGCCCTCGACATCGCCATAGCCGATGAGGATCTCGTCGGGTGCCGGATAGGTCGCGTCGAGGCGGATTTTCTTGGAGGGCGCGTAATGGTTCGCCAGCATGCCGGGCGCTTCGACCTTACCGTCATCGGCTTCATCCGCTGCGACCTCGATTGGCCCGCGCCGCAACAGACGCACTTCGTCTCCGTCCACCGCGACGATCGTCGACTCGATCCCGCGCTCGCACGGGCCTCCGTCGAGGATCAGCGGGATGCGCTCGTCGAGGCTGGCCAGCACGTGCGCCGGGCTGGTCGGGCTGATCCGCCCGCTCGCATTGGCCGACGGCGCAGCGAGCGGTTTGCCGACCGTTTCGATCAATTGGCGCATGACAGGATGGGCAGGGCAGCGGATCGCAAGCGTGTCGAGCCCTGCGGTGACCAGCCCCGCAATCCCGCTCTCCCCGCGATGCGGCAGCACCAGCGTCAGCGGCCCAGGCCAATGCGCCTCGGCCAGCGCCATTGCTTTGTCCGAAAACACCCCCAGCCGCTGCGCCTCCTCGAGGCTCGCGACATGCACGATCAGCGGATTGAAGCTTGGCCGGCCCTTGGCGGCATAGATGCGCGCCACCGCCTTCGCGTCGGTCGCATCGGCGGCCAGCCCGTAGACCGTCTCGGTCGGCACCGCGACCGGCATCCCTTCGAGAATGATCTCGGCGGCGCGATTGATCCCGGCATCGTTCGCCGGGACGACTTCGGTCTGTAGTGACATCGGGTCCACAGGGGCGCTATGCCGCCACCCAACCCGTTTGCCAAGGAGTCCCCATGCGCTTTTCCGCCCCCACCGCCGACCAGCAGGCCGTGCTCACCCATGTCGTGGGGATCGAGGAGCTCGCGCAAACCGAGCGCTTCGCCGCCGCCGACGCGGGCACCGTGCAGGCCATCCTCGAAGGCGCGGCGCAGTTCGCGGAGGGCGAGTTCTGGCCCCTCAACAAGTCTGGCGACGAACAGGGCGTGACGCTGAAGGACGGCGAAGTCACCACCCCCGACGGTTTCAAGCAAGCCTACCAGGCCTTCGTCGAAGGCGGCTGGATGTCGCTCGCAGCGCCCGCGTCAGCCGGTGGCATGCAGATGCCCCTCGCGCTCGCCTCCGCGCTGATGGAGAACCTCAACGCCGCCAACATCGCCTTCGCGCTCTGCCCGATGCTCTCATTGGGCGCGGTCGAGGCGCTCGAGGCCTACGGCAACGAAGAACTCAACGAGCGCTATCTCGGCAAGATCGTCTCGGGCGAGTGGCCCGCCACCATGAACCTCACCGAGCCGCATGCCGGCAGCGACGTCGGCGCGCTCACCACCAAGGCGACGCCTAATGATGATGGCAGCTGGATGATCGACGGGCAGAAGATCTTCATCACCTGGGGCGAGCACGACCTCGCCGACAATATCATCCACCTCGTCCTCGCGCGCACGCCCGACGCACCCGCGGGCACGCGCGGCATTTCGCTTTTCCTCGTCCCCAAGATCCTCCCCGACGGCAGCCGCAACGACCTCGCCTGCGTCGGCCTCGAGGAGAAAGCCGGCATCCACGCCTCGCCCACCTGCGTCATGCGCTACGGCGAGAAGGGCCAGTGCAAGGGCTGGATGGTAGGCGACCTCCACGGCGGCATGCGCGCCATGTTCGTGATGATGAACAACGCGCGCATCAATGTCGGCCTCCAGGGCGTCGGCCTCGCCGAAGTCGCGACCCAGCGCGCGGTCGCCTACGCGCTCGACCGCAAGCAGGGAGCCCGCGGCGCCATCGCCGAATATCCCGACGTCCGCCGCATGCTCCTCAGGATGCGCGCGCTGACCATGGCGAGCCGCGCGCTCTGCTATTACGCCTTCGCCTGCCTCGACCGCCGCGCGGCGGGCGACGAGGAAGCGGGCTATCGCGGCGAAGTCCTCACCCCCATGGCCAAGGCGTGGGGCACCGATGTCGGCGTCGAAGTCACCGATCTCGGCGTCCAGGTCCATGGCGGCATGGGCTATATCGAGGAAACCGGCGCGATCCAGCACTGGCGCGACAGCCGCATCGCCCCGATCTACGAAGGCACCAACGGCATCCAGGCCGCCGACCTCGTCGGGCGCAAGCTCGGGCTCGACGGCGGCCAGGCCTTCGACGGCCTCATCGCCGACATCCGCGCCAATGCACAGGACGAACGTCTCCACGCGCTCTGCGACATGGTCGAGCAGACCGCCATCGCGCTGCGCAGCGCCGAGGCCGACCACAAGATGGCGGGCAGCTATCCCTTCCTCACCATGTGCTCGGTATTGGTCGGCGGCTGGCTGCTCGAGCGCCTCGCGCGCGCCGACGACGCGACGGACGCGACCAAGGCCGCAAGCGCTTTCTTCAACGCCAGCATCGTCCCCGAAGCCGCCGGCCTCACCGCCGCCGCCAATGCCGGCGCGGAGCTGCTCTATTCGGTCGAAGTGGAAGCGCTGGCGTAGAAACGATGGGCTCCTGCGAAGGCAGGAGCCCATGGCGCCAACGGGACTGGATTCCTGCCTACGCAGGAATACTCAAGCCGTTTCTTTGCCCAGCAATTCGGCCGGCGAAATGCCGAGGCGCTTCATGCGTGCGCGGATTTCGGGCCATTCGGTCTTGATGAACGCATCGCGCTCGCTGTTGGCGAGCCGGGCGCGAGCACCTTCGGCCACGAACATGCCGACCCCCCGGCGCACGACCACCAGCCCCTCGTCCTGGAACCCCTGATAGGCCTTCGCGACCGTCAGCGGGTTGGCACCCTCGTCGGCGGCAAGCGCGCGAACCGAGGGCAGGGCGTCACCATCCGAATAGCGACCCGCGAGGATCGCGTCGGCGATCGTCTCGCGAATGCGGACGTAGACGGGCTTTTCGTGGCTGGTTTTTAGCGTCATGCTGCTTTAATACACCGGAGCGCAATGGGTTGCAAGCCGGTGCAGATTTTTCTGTGGTCGGAACCAAAAGCTGTCGCTCTGCTGACGACCCAGAAGTTGCCATTCGCGAATCTGCTTCAAAGTTGGTTTTCAACCTTGAACGGCAGCCATGCTATTTCGTAGCGAGAGGCCCCAAAGTTGCGTGAGGGTCTGACGTTGAAAGTATATGACTTGCGCGCGCCAGCACGGACGTGCCGAGGCGCCGCGCGAAATGCCGAGAATGAGATTGTGATGAAGGCTTGGCTGGAAGAAGCCGAGAAATACGAGCGTCGTGCAAGTGCAATGGAGCAATTATCTCGCACGCAAAGATAAACCCAACAGGAGTTGCTTTTGCTTAATCCCCGGAAGAAGCGCGGGGGGCTTTTCTTTCATTTGGCACCCCTTCAGCGCCGTTTTTTTCGAGCCGAAAAGCGTCTATCGACTAGGGCGTCGAGGCAGCCATTATTGATGAGGCCGTGGTTCCATGTCCGTTACCATCAATTCACCTCCTGAAGATTGCAGCAGTCGATATACGCAACGCTGCTGCAATAGCGGTTTTGCGAGCGGATTTCGCAAACTGCTCCGTGAAAAGCTGAGCCATGATGAGCCATCGTCTGGAGATATAAGACCCTCGCCCGAACTCGCATCATAGCTCACGATCATCCCACATTGAATCATGGAGATCTTCTTTCCACTGTGAAACTGTCAAGAAGTGCGCTTGCTTTGGCCGCAATCACGCCGATGGTTTGCCCGAGATCTCGCTGCGCCGAAGCGTAACTAACGCGATGTTCATCGAGTCCCCTGCCACGGCGCGGGCGGCCACCTTCATTTTCCCACCGCTCCAATTCGGGAGTGAGAACCTCCTTGGTTTCGCGCTGTAGCATTTGCCCACGCTCCATAAGTTGGAGTGCGATCTCCTCCTTGGCGGAGAAAAATGCGCTGAACGGATGATTAGCGAAACGGGTCACAGGTTGCTGAACGCGATTGCCGTTCCGCTCAACACAATGATCGAAGTGAGAAGCGCCGGAAACAGGATGTTGGCCAAGCCAAACCGGAAGGTGTGCGGGATCATGATTAGCTCCTTGGGTGACGCAACCACGAAGGCTGCGTTTCGCTAGGAGCCGCCTGTAAAGGAAAAGGGCTGCTGGGCCTTGCACCGTCCAAACGACTGGTAGCCGTCCCTCTATGCGCCTCTTTCCCTTCAAGCGAAAGCGAAAGGTTCTCTGATGCTCTAATTTCGCTATAATTCGAAAATAAATCGGGGGGGGGAATACAGCCATTCAACGAAGTCGTTTCGGGTCCACTATTGAATAATGGGAGTACAGGACCCATCTAAACACTAAGCTACCAAGCGCGATCGATTGTCCTGAGAGCGGTCTATATGCTCTCCCTTCTTTCCTTTTCGTTTTCTTAGCCCGCGCACAAGCGGTCAAGCACGGCCGCACGCGCCGAAGGGAAAGACATTCATCATGACCCATTATGGCAAGATCGCTTCGTATGACGGCACCAAGGGCACCGGCACCATCACCCCCGAAAAGGGCGGCGATGCTCTGATGTTTGCCAAGGCGGACCTCAAGCAGACCGACCAGGAACCCCGCATTGACCAGCGTTTTGGTTACGACACCAAGACGGTCGACGGCGGCAAGCGCCAGGCAGTAAACCTCCAGATGAGCCAGCCTGGCAACGACCAGACCCGCAGTCACTAGACCATCGCGGCCGATAACTAGACTTCAGTAAGGGATCGTTCGGCTTCGTCGCGTTGCCGGACGGTCCGCGTTCGCGACATCATCGGAAAAGGCCGGATCATGGACCACAACGAATTGCTTAGCGCCCACCAAATCGCGCTGATGAAAGCCGACGCCACGAGGGACCGTGATATTCGCCTTCGCCACCTTGAAGATGCGGCAGTCATTTCAGGCATCATCAGTCGCTTGAACGCCTCTCGACGTGAGGGCGACTTTGCGACTTCCCCTACATCTTCAATTAAGGGAGTATCCAAGCCGCGCGAAGCGGTTGTCGAGTGGGAAAACGAAGGCGGTGCGCTTGCCGCATATTGTCCTCCCTATTCAATCAAGAACAAAGTCCCACCGATTGTCGTGAGAACCAGTGTCGAGTTTTCCGTGGGACCCTATCGCTACTCCAACATTACCGACGCGCTGTCGCAACAGGCGCGGATCGCCGGGCGGATTTCCGCCCGAGGCGAACCCGCCTGACCCCTCGCGCACGATCGGTCAGGGGGCTGGTCGTGCGCGGGGCATTGACTCACGAGAATCTCGTGACGGTTACGAAGTTACGATTTGCTCTCGAGTGCTCAGCCTCTTCTCTGGTATGACGGGACGTCGGCTTTCCACCCCGAAACCGACCAGGCGGTCATCGACCCATTAGCCGACGTTGAGTGGCCGAACCCCCAAGCTCCTTCGCAAACAGTCTACGAGAAGGCCGATCGGAAGACTTAGGGTCTACAGGAAGCGATTGCGGGTCAGGTCGGGGAGTGTTTTCCCGTCGCCATTCTCCCTTATCGCATCTCTCGTCCTTTTTGTGAGCACTCCAATTCGTAAAGCAGCAGCGCCGTCCTCACCGACGAGGGTAAGTTTTTGCGATTTCCTCCACATCTTCATTTTTATAACTCCTAAGGAAGCCGAAATAATTCGAGTACCTTAATTTATGGTGTCTCTAGCATTTTTAATTTTTACGTTGATAGTTTCAGTGAGAAGTCTTTGATTGGTAAATGGTCGTAATTTGTGATAGAAGAATTTATCACACGAAATCTAAGACAAGCATCCTGTGACCGTCGGAGAATTAGTATCGACGCTTGAAGGACAGGTTGATTGCAATGGTCGATATGGAAGCTCTTGAAGAGCGTGAGGCGCTTTGCCGCAGGCAAGCGAGCGAAGCCCAGAACCCCGATGTGAAATGGCTGTATGAGGACATGGCGCGTTATTATCGCAAGCTGATTGCTCGAAACGCTTTCGAAGCTAGTGCTCCCGAACCAAGATTGGTTCGTAATGACTGAGAAGGCGAAACATCAGAACCTCGAGCTCCAGGCCAACAGACGTGCAGGCGCAGCTAGCTCTTCATATTTGCGCGCAATATATCGGCGCGTCGCGAAACGGCATTCGGCGCTGGCGGGTGGCAAGCCAAAGAAACATAACGAAACCGGATCGAACTAGTCTATTCTCGACCACCGCGCAGGGCATCGGCTTTCTGCTGAGCCTCAAGAACAGCGCGCTCAGCTTTTCGTTTGGCATCCTCAGCTCGAAGATCATCGCCACGTGCTGAGCGTTTGGCCAATTGCAGCCAGGCAGCTTCCGCGCGCAAGTGAGCATCTCGGACGTTGGAGAGGCTAGCAGCGCTGGCTCTCTTCGCCTCGTAAGCGGCACGTTCCAGAAAGAAATCGGTCTGCATGGACATTGCAGTCTCCTTAGTCAGGCGATGCTAGAAGAGACCAATGGGCTGGCACCGCCTTGAGGCGCGTGTCCACGAGCAACCGATAGCAGAGGGACATTAGCGCAAACGAAAACAATTAGCCATGACATGAAAAAGGGCCCACCGTTGCCGGCAGGCCCTCTTCATTTCTTGGTCGATACACGATTAAAGCGCGACTAGATTGCAAGCGCTCTGCTTGCCCTTGCGATCGTCTTGCAGCTCGTAGCCGATGCGCTGACCTTCGCTCAAAGTGCCAAGACCACCAGCTTCGACAGCCGTGATGTGGACGAACGCGTCGCCCGCGCCGTCATCGGGGGTGATGAAACCAAAGCCCTTCTGGGCATTAAAAAACTTAACAGTACCTTCGGTCATGGGATAACTTCCTCATGGGCTGGATCAACGCGATCCAGCTTCGGGCTAGTAGCAGCGATGTGAGGAAGCGGCCCTGGGGCCAGATAGTCCGTAGTCGGCAACTTGGTAGCCCTAGCGTTATGGATGCGCATTGCGGCGTGATAAAGGCAGATCGGCAATTACGTGCGTGTCTTCTTTCCACGCCTGCAAGCGACCGTACCGCCAACGACCCAATTGCGGACGTTCGCTGACATCGCATCGAAGGCCGATCCTTGTCGGCCTCCAATGAAAATTGGTCACGCGCACGTCGACGGCGAGCACTGCTTTGTATTACTGTGTTGAAGCTATAGAGTGTCCTCCAATCAGTAAGATGGGGGATGAGTATGATCCGCACAGTTGCTATCGCACTGTTTCTTGGACTTGCATCACCAGTGGCTGGACAAACACTGGAGCCGTTGATGCCGAAGGTCAGGGCGGCAATGCCCGCGCCACCTGATTTCGATGCACGAATTGATCAGCGACGTGTGATCGACGACGGCCTCTTTCTTCATCATCCGCCTCTGAAGGAGGCGGTGAGTTCGGACGGGCAATGGTTCGTCGGTCACAACCAGGATGGCGGACTGACAATTCGCCGTGTCGACGAGGCCCCCCGTCGGCTGGCCGGCCCGGAAGGATCCTTCCGATGGACGGCTGAAGGTGCGCGCCTTTCTGATGACGGAAGATGGATAGCGGCAAAGATGATCGATGATTCGATGGTCTATGCCAGCACGATTTCGGACATGGACGGCGCTCCTCGAACGGTTCGGTTCAGCTATGCCGGAAAAGACTTGCCCGAGAAGCGGCTGTTTGTGCTCTCACGCGACGGTCGGACCCGCGTCGAGCTACCTTTGTCGATGGACTATCTTTATCTCGCAGGTTTCGATTCGGACGGGCGCGGCTTGCGTTATCTGGAGGCGGATCGAACCGGGCGGCATGTCGTCCTGAACCATTTCGATCTGGATGACGGATCGGTTACGCTGCTTATGGAAGAGAGGTCCGAGGACTGGACTATTGCGGGCTATGACCTTGGCGATTTCTATTCCAGTCGCTTTGAAGGTAGCAACAAGTTGCTCCTGATCGATGACGATCGGTTTCTATGGACCAGCGATCGAAGTGGAAAGCGGCGGCTCTACGCTTATGCCGGCAACGCGACCCCTTGGCCAGTCTCCCTGCCCGACGACGAAATCCTGCTCGAAGTCGTCGGCATCGACCGAACCGCTCAAATCGCCATCGTGAAGACCGCCGTCGGTGATGCCACGTGGCCAAAACACCGTCTTCGCTCGGTTGATCTCGTAACGCTCGCAACGGCTTCTCTGCTTGATGCGCCCTACGTTCTTTTTGCCGATATGACGACTGAAGGAATCGCCGTGGAGATCACCGATCTGCCGAGCACGCTCATTCTTCGATGGATCGATTATCGCGGCGAGCCGATCAAACCAGACACTGTTGCCGATGTCGGCTTCCTTACCGACTTGCCAGTCAGCGTCGAGAAGTTGGAGCTTCCGGGCGCCGAGGGAGATCGATTGCGAGCGATTCTCGTCACTCCCGACGGTGAGGGCCCGTTCCCGCTAATCGACCATATATACGGAGGACCCCAATCGCAAATGGCGGAGCCTGACCCGGTTGGTCGGCCCATGATCGCAGCGATGGAAATGGCCAGGCGAGGCTTCGCGACGGTATTCATCGACGCCCGCGGCACGCCCGGACGCGAGGCCGCTTTCGCACACGCGCAAGACGGAAGATTTGGCGCTGCGGTCATTCCTGATCATGTTGCGGCTATTCAAGCTCTCCTTAAGACAAATAAACGTCTCGACCCGGATCGTGTCGGGATCATGGGGCACAGCTGGGGCGGCTACTTTGCTCTCCGTGGGATGATTGAGGGCAACGATCTCTTTAAGGCCGGCATCATGCTCGCGCCGAACACCAACGTCAGCGAAATGCGAGTGCCGGTTGAAGCCTACCAAGGATGTCTCCCCTCAGAATGTCCGGAAGCTTATGAGCAGGGTCATCTGACCAACCGTCTTCTCGAACTGCGTGGGCCGCTCCTAATCATACACGGACTTGCCGACGACGATGTTTTGCCAGAAGTAACCGACAGACTCGAAAGAGATCTGATCGCTGCTGGTGCCGACTACGAGACCGTCAGGCTGCCAAAGACCAACCATATCGTCATGCGGGATCCCGATCACTTTGATCGTGTTCTCGCCTTCTGGAAGCGAACCTTGCGGTGAAGTCTTGGCGCCCGCGTTCAACTTCCGCTTCCCACCCCGAAAGCGACCAGGCGGTCATCGACCCAATTGCGGACCTTTACCTATTTCTGACTAGGCTGCGGTAATGGCCATGAAATGAGCACTACATCCATGATCGTCCGCTCTTATTGTCATCTGGCTAAGTAGAAAAGTGCTGGTCAGAATATCCATGCCTTGGCGACGGTGAAAAGGCTGGAGACCGTCAGCACGGTTGCGACCATGAAGAGAAGCAACCTGGCGTTTATCCGGCTGGTCAGAATTGCGCCGATGGGTGCTGCAATAACGCCCCCGATGATCAGGCCGGTGACGGCATTGCTGAATGCAGAGACGCCGAGCGTGATCAGGAAAGTGATCGACACCGCTAGCGTCAAAAGGAACTCAGCCGAATTGACCGTGCCGATCGTCGTGCGCGGATTACCCCCCTGCACCAACAAGTTCGACGTAACGACTGGTCCCCAGCCACCACCGCCGGCGCTATCAAGAAAGCCACCAATAAATGCCAGCGGCCTTGTGTATCGTGGATCTTTAACGCGCGGCCGGCGCCCGAAGAAGATCGCCTTGTAGAATAGGAAGATACCGATGGCAGCGAGGTAAAGCATTACGACTGGCTTTGCCGCCGAAGCATCCACGCTTGAAAGAACATACGCGCCCAGCACGCCTGCTAGGACGCCGGCCGGCACCAGGCGCCAAAATAGCGGCCAGTCAATATTCTTTCGCCACAGATGGCTCGCACCAGACGTGCCCGTAGTAAACACTTCTACGAGGTGAACGCTCGCCGAAGCAGTTGCCGGTGGCACCCCAAGGAAGCTAACCAGCATCGTTTGGGTGATAACCCCAAAAGCCATGCCAAGTGCGCCATCAATAATCTGCGCAGCGAAACCGACCAAGATGAAGGGAAGCAGGGCGGCCGCGAGCGGTGAAATCGCATCAAACATCGACTTAAACTCATGAAGGCCACGAAACGCCCGAGAGCGTGTCTATGTCAGCCGGAGCCGACCGGATCGTTGCCAAATACATCGTCCTTTTGCATCGCACAATCGAATTGGCGTTTGTGATGGGCAGACGGCCTTTACAGCGTCTCGAAAGCTGTATCGCGAGAGAAGCTTGCCCCCTCCGACACTCGGACGATGAGGCTGCTTTTCGCTAGATTTTGCTTTCGGCGAGAAAGTCCGCTTTCCACCCCAAAAGCGACCGTGCCGCGATCGACCCAACTGCGGACACAAGGCGGGTCCACCGCGCAAAAGGCGGGGCGGCATTCGACGCGACTAAGTTTAGAACTGATGAGCACTTGTTGCTGCGCCTCCGGACAATCATCTCGGAACAATCTTGGTTAATAATAAGTTAATACCCTCAGACCCGTGGATCTGTGGGCCCGCTTCACCTGCATTTCAGTACGTAAAGTCCCGGAAGTGCAGGAGAGTAAGATGATCAAGCAGACGAACCCACTCGCATTGGCTTTGGTTGGAGCCGTAATGGTAGGCGCGCCGGCGCCCGCGCAGGACACGCGTCAGAACGATAGCTATACCGCGGATCTCCAGACACTGAACGAGAGCGGCGTAACGGGCACAGTGACGTTGTCACCCCGGGGACGATATCTTGACGTGACTTACGACGTGATGGGGCTTGAGGAGGATCAACCTCATGCCGCTCATATTCATGGGCTGGGCGTCAAGGACGCCGCCTGCCCAACCGCCAGTCAAGACACTGACGAAGATGGCTTCTTGGAATTGCTTGAGGGCGCGGCCGTCTATGGCGGCATCATAATTACACTTGGTGGTGGCGATAATGATATCGATGATGACGGCGACGGTATGGTCAGTGGGACAGTTACGCTGGATCTAAGTGCCAAAGGGAACGCTTTTACTGGAGATGCCACGCGAGGCGATCTTCAGCCTCTGGGGCGGACCGAAATCGTCATTCACGGCCTCACTCTCGAAGAGAATGACGGGACCCTACCTGGCGAGGCCGACGGCACCGCAGGCTACAAAGCCTTCTTGCCCGTTGCCTGCGGGTCGTTTGAACGGGATAATGACGACTCGCTCGAGTTTAGAACCCCGTAGAGCGACATCTCTTTCTCAATGGAAAGCCCGGCCGATAAGGTCGGGTTTTCCATTTTTTGCACCGATCGATCGATCGATGATGGAGCGATGTCCGCTTACCACCGCGGATCCGACCGGACTGGCAACGATCTAACTCGGGACATCTAGCGTAGGTTCACAAACTCACTGATCCTGCTAGACCTCTTGAATGAAACCATGCCTGCACCCCCAGGAAGAGGAGCGCTTAAGAGAGCTCCGCAGATACGGGATTCTAGACACAGAGCGGGAAAAGGTTTTCGATGAACTCGTTGAAATCGCGTCGGACATTTGCGAAGCACCCGTTTCGGTCGTGAACTTTATCGACGCGGGGCGTCAGTGGTTCAAGGCCGAAGTCGGCCTCGGCGTGAGATCTACTCCAATAGAAACAAGCCTGTGCGGCCACGTCATCCTTCAAGGCGATTTCGTGGAAATTCCCGATACGCTCCAGGATGAGCGGATGGCGGACAACCCCTTATGCACGTCCGAGCCAGGCTTTCGCTTTTATGCGGGAGCGGTGCTTAAGGGGGCGAATGGCCTCCCTCTGGGGACCCTATGTGTTTTGGATCACAAACCGCGAAGGCTGACGGATCGTCAGCGCAGAATCCTGACAGTTTTATCGAAACACGTTATGAGTGAGCTTAATCTTAGGCTTGCTCTCGAACAGGAGCGAGTGCTGCGACGAGAGGTCGATCATCGGGTAAAAAACTCGTTGGCTTCGATCGGTGCCATGCTTTCGATGAAAGCCCGTCGCACTTCTAACGAGACATTGAAAATGGAATTGGACGATGCAGGCACGCGCATCCGATCTTTGTCTTCGCTTCACGCCGAATTGCACGAGTTGGAATCAGGTGATTGTGTCGACTTGAGATCGTTGTTCGAGCGCGTGCAGGCAGACTTGCGATCTCTCATCCCAGATGACGCAAAGCTTTCAATTTACGTTGAAGCAATCAAAGCGACGCCGCAGCTGGCGAATGCCATGCTCCTGATCGTGAATGAGTTCGTATCCAACAGCGTTAAGCACGGCTTCCAAGACGGCGAAGGGAGCATCACAGTAGTCGTTGAGGGGGACGCCCAATCGTGGACGATTGTTTGCCAAGACGACGGCACCGCCACCGCACTGGACGCCGAGCAGGCTATGTCGAAATCCGGTTTGGGCACGAGAGTGATTCACTCACTCGCGAACTCACTAAATGCCGATGCTCTTTGGACCGCCTCTGGCACGGGAATGGAGCTCAGGGTCACACCAAAGCATTGAGGTGTCCGCTTTCCACCCCAGCTGAGACATTCGTCCCAACAAAAATAAGAGTTAATAGCAGTCGTTCGCGAAGCCTTACCCCCACCGACTGACGATGCCCCCCATGTCCGGCCGCTCGCGCTCTTCCAACTCGCATGCCGACGTGCCGAGATAGATCAGCCCCGCAATCCGCTCGCCCTCATTGCAAAAGGCGTCAGTGATGGCGAGGTCGTAAGCGGGCCAGCCGGTGATCCAGCCGCCGACATAACCATGCGCATGCGCGGCGTGGAGCAGGTTCATGCCCGCCGCGCCGCAGGTCAGTTCCTGCTCGAATACCGGGATCTTGTGATCGCGCACCGGTGACGAGATGAGGATGACCAGCGTCGGCGCCGCATGCGCATTGGCGACGCTCTTGGCGATCTTCGCCTCGTGCGCGCCGTCGCGGCGCAGCGCCTGCTCGTAGAGCGCCGCCAGCGCGTCGCGCGCCTCCTTGCCCACCACCACGAAGCGATAGGGCACCAGCTTGCCATGATCGGGCGTGCGCGCCGCCAGCCGCAGGATTTCCGCCAGTTCTTCCTCGCTCGGCCCCGGCTCGACCAGGTCGCGCGGGCGGCCCGAGCGGCGGGTGGCGAGGTGGGATTTGAGGCTGCTCGTATCGTTCAGGGTCATGCAATCCATGTCGGACGACGTTCGTCGAATTGCAACAATGCCCTTCACAGGCGACGATTCGCCGCTAGGGTGCGCACACCAATTTCGCGTGCCCTCACCAGTATCGGCACGTCAGGGGAGAGAAATTCATGGCCAATACAAACGCAGTCGCGGCCGCCGGACTGCCTGATGGCGACAGCGCGGGGACCATCCTGGGTCACCCCAAGGGGCTGTTCGTCCTGTTCTTCGCAGAGATGTGGGAGCGCTTTTCCTATTACGGGATGCGCGCCCTGCTCATCTTCTACCTCGTCCAGCACTGGATGTTCTCCGACAGCGAGGCATCGATCATCTACGGTGCCTACACCGCGCTCGTGTACATCGCGCCGGTCGTCGGCGGCTATCTGGCCGACCGCTGGCTGGGACAGCGAAAGGCGGTGCTGTTCGGCGCCGTATTGTTGACTTTCGGTCACTTCTTTATGGCCTTCGAGGGCGATGGAGGACAGGACGGCACGATCATCTACGTCTTCTGGCTCGCCCTCGCGCTGATCATCGTCGGCTCGGGCTTCCTCAAGGCCAACATCTCGGTGATGGTCGGACAGCTTTACCCGCGTACCGACATCCGCCGCGACCCGGCCTACACCATCTTCTACATGGGGATTAACGTCGGTGCGGCGCTCGGTTCGCTGCTCTGCGGTTATCTCGGACAGACCTATGGCTGGTCCTACGGCTTCGGTGCCGCGGGCATCGGCATGCTCCTGGGCCTGATCGTCTTCATGTGGGGCAAGCCGCTGCTCCTCGGCCGTGGCGAACCCAAGGATCCGGAAGCGCTCAAGGGCGGCAAGGAAATGGGCATCTACGCCCTTGGCCTCGCCATGGTGGCGCTGTGCTGGCTCGCGATCCAGTATCAGGACCTCGTCGGTTGGGTGCTCGCGATCTTCGGCCTCGGTCTGGTCGCCTACGTGCTCTACATCGCCGTCGCGCGGCTTTCGCCCGACGACCGTGACCGCATCTTCGCGGCCATGTTCCTGATCTTCGTGTCGATCGTCTTCTGGGCGCTGTTCGAACAGGCGGGCAGCTCATTGAACCTGTTCACCGACCGTCACGTCGATACGGGCGGTGTTCCGGCCTCGATGTTCCAGTCGATCAACGCGATCTACATCGTGCTCCTCGCGCCCGTCTTCGCGGCGCTGTGGACGTGGCTCGCACGCCGCGGTTGGGAACCCTCGACGCCGATGAAGTTCGGCCTTGCGGTGATCCAGGTCGGTCTCGGCTTCCTCGTCCTCGTGTGGGGCGCGCAGTCGGTCGGTCTCGGTGTCGCGACGCCGGTGATCTTCATCTTCCTCATCTACCTGCTGCACACCACGGGTGAGCTTTGCCTCTCGCCCGTCGGCCTGTCGGCGATGAACCGCCTGAGCCCGGCCCACATGGCCTCGCTCATCATGGGCACCTGGTTCTTCGCGTCGGCGACCGGCAACTTCGCCGCGGGCCTCATCGCTTCTGCGACGGGTGCCGAAGGCGTCGGCGAAGAAGCCGGCAAGCAGGTCGTGCTCGACGTCTATTCGACCGTCGGCTGGTACGCGATGGGCATCGGCGTGGTCGTCATGATCCTCGCGCCCTTCGTGAAGAAGCTGATGCACCTTGATACGCTCAAGGATGACGAAGACGTGCTCGAAGGCGAAGCCGGAGCGGGCATGGAAGCGATGGAGGCTGGGACTCACCCGACCACCAAGCCGACCCACTAGGATCGGTTCGCTTTTCGACGAACGGGGGCGGTGCAGCGATGCGCCGCCCCTTTTCCTTTGGGCATCGCTCGGGCATGCTCGATCCCGACATCGAAACGAACAGGGGCCGTACATGAAATCCATTACACGCGTTGCCGTGGGCGGGGCGCTTGCGCTCTCGCTCGTCGCTTGCGAGGCAGGCGAGGCCAAGGACACGAAGAGCGCGAGCGGCACCCCGCCACCCACCGCCTTCGATGACGATCCTTATCCTTCCACCTACCGCCCCTATCCCGGCACGCCGACCGCGATCGTCGGCGCGACCCTGTTCGACGGCGCGGGCGGGCGCATCGACAATGCCGTGATCTTCATGAGCGGCGGTAAAATCCGTTCGGTCGGCGGTCCCGACACGCCTGTCCCTGCGGATATTGCCGTGTTCGACGGCACCGGCAAATATGTCACCCCCGGCATCATCGACGTGCACAGCCACATGGGCAACTATCCCGCGCCCGGCGTCTCGCCCCACAGCGACGGGAATGAGGCGACCGGCCCCGCGACCCCCAACGTGTGGACCGAACATAGCGTCTGGCCGCAGGATCCCAGCTTCACCCGCGCGCTCGCCAATGGCGGCATCACCACCTTCCAGGTGCTGCCCGGTTCGGCCAACCTGTTCGGCGGCCGCTCGGTCACGCTAAAGAACGTGCTCGGTCGCCGCGTGCAGGACATGAAGTTCCCGGGCGCGCCCTACGGGCTCAAGATGGCTTGCGGCGAAAACCCCAAGCGCGTCTATGGCGACAAGGGCGGGCCGCAGACCCGCATGGGCAATATCGCGGTCACTCGCGAAACCTGGATCGCTGCACAGGAATATGACGCCGACTGGGACAAGTATGAAGCGGGCGACGGCGACATGCCCGGCCGCGATCTTGCCATGGACACGCTGCGCGGCGTGCTCGACGGCGACATCCGCATCCACAATCACTGCTATCGCGCCGACGAGATGAGCCTGATGATGCAGATGGCCAAGGAATTCGGCTATCGCGTCACCAGCTTCCAGCACGCGGTCGAGGCCTACAAGATCGCCGACCTTTTGCGCGAAAACGATGTCTGCGCGGCGATGTGGGCCGACTGGTACGGCTTCAAGATGGAAAGCTATGACGGCATCGTCGAGAACATCCCCTACGTTCACGCCGCGGGCGCTTGCGCCATCGTCCATTCGGACAGCGCCGACGGCATCCAGCGCCTGAACCAGGAAGCCGCCAAGGCGCTTGCCGCGGGCCGCCGACAGGGCCTCCAGATTACCGACGCCGAAGCCTGGCAATGGCTTTCCGCCAACCCCGCCAAGTCCTTGGGAATCTACGACAAGACCGGCAGCCTCGAGGAAGGCAAGATGGCCGATGTCGTTCTCTGGAACGGCAATCCCTACAGCATCTACACCCGCCCCGAAAAAGTCTGGATCGACGGCGCCTTGCTCTACGAGTCCAGCAACCCGACGCTGCGTCCGGTAACCGACTTCGAACTCGGCCAGCCCGGTGAAGGCGACGTGAAATGAAGAAGCTCATCCTTCTTACCGCCGCAGCCCTGATCGCCACCCCCGCCGCCGCCGACCCGGTCGCGGTCACGGGCGGCAAGCTCGTCATCGGTGACGGCAGCGCGCCGATCGACAATGGCGTCGTCCTCTTCGACGACGGCCGCATCATCGCCGCCGGCCCCGCCGGCTCGGTCACGATCCCCGCCGGTACCCGCATCATCGCCGCGCGCGGCAAGTGGGTCACGCCGGGCATCGTCGCGGGTTATTCGCGCATCGGTCTCGCAGAGGTCGATAGCGGTGTCGGCAACGTCGACGACACGGGAAGCGACGGCCCGTACAGCGCCGCGATCGATGTCAGCTATTCGATCAACCCCACCGCCACGCCCATCGCAGTCAGCCGTGCCGGCGGTGTCACCCGCGCCATCGTCTCGCCCGCCCATGGCGATTCCATGTTCAACGGGCAGGGCGCGGTCATCGATACGGGCAGCGACGGCAATCCGATCACCAAGGCGCGCGCCTTCCAGCATGTCGACCTTTCGGGCAGTGGGGCAGGCGCCGAAGGCGGCTCGCGTTCTGCCATGTATCTGCGCCTCGAAGATGCCTTCCGACAGGCCGCAGGCCGCGTCGTCATGGGGGACCGCCCGGACGACAGCACCTTCACGCAGGCCGATATCGATGCGCTCAAACCGCTCATCGCCGGCGAGCAGATCATGCTCGTCAATGCCGACCGCGTCATGGACATCCGCAACGCGCTCCGCCTCAAGGCGAAATATCCGCGGCTCGACATGGTGATCCTCGGCGCTGCCGAAGGCTGGATGGTCGCGCGTGAACTGGCTGCGGCGGGCGTGCCTGTCTTGGCTGATCCGCTGCTCAACCGACCGGTCAGCTTCGAGGCGCTCGCTGCGACCCAGTCGAACATTGGCCGCCTGCGCGCCGCCGGCGTCACGGTAGGTGTCGCTGCGACGCAGGACTTCATCAACCGAAACGGCCAGAACCATCGCCAACACGCGGGCAACCTCGTCGCGTTGACCAAGGTGCCGGGCCACCAGGGCGTGAGCTGGGAGGATGCCTTCGCGATGATCAGCTCGGCACCCGCCGCGATCATGGGGCTCGACGGCGAGATTGGCGAGCTATCGCGTGGTGCTCGTGCCGACGTCGTGGTCTGGTCGGGCGATCCGCTCGAGCTGATGAGCAATGCCGAGCAGGTGTGGATCGACGGGGTCGAGCAGAGCCTCGAAAACCGGATGACCCGCCTGCGTGATCGCTATCGCAGCCTCGCGCCGTCATCGCTTCCCAAGGCCTACACCAAATAGGCGGGCGCTACTCGACGTCAGTGCAGACTTTTCGCGCCCAGTAGTCGGCGAGCATCGCCTTCAACTCGGGCGCGAAAATGTAGAGCGCGATGATGTTGGGGATCGCCATCAGGAAGAAGGCGCTGTCGACGAAGCTGATGACGATATCGAGCGGGAAGATGGCCCCTGCCGGCAGCAGCAGGACGAACACCATCTTGTAGGTGAGCAGCGACTGCTTGCCGCTACCGAACAGGTAGCCCCACGCCTGACTGCCGTAGAAACCCCATGCGCACACGGTGGAGAAGGCGAACAGCACCACGGCAGTGGCGAGGAGCAGCGGCATCCACGGCGCGACGTCGGCGAAGGCCTGGCTGGTGATCGCGATATCTTCAAGCGTCGGGTCGAGCCACGTGCCCGAGACGACCAGTGCCAATCCGCCGAGCGAACAGATCACGACCGTATCGATGAACGGCTCAAGCAATGCGACCAGCCCTTCGCTGACCGGTTCGCGGGTGCGCGCGTGGACGTGCGCCATGACCGAAGAGCCCGTACCCGCTTCGGTCGAGAAGACCGCGCGCCGCATGCCAACGACGAACGCGCCGACCGCGCCGCCCGCAGCCGCTTCGCCGGTGAAGGCGTCGCCGACGATGGCGCCGAGCGCCGCAGGAATCTGGTCGAACCCCATGGCAAGAATGATGAAGATGCCGAGCAGGTAGACCGCGCCCATGGTCGGCACGATGGCGGACGTCACCCGGCCCAGCCACCGCGCCCCGCCAAAGATGACGAGCGCGGTGAAGAAGGCCAGCACGCAGCCGTAGATCAACGCTTCCGACTGACCGCTCCCGAACCCGAACGCGTTGCCCGCCTGCGCAAAGCTCTGGTTGACCTGGAACATGGGAAGCGCCGCAAACATGGCGAGGAAGGCGTAGAGGCCGCCCATCCACTTGCCCGCCGTCGGATAGCCACGCTGCGCCAAGCCGTTCTTGAGCGTGTACATCGGTCCGCCGCGAACCGTGCCGTCGGGCATTTCCTCGCGATATTTCATTCCCAGCGTGACCTCGGAGAATTTGAGCGTCATCGCGAACAGCCCGATGACGAACATCCAGAAGATCGCGCCCGGCCCGCCCATCGCAAGCGCGACGGCAACGCCCGCAATATTGCCGAGCCCGACCGTTCCCGACAGCGCGGTCGAGAGCGCCTGGAACTGCGTCATCTCGCCCTTGGCGCTGTCGTCGGCGAAGCGACCGCGCACGGTCTTCACACCATGCCCGAACCCGCGGATATTGATGAAGCCGAGATAGAAGGTGAAGAAGAGCATCGGCACGGCGAGCCAGATGACGATCAGCCCGATTTGCGTCCCGAACAATTCGACTTCGGCAAAGACGAGGTCCCCCAGTCCGGTAATCAGGCGCTCGGCCACGGGAAGGATGCCGCCGGCGGCGGTCAGCTGGCTTGTCACGAAAAAATCCCTCCCGGCGATCTGGTCCACGAAGCCTTAACCAAGGCGCTGCAATGTGCAATGGCGCTGACCAACGAGTTCAGCGTGAGGGAATGAGAAGAATGGGACGCAAGTTTTTCGGCACTGACGGGATCCGGGGGCGCACCAACGAGGCACCGATCACCGCAGCGATGGCGCTCAAGGTTGGGCAGGCCGCGGGGCAGCTCGCGCTGCGCGGCGACCATCGCCACCGTGTCGTCATCGGCAAGGACACGCGCCTGTCGGGCTATATGCTCGAGGGCGCGCTCGAGGCCGGTTTCACCAGCGTCGGGGTCGACGTCACGCTGGTCGGCCCGATGCCGACGCCTGCGGTCGCCATGCTGACCAAGTCGATGCGCGCCGATATCGGCGTCATGATCTCCGCCAGCCACAACCCGTTCGAAGATAATGGCATCAAGCTGTTCGGACCCGACGGCTACAAATTGTCGGACGAGGACGAGGAAGAGCTGGAGCGGCTGCTCGAGGCCGAGCCGGTGCTGGCACCGTCGGACAAGATCGGACGGGTCAAGCGGATCGACGATGTGAAGGGCCGCTACATCCATTTCGCCAAGGCGACCTTCCCCGACCGGCTGCGCCTCGACGGCATGAAGATCGTCATCGATTGCGCAAACGGGGCCGGATATAACGTTGCTCCGGCCGTGCTGTGGGAATTGGGCGCAGACGTCGTGTCGTTGGGCGTCGAGCCCGATGGGACCAACATCAACAAGAATTGCGGCTCGACCCATCCGCAGGCGATGCAGAACGCGGTCGTCGAACACGGAGCCGACATCGGACTCGCGCTCGATGGCGATGCCGACCGCCTGATCGTGTGCGACGAGAAGGGGACGATGATCGACGGCGACCAGCTGATGGCGCTCATCGCCAAGCGCATGCAGGCGGACGGCGAACTCAAGGGCGATGCGGTCGTCGCGACGGTCATGAGCAACATGGGGCTCGAACGCTGCCTCAAGGAAACCGGCATGGGCCTGACCCGTACCAAGGTTGGCGATCGCCATGTGCTCAAGGAAATGCGCCGCTCGGGTTGCAATGTCGGCGGCGAACAGTCGGGGCACATCATCCTGTCCGATCATGCCACCACGGGCGACGGGTTGCTCGCCGGCCTGCAGGTGCTCGCCGCCTTGGTCGAGGCGGAGCAACCGGCGAGCAAGCTGCTGCGCCAGTTTGACCCGGTGCCGCAGCTGCTGAAGAACGTCCGCTTCAAGGGCGGCGATCCGCTTGCCGCGGACAGCGTGAAGAAAGTCATCGAGGCCGCCGAGAAGGACTTTGGTTCGTCGGGGCGCCTCGTCATTCGCAAGTCGGGCACCGAACCGCTCATCCGCGTCATGGCCGAAGGCGATGATAGCGAGCAGGTGACACGCTGGGTCGACGAGATCTGCGCAAGCGTGGAGCAGGCGACGGCGTGACGATTGCGCGCATCCTTTGTATCGGCGGCTCCGATTCAGGGGGCGGCGCGGGCATCCAGGCGGACCTGAAGACGGTCACCATGCTTGGCGGTCACGGCATGACCGCGATCACCTCGGTCACTGCGCAAAATAGCGAAGGGGTCACCGGCATTCATGCCATCCCCGCCGAAATGGTGCTTGAACAGGTCGATGCCTGCATCACCGATTTCGGGGTCGATGCGATCAAGGTCGGGATGATCGGTAGCGCGCTCACCGCGCGACTGGTCGCCGAACGGCTCGAACAGTTGAACGTGCCCATCGTGGTCGATCCGGTGATGGTGGCGACGTCGGGCGCGACCTTGTCGGACGACAAGACGATCAAGGCGATGGAGGGACTGCTCAAGCTCGCCACGCTGGCAACGCCCAACACGCCCGAGCTGCAGCGCCTGTCGGGCAAGACCGACAGTATCGAAGGCGCATTGAGCCTGGTGTCGGCGCACGGCTGCGCGGTGCTTGTGAAGGGCGGTCACGAAGAGGGCGAAACGGTCGGCGATGCGCTGATCGAGGCCGATAACATGACCAGCTGGCAGGGCACGCGCATCATGACGCGGCACAGCCACGGGACCGGCTGTACGCTCGCCAGCGCGATCGCGACCTTCCTCGGGTCGGGCGCTAGTCTGTCCGAAGCGATCGATCGCGCGCGTGAATTCGTCCGGTTGGCGCTCTACGAAGCGCCGGGGATCGGGCGTGGTTCGGGGCCGATGGGGCATGGCCGCGTGCGGCTCGATGTCGGGATGGGGCAAGGCGCGGGGCCGCGGCTCAACCAGATCACCATCACCGGCAAGGATTACGCCAAGATGGTCGACTTCTACACCAAGCTCGGCCTGACGCAGATCGTGGATAGTCCCGACAACCAATATGCGCGCTTCGAAACGTCAGGTGGCGGAACCTTCTCGGTCCAGTGCGACCCGGAGGCCCCGAGCGAGGAAGTCTTCGCGGTCTATTTCGAATGCGACGATATCGACCAGCGGTGCGAGCGGCTGGCGCGCAAGGGACTGCCGTTCGAACATGCGCCGCGCAACCAGCCCTGGGGCTGGCGTGAAGCGCGCCTGCGCGATCCGCATGGCAACACCGTCTTTCTCTACAAGTCGGGCGAAATGCGGCGATATCCCGAATGGCGGATCAAGCCGGGCGAGAAGGGATAGACGCGGCGTCTCTGTTGCGTATTCTGACGACATGATCATTGCGGGGGTGGACGAAGCGGGCAGGGGCCCACTGGCCGGGCCGGTCGTAGCGGCGGCCGTCATCCTGTGCGGCAAGCAGATCAGGGGGCTGGGCGACAGCAAGGCGCTTAACGGCAAGTCACGCGCATCGCTCGAGGCACGCATCCTCGATCGCTGCCATGTCGGCGTCGGCATCGCGTCGGTCGAGGAGATCGACGCGCTCAACATCCTGCGCGCGACGATGCTGGCAATGACGCGCGCGGTCGCGGCGCTCGGCGTCGAGCCCGACGAGACGCTGATCGATGGCGACAAGACTCCCGATCGCTGGTGCGACGAGTGGCGCTGGCCCGCGCGCGCCATCGTGAAGGGCGATGCGAAGGAGCGCTGCATCTCCGCCGCCTCGATTATCGCCAAGGAAACGCGCGATCGGATGATGGCCGAGGCGGAGGTGCTGCACCCGGGCTACGGGTTCGGGCAGCATAAGGGCTATGGCACACGCGCGCATGTCGAGGCGCTGCGCGAGAAGGGGCCCTGCCCGCTCCACCGCCGCAGTTTCGCGCCGATCGCGCAATATTCGCTCATTTGAGTCTTTCGAGTCACACCACCAGATATTGAGTCTTGAGAGATTTGCCGGACTCAACATGTTGTGTTTTGAGTCGGTTTCGAGACGTCAATTCCAACCCTCTGGATTCGTTGAGAATCTTGACGGCGACTCGGCGAGGACTCATGGAGGTCATTCCACTTGGGAAAAGACCTGATGACCGAACTCACGCCGATCGAGGCATTTTGCGCCCCCCATCTCGCCCGCGTCGAGGAGCGCCGCCGCAAGGTGAAAGCGAAGAAGGTGCTGCCGCTCGACCAAATAGTCGAGGGCGACTGTATCGCGGCGATGGCGAAAATGCCCGACAAGTCGGTCGACCTGATCTTTGCCGACCCGCCCTACAATCTGCAGCTTGGTGGCGACCTGTTGCGGCCCGAGGGAAGCAAGGTCGATGCTTGTGACGACGAGTGGGACCGGTTCGAAAGCTTTGCCCAGTATGACGACTTCACCCGCGACTGGCTCGCCGAGGCGCGGCGCATCCTCAAGGATGACGGCTCGATCTGGGTGATCGGCAGCTACCACAACATCTTTCGCGTCGGCGCCACGCTGCAGGACATGGGGTACTGGATCCTCAACGACGTCGTGTGGCGCAAGACCAATCCGATGCCCAATTTTCGCGGCACGCGTTTCACCAACGCTCACGAAACGCTGATCTGGTGCTCCAAGGGCGAGAAGCACAAATATCGCTTCAACTATCGCCAGATGAAGGCACTCAACGACGACCTCCAGATGCGCAGCGACTGGACGATTCCGATCTGCTCAGGGGGCGAGCGGCTGAAGGATGAGGGTGGCGACAAGGTCCACCCGACGCAGAAGCCCGAGGCGCTGCTCTATCGCATCCTGCTCGCTTGCACGAAGCCGGGCGACGTGGTGCTCGATCCCTTCTTCGGCACCGGCACGACCGGCGCGGTAGCCAAGCGTCTTCAGCGCCGCTGGATCGGGATCGAACGCGAAGACGATTATATCGAAGCCGCGAAGAAGCGGATCGAAAGCGAAATGCCGCTCGACGAGAGCGCGATGACGACCATGGCCGAAAAACGCAGCGCGCCGCGCGTGGCGTTCGGAAGCCTGGTGGAAAGCGGCCTCGTGCCGCCGGGGACGGTCCTGACCGACGCCAAGCGGCGCTGGCAGGCCAAGGTCGGGCTCGACGGGTCGCTGGTGAGCGGCGACCACCAGGGCTCGATCCATCAAGTGGGCAAGAATTTGCAGGGTGCGCCCAGCTGCAACGGCTGGACCTTCTGGCAATATGAGGATGAAGGCGAGCTCAAGCCGATAGACGTCTTGCGCCAGCGCTATCTCGCCGCGCACAAGGGGGCATGACCCGCACGCTTCTTCGCCCCACGGGCTTCGTCGACAACCCTTTCGGCCATGACGGCAAGGTCGCGCGTCTCGCCGGCGGCCTGCTCTTCTTTGCGAGCGTGGAGGCGATCCGCCTCGACGACACAAACCGTGTCGCTGTACGCGAACTCTGGCCGGTCGAAATTATCGAAGATCGCTTCGACGAGGACATGGCGCAGCAATGGCAGCGCCTCACCGCGCCCCGTCCGTCACTCAAGCTTGGCGACAATACGATCACGCTCGACCAGCCGCGCGTCATGGGGATCATCAACGCCACCCCCGACAGCTTTTCCGATGGCGGAAGCTTCGAGGATTTCGACGCCGCCTGCTTCGCGGGCGCTGACATGGTCGGGGCAGGCGCTTCGATCCTCGACATTGGCGGTGAAAGTACGCGCCCGGGCGCGCAGACCGTGTGGGAAGGCGACGAGATCGAGCGCGTCTCTTCCATCGTCGAGCGCCTGGTAAAGGGCGGCAATGCGGTCAGCATCGACACGCGCAAGGCCGCAGTGATGGAGGCGGCGCTCGGCCTTGGCGCACATCTCGTCAACGACGTCTCGGCCTTAGGCTGGGACGAGCGGTCGATGGAGGTGGTCGCCAACGCAGGCGTGCCGGTCGTGCTGATGCACGCGCAGGGCGATCCACAGACGATGCAGGAAAACCCGCACTATGACGACGTGCTGGTCGACATCTGGCTGTGGCTCGAGGATCGCATCGCCAAGGTCGAGGAAGCGGGCATCGACCGCGCGAACGTCATCATCGATCCCGGCATCGGATTCGGCAAGACGCTCGCGCACAACCTCCAGCTCATCAACGGACTTGCGCTGTTCCACTCGCTCGGCTGCCCGATCCTGTTCGGGGCCAGTCGCAAGCGCATGATCGGCGCACTGTCGAACGAAGCGCCGGCGGACCAGCGCCTCGCGGGAAGCCTCGCGCTGGCTATCGCTGCGGCCAACCAGGGTGCGCAGATCATCCGAGTCCATGACGTGCCGGAAACGGTGCAGGCCCTGCGCGTCTGGCGTGGCCTGCGCGACCAGGCGCTGACACCGCCTAGAGCGTGAAGCCCCCGTCGCTGGTGAGCACCGCGCCGGTCATCGTGCCCGCCGCATCGCTCATCAGGAAGGCGACCTGCTCGGCGATCTCCGCAGCGGTGGCGTAGCGCCCGAGCGGCACGTCCGCGCCCATCTCGGCGATTTGCTCCGCACGATCACGCTCCGGGTCGAGCATCGGCTCCCAGATATTCGTATCCACCCCTCCCGGCGCGATGGCATTGACGCGTATTCCGCGCTTGGCATTTTCCGCCGCCGCGATCCGCGCCAGCTGGATCACCGCCGCCTTGGACGTGCCATAGGCCGCCGTCATCGGAACTGGCTTGAGGCCAGTCGCCGAAGCCGTGACGACGATCGACCCGCCGCGCTGCATCGCCGCGAGCGCCGCCTTGAGCGTCAGGAATGCCCCGTCGAGATTGACCGCCATCACCCGCCGCCACTCGGCAAAGTCGGTGTCGCCGATGAACGAGAAGCTGCCGATCCCCGCATTGACGACTGCGCCGGTAAGCGCCGGGAGGTCGAGCGTTTTCCAAAACTCGGGATCCGAAACATCGCCTTTGATGATGCCGTCGCCTGTCTGCTGGTCGACGAGGACCAGTTCCGCACCCATGTCTTGGAAGTGATCGGCACAGGCTTTGCCGATGCCCGAGGTAGCGCCGGTGATGAGGATGGTTTGCATGATTGAGGGCCTAGACCCTCAGTCGAGCCGCGATCAAGCCGCCGATGACGTATCGATGCCGAGGTCGCCGAGCTTGCGGTAGAGTGTAGAGCGACCGATGCCGAGCCGTTTGGCGACTTCGGTCATGCGTCCGCGATAGTGGCCGATGGCGAGACGGATGAGGTCGGCCTCGATATCGCCCAGCGTGCGGATATGCCCTTCGGCATCGAAGATGGTGACCGGGCCCGAGCCCGCCATCGCCTGGTCCGAACTCGCCTTGCTCAGCCCTTCGACCTTGTCGCTATGGCGACCGGTGAAGCGCGACTGGATCGCGATATGCGGGAAGTCGTCTGCGGTCAGGCTGTTGCCGTCCGAATGGACCGCGGCGCGGAACAACGCACCTGACAACTGTCGGAGGTTGCCCGGCCAGCCGTAGCGCATCAGCACCTGGAGCGCGTCATTGCCGATCGAGAGCGGGCGCATGCCCGGCTCTTCGGCGATGCGACCGAGGAAATGACGGGCGAGCGCGGGAATGTCGCTCGAGCGTTCGCGTAGCGGGGGCAGATGCACCTTGGTGCCGTTGACCCGCTCTGCCAATCCTTCGTGAAAATGCTCGTCCAGCTGTCGGCTGTTGGTGGCGATCACTCGGATATCGACGCTGTTCGAGCCATTGCATCCGACCGGGCGCACTTCGCCCGTCGCCAGCACGCGGTCGAGCGCGGCCTGCGTGTCGGCGGGCAGGGCGCCGATTTCCTTGAGGACGAGCGTGCCCTCATTGGCTTCGACGATGCGGCCGATGCGTTCGTTGAAGGCACCCGGGAAGGCGCCCGCGACATGGCCGAACAACTCGCTGTCGATCGCTTTGGCGCTGATCGCGTGGCAATTGACGACGACGATCGGACCTTTTGCGCGAAGGCTGGCGCCGTGGATGGCGCGCGCGACGGTTTCCTTGCCCGTCCCGCTCTCGCCCGTGATGATCAGCGGTAGGCGGTTACGCGCAGCCTTGGCCGCGACGGCGGAAGCCGAGCGGAATTCGGGGGTCGAACCGACCAGCTGCTCGAGGCTGAGGTCGGGTGCGAGCTTTTCCGACAGTGGCGCCAGCTCGCCCTTTGGGCGGCGGCGGTCGGCATGGGTGTTCAGCGCATCGAGCAACCGCTCGGGCGCGACCGGCTTGCCGAGAAAGTCCGAGGCGCCAGCGCGCATCGCGTCGACGGCGAGCTGGATCGATCCCTCGTCGGCCAGCACGATGATGGGAAGGCCCTCGCGCTCCTTGCAGAGCGCCTCGACAATCTGGCTGCTTTCCTCCCCGCGCCAGCTCGAAAGGATCGCGCAGCGGACTTCGCGTCCGTGCGGTCCCTGGAGCAGCGATAGGGCGGTCTCAAGATCCGATGCGCCCACCACCGACCAGTCGGCGCGGCTCGCGACGGATGAAACGACACGGCGCTCGTCGGCATTGCTGTCGACGAGCAGGAGCGATTTGGCGGACGTGTCCGCGAAGGGGCGGGCCTCTGTCATGTGTCCCGATATAGGTCAAATGGGTGAAATTGAGGTTAAGAACCAGGCCACCGTCGCGGCATCGATTTTTGCCCCTTTTGGCGCGGCGCGGGGCTTGTTAAGACAGCGCCGAACAATTTTTGCCTCGAAGGGGACATCATGGGCGACAACAAGGCGCACCCGACCGCGACCGAAATGGACTATCCGGCACACGAGAAGAACTATTCCGGTTTTCTCACGATGCTCAAATGGTCGATCATCGTCATCGCGCCGATCGTGCTCATTGTGCTGCTGCTGATCAGCGATTGATGAAAATCGCGGTTCTCGCTTCACCCGCCGACGAACCTCGCGTCGCGGCGATCCCGGAAACGGTGAAGAAGTTCACCGGACTGGGCGCCGACGTCGCGGTCGAGGCGGGGGCAGGCGAACGGGCCGGGATTTCAGACAGCGACTATCGCGAAGCGGGCGCCACGATCGGCGACCGTACGTCGGTGCTCAAGGGCGCCGGTGCGATCTTGGTCGTGCAAGGTCCCGATGCCGACGAGGTTTCGGGCATGGAAAAAGGCGCGCTGCTGATCGGCGCGCTCGATCCGGTCAATCGCGGTGACGCGGTCAAGGCTTACGCCGATGCCGGGCTGGAGGCGCTGGCGATGGAGTGGATGCCGCGCATCACGCGTGCCCAGTCGATGGACATCCTGTCGTCGCAATCCAATCTTGCCGGCTACAAGGCAGTGGTCGACGCCGCGAGCGCCTATGGCCGCGCCTTCCCAATGATGATGACCGCAGCCGGGACGGTAAGCCCTGCCAAATGCTTCGTCATGGGCGTGGGTGTCGCGGGTCTCCAAGCGATTGCCACTGCGAAACGACTTGGCGCACAGGTCAGCGCGACCGACGTTCGCTCGGCAACCAAGGAACAGATCAAGTCGCTCGGCGCCAAGCCGATCTTCGTCGAAAGCGTCGAGGGCATCGAAGGCGAGGGGAGCGGCGGCTATGCCGGCGAGATGTCGGACGAGTATAGGAAGGCGCAGGCCGAGCTCGTTTCCAGCCATATTGCCAAGCAGGACATCGTCATCACGACCGCGCTCATTCCCGGGCGTCCCGCGCCGCGCCTGATCTCGGACGAGCAGCTCAAGACCATGCGGACGGGCAGCGTGATCGTCGATCTCGCCGCCGAGGCTGGCGGGAATGTCGAGGGATGCGTTGCCGGGGAAACGGTCGAACGCCACGGCGTCAAGATCATCGGCGCCGTCCAGCTTTCGCGAACGCTGGCGGGCGACGCGTCTGCCTTGTTCAGCCGCAATCTCTACAATTTCCTCTCCGCCTACTGGGACGAGGAAAGCAAGGCTCCGGCCTGGCCCGAAGAGGACGAGATCCTGCCCGCCATCCGGCTTACCGAGGACGGCAAGGTCGTCAACGAGCGACTGACAAGCTGAAAATCAGGCTTATTCGGAGGGAGCGATTCGGCGCGAGTCGCGCCCGAGTCGGTTTGACTGATTGACGGGGACTGATCCGCCCCGGAATCCGTCATACGACTTGGCCGCTTCTTGCATCAAACTTGATGGTTTCAGGCGAGTAACGAGCTTGGTGTAGCCAATTCGTGCTGCCGTTAACTATATGACAGGCAACAAAAAACCCGGCCAAAGCCGGGTTAGTTGTTTGGATTGAGGTTGGACTTAACCGCCCGAACCCGTACCACCCCAGCCACCGCCGAGGAGCCATTCCCAAATACCCTTCTGGGTCTTCTTGATCTTCTTCATTTTCGTCCCCTGTGCATTGTGCGCAAAGAGCGCTGTAGGGGGACTTATTAACCTTAATGGACATGGTTAGCAAGCTATTAACCATGATTACGCAAAGCGCGCCCAAGTGCTCCTAAGAGAAGACCAAGTTGTAGTGAGGGTTTTACGCGACGTTACGCGCGCGGTCTCGTTGCAGGCGACGGCGTAGCTCTGCGATGCCGACGGGGCGCCCGACGGCATAACCTTGCGCGATGTCGCATTTCATCATGGTCAGCTGTTCCAGCACCTGGCTGTCCTCGACACCTTCCGCGACCACCTTGCGATCGAGCGAATGGGCGAGGGCGATCGTCGATTGCACCATGATGAGGTCCGAGCGATTCTCGCGCATCGATTTGACGAAGCTCTGGTCGACCTTGATTTCGCTCGCCGGGACCTTCTTC
Source organism: Sphingomicrobium clamense (assembly GCF_019264355.1). Taxonomy (NCBI): domain Bacteria; kingdom Pseudomonadati; phylum Pseudomonadota; class Alphaproteobacteria; order Sphingomonadales; family Sphingomicrobiaceae; genus Sphingomicrobium; species Sphingomicrobium clamense. The sequence continues at coordinate 1,630,712 of NZ_JAHVAH010000001.1, read as the reverse complement.
AGATATTCGAGCGTCGACAGGCCGGTGCCGTAATCGTCGATCGAGATCTGGACGCCTAGATCGCGCAGGCGCGCGAGCAGGTCGAGGTCGGCGCCGTCGCCCTCCATCGCGGCGGTTTCGGTCAGCTCGAGCACGAGCGCCTTGGCCGGCACGCCATAATGGGTCAGCCGCTCGACCACCCGGTCCGCAAGCGTTCGGTCGGACAGCATGCGCGCCGACAGATTTACCGCGACTGAGAAATCGGGCTCGGACTGCCGCAGCTGCGCAATTGCTTCGACCGCGCGATCAATGACAAAGTCGGTCAGCGCGCCGATCCGGTCATGTTGTTCTGCAGCGGCGATAAATTCGATCGGGCTGATCGGCCCTTTTTCGGGGTGGGTCCAGCGGGCAAGTGCTTCCGCAGACACAATCTTGCGATCCTTGAGGCGCATCTGCGGCTGGAAGGCGAGCCAGACCTCGCCATTCTCGATCGCCTTGTCGAGCTGGCTGAGCAGCGACAGTTTCCACGCCGCTTCCTGCTGGCGCGCGGGATCGTGATACTTCCACTTGATTCCCTCGTCCTCGGCCTCGTCGGCCGCGACCAGCGCCGAACCGAGACGGCTGGCGAGCGAGCGGCTCGACCCGACCTCGACGCCGAAGCTGACGGCAATGTCGTAAGGCTGTTCGTCGACGACGATCGGGCTGCGGAATAGCGCGTGCAGGGCTTCGAGATGGCTGCCGATCGCGGTGCGCGGTTCGGCGAACCATGCAAAGATTCCTTCGTCGCCCTGGTAGAGCTTAACATTGTCGGAGCGCCCCAGCGACAGGCGCGCCACGACCTGCTCGACGAAACGCTTTTCGCCTTGCGCGTTGAGCGTCGACACGATTTCCGCGAAATTGTGGATGCGCGCCGCGATCAGCGGCAGGTCCTTGCCGTCCTTGTCCGCCTTGAGCGCGGTGAGGTTAGGCAGGCCGGTCAGCGGATTGACCAGCCCGCGCGATTTGAACGAGCGATAGAAGAGCTGGCCGAACCCGACCACCAGCAGGAACATGCCCGGAATGATGTCGAAGAAGATCGAGTTGGCCTCCGTCGCGGTCGGCAGCACGAGATAGATGCCCAGAGGCGTCAGGAAGGCCGCGATCTGGATGCGCGGGTCCGAACGCAGGCAGGCAAGCCCGAACGCGATCATCGCGAGCAGGAAGGCGGGAAGCCATCCATATTCGACCGGAATGCCGGCCTTCAACGTCTCCGCTGCGAAGATCTGCACATAGACGCCGCCGACCCGGCCGTGGCCGGGCACGAACACCTGGTCACCGAGCTGGATCACGTTCGTGCCCAGAATAGCCGTCTTGCCGCGCAGCGCTTCGGGGTCGAAATCGCCGTTCAGGACGTCGAGCGCGCTGACCGTCGGAATGCTCGAAAACTTGATCGAATAATCGATCGGGAAGGTCTCACCGACCGGGCCATCGACCTTCGCCATCTTGGCCGCGAACGTGGGGTAGGTCTTGCCTTCAATCTCGTCGGCGAAGGCGAGGTTCCACACGGCGGTCTGGAAATTGAAATAGGCGTTGATCGAGCCGATGTCTGCGGCTTCCTGGAACTCGCTGTCGGGTAGCTGCAGCGTGCTCCCGGCCTTGATTCCGCGCTCTTCCAGCGCCGCGATGGTCACGTTGCCCGCGTCGGACATCGCCTTGGCCAGCGCAGCGTCCTCCGCAGGGGTCGAAGGGCCCGAAAAGACGACGTCGAGGAAGATCTGGTCTGCGCCGGCTGCCGACGCCTTGTTGATGATGTCCGCATATTGCGACCGCGGCCACGGGAAAGTGCCGGCATTCTCGATCGTCTCGCGATCGATTTCGATCAACACGATGTCGCCGGACGCTTCGGTCGGGTGCAACTTGTTGCGGATCGTGCGGCTGCCATCCTCGAGGGGTGCGCCCATGCCGGTCAGGCCGAAGACAAGCGCCGCCAGCACCGTCCAGAAGAACAGTTTGACGGGCTTCCCGCCGGCGTCGAGCGCCTTCTTCGTGCGGTTTGCGCGCATAAAGTCCCTTCGTTCAGAGACCCCTCTGCCAAGAAAAGGTTATTAAATCGGAAACTTCAATCCAGTTAACCGTCCGGTTCGGAGGGGAAATGCGGCCTCGACAGCGGCCCTCGGCCTTGCCATCAAGGGAATTCGGACGAGTATCGGGGGGCCGCAATGGACTTTATTTCCATCCTATCCATCTTCGTACTGGCCTGTTTCGTGGGCTATTACGTGGTCTGGTCGGTGACTCCGGCGCTGCACACACCATTGATGGCCGTCACCAACGCCATTTCTTCGGTCATCATCGTCGGCGGCCTGATCGCCGCGGTCGCAGCAGGGAACGAGGTCGCCAAGTGGCTCGGCCTCGTCGCGGTCTTCCTCGCCTCGATCAACATTTTCGGCGGCTTCGCGGTAACGCAGCGAATGCTCGCTATGTACAAGAAAAAGGAGCGTAAATAGTGACGCTCCTCATCGCTGCCGGCGCGGCCGCCGTCCCCGCCTGGGTCCTTCTCGCCTACCTCGTCGCCGGGGTTTGCTTCATCCTCGCGCTCCGCGGCCTTTCGAGCCCCGAAAGTAGCCGCCGCGGCAATATGTACGGCATGGGCGGCATGGCCATCGCGGTCGTCACCACGCTGGTCAGCCACGAGATCGCCTCGCTGCTAGAAGTCGGCATCGCCATCGGTCTCGGTGCACTGATCGGCCTGACCATCGCGCGCCGCATCGCCATGACCGCGATGCCGCAACTCGTTGCTGCCTTCCACAGCCTCGTGGGCCTTGCCGCCGTGCTGGTCGCGGCTGCGGCCTACGCGAACCCCGGCGCGTTCGACCTGCTCAAGGAAGTCGCCTCCGGGCCCATGCCGCGCTTCATCATCGACCCAATCAGCCGCGTGGAGATGGGGGTGGGTGCCGCCATCGGCGCGGTCACCTTCTCCGGATCGGTCATCGCCTTCGCGAAGCTCAACGGCAACATGTCGGGCGCGCCCATCTTGCTGCCCGCGCGCCATGTCATCAACTTCGGCATCCTCGGCGCGATCCTGGTCATCACCGCATTGTTCGCAATGACTGACCCGATCCCTGGCTGGATGTTCCCGACGCTCGTCGCGCTCGCCTTCCTCGTCGGCTTCCTGCTGATCATCCCGATCGGCGGCGCCGACATGCCGGTCGTCGTGTCGATGCTCAACAGCTATTCGGGCTGGGCCGCCGCGGCGATGGGCTTCACGCTCGGGAACACGGCGATGATCATCACCGGCGCGTTGGTCGGCAGTTCGGGCGCAATCCTGTCCTACATCATGTGCCGCGCCATGAACCGCAGCTTCATCTCGGTCATCGCCGGCGGCTTTGGCCAGGATAGCGGGGGAGGGGCCAGCGATGGCGCGCCGGCGATCGACCGCCCTTACAAGGCGGGTAGCGCCGACGACGCCGCCTTCCTGCTCCAACAGGCCGACCGTGTCATCATCGTGCCGGGCTACGGCATGGCGGTCGCGCAGGCGCAGCACGCGCTCAAGGAAATGGCCGACATGCTCAAGGAACAGGGCGTGGAGGTGAAATATGCCATCCATCCCGTCGCCGGCCGCATGCCTGGCCACATGAACGTGCTGCTGGCCGAGGCCAACGTGCCCTATGACGAGGTCTTCGAGTTGGAGGACATCAATAGCGACTTCGCGCAGGCCGACGTCGCCTTCGTGATCGGCGCGAACGACGTCACCAATCCGTCGGCCAAGACTGACAAGACGTCGCCCATTTACGGCATGCCCGTGCTCGACGTCGACAAGGCGCGCACGACGCTGTTTATCAAGCGGTCGATGGGCGGTGCGGGCTATGCCGGCGTCGAAAATGAGTTATTTTTCAAGGACACGACCATGATGCTCCTTGCGGACGCGAAGAAAATGGTCGAGGAGATTGTGAAGGCTCTCGACTGACGGGAGTCGCGAAATCGTTTCTGGGTTGAAGCCCCCAGCCGGTGCCCCCGGTTGTGGGCGCGTATCGGGGAGAGGGCTTTGAAGAAGCTAGGCATTATTGGCGGCACGAGCTGGAACAGCACCCGCCTCTATTACGATCATATCAATACGCTGGTGGCGCGCCGCATGGGCGGGCTGCACAGCGCTCGCCTGGTGCTCGAAAGCCTCGATCTTGCGCCCTATGCCGCGCTTCAGATGAAGGGGAAGACCGACGAGGCCGAAAAGCTGATCGTCGCGGCTGGCCTGTCGTTGTTGTCGGCAGGCGCGGAAGCCATCCTGATCGCATCCAACACGACCAATCGCTACGGTCCCGCCGTTGCGCGCGCGACGGGCCTGCCGCTGCTCCCGATCGCCGACCCGACCATCGCTGCGCTCAAGAAAGCCGGGCATCGCCGCATCGCGTTGCTCGGCACGCGTTACACCATGATCGAAGATTTCGGTCGCACACCCTACGAAGACGCCGGGCTGGATGTCGTCCCAATCGCCCCCGACTGGATCGCGACGGTCGACCGCATCATCTTCGACGAGCTCGCCAAGGGCGTCGTGCGGCGCGACAGCCAGCGTGCGTTCAAGACACTGTTCACCGAACTCGACCGGGCCAAGGTCGACGCGGTGGTGCTCGGCTGCACCGAACTGGTTCTCGCGGTCGATCCGCGCGCCAATGTCCTCCCGGTGTTCGACACGACCGAGCTTCATGCCCGGTCCGCGGTGGACTGGATGCTGTCGGACGAAGAGGGCGCCAAGCAGGCGGCGTGACAAGCTTGAAGCTTTGACCTAGGAAGACTGTGAACGTTCACAGACTTCGGGGCCTGGCATGCTTTTCACGCTTCTTTCCGCCGTTTTTCTCGCTGCCAACCCTGGCGAACGCGCGGTCCTGTTCGAAGACGGCTTCGATGCCGCAGAACTCGATCGGACCAAATGGAACGTCGAGGGCCCCGACTTTTGGGTGAATGACGAGGAACAGGTCTATGTCGACCTCAAGGAAACGATCTACATCTCGACCGAGGTCCCGGGTGCTGAGGGTGGCGCGCTCGTCCTGCAGCCGCGCTATTTCGAGGGCGTGAAGGTACCCGGCGTGCGCGAGGAAGATTTTATCTCGGGCCGCATCGACACGCGCGACAATTTCGAATTTCAATATGGTCGCGCGGAAGCGCGAATCCGCCTCACCGACCATGAAGGCGTCTGGCCCGCCTGGTGGTTGCTCGGCGACGGCGACTGGCCGTCCAAGGGCGAAATCGACATACTCGAATATGTCGGGGAGAAGGACTGGATCGGGGTCGCCGTCCACGGCACCGGCTATTCGGGCGACCAGGGGCCGGTGAACCGCTACTATTTCCGCGATGGTGAGAGTGTGACCGGCTGGCACGTCTATGGCGTCGAATGGTCGAAGGACGAGATCGTATTCGACGTCGACGGTGATGTGGCTTTCCGCGTCACGCGCCCGATGATCGAATATATCGACGACTGGCGGTTCGATAATCCGATGTACCTGATCCTCAATTTTGCCGTCGGCGGCGCCTATCCGCGCAAGGTCAACGGGATCGTCGACGAACCTTATGTAGGCCTGCCGCAGGAAACGGTTGACGCGATCAAGCGCGGCGAGCCCGCCATGTTTGTGGATTGGGTCCGGGTCACCGCGCCGGCGCAATAACCCTCGCAACTTCGCGCTCGGCTTCCTAGTTATGGAGGCGTGAGCAAAGCCGATCGTCCCGATACCCCCCGCTCGGAAGAGCGCTTCAACGAGGAGCGCGCGACCTATACGGTGAAAGGCGCCGACCAGCCCGACCTCGAGGCGGGTGTCGCGGCGATCCGCAACGTCCACAAGACGCTGCCCGCCCGGCCCGGTGTCTATCGAATGCTCGATGCGCGCGGTGACGTGCTCTATGTCGGCAAGGCCAAGGCGCTGAAGTCGCGCGTGATCAATTACACGCAGGTCGCCAATCTCTCCAACCGTCTCCAACGAATGGTGTCGCAAACCCGCGACATGACCATCGTGACGACCCGCACCGAGGCCGAGGCGCTGTTGCTCGAGGCGCAACTGATCAAGCGCTTCCGACCACCCTACAACGTGCTGCTGCGCGACGACAAAAGCTTCCCTTTCATCTTGCTGCGCAACGATCATGACTTCCCGCAGGTGCGCAAGCATCGCGGGCGCCGTCGGCCCATCGGCGATTATTACGGACCGTTCGCCAGCGCAGGCTCGGTGACCCGCACGCTCAACGCGCTCCAGAAACTGTTCCTGCTGCGCAGCTGCTCGGACAGCTACTTCGCCAATCGCGACCGGCCCTGCCTGCTCTACCAGATCCGCCGCTGCTCGGCCCCGTGCGTCGATCGCATTTCCAAGGAGGATTATGCCGAGCTCGTCGCCGACGCGAAGCTGTTCCTCGCGGGCAAGTCGACCGGCGTGCAGAAGAAGCTCGGCGAGCAAATGGCCGCTGCCGCTGAAAAACAGGATTACGAGCTTGCCGCCGTCTATCGCGACCGCCTGCGCGCGCTGACCTATGTGCAAGGGTCGCAGACCATCCACGCCGAGGGGTTGGGTGACGGGGACGTCTTCGCCATGGCGCAGAAGGCGGGCCAGACCTGCGTCCAGGCTTTCTTCATCCGTGGCGGCCAGAATTGGGGCCACCGCAGCTTCTTTCCCAAGGCCGCCAAGGACATGGACGCAGAGGAAGTGCTGAGCGACTTCCTGATGCAATTCTACGAGGAAGTGCCGCCGCCGGGTCGAATCCTCGTCGACCGCGACCTGCCCGAAGCCGCGTTGATCGCCGAAGCGCTGGGCGAACGGGCAGACCGCAAGGTCGAGGTCTCGAAAGGGCAGCGCGGCGCGCGGCGCAAGCTGGTCGAACAGGCGCAGCGCAACGCCGAAGAAGCGCTCGACCGCCGCATGGCTGAGAGCACGACGCAGGCCAAACTGCTGCGTGAGCTGGCCGACAAGTTCGAACTGGACGGCCCGCCCGACCGCATCGAAGTCTACGATAACAGCCACATTATGGGCACGGCGGCGACGGGCGCGATGATCGTCGCGGGCCCCGAGGGCTTCCGCAAGAACAACTATCGCAAGTTCAACATCAAATCCGCCGCCACTGACGACGATTCCGGCATGATGAAGGAAGTGTTGACCCGCCGCTTCGCGCGCCTCGCCAAGGAGGATCCGGATCGCGAGAAGGGCGACTGGCCCGACCTTATCCTGATCGACGGCGGCAGGGGTCAGCTTTCCGCCGTCATGGAAATCATGGCCGATGCCGGGATCGAGGACGTGCCCGTCGTCGGGGTCGCCAAGGGGCCGCACCATGGCCGCGAGGGCAGGGAGGTATTCCACTTTCCCGACGGGCGCGAGCTGACGCTGCCGACTAATTCGCCGCTGCTCTTCTACCTCCAACGGCTGCGCGACGAGGCCCACCGCTTCGCCATCGGCACCCACCGCGCCAAGCGCGCGAAGAGCTTCACCGGCTCCTCGCTCGATGACGTGCCGGGGATCGGCCCGACCCGCAAACGTGCGCTGCTGATGCATTTCGGCACGGCCAAGGCGGTGAAGGGCGCGGCGATCGAAGACCTCGAACGCGCGCCCGGCATTTCGAAGGCCATTGCGCGCCAGATCCACGACTATTTCCACCCGCGCGGCTGACGTGAGGATCCAGCTCGACGCCCTGATCCTCGCCACCCGCCCGCACGGCGAACATGGGGCGATCGTACGCATGATGAGCGAGGAGAAGGGGCTGGTCGCCGCCTACGTGCGCGGCGCGCGCGGACGTCGTCTCGGCCCCGTCCTCCTCGCAGGCAACGTCGTGAAGGCCGAGCTGACCGCTCGCAACGACACCCAACTGGCGCAAGGCAGCATCGAGCTCTCGCACAGCCGCGGCCCGCTTCTGACCGAGCCGCTCCCTGCCGCCGCCATCGCCTGGGTTAGCGCGCTGACCGCGTCCGCGCTGCCTGAAGAACAGCCATTCCCGCGCCTCCACGCCGCGCTGTCGGCGCTGTTCGACGCTATCGAAAACGCGCCCGCCGCCTCGAAATGGGGCACCGCGCTCGTCCGCTATGAATTGCTGCTGCTCAAGGAACTCGGCTTCGGGCTCGACCTCGATGCGTGCGCCGTCACCGGTGAGGTCGGCAATCTCGCTGTCGTCAGTCCCAAGACAGGTAGGGCCGTCAGTGCCGCCGCCGCCGAGCCCTATAAGGGCCAACTCCTTCCGCTTCCTCCATTCCTGGTCGAGGGCGGCAGCGCACCGCTCCCACAAATCCTCGACGGCCTCGCGCTCACCGGTCATTTCCTCGACCAGCATATCCTCGTCGACCGCAACGCGCGGCTGGCCGATGCGCGTGAGCGCCTCCTCAACCGCTTGCACGCTGCCGCCTGACGTCTATTGTCGGGTCATGACCGAAGGCCGACAGAAGAGCGCCAGCTCCATCCTCTTCCCATACGCGAAAACGACCGGTGCGCTCACCGTGCGCGTCTCGGTCAGCTACCTGCCCGAACAGTCGAGCCCCGCCGACCAGCGTTGGTTTTGGTCCTACCATATCCGGGTCGAGAATGACGGCGACCAGCCGGTCCAGCTCATCGCTCGCCACTGGAAGATCGAGGATGCCAACGGCATCGTCGTCGAGGTCTCGGGTGAGGGCGTCGTCGGCGACATGCCGGTCATCCCGCCGGGCGGCGACTATGACTATGTTTCGGGCTGCCCGCTCGAGGCGGAGAGCGGCTCGATGGAAGGGCACTACAAGCTGGTGTCCGCCGACGGGTCGATGATCACCGCCGACATTCCCGCCTTCAAACTCGAACTGCCCGTCGCCTAACGACCGACCGGATAGTAAGCGAGGCCCGCCCGCTCGGCTTCCTGGGTCTCGTAGATATTGCGCAAGTCGATGAGCGCATTGCCGCGCATGCTGTCCTTGATCCTGGCGAGGTCAAGTGCGCGGAATTCGTCCCATTCGGTCACGATGACCAACGCATCGGCGTCCTTGACGATCTCGACCGCGCTGTCGCCATAGTGGACGCCGTCGGGCAGCAATTTGCGCGCCTCGTCCATGCCGACCGGATCGAATGCCGCGACCTGTGCGCCTTGTTCGACCAGAGCCTTGACCAATGGGATGGACGGCGCATCGCGCATGTCGTCCGTGTTGGGCTTGAAAGTCAGGCCCAGCACTGCGACCCGCTTGCCCTCGACACTGCCGCCGAGCGCCTTGGCAACCCGGTCGACCATGGCATTCTTGCGGGTCTCGTTGACCTCGACCACCGACGTGACAATCCGGTTGACCACACCCGCTTCTTCGGCGGTGCGCAGAAGCGCCAGCGTATCTTTCGGGAAACAGCTGCCGCCGAATCCGGGGCCGGCATGGAGGAACTTGGGCCCGATCCGGTTGTCGAGCCCGATACCGCGCGCGACGTCCTGGACGTCCGCCCCGACCGCTTCGCACAGGTCGGCCATTTCGTTGATGAAGCTGATCTTGGTCGCCAAGAAGGCGTTGGCGGCATATTTGGTCAGCTCTGCCGTCCGCCGCGACGTGAACAGCATTGGCGCCCGGTTTAGGAAGAGTGGGCGGTAGATTTCCTTGAGCACGTCGCGCGCGCGCTCGTCCTCGGCACCGATCAGGATGCGGTCGGGATGCTTGAAGTCGGCGATCGCCGCGCCCTCGCGCATGAATTCGGGGTTGGAGGCGACGCTCGTTCCCTCGGGCGCGCCTTCTTCCTTCAGGATGCGCGCAATCTCATCCCCCGTGCCGACCGGCACGGTCGACTTGGTGACCACCACGACAGGTTTCTTGAGCATTGGCGCCAGTTCGCGCGTCGCTTCGTAAACGAAGGTGAGATCGGCATGGCCGTCACCGCGCCGCGAGGGCGTGCCGACCGCGATGAAGATAGCCTCGCTGCCCTCGAGCGCCTCGGCCAGGTCAGTCGTGAACCGCAAGCGTCCGCGCTCGCGGTTCTGCGCGACCAGCTGTTCCAGCCCGGGCTCGTAGATCGGGATGATGCCCTTTTCGAGGCTCTCGATCTTGCCATGATCCTTGTCGAAACAGGTGACGTCGTGGCCGAAGTCCGCAAAGCAGGTGCCCGAAACGAGGCCGACATAGCCGGTGCCGATGAGAGTGATTTTCATGACGTCGCCCTATTTGCTTTGCTCGTTCGCGTCCAGCACCCCCGCCAATCGCTCGATCGAGGGATAATGGGTCAGGTCGAGATGGAGCGGCGTCACAGCGATATAATTGTCGGTCACGCGCTCGAGATCGGTGCGGTGGCCCGGCGTCTCTTCGGAGGGGCCCAGCCCGAACCAGTAGTAACGGAAACCGCGCGGATCGGTGCGCTCGTCGACGTCGAGACGTAGATAGTCGCGAAAGCCCTGCTGGCACGCGATCGTGCCTTGCACGTCCTCAGGCGCGCATGCGGGGAAGTTGACGTTGGTGAGCATGCGCTTCTCGGGGAGCGCCTTGATCAGCTTCTCGAGCAACTCAGGTCCGTGCGCCTCGGCCGCGGCAAAGCCGAGCGAGAGGTCGTCGCGGTTCATGACCTGGCTCAGCGCGATCGACGGCACCCCTGCCAGCGCGCCCTCCATCGCTGCCGACACGGTACCCGAATAGGTGATGTCCTCGCCCAGATTGGCGCCGCGATTGACGCCCGACAGGATGAGGTCGGGCCAGTTGCCCTTCATCAGCTTGCCAAGCGCAAGCATCACGGCATCGGTCGGCGTTCCCGTGACCGAGTAGCGCTTCTCGCCATGTTTGCGGATCCGCAGGGGCGAGTGGAGCGTCAGGCTGTGGCCGGCGCCCGACTGCTCCTCGGCGGGCGCGACGATCCACAGCTCGCTCGCCAATGGCGCCGCGAGTCGTTCGAGAACTTCGAGTCCCGGTGCGTGGATGCCGTCGTCGTTGGTCAGAAGTATTCGCATGTCGCCCTCATGCCCGCTTGGACGCTTTTCCCGCAAGCACGCGCTCGTTACGGCTTTGCGACACCGTATCGGTGCGTGATCTCCGCAACACATTCTCGGTGAAACGTTAACCTTGCAAACGTCAGCGCTTGTTAATGATCTATCGTTTATGTACAGGAGCCTCGGGGCGCAGGTTTGCCCAACGCAAGTATCCGGAAAACCTGCTTTTTTAGGCCTCGCCGGCTGCGCTGGAATGGCTCTTCGCGGCTGTGGCGAGTGCGAGCGTGGGGAGGTACTTTTGGCTACGGCTCTCAATGATCTCAATGGCGTCGAAAAGTTCGACGAACTGGTCCTGGACGAGGGATATCGCCCGTCCGAAAAGGAAGAATTCATGGGGGTGCAGCAGCGCGCCTACTTCCTCGCAAAGCTCAAGGACTGGAAAGAGACGATCGTCGAGGAAAGCCGCGCCACGATGGCCCAGCTTCAGGTCGACTCGCTGCGCGAACCCGACCTTGCCGACCGCGCGTCGAGCGAGACCGACTGGTCGCTCGAACTGCGCACCCGCGACCGCCAGCGCAAGCTGATCGCCAAGATCGATGCTGCGATCCGTCGCCTCTACGAAGGCGAATATGGCTATTGCGAAGTGACCGGCGACCCGATCTCGCTGGCCCGCCTTGAAGCCCGTCCGATCGCGACCATGACTCTCGAAGCGCAGGAAAAGCACGAGCGCACCGAACGCGTCAGCCGCGACGAGCGCACCGACTAAGTCGGCAAGACGCCAACGAAAAAGGCCGGCCTCCCTTCGGAGTGCCGGCCTTTTTTCTTGGCTCGTTCCGGGGGCTCTAATGCCCCGCCATCATGTCCTTGAGCCGTAGTTTCTCTTTCTTAAGTCGGTGAATCAAATCCTCGTCGGGGTGTACTCGATGCTCTTCCGTGTCGATCTGATCGTGAAGAGCGTGGTGTTTCTTTTCGAGTGCCTCGACTTGGGCTTTCTCCATCGGACTTCCTTTCCGGTTCGGATTGAAGAGACGCATAGTAAATCACGAATCGCGCCATTTGTAACCTCCCCGGCACGCAGTGTTGGCGATGGAACCCGTCGCTTCACCGTAAATGGCGGAAGATCGCGGATGACAGTGGGGTATGGGAGGCGTATCATCCGCGCATGAACGACGACGATCCGTCCGAACTGATCGCAGCCCTCAAGGTCCAGCACCGGCGACTCGACGAGGAAATCGAGCGATTGCGCGAGGCGGGCAATGTCGACCAGATGGAATTGGCGCGTCTCAAGAAGCAGAAATTGCACCTCAAGGACGAAATCGAGCGGTTGCTCGACAACTCCACCCCCGACATCATCGCCTGAAATTGACCGGTTCCCGCCTGTCCCGCGAGGGGACAGGTGCGTCTTAAGTCGCTTTTCACCCGTTGGGTGGCAGGACGTTCTGTGGCAAACGAGAGAAATGGAACAGCAGGATCACGAATCTTCGCGCATCACGCCGCGCCTGATCGAGCAGCTTTATACCGAAGCCATGCTGCTTGCAGACGAGGCGCGTGCCTATTTCGATACGGCCGGTCGCGAAGAGCGCCAATCGCTCGAACCGTTCGCGCGAGTGGGCTTCGCCTGTGAATCCCTCAAGGTCACTACGCGAATCATGCATATCGTCGCCTGGCTCCTGACCCAGCGTGCGGTCGAAAGCGGCGAGATTTCAGGCCATGACGGGCGTCGTCCCGAGCGTCGCCTCGGTCATGCCAACGAAAGCGACATGGACGTCGTGAAGACGCTGCCCCCGATCGCCCAGCGGCTGATCGCGCAAAGCGCCGACCTCTACGAGCGCGTGAAGCGCCTCGACGAAGGCCAGGTTGCGGAGATGCCTGCCGAAAGTCCCGCGCGCGCGCTCATGGGCCGCCTCGAGCGCGGCCTCTACGACCAGAACTAGGCGCAGATCCGCTCTTGGGCGGCGCGATACTCTTCGGCCATGCGGGCGACCAGATCGCCCGCGCCGACAATCTCCTTGATCGCGCCGATGCCCTGGCCCGAACCCCAGATATCCTTCCACGCCTTCGCGCCGTCGAAATTCATCTTGCTCGGATCGGCCTCTGGCAAATTGTCCGGGTCCATGCCGGCGCGCCGGATCGGGCCTTTGAGGTAATTTCCGTGAATGCCGGTGAAGAGCGACGAGGCGACGATGTCGTCGGCGCCCGAATTGACGATCTCTTCCTTATATTCGTCGACCGCACGCGCCTCGTGCGTGGCGATGAATGGGGAGCCGATGTAGGCGAGGTCTGCGCCCATCGCTTGCGCCGCGAGCACCGCGTCGCCGCGCGCGATCGCGCCCGAAAGGATCAGCGGCCCGTCGAAAAATTCGCGGATTTCCTGGATCAGCGCGAAGGGCGAAATCTTGCCCGCATGCCCGCCTGCGCCCGCCGCGACCGCGATCAGCCCGTCCGCACCCTTTTGCAGCGCTTTCTTCGCGAAGCGGTTGTTGATGATGTCGTGCAGCGTGATGCCGCCCCACCCATGCACCGCGGTATTCAGCTCCTCGCGCGCGCCCAGCGACGTGATGACGATCGGCACCTTGTGCTTTTCGCAAATCTGCATGTCCTCTTCGAAGCGCACGTTCGTCGGATGGACGATCTGGTTGACCGCGAACGGCGCCGCCGGCTGGTCCGGGTTCTCCGCATTATGCTTGTCGAGCGCCTCGGTAATCTCGTGCAACCACTCGTCAAGCTGGCTCGCGGGGCGGGCGTTGAGCGCGGGAAAACTCCCGACGACCCCGGCCTTGCACTGCGCAATGACCAGCGCGGGGTGCGAGATGATGAACAACGGCGCACCGATGACGGGGATGCGCAGATTCTGCAGGATCGGGGGCAGGCTCAACGGTAAGGCTCCTTGCGGTGAGTGCCTTCGATGGCTTGGCGCGCGGGCAATGGCAAGTGGGTTGCAAAAAGCGCACCTATTCATTGCCCTTGAATTACGCTGCGGATCGCCATAAGTGTGTTGCAACACTAATACGCCAAGAACCGGGGACCCTTCATGCTCACCATCGAGAATCTCAGCCATACCTATCCCAACGGGACCAAGGCGCTTTCTGGCGTCAATCTCGACATTCCGCGCGGCATGTATGGCTTGCTGGGCCCCAACGGTGCGGGCAAGTCGACGCTCATGCGCATCGTCGCCACGCTCCAGACGCCGAGCGAAGGCGAGGTGCACTTCGGGAATCTCGACGTCCTCAAGGACCCCGACGCGCTGCGCCGTCGCCTCGGCTACCTGCCCCAGGACTTCGGCGTTTACCCGCGCGTTTCCGCCTACGACATGCTCGACCACATGGCGGTCCTCAAGGGCATCTCCGCGCGCAGCGAGCGCAAGGCCGTCGTCGAAACGCTCCTCGAGCAGACCAACCTGTGGGCCGTGCGCGGCAAGTCGATCGCCGGCTTCTCGGGCGGGATGCGCCAGCGCTTCGGCATCGCCCAGGCGCTGATCGGCGATCCCGACCTCATCATCGTCGACGAGCCCACTGCGGGCCTTGATCCCGAAGAACGCAACCGCTTCCTCAACCTCCTCGCCGGCATCGGCGACGAGAAGGTCGTGATCCTCTCGACCCACATCGTCGACGACGTCGACGACCTGTGCCCGCAAATGTCGGTGCTCGCCAACGGTCAGGTCCAGCTGGAGGGCAAGCCCGCCGACCTTATTGCCGAGACGCGCGGCCGGGTCTGGAAGACCACGGTCGATCACGACCAGGTCGACGCCGTGCGCGAGCAGCACGAAGTCATCTCGACCCGCCTCTTCGCGGGCAAGACCATCGTCCATGTCCTCTCCGACACCCAGCCCGCCGGCTACGAGCCCGTGCAGGGTGGTCTCGAAGACGTCTATTTCGCCACGCTCGCCGACGTGCGCCGCGCCGCCTGAAGCTCGAACCCGGAGACAGTATCATGATCGCCAAGATCGCCGGCTTCGAGCTGCGCTACCACATGAAGAGCCCGACCTTTTGGGTCGCCTTGCTCATTTTTTTCCTCCTCGGTTTCGGGCTTACCGCGTCGGATAACGTCCAGATCAACGCGGGCGGGGCGCTCAAGGAGAACTCGCCCTGGTCACTTCACGTCCTGACGGGCGCGGCCTCGATCTTCTACCTGATGGTCGTCACCGCCTTCGTCGCAAACGCGATCATCCGCGACGACACGACCGGCTACGCCCCGATCGTGCGCGCGACCCCGGTGACCGAGCGGCAGATGGTGCTCGGCCGCTTCCTCGGTGGCTACGGTGCCGCCGCGCTCGGCTTCCTGATCGTCCCGCTGGGTGCCTTCATCGGCACGCTGATGCCTTGGGTCGATGCCGAGCTCGTCGGGCCGCAGAACGCGACTTACTATCTCTGGCCCTATCTCACGATGGCGCTGCCCAACATCTTCATTGCCAGCGCCTTCCTGTTCATGCTCGCGACGCTCACCCGCTCGATGATGTGGACCTATATCGGTGTGGTCGGCTTCGTGGTCGGCTATCTTATCGTCACGTCGGTCGCGGGCGGCAATCCCGACCTGCGCCCGACCTTCGCGCGGTTCGAGCCGCTTGGCATGGGCGCATTCGGTGAGGCCACGCGCTACTGGACCGCGTTCGAACAGAATAACCGCCTCGTCCCGCTCGCCGGGCTGATGCTGTTCAATCGCGTCTTCGTGATTATTCTCGGCATGGTCTTCCTCGCCATCACCATGTGGCGCTTCAGCCTGTCGGAAAAGCCCGCCTCGAAGCGGAAGCTGAAGAAGCTCGCCAAGGCCAAGGCGAAAGAAGAGAAGTTCGCCAGCATCGAGCCGACCCGTGGCGGCGCATCGATCACCGCCAAGGACGGATCGATCAGCGCCTGGTCGCAATTCGTCGCCCGCCTGCGGGTCGAGGTGAAGCTGATCCTACGCAGCCCCGGACTCTTGATCCTCATGCTCATCGCGGTCGGCTTCACCGCCAGTGCGCTGTGGGGCGGCAACCAGCTCTACGGCGCGGGCAACTATGCCACCGTTGCCGACACCATCTCGCAGGTGCGCGACAATTTCGCGATCTTCATCCTCATCATCGCGGCCTTCTACGGCGGCGAGACGGTGTGGCGCGAACGCGACCACAAGCTTGGCGAGATCGTCGACAGTGCCCCGGTCCCGGCCTGGGCCATGACCCTGCCGAAGATCATCGCGGTCTTCCTCGTGATCGTCCTGGTCAACGTCTCGGGCATGCTCACTGGCCTGCTCTACCAGCTGACCGCCGGCGCCCCCGATCTCGGCATCGGCCGCTATATTGGGTGGTTTATTCTGCCCGCAGCAGTCGACGCGGCGTTGATCGCGGTACTCGCAGTCGTCATCCAGGTGCTGAGCCCCAACAAATATGTCGGCTGGGGCCTCATCCTCGCTTGGTTCCTCGGTACGATCGTCCTGTCGAGCTGGGGCTACACCAACCCGCTCTACATTTATGGTGCGGGCCCGTCGGTCCCCTTGTCCGACATGGTCGACCCGGCCCCGTTCGAATTCGGCGCGCGCATCATGCAGGCCTATTGGGCGGCATGGGCGGTGGTGCTGGCGCTCGTGGCGCATCTCTTGTGGCCGCGCGGTACCGACCTCGCGCTCAAGTCGCGCTTCAAGCGGCTCCGCAATAGCGGCGCCAGCAAGAGCGTGCTTGCCATCTTCGCCGTCGCGCTCGTCTCGATCGTCTCGCTGGGCGCCTTTGCCCACCACAATATCAAGGTGCTCAACGAGTATCGCACCAGCGACGAGAACGAGAAACTGCTCGCCGATTACGAGAAGAAATATCTCAAATATGAGGATGTCGTCCAACCGATCGTCACCGACGTGAAGCTCGACGTCGACCTCTTCCCCGACGATCGCCGTCTCAAGGTCGAGGGCCGCTACGCGCTGGTCAACGACACGGACGAGGCAATCCCCGAATTGTGGGTGCGCGAGGGTAGCTTCGATGTGGAATATGACACGCTCGACGTCGCCGGCGCCTCGCTGAAGTCCCATGACGAAGAATTTGGAGTGCGCATCTACGAGTTCGATACGCCACTCCAGCCGGGCGAGACGTCGGAGCTGACCTTCAACTCGCGTGTCTGGTATCGAGGGTTCCGCGCGACCGGCGCGGCGACCAGCATCACGCCCGATGCCAGCTTCATCAACAACCGCTCCTTCACGCCGGTGCTCGGCATGGATCGCTCGGGCATGCTCAGCGACCGTCAGGCCCGTCGTCGCCAGGGCCTGCCCGACGAATTGCGCCCTGCGAAGCTCGAGGACATGTCGGCGACCAACAAGAATGCGCTGGCGATGGACTGGGTGATGAGCGACATCACCCTCTCGACCGATGCCGACCAGGTGCCGCTGGCGCCCGGCAACAAGGTCTCCGACGAGATCGAAGGCGACCGCCGCGTGGCACGTTTCGTCAGCCCCGCGCCGATCCTCAACTTCTTCTCGATCCAGTCGGCGGACTACCAAGTCGCTGAGCGCGATTTCGAAGGCATCAAGCTGTCCGTCTATTATCACGACGAGCATGACTGGAATGTCGAACGGATGCTCGACGCGATGGAGGCATCGCTCGGCTATTATCAGGAGAATTTCGGACCCTATCAATTCGACCATGCCCGCATCGTCGAATTCCCGGGCTACGCGAGCTTCGCGCAGGCGTACGCGGGTACCATGCCCTATTCCGAGGCGATCGGGTTCACGACCAAGATCGGGGAGACCGACACCGACTTCATCACCTACGTCATCGCACACGAATTGGCGCACCAGTATTGGGCGCACCAGGTCATCGGCGCAGGGATGCAAGGCGATGCGCTGACCACGGAGACGATGGCCAGCTACTCGGCGATAATGGTCATGAAGTCGTTGCTCGGCGAGGACCAGATGCGTCGCTTCCTGAAGTTCGAGCTCGACCGCTACCTTTCGGGTCGCAAGGGCGAGACCAATGAGGAATTGCCGCTCATCCGGATGGAGAACCAGTCCTACATCCACTATCGCAAGGGCGGCCATGTGCTCGCGCTGCTTGCCCACCGCATGGGCGAGGACCGCGTCAATCGCGCCTTCGCCAGCTTCATCGACAAGTGGAAGTTCAAGGGCGCGCCCTATCACCGTTCGCTCGATTTCGTCGCAGAGCTGCGCGCCGTCGCTGAGAGCGAGGAAGAGCAGCGGCTGATCACCGACCTGTTCGAGAAGATCGTGCTGTTCGACCTCAAGGTCGGGGATGTCGACACCAAAGAGGTCGACGGCCGCTGGCAAACCACCTTCACCGTCGAGGCCGCAAAATATGAGGCGAACGGCAAGGGCAAGGAAACGAAAGTCACCATGTCCGAACCGATCGAGATCGGCCTTTTCACCGATCGTCCGGGCTTCGATGAATTCTCGTCCGAGGACGTCCTCGTCATGGAAACGCGGACCGTCGAGGGCGGGAAGACCGAATATGTGCTGATGAGCGACAAGCGGCCATCCTACGTCGGGATCGACCCCTATAATCGCTACATCGACCGCCGTTCGGAGGACAATGTGAAGGCCGTTTCCGACAGCTAACGGCCAAAAACGCGCGGGCGGAGTGGGAACGAACTTCGCCCGCGCCCCGTTGCCCATGAACATGAGCGACACTCCAAACACCCTTCAGCAGGTCGATGCTGACATCAACGAGAGCTGGGAAACCATCGATGGGATCATCGATGGCTTCTTCGCCGCCCTTCCCAAGATTGCCATCGGCATCGTCGTCTTTTTGGTCTTCTGGCTGATCGCGCGCACGGTGCGCTCAGCCATGAAGCGCGCCAAATTTGGCGACGATGAGACCAGCACGCTGTCGACCGTCTTCGCGCGGCTGGCCTTCTACGCCATCATGATCATCGGCCTGTTCGTCGCGCTTACGGTGATCCTCCCGTCGCTGACCCCGGGACAGCTCATCTCGGGCCTAGGCATCGGCGGGCTCGCGATCGGCTTCGCCTTCCAGGACATCTTCCAGAACCTGCTGGCCGGGATCATGATCCTCATCCGCCAGCCCTTCAAGGTGGGCGACGAGATCGAGAGCGGCGACTTTTCGGGACGTGTCGAGGCGATCGAGACGCGCGCGACCTTCATTCGCACTTTCGATAATCGCCGCGTCATCATCCCCAACAGCCAAATCTATTCCGACCCGCTCAAGGTCATGACCGCCTACGACATCCGCCGCAGCGAATATGATGTCGGCATTGGCTATGGCGACGACATTGCGACCGCCAAGGAAACGATGCTCGAAGCGATCAAGTCGGTCGAAGGCGTGCTTACCGCGCGGCCTGCACAGGTGCTGGTCTCCTCGCTCGATGCCAGCTGGATCACGTTGCGCGCGCGCTGGTGGACCGATGCCGAACGCAGCCAGGAAACCAAGGTCCGCAGTGACGTGATCGAGGCGATTGCCGGCGCGCTGACCAAGGCCGGCATCGACATGCCGTTCGATACGCAGGTCGTCCTGTTCCACGACCAGACCGAAGAGACCGATGGCGACCGCGCGAAGCAGCGTGAGGGCTGGCCCACCGTTCCCGATAAGGATCCCAAGCCTGCCAAGATGGTCGATGCGATGCGCGAACGCGCCGCCAATCGCAACGCCAAGGATAGCGCCTAGAAGGCTTCGCTGCCCGACCGATAAAGCATGTAGGCGGCGATGACGAAGATCACGCCGCTAAATGCCTTGGTCAGCTGGCCCTTGGACGAAAGGTGCGCCGCAGCGCGGGTGCCGAGCAGCGAGCCGATAAATCCGCCCGCCACGAACAACGCCGCCAGCGCCCAGTCCACCAGCCCGTCGCGCGCATAGTTGAGCGCGGTGGTGAGCCCGAAAGCGGTCACGCCGACAAGGCTCGTGCCCACCGCCTTGAGCATTGCCATGCGGGTCGAGGCGATGAGACCGGGCACGATCAGAAAACCGCCGCCAATCCCGAAGAAGCCCGACGCAAGCCCTGCGCCGATCCCCGTCGCACCCACCTTGGGCGCATTGGCCTTGGTCAGCGCTCCGGGCCGCGATCCGCCATCCCCTTTGCGCCGCAGCATCAGCACGCCCACGACGATCATCAGAATCGCGAACAAAAACAACAGCTTTTGCCCATCAAACGCCTTCCCGCCCGTCGATCCCAGGAACGCTCCTACAACGCCAGCACCCGCAAACAGCAAACCGCTGCTCCAGATGACATTGCCCTTGCGCGCATGATTCCAAAGCCCCGTCGCCGCATTCGCCGCGACCGCCAGCGCACTCGTCCCGATTGCGATGTGCGGCGCAGGAGCGCCGACGACATACATCATCAACGGCACTGCCAGGATCGATCCGCCTCCGCCGATCAGCGCGAGGCTGAACCCGATCACGACACCCGACAGCCCGCCCGAGACCCAGTAGCCCCAATCCATCGCTTACCGACCCAGCGTCACGCGGTGGACTGCCATGCCGCCCAGCATCGCCGCGACGAAGATCGCCGCCGACACGGGCTCGACCGCCAAGGCGGCAAAGCCCGGTCCCGGGCACAATCCGGCAATTCCCCATCCGACGCCGAACAACAGCGCGCCACCGATCAGCTTGCTGTCGAGGTCGCTCTTGGTAGGCAGCGAAAAGCCATCTTCGAACCATGGACGCGCCATTTTGCGCTGAAGCGGCCAGACGAAGGCCATCACGAGCAGCGCGCCGCCCATTACGAAGGCGAGCGTCGAGTCCCAGTCGCCGAACAGGTCGAGAAAGCCGCGCACGCGCGCTGGGTCGGTCATGCCGCCCAGATGGAGGCCAGCACCGAACAATAGGCCCGAGAGCAGTGGGATGAGCCGCTTCATGACGGCAGCCCCAGCGCGTTCATCGCCGCTACTGTCGCGATGCCTGCGGCCATGAAAGTGATCGTCGCGACGATCGAGCGGGCCGAAAGGCGGCTCATGCCGCACACGCCATGCCCACTCGTGCAGCCACTCCCGAGCCGCGTGCCAAAGCCGACGATTAGCCCTGCGACGACGAGAAAGGGCCAGTCGAAAAGGCTCGGCGGCGTTTTATCGACGAGCAGGCTAATTAACAACGCACCGAGCGGCAGGCCGACGAGGAAGGCGAGAGCCGATCCCCGCCCCATGCCGCTATCGGCGAGTCCAGATGCCCTTGCGGCAATGCCCGACACGCCCGCGATACGCCCGGCGCCGAGCAGCATGAGCGCGGCCGCCAACCCGATCAGCAATCCACCGAGCAGCCCGCCGACCGGATCGGCATGTTCGAAGCCCGGGATCACAGTTTGTTGACCGGAATCTTGATGTAGGACACGCCATTATCCTCGGGCTCGGGCAGGTGCCCACCGCGGATATTGACCTGCACCGATGGCATGATGAGCTGCGGCATGGCGAGCGTCGCGTCGCGACTGGTCCGCATCTCGACGAATTCGTCCTCGCTCACCCCGTCATGGACGTGCACGTTGTGCGCCCGCTGGAGCGCGACCGTGCTCTCCCAAGCATAGTCGTCGCGGCCAGGCGCCTTGTAGTCGTGGCACAGAAAAATGCGCGTTTCCTCTGGAAGCTGGAGGAGTCGCCGGATCGACTGGTAGAGCTGGCGCGCGCAACCGCCAGGAAAGTCGGCACGTGCGGTCCCATAGTCGGGCATGAACATGGTGTCGCCGACGAATGCTGCATCGCCGACGATATAGGCCATATCGGCTGGCGTGTGGCCGGGAACGTGGAGCGCGATCCCCTCGAGCGTTCCGATCGAAAATCGTTCGCCGTCGGTGAAGAGGTGGTCGAATTGCGACCCGTCTCGCTCGAAGTCGGTACCGGCATTGAAGAT
Organism: Sphingomicrobium clamense; assembly: GCF_019264355.1. Lineage (NCBI taxonomy): Bacteria > Pseudomonadati > Pseudomonadota > Alphaproteobacteria > Sphingomonadales > Sphingomicrobiaceae > Sphingomicrobium > Sphingomicrobium clamense. Next base: position 1,609,129 of record NZ_JAHVAH010000001.1, on the reverse strand, counting down.
TTTTCCGAATACGTCCTGGACGCGCACAATGTCCTTGCCGATCGCCAGCTTACCGCCGAGCTTCTCCTGCAGATAAGGCGCAGCGGACAAATGGTCGGCATGCGCGTGGGTTTCCATGACCCATTCGACCTCGAGACCTTTTTCTGTGACATAGTCGAGTACGCGCTCGGCGCTTTCGAAACCGGTCCGTCCTGACGCCTGGTCATAGTCGAGCACGCTGTCGATGATCGCGGCCTGTTTCGTTTCGGCGTCGTGGACGACATAGGTGACGGTGTAAGTATTCTCATCGAAGAAACCCGCGATCGTCGGCCGTTTTTCCGGCGCTTCATGCGCGGCCCTGACGATTGCCGTCGCCGCTTCGAGTGCTTGGTCGGTCATGTCACCCTCCTCCTGCGCGAGATCGGTGTTCGCGGAGATTTTTGCAAGCGTTCAGTCTCCCAGCCAGTCGACGAGTTTTGCCAGGCCTTCGTCCTGTCGGCCCGAACCGGCGAGGATCGGAAGACGCTCGGTCAGCAGGCGTCGGTAATGGGCGACATATTGCTTGAGCGGATTGCCCTTTCCCTGCGCGGCCGCGAGCCGTCTCGGCGACGGGAGCAAGCGTTGCGAAAGGTGGCCGAATCCCGCCTTTTTCGTCGTGGCCCGGTCGCGCGCCTGCGCAAGGTCATCCGGATCGCTGGTCATCAGCGTCCAGGCGAGGGACTTGGCGTCGGTCGTCACATCGATGTCGAAAGGAGAGGGGACTCTGGTTTCCGGGAATGCGTCGGCTGCCATCGCAAACAGGAGCGCCATGTGCCGTTCAAGCCGTTCGCCGCTCGCAGCCTCTCGGAGAACGGCATCGTCAATACGTTCGGTCTTTAAGACCCTGGCGATATCGACCAGCACCTGCGGCCCATTATCGAAACGATGGTCCCGCGCCGCATGTCGGACGAGATGCAATAGTAGCGCTTCGGGAGTCGGAAAGCGCGCATCGCGACCGAGGAAATTGCGGTACTGGCTGGCCATAGGGGCTTCCGGCCCACGTCTGTGTCCTGTGCGCTGGTGAAGTTCGATTACCGTTTGGCCGTTGGGTGATAAGATAGGCGGAAGCTGGTGGCGCTCGTCAAGGATCGCCTCCGCATCGCCGATTCGGTCTCGGTAGGGAGAATAGCCCGCCGCAAGCATCGTCTTCCAGGCATCGAGGGTTGCGGCCCGGTCCGCGAACAGCAGATCGATGTCGCGCATCGGTCGGTGCCACGGCTGGTCGTAGGCGAATAGCGAAAGCGGCACACCCTTGAGTGCGACCGGTTCGAGGCCGTGCGGTTCGAGCAGGTCGAGCAGGTTGAGCAAATCCTGCTGCATCTGTAGCGCGCGAATCGCTGCGACGTTCGCCGCCTCGCTCCACTGCTCGCGCAATGTTCCGGGCGCATCGACGCCGCGCTGGTGAAGCCACGGCCCGAGGCGATGCGCCTCCACGATGTAGGCCAAGCGGTCCCAGTCGACTTCCTCGTCGCATGCTGCCGCGCATCCCGGAAACATCAGCGCAGCCAGCCGCGTGCGCCACGGGGCGTCGGAGATCACCCACCAGGGGCTCATTTCGACACCTCTGTCAGGAAATCGATCAATCCAATTCGGTCGAACAAGGCGGGCCAGGTGCGGTCGGTCAGGTCGACGTCAGGTGGCGCGAGGCGGTCGAGGTCTGCGGGGCCAATCTTCTCGTCGATCCACAGGAATTGCGTTGCATGCTCCTTCGCAAACCGCTCGGCCCAGGGATAGCAATTGGCAACAACCGGCAAGCCCGCGGCGACATATTCGAGCGTTTTGATGCTTTCCTGGAAGGGCAGTGGTCCGTGATCGGGCGTGTAATTGAGCCCGGCTCGCGCGTTTGAGAGGGCCTTTGGGACGTCATCGCGCGCGATCTTCCCGAACAGCTTCACACCCGCCGCCGCCAATCTCGCAGTCGGCCACCCGGGAGGCACGCGCCCATATACGGCGATGGTAAAGCCCCGTCGGCCCAGTCGTTCGAGCATCGTCGCCATGCCCGGACGCTCGAGCGAACCGCAATAGACGAGATCGAATTCGGGATGCGAAACGCGATTGGTGTCGAAGATCGCCTCGTCGATTCCGCACAGGCGAACCAGCGTGGGCTGGGGCCCTGTCGGCGCCTGATCGGCGACCTGCTCCAGCCGAATGAGGCCGTGGGGCTCCGGAGCGAATTTCATTGCCACGGCCCGGGCTTTCGCACGCCAGCCGATGGGGAGATTATGCTCCTCGTGGATGCGGCGTCGGGCACGGAGGTTTCGCGCGAACTGGTCTTCGAAGCGGAACAGGATGGCGGTCTCGTCTGCCTGCAGCTCGTCCCGGCTCTCGACGCATCGCGCCTCGAAGCCCCGCCCGGTCAGATAGCGTTTGTAGGCGTCGGCCTCCGGCAGATAGGCTTTGGGTGAACGAACGATCGCGATCCTCATTGCATCTCTTGTGGCGCAGCGCGAGCGGCGAAGGAAGTGTTGCCGTTGCGCTGGTGGCAGGGTGCCATATAGATGGATGGGCCGAAGGGGAGTGGCGTGGAGCCGATTTCGCAAACTTCGAATGATTGGCAGGCGCACCTATGATCGTTCGTAGTGCCACAGTGCTGACGACTGCGCTCGGCCTACGCATTCTTCTGGCGACCTTGCCAGCCGTGGGAGGCGCACTTGTGCTCGACGTCGGGGACATTGCCGATGTCACGCTCGGCATTGCTATCGTCACGCCGGTTTTCCTTGCGTCGGCCATGGGAATTCCGCAGCGAATCAGCACGGGCGACTATGGTGCGACGCGCTATGACCAATTACACATTGCCCGTTTTCTGATCGCGCTCGTCGCAATGCCATTCATATTGCTTCTCGGGCTCACCTTTCCGATGGTCGGCACGACGCTTTTGCTAGCATTTTTCTTCACGCGCCTGTTCGAAGGGCAAGCTGAGGTCTCGGCTGCGATCCTCGTACGAAACGACCGCGCAGCCATCATCGCGATGAACTACGCTGTCCTCGTCATTCTCTACCTTCTGGGTCTAGCCCAAATTTCATCGAGCGATCACGGCAAGCTTGAAACGCTCCTAGTGATTACCGTCGCCGCGTCCTTCGCAGCGATGATCGTCCTGCACTTCGCTGCCCGTCACCATCACAACCGAGGCCCGGCGAAGGGACGGCTGTTTTTTCGAAGCCTTTTCGAGATTCGAAAAGGATATGCGTTGGGCCTGGCCGATGGCATCCTTTCAGTCGTGAGCTATCTTCCGCGCTATCTCTTGTCGGCCATCGGCCTACATCTCGCGCAGGGAGGCTTCGCAATTTCACAACTGCTCATTCGCCAGTTCACCATACCCACGCAAGGGCTGCTGTTCGCCCGCGGTGGCGTGCTGCTGCCAAGCAAGAGTAGCCGTGCGCTCGAACACTTTTTCATCATCGCTCTCGCTGCGGCCGCTGGCATCGGCTCGGTTTTTGTCGGACTATGGTTCGCGGCGGCGCCGCTACCCGTTTACCAAGCGACGATCCTCGCTCAGCTCGACCGCCACGAAATGCTCCTTTCAATCTTCGTGGGTGCCGTATTCCTGTTTCGTTATTCGACATGGGTGCTGGCGACGCGATTTCTTCGTGGTGGGGAACAGTTGCGCATTGCTCTTTGGTCGGCTGTGGCCGCCTTGGTCACGGCTGCGCTGTTAATCCTGTCCCCGTCATTCGAGATTGCGCTCGCAACCGATATTGCGGCGAATCTCGTGATTATCGCGCTTTCGCTACGAGCCATCTGCACACGCGCGGAGAAGGCATGACCTTGCAGGGCGTCGGGCCATGGGCGGTAGGACTTGCGCTATGTCTTGGAGTATCGACCCAGCTTCGCTTCGGCGCTGTCGGTCCGGGCGAGCTCCTATTGGGTGTGACTTGGTTGGTCGCTTTCGTTCGCGTTGCGACGAAAACCTCATCGCCTTCACTCCTGCCGCTTCAGAAAACCTATCGCGCGCTGGTTTTGGTGGTGCTTGTTTGGAGTTGGGTGGGCCTGGCGGCCAGCCAGTGGCAAGGAACGACCTACGAAGGCTGGCTACGCCAATGGCTTGCTCTAGCGCTAGCGCTAACGTTTCCACCAATTGTACAGGCCGCGTGGGGCAATAGGTTCTTCATCCAGGCGCTTGGCGCTATGGCGGTCTGGACCGGGCTCATCTTCGGTGCGGCCTTCCTCACGCTCCAATTGTTTGGCGAGCGCGTGGCCGGCCTCGAGTTGCAGGAGTTCGGCCACAGATTCCTCGGTTTGGCGAACGATCCCAACCAGGCCGCATTGGTCATATCGGTCGCGCTAATGGCTTTATTCATAGCTTGGTATCGACTCGAATGGTCTTGGAAGGCGGTGCTGCCGCTTATCGCGCTGATGCTAGTCATGGGACGTGCGACCGATAGCGACAGCTTCCTTGTTGCCGCTGGTTTCGCGTTGCTCGCTGCGATCGCCCAGACTAGCTTTGATCGGCAGAGCAATCCGAGGCCAGGCGCCGCGCTGGTCGTGGGCGTCTTAGTGGCGCTGGGTCTCGCCTCCATTTTCTGGGGCCTCTACAGCCAATTCGATGCGCTTTACGCAAAGACTGGGCAGGGCGATCTTCGCACGCGCGTCTGGACCCACGGGGTGGAGGCGTGGATTGCAAGCCCGTTTACAGGCCACGGGCCGGGCCATTTCTCAGGCCAGGTTGCGCCTTTCGGCGCGTTTGAAGCGCACAATCTCTATATCGACTGGGCGGCCCAGTTCGGAATTGTCGGCCTGGTGGTGCTGGTCGCGCTCTTTTTCCGGCTCGGTCTGGCACTGCTGCGCGAGCGTGAGTTTGCCGGGCTAGGCATGCTCGCGATCCTCGCCATCTTGTCGACTTTCCTCTTCTTCGGGCGCCACGCGGTCTTCTGGTCGGGCCTCTATCTTTGCATGGTCCTGCTCGCGACTTCACGAAAGACAGTCCGATGAAGATCCTGGTCCTCGCCAATATTCCCGACGAGTTGGCGGGTGCGCGCCTTCACCTTCTCACCGCAATGGTGGAGCGAGGCCATGAAGTCGTCGCCGCAGCGCCAGACCTTGAGGCGCACCAAGCCGCAGGGATTTTGGCCGGTAACGGCGTGAAATGCGCGCAATTCTCGCTGTCGCGAACCGGGCTCAACCCACTACGCGAGTGGCGCACGCTCCAGGATATCACCGCACTCATGCGCGACCACTACCCCGACGTAACCTATGCCATGACCATCAAGCCGGTCATTTACGGCACGATGGCAGCCGCCAATGCCGGCGTCCCGCGCCGTTTCGCGCATATCACCGGCCTCGGCTACGCCTTCACCGGTCCGCGCACCGGCAAACGCGCCATCATCGCCCGGATCGTCGAGAATCTTTATCGCAGGTCGTTACGACAGGCCGACACGGTCTTCTTCGAGAATGAAGACGACCGCGACCTTTTCCTGTCGCGCGATCTCATCGCAAATGCGCGCAAAGCGTCGGTCATCGACGGTTCGGGAATCGATCTCGATCATTTCACACCCGCACCTTGGCCCGATGGGCCGATCCGTTTCCTGTTCGTCGGGCGCCTGCTCAAATCGAAAGGCCTACCCGAATTGATCGAGGCGATGCGCCGTGTCCGTCAGGAGCATCCGGAGACGCGGCTCACCATCGTCGGGCCACTCGACGAGAATCCGGACGCCATCGACCGCGTGGAATTCGAAGGTTGGGTAGCGGAGGGGGTGGTCGAATATCGCGGAAAGCTCGACGACGTGAGGTCCGAACTCACCAAGTCCCATGTCTTCGTTCTGCCGAGCCACCGCGAAGGGCTCCCGCGCAGCACGATGGAAGCGATGGCGACGGGGCGGGCGATCATCACCACCGACGCACCAGGATGCCGTCGTACGGTCGAGCACGGCGGCAATGGCTTGCTTGTGCCCGTAGGCGGTGCCGAAGCGCTCGCGGCGGCCATAACCGAGATGATTAAGGATCCCGACCGCGCTCGCGAAATGGGTGAGAGCTCGTTGCAGCTGGTGCGCGAGCGTTTCTCGGTCGAGCGCATCAATGCGCAATTGCTCGACGCGATGGGACTTTAACGCGCGCCCTTCCGGCCCAGCATCGTTGAAATCGTCCTGAACAGAATGATGAGGTCGAGCCAGGGCGAAAAATATTTGATGTAGTAAAAGTCGTAGTGAAGCTTGACCTGCGCCTGATCGATCCCGTTCACGTGCCCCTGATTGACCTGCGCCCAGCCACTGATTCCCGGCTTCACGACATGACGCAGCCTATAAAAGGGCAGCTCCTGCTCATACCAGTCGGTAAGAACTTTCGGCTCGGGCCGCGGCCCGATCAAGCTCATCTCGCCCTTCAGCACATTGATGAGCTGCGGCAATTCGTCGATCCGCATCCGGCGGAGAGAGCGACCTAACCGTGTAATACGTTCGTCGTCGTCGATCGTCTGGGCCTTGATGACTGAGCTATTCCCGTCACATTCGTCGACGCGCATGGTGCGAAACTTATAGGCGGTGAATGGCACCCCAGCGTGGCCGGCACGCTGCTGCCGGAAGAGCGCTGGGCCGGGACTGTCGCGGCGCACGAGGAACGCGACGACCAGCATCGGGATGGCGAGGATCGGAAGAGCAACCAGTGCAACCAGCCGGTCGGCCAAACCCTTGATGTGAAACCAGGCCCGCGTCGGCATCAGCGCTGAAAACCCGTTTTCGCTCAAACGTTCAGGCTCGACCCTGCCGGTCAGCGATTCGGCCAGTTCCTTGGCCTGGTAGATGATGATCCCTTCCAGCGCCGCTTCGGTCATGAAGCGCTCCCACTGAGGCGAAACATCGCCCGAAAGGTCGGCGACCAGCGCGCCGTGACGTCGCGCTTCCTCCATCGACGGCACCGTCATTGGACTCCAATGAATGCGCTGATCGTAGGGCAGGCTCTTGCTTTCGCCGACCGGCAGGACACCGATCGTCTGGCGCTGCCGCATGGTCGCGCGAAAACGAATGGCGACAACCACGAGATGCGCGACAAGGCCCAGCAGCAGTGCCGAGCGAGAGTAGGGCAGGCGCAACATGAGCACCGCAAACAGCATCGCGAAATGCGACCCCAATATGGTCGGGAGAATCGCGCGGCCGGCCGATAGTCCGGGGAAGGACGCCAGAGACGACCGTGCATAAGTCGCGAGCAGCACGGCCCCGACGTTGGAAAGCGCCGAGAAAAAGAGGGAGAGGTGCGGCCCCTCGATAAACATGATGAGCAGTGGGAACACGATCGCGAAGAGGAGAGAGGTCCCCAGTTCAAAACTGCGTGTCTCGAGAAAACTGCGTCCCTCGACCCGGCGCAAGGCAACGTTCGTCATGCCGAGGACAGGTTCACTCGCCATAGCGGAAGTCACCCGCATCCTTGCCGTAACCATAACCGTAGCCATAGCCGTACCGGCCCGTGCGCTCGTTATACTTGGTCACGATCGCGCCGATAATGCGCGCATTGACGCCCATGAGGCGGTTGAGCGCAGACTGGGCTCGAGCAGCGCTCGTGTGATCGCTTTCGACGACAAATACCGTGCCGTCGACCGAGCGCGAAAGAAGCGGCGCATCGGCGAGGCCAAGGACCGGCGGGCCGTCGATGACGACATGGTCGTATTTCGCGAGCGCCGCCTGGACCAGTTCGGCCATCCGCGGGCTGGCGATCAGTTCGGCGGGATTGGGCGGGCGCGTACCCGACAACATGACGGCCAGGCCGCTGGCGCTGTCCTGGATGGTGAGCTTGCCGAAATCCTTCATCTTCGTCCGCCCGGCGAGAATGTCGCTTAGGCCCGCGTCGATCGGCTTACCGAGGAGCGAGTGCAGTGAAGGCGCGCGCATGTCTGCGTCGATCAAGAGTACCTTGCGATCGAGACTGGCGAGGTCGCGGGCGAGCGCCATCGCGGTGGTCGATTTGCCTTCGCCTTTTTGCGTCGAGGTGACCAAGATCGAGGCGGGCGTGCCTTGATCGGTGCTGAACTGGAGCGCGGCCATCGCCGAGAAATAGGCCTCGCCCAAATCCTTGCGCTGCGATTTGCCGCTCCGCTGCTCGATCAGCTCAGGCCCCACCAGCGGGGTCGCACCCAGTAGCGGAACGCCAAGACGAGCGGGCAAAGTACTCGGTTCAAGACGGGAGCGGGAGAATTGATCGAGTACGATGACCGCAGCAGCCGCGGTGGAAAGACCGAGCATCAAAGCGATCAGCAGGTTCAGGGGCGTGTTCGGCGAAGACGGGTATTTTGGCACGCGTGCGCCATCGACGAGCATGACATTGTTAAGCCCGACACCACCGGCGACGCCAACCTCCTTGTAGCGCTGGAGAAGCGCTTCATAGAGCGCGCGGTTGGTCTCGACGTCGCGCTGTACGATCTGGAGCGCGATCGAACGCTGCTGCGTATCGAGCACGCCTTCCTCTGCAGCGCGCACCTGGGCACGCAGCTGGTTTTCGGCCGCTAGCGCCCGACGATAGCGGTCTTCGAGGTCGCGGGCTACCGAACGACCGACGCGGCTTTGCTCATTGTCGATCTGCTCGTCGAGGGTCGATATCTCGGCAGTCAACGCCACCACCTTGGGATATTCGGGCCCGAAATCGCTCTCCAGCTTCGCTAATTCGGCCGTTTTCTCGGCGCGCTGGCGGCGCAGTTCATTCAGAGCAGTGTTATTGAGCGCGCTGGCAGCGGCGCTGCCGCCGATGTCGGCGCGATAATCCGCTTCGGCGGTCACCCTGGTCACTGTCGCCTCCGCGAGGCGGTCGGTCAGTCGTGCAAGGCGCGCCGATGCGACCGACTGCTGCGGCACGGAGTCCGCCGAGACCGCACCCGTCGTCGTGACGAGCCGCTCGCGCTTGGCGAGGTCGGCCGCCTGCCGTTCGCTTTCTTCGAGCTTGGCGCGCGTGTCATCGAGCTGCTCCTTGAGAAAGAGGCTGGCCTGGGCGGCATTGTCAAAGCGGCGCGAAAAATTGAGGTCGATGAATTGGTCGGCCGTCGCGTTGGCGATCGCCGCAGCCATTTGAGGATCGTCGGAAGTGACCCGGATGTCGACGATGCTCGAGCCTTCGACCGGCGACACGCGGGTCATCGACCGGACGATGTCGGTCGCCAGCGCATGACGCTCTTCGTCGCTCATCGGAGCGAGTGCATCGGAAGCTTCTTCGCCAGCCAGGAACATGTCGTCGTCGGCCAGCGCCAGGTCGTCCGCGACGCGCTCTGCCAATGTCCGACTACGCAGCAGCTCATATTGAGTCTGATAGAATTCGCTGTTGAACCGCGCGTCGTCATCGAGGCCTTCGACGTCGACAACCTTGGCGGCATTTCGATCGACCTGAATGCGGGCAGTGGCGGTATAGAGCTTTTCCGACGCAAGGCTCACCGCGAGGCCGAGGAAGAGGAACCCTGCGACGATGGCGGCGATGACGTAACGCCAGCGCAGCACCATGTCCCAGTAGCGCAACAGAAGGGACTGGCCTTCGTCGATCTGACCGAGGGTATCGTACTGGAACGCGCCGCCCTTGTCGGGCAGCGAAGGCGAGTTTCCGTTATCGAAAGGCGTTGGAAGCTTGTTCATGACGCCGCCTTAGAAGACCGGAATGAAGCGCGAGAGGACTGGCGCGGTCAGCGATTGCGTATCTTTGAGGAACCGGCGTGTTCCGCTTTCACCGACCACGACGATATCGTTGCCATAGACTTGCGGGTCGGCGACGCGGCCTTCGCGAATGGCGTCGAGGTCGAACATCGCCGCCATCTTCGTGCCGTCGATCGTCCGGAAGACAACGACGCGATCGGTATCGGCGAGATCGCTCGCGCCGCGCGCGGTCGCGATCGCCTGTTGCAGTGTCATCTTCCCGACCACGGGATAGATACCGGGCTGGGTGACCGCACCGTCGACGGTGATCGAATGAGCGCGGGCTTCAATGACGTTGACCGAGACCTGCGGGTCCTTGATGTAGCGCCCGCGCAGCATGTCGGCGATCTTGGCGCTCAGGTCGGAGGGGGTCGTTCCGCCCGCGGCGACCGCGCCGATCAGCGGCATCTGGAACTGGCCACCCGCATCGACCAGTCCTTCGCGGTCGAGCTCTTCGGCGCCGAAGACGGAGACCCGGATCTTGTCCGTTGGTCCGATGCGATATTCGCTCATGTCGATAGCCTGGGCGGCTTGGTCTGGAGTGGGCAACTCGCCGCGCACCTCGACTGCGGTGGAGTTGGCGTCCAGCCCTCCGCTGGACGCACAGCCAGCTACGGCGAGTGCCGTACCGCAGATGATGACGAATTTACGCAAATTTCCCTCCCGGTCGCATGCTGCAGCCTTCCCGAGCTCGCTGCATGTGCCTTCTGACTTAACGTGTCAGGAAGTCACTGTGATTTCAATAGATTAAGTTTGCAAAAATATGGTTAACGCGGTGGCAACCTTTCGTGCGTCCAATCGCGGATGGTTTGGCGAAATGGACGAGGCTGCGCTCGCGCAGACAGACGCAGCACCGCGAGCGGACATCCATCATCCACGAGAACGTCGAGTTGGTAGCGCTGGCGGCCGGCGTGATCGAGACGCGCCACTTGCGACCCACCGATACAAATGACGTCAGGCATGACTGGCAGGCGCGACCCGCTCGACGTCATCGTCACGCCGATACGGTGGTGCCCCGGTTCGAGGGCGAGATAGCGCCATGCAAAAGGCCCGTCCGCCAGCCCGTTGCCGCGCAGATCCATATGGCTCATTCCCAGGTCGTGCGAGACGCGCATGCCCGGCGGCGTCCAGATCCGCCAGTCGAACAATGTATTGTCACGCATTGCGCGTGCGTTGGGGTAAGGCGCTCCGAGTAACGGATCACGATCGGGATAGAGTGCCCTGTAGAGGTTGACCGCTTCTTCCGGCCGTTCGCTCTTTGAAAGTTGCTCGAGTGTCGATCCGACCAGGTGGGGCGGGGGTCCGCCTTCCATGCGCGGTAACGACTGGAGGAGCCGGCTCGCGCCGTCCGCTTCGATCGGATAGCCGTCCGGATCGACGTCGAAGGCCGGCGTGATCCAATAGGCCTCCGGATCGAGTTGGGCGCCCAAGCCCTTCGCGAACGCGGGTTCGAGCGCTGCCAGCCGCACCGCCCGAAGGAAGTTTGCGTCATCCTCGCCGCGACGCATCAGCAAGAGCGCCTCGTCGGCCGCGGCGGCGAATTCGCTGTCGGCGAGCGCGCGCTGGAACTTGAGAACGGGCAGGATCCCGCTGCGTCGGCTGAGACTCAACCCGGCGTCGATCAATGCATCGGACTTTGCGCCTTCCTCCACGAGCGCCAGCGCTTCGAATGCTTTGACTTCGAGCGGCGAACTGACCAGCGCCCTGCGCGCTGTATCGCCGGCCGTTGATGTCCTGGCGGGGTCGAGCGCCTCGTTGAGTGCCTGTTGGGCAAGCACATGGCCGTCACGCGTCGCGACACCTTCTGCCATCCCACGCTCCGCGAACGGTTCGTGCAGGAGGGGAACGAGGATCGCAGCGATGATCGCGGTGACCGCCATGACTGGCAAGGACAGCTTCGAAGTTCTGCGCTCTGAATTAACAGGCGGCACGATCCAGAGCGTCGCGGCTGCCATGGCCAGCGATCCCATCGCTACAGTGCGCGCAGGGTAATCGATCAGGCTGTGCACCGCGATCAGCAGGAACATCATAGCGCCAACACGAATAGCTCTCTTGTCGACCGCTTCGCCGTCGCGAAGCCGTTTCCATCCTTTGGTGATGAGGAGGACAAGAAAAGCCAGCAACAAGACCAAGCCCGCGACACCGCCTTCCAACCACCATTGCGCGAGTTCGTTATGAGCCTCGTTGAGCGAAGACCCTCCGATTAAATCGAAAGGCTCGACCGTCAGATAGTAGCGCTCGAAACTGCCGAACCCCGTGCCCCAAGGGAGCGCGTCGCTTGCGGCCTCCAAAATCGTCGGCAACGCATTCCACCGCGGATCGTCTTCAAGCGCCGGTCCGACGAAGGCCGCTTCGAAGTAGCGCGGCAGCAGCAAGGCCAGGATCAGCGTGACCGGAAGGGCGATCAGCGCGAGCAGCCATCCGATCGGACGTTCCCGATTTCGCGGACGCGCAAGAAAGGCCAGCGCCAACGCTACAAGGAAGAGAGGCAGGGCGGCGCGCGAGCCTGTCATCAGCACGGCCATCCCCATCAACAGGATCGCGCCCGCGCCAATCATCAAGGGCCGAAGCTGCTCGAACGTCTTGGGATATCGGTGCTCCGTATGCGCTCGGCGTGGAAGCAGCAGAACCAACGCCGCTGTCCCGCAGGCGAGGAATAGTCCGTGGTGATTGGAATTGGCGAACCAGCCTGCACCTGTTCCGGTCGTCGATCGATAGGGAAGCAACGCGGGTTCGAACGCTTGAACGACGCTTAACCCGGCCGCGACGACGCCGAGAATTGCGATCAGCGCAACAGTCCTCTTCCGCTCGCTTATGCCGGCTCCGGCGATGGCCAACAGCATCGCGAGCGGGAATAACCAGCGCAGCGAGAAAATCCGCGTATCGGACGGCGTCAATGACAAGGGACCGTTGACCGCCACGCCGGCCTGCGTGAGCGCATTCGCAACCGAAGCGCGTGATGTATCGCTCCACCACAGGCCGGAGGATGACCAGTTGGCCTGCACGAACGCGAGCGCAAGGACTCCGCTGACAAGCGCGATCAACCACCAGGCCTCGCGTTGAAGCGGTCGTAGGCCCGTGAAGTGCGCAGCAATCAATGCGGCGACGGGCACGATTGCAATAGCGGACAGCCAGCCGTCATTGGCCAGTCCCAGCGTGCTGCCCCCGCCCAGAACGAGCGCGAAGAGCAGCAGGACAGGCGACAGATATTCCCCCGGTGCCCCCCTTTGCTGCATCAGCGGCTAACCGGTGGATCGTCCTTGAGGCTGGTCAGTATAATGCCGGAGGCGGCGAGCGCTGCCACGGGGACCAGGACCGTGACACCAGGATACCAGCGCTGACCGTGCAACCCGGTGGCTTCACGGCACTTTTCCTGGATGATCTCGGGCTCGTTGGCGAGATATTCGGGACATTCGACCCGAACGCGCTCCGGACGATTTTCCTCTGTCTCCGAGTCTTGCGCGATAGCGGTCCCGGGCGCAGTCACAACGCTGCTCATCGCGATCAGGGTGATTAGGATCCGGCTCATCATTTACTCACTGTCGGGTCTGGTCCCGCTGCATTTCCTTCTATAACTTCATGGTGCGTCGCACAAGCTTTTGCACCAAGCCGTTATTTTGCGATTAAACTTCGAAGGTAAATCATTCGTGAATTCGATGCGTCAGTTCGCTTCCTCACTTAAGGCCAAGCACCGTGTCAGCAGCATCGGCGAGGGACGGCGCGTTTACGCGATAGGCGACATTCACGGGCACCTCGAAGAACTCGAAGAGCTGCTCGCATGGATCGAGAGCGATCTGGAAAGCCATGAAGGTCGAAGCGACCTCGTTTTCCTGGGCGACTATATCGATCGCGGTCCCGACAGCCGCGGCGTCCTCAAGCGTCTCGCGAAAGAAAAGCTCCCGGGCGATGCGCACCATTTCCTGATGGGGAATCACGAGGCGGTGCTGCTCGACCTGGTCGACGGCCACGCATCGGACGGGTTCAGCTGGCTAAGTTATGGCGGTCGCGAAATGCTCGAAAGCTACGGGGTGAAAAAGTCCAAGATTCTCTCGAGCGCCGGAACGATCGCGAAGCTGATTGTTGAGACGTTGCCCAAGTCGCATCTCGAATTTCTGCGCAACCTCCAAACCATGGTGACGATCGACGATTACGCGTTCGCGCACGCCGGGATCCGCCCCGGCAAATCGCTCAAGAAGCAAAAGGCTCGCGACCTGATGTGGATCCGCGACCCGTTTCTCTCCAGCAAGAAGGATCACGGCAAGGTCGTCGTGCATGGACACACGATCGAAGCCGAGCCTGCCGACCGGGCCAACCGGATCGGGCTCGATACCGGCTGCTATGCCGGTGGCAGCCTGAGCGCTGTTCGGCTCGAAGGCTCAGGCAGGCATTTCGTGTCAGTCCCAAGTAGGGGGCCCGAATGGCCGCGGTGATCTTGGAGAAAAATGGTGGACGCACTAGGGCTCGAACCTAGGACCCGCTGATTAAGAGTCAGCTGCTCTACCAACTGAGCTATGCGTCCACACTTTTAGGCAATGCGCTGAAACGGCAAAGGTTTCTTGGCGCTGCGGGCGCGGCCTCTAGCAACGCTTTTCAAATGGTGCAAGCGCGAAATTGTCAGCCCTCGTCCGGCTGGTAGCGCGGGGCGTTGCGGCGTTGGCGGTCGAACGCCATCAGGACGCCGATCGACAGCATCACGGTCATCACGGTCGAGCCGCCATGGCTAACCAGCGGGAGGGGGATACCGACGACAGGCGCCATGCCCATCACCATCATCAAATTGACCGCAACATAGAAGAAGATATTGCTCGCCAGTCCCGCCGACGCCAAGCGGGCGAAGCGCGTCGGGGCGGTGCGTGCCAGTCTCAGCCCCCATCCGATCAGCACGGCGAAGGCAAGGATCAGCACGACCCCGCCGACCAGCCCCCATTCCTCGACCATCGCCGAGAAGATGAAGTCGGTATGGCCTTCGGGAAGGTATTGGAGATGGCTTTGCGAGCCATCGAGATAGCCCTTGCCGAATGTCCCGCCAGATCCAATCGCGATCTTGGACTGGCTGATATGATAGCCCGCGCCCAGAGGATCGGCCTCGGGATCGAGGAAAATCAGCACCCGCCGCCGTTGGTAATCGTGCATGAAGGCATAAGCGATTGGCAGTGCGGCAAGTAGGCTCAGCCCGCCCGCGACGAAATACCACATGGGTAGACCCGCCAGGAACATGACGACCACGCCAACAAAACACACTGCAAGCGCGGTGCCGAGGTCGGGCTGCAGCAGGATAAGCCCCACCGGAATCCCGATCAGCAGGGCCGGCGGCCAAAGTGCACGCAGCTTCCTGAGGTCGCCCGCCGGAAGCAATTCGTAGAAATAGGCGAGCACGAGGACGATCACGACCTTCATGAATTCGCTCGGCTGCAGCTTCATGAAGCCGAGGTCGATCCAGCGCTGCGCGCCCTTGCCGACATACCCCATCGCTTCGACCAGGACGAGCAGCACGAGGACCGCGACATAGGCCAGCGGGGTCATTGCCTTAATGAAGCTCTCGGGGAAAAGCCGGATGACCAGCGCTGCCCCGAGCACGGCCACGAAGATCAGTCCTTGGCGCAAGGCCCAGGGTTCGAGCGATCCGCCGGCCGTCGAATATAGCGTCAGCAGCCCGACGCCTGCGATCAGGCAGACCGAGATCAGAAGGACCCATGGCAGGTTGGCGATCGGGCGCGGGACGGCGATCATGCGCTATTCCCCCGCGCATTGGCCTCGGCGATCGCCAGCACCTGCGCGTGGAACGCCTCGGTGCGTTCGGCGAGCGAGCCGCCCCATTGCTCTTCCATCGCGGTCAGCCGCTCCATCGCCATCTGCTCGTCGAACAGGTAGGTCAGCACATCGCGCGCGACGGGCGCTGCGGCGCGGCTCCCGCCCATGCCATGTTCGATGACCACCGAGACCGCGAAACGCGGATTGTCAACCGGTGCGAAGCCGACGAACAGACCATGATCGCGATATTTCCAGGGCACGTTGCGCCCGTCGCCGGACGAGAGGCGCCGCACCTGCGCGGTGCCCGTCTTGCCGCCCATTTCGATGTCGGGGAAGGGCAGGCGGCTCGCGCCTGCCGTGCCATCACCATTGACCACTTGCCACATGCCGCGGCGCGCGACCTCCAGATGCTCTTCGGGAATGTCGAGCATCGGGGCGGGCTGGGGGTGGATGCCGACCAGCTTGGGCTGGATCATGCGGCCCGAGGCGATGCGCCCCGCCATCACCGCCAGCTGGATCGGGTTGAGGATCATGTAGCCCTGACCGATCGAGGCGTTCAGCGTGTCGGCCGCGGTCCAGCGTTGGTCGAACTTGTTTTCCTTCCACTCTGGGCTCGGGACAGTGCCGTAGGACTGGCTGACGACCGGAAGGTCGAACGTCTGTCCGAGCCCGAGATACTTCGCCATCGGCGCGATCTTGTCGTACCCGATGCGGTGACCCATCGCATAGAAATAGGTGTTGCAGCTCTTCGCGATCGCGCGGTTCATGTCGACCGGACCATGGCGACCGAGGCAGCGGAAGAAGCGATTGCCGAGCTGGTAGCCGCCCGGACAATTGATCCGCTCGGCCGGGTCGACACCATGCTGTTGAAGCGCCAGCGCGACCATCGGCTTGATCGTCGAACCCGGAGGGTAGAGCGCGTTCAGAGTCTTGTTGACCAGCGGCCGCCGCTCGTTCTCGGTCATCAGCCGCCATTCGGTCCGCCCGATCCCGTCGGAGAAGCTGTTCGGATCGTAGGCCGGCATTGAGGCGAGGCTGAGGATCTCGCCGGTCAGGCAGTCGAGGATCACGCACGCGCCGCTTTCGAGACCGAGGCGCCGGGCGGCATATTCGTGCAAGCCGCCGTGGAGCGAAAGCTGGACGGTGCCGCCAGACTTGTCGGGCTTGGGTTCGAGTTCGCGCACCAGCTTCCCGCGCGCGGTGACCTCGACCCGCTGCCCGCCGGGCTCGCCGCGCAGGTCCTGCTCGAGCACTTCCTCGAGGCCTTCTTTGCCGATCTTGAAGCCGGGTGTGAGAAGCAAGGGATTCTTGTCTTCAGCGAGATATTCCTCGCGGCTGGCGGTTCCGACATAGCCGACGAGATGGCCGACCGCCGGACCGGCGGGATAGAAGCGGGAGAAACCGCGCTGGGGCGTGACGCCGGGCAGCTCGGGGAGGCGCACGGTGATCGCGGCATATTTGTCGTAATCGACATTTTCGGCGAGCTGGACCGGCTTGTAGCCGGATGCAGCGTCGGCTTCCTGTTTGACCCGTTCGACGGTGTCGGGATCGAGTTGTAGGATTTGCGCGGATTTGGCGATGACTTCGTCGAGCTGGCCCTCGGGGACCTGGTCGGGGACGAGGTCGACGCGGAAGTCGGAGCGGTTGATCGCAATGGGCTTGCCGTGCCGGTCGACGATCCACCCGCGCCGGGGCGGGACGATGATCATCTGGACGCGATTATCCTCGGCCAGCGTCTGGTAATATTTGTTCTGGCTGATCGAGAGATAGCCGAGCCGCCCGACCAGCAGCGCCCCGAACCCCGCCTGCACCCCGCCGATCAGCAGCATGCGACGCGAAAAAGCGTTGGCCTGCATGGCGCGCGTGATGCGCACGGGGTTGCGACGGAAGAACTTCATCGCCGTAGCCTGAAGTCGTCGAGCTTCTCGATCAAGACCGCGATAAGGGGGAAGAGCAGGGCGGAGATGATGACTGCCGGCCAGATCGTCTCGAACGGCGCGCGCGCGCCGTTGATCAGCGCGACGAGCCATTCGATCGCCTCGGCCATGATGACCAGCACGACCACGATCGCCCATTCGGTCCAGTGCGAGCGCCAGCGCAGGCGCAGGTCGGACAGGTCGGCGACGATCATCGCGAGGGTGAAGACGACCACCGACAGCCCGATCGGATGGCCCGAGACGAGGTCGTAGAAGAGGCCGAAGGGCACCGCCCACCAGTGGGGGAAAGCATCGCCGCGACGAAGGCGCCAGGCGACGAGCGTGAGCAGCGCCAGGTTGGGCCACCAGCTGCCGGGCAGTGAGGCGGGGATGAGCACGGCAAGGCTGGCGAGGATGATCGTGACGGGCGGATAGAGATGTGCGCCCGCGCGCGGCCCCAGCCGGCGACGGCGTACGACTTCCGCATCGCGCATCCTAGCCATCCTCGTCCTCTCCTAGATCGAACGCGTCGGGTTCGTAGGGCGGCTGGACGGTGGCGAAGGAGGACAAGGCCGGAGTCGCGAGCGGGACCGCGATCGCCCCGTCATCGTCGAGCCGCACGACCCGCGCCACGGGCACGAGTGGGGCGTACAGGCCGCCCGTGCCCGAGGTAACGATGACGTCGCCCACCTCGAACGGATTACGACCGACCTCGAGCGGGCGCAGGTCGATACCCAGCTCGCCCTTGCCCGTCGCGATCACCGGCTCGCCCGACCGCAGGATCTTGGCAGGGACGATGTTCGAGCGATCGGTGACGAGCAACACGCGGCTGGACGTAAAGCCGGTTTCGACGATGCGGCCGATCAGTCCGTCGGCGGCCTGGACCGACATGCCGCTTTGCACCCCGTCGCTCGTGCCGACCGAGAGGATCGCATATTGCCGCTGGCTGTCCTTGGTCGAGCCGATCACGCGCCCCGTGGCGACGGTTTCGGGCAGGCTCTCACGCAGTTCGAGCGTCTGCTTGAGCAGCTCGTTCTCCTGGCGCGTGGCAGCGGCGGTGATGGCGCGGCGGCGAAGCACTTCTTTCTCCGCGCGCAGCTTCTTGTTCTGCTCGATCGCGTCCCAATAGTCGCCCGCGCCGCCCATCACCCCGTTGACCGTGGTGACGACCTGCGTGGTCGCCTCGCGCACCGGCTTGGTCGCGTCGAGTGCCGCGCCCTCGATCTGGTCGAAGGTGCGCGGCGCCGCGAGCGAGATGATGAGCAGGACCAGTCCGATCGCGAGACCCGCGATCAGGGCGATAAAGCCGAAAAAGAGGCTATACTGAGCCTTTCGCGACCAGCCCGTGCGCCTCAGGATTGGCGGCGCCATGCGCGCACCTCCTTACACGTTGGAGAGGACGCCGCGGAACTGCTCCTCTTCGAGCGCGCGACCGGTACCCATGGCGACGCAGGTCAGCGGATCCTCGGCGACGGTCACCGGCAGGCCGGTTTCGTCGCGCAGCACTTCGTCGAGCCCTTCGAGCAGCGCGCCACCACCGGTGAGCACGATGCCTTGGTCGCAAATGTCGGCGGCCAGTTCGGGGGCGGTATTTTCGAGCGCGATACGCACGCCTTCGACGATCGTGCCGACAGGCTCGGACAGCGCTTCGGCGATCTGGCCCTGGTTGATCGAGATTTCCTTGGGCACGCCGTTGACGAGGTCGCGGCCCTTGATGTGGACCGTTTCGCCGATGCCGTCCAAGGGCGGCTTGGCGATGCCGACTTCCTTCTTGATCCGCTCCGCCGTGGCTTCGCCGATCAGGAGGTTGTGATTGCGGCGGACGTAGGACGAGATTGCCTCGTCCATCTTGTCGCCGCCGACGCGGACCGAGGTGGTGTAGGCGAGGCCGCGCAGCGAGAGAACCGCGACTTCGGTCGTGCCACCACCGATATCGACGACCATCGAGCCGACCGGTTCGGTCACCGGCATGTGCGCGCCGATCGCGGCGGCCATGGGTTCCTCGATGAGATAGACGCTCGATGCGCCCGCATTCGAGGCGGCGTCACGAATGGCGCGGCGTTCGACGCTGGTCGAGCCCGAGGGCACGCAGATGACGATTTCGGGGAAACGCCAGTTCGACATCTTCCCACCGTGCACCTTCTTGATGAAGTGGCCGATCATCTCTTCCGCCACATCGATGTCGGCGATGACGCCGTCGCGTAAGGGGCGGATTGCCTCGATCTGGTCGGGGGTCTTGCCCATCATCAGCTTCGCATCGTCGCCCACGGCCTTGACCTTGCGGATGCCGTTGACGGTTTCCATCGCCACCACCGACGGTTCGTTAAGGACGATCCCGCGACCGCGTACGTAAACAAGGGTGTTGGCCGTCCCAAGGTCGATGGCCATGTCATGGCTCATCCACTTGAACCATTTCGTCCAGAACATGGTGGTGTTTCTCGCTTTACTGCTATGAGGGGTCGAACGCGCAAATGCGCAGACACCTCGAATTAACCCAAACCCGATGAAAGAAAGCTGAATTTCAAGGAAATTTTTGCTTCAATCGGCGTCTCAACTCACTGGCTTACCAACCGATTCATGTCAATAAGAAGGCTCCCTTCCGAACTGGTTAATCGCATCGCGGCGGGCGAAGTCGTCGAACGCCCCGCGAGCGCGTTGAAGGAACTGGTTGAAAACGCGCTCGATGCGGGCGCGACGTCGGTTTCGGTCAAGCTGTCGGCGGGCGGGCTCGACCGGGTCGAGGTGGTCGACGACGGGATCGGCATGGATCCCGACGACATGCGCCTCGCGCTCGAACGGCACGCCACCAGCAAACTGCCCGACGATGCGATCGAATCCGTCACCAGCTTCGGCTTTCGCGGCGAGGCGCTGCCCTCGATCGCGAGCGTCGCGCGCTTCACGCTCGAAAGCCGCCCGCGTGGTGCCGATGGCTGGCGCATCCTGATCGATCACGGAAAACCGGTCGAGGAAGGCCCTGCCGCGCTGCCGCCGGGCACGCGGGTCAAGGTCGAGGGGCTGTTCGACAAGGTGCCGGCACGACGCAAGTTCTTGCGCACCCCGCGCAGTGAATATGCCGCTTGTCTCGACACGGTGCGTCGGCTGGCGATGGCGCGGCCCGACGTCGGCTTCACGCTCGACCATGACGGGCGACGTACGATCGAGGTGCAGCCGCAGGAAGCACCCGAACGGGTGGCCGCACTGCTGAGCGCCGAACTGCAGAGCCATGGGCTGGGCATCGACACCGGGCGCGGCGAGATGACGTTGTCGGGGGTGGTCAGCGTCCCGACCTTCAATCGCGGCATGGCAGACCAGCAATATCTGTTCGTCAATCGGCGACCGGTGAAGGACCGGCTGCTGACCGGCGCGTTGCGGGGTGCTTATCGCGACATGCTGCCGCGCGACCGGCACCCGGTCGTGGCGCTGTTCCTCGACCTGCCGACCGACGCGGTCGACATCAACGTCCATCCGGCCAAGACCGAAGTGCGCTTCCGCGACGCGCAGGCAGTGCGCGGGTTGATCGTCGGCGGGATCCGCTCGGCGCTGGAGGAAGCGGGGCACAAGAGCGCCGCGCACGCCCAGCATGCGCAGCCCGCCAACTGGCAGGTCGAGCCAATGGGCGAGGGGGTGACCTATGCACCGCCGCCGATCGCGCCTTCGTCCTTGCCACCGGGCGCCCCCGCCCAGGCGAGCGTGTTTGAGAGCCATGCCGATTACGCCCCGCCACAGGCACGCGCCGAGGCCGCGCCCGACGAGCCGCAGCCGCATGTGCAATATCCGCTCGGCGCGGCGCGCGGGCAGGTGGCGGCGACCTATATCGTCGCCGAGGCCGAGGACGGGCTGGTGATCGTCGACCAGCATGCCGCGCACGAGCGGCTGACGCTCGAGCGGATGCGCGCAGCGGCGGGCGACGGTCCGGTCCCGCGCCAGGCGCTGCTGATGCCCGAAGTGATCGAGCTGGACGAGCCCCAATGCGACCGGCTGGAAGCCGCGATCCCCGAGCTCGACAAGTTCGGGCTGGAGATCGAGCGGTTCGGCGAGCGCGCGATGCTGGTGCGCGCGGTGCCCGCGCCGCTAGGCGCCAAGGTCGACACGCGCGGTCTGCTCGAGGATCTCGCCGGCGAGTTGGCCGAATGGGGCGAGGCGGTGAGCTTGCGCGACAAGCTCGACCATGTCGCGGGCACGATGGCCTGCCATGGTTCGATCCGCGCAGGTCGCGTCCTGTCGGTGCCCGAGATGAATGCCCTGCTGCGCGAGATGGAGGCGACTCCGCATTCGGGCAGCTGCAACCATGGCCGCCCGACCTGGGTGAAGCTCAAGATGAACGACGTCGAGAAATTGTTCGGACGCCATTAGGCCGCGATCGCGCCGATTTGGACCGACCGGAAAGCGCCGGGAAACCAAGACGACCTAGTCCTTCGACCTCCGAAACGAAGGAGGCGTCGTGACCGAGCCCATCTGCCAGTTGTTTTACATCTCCACCATCAGCAGGACGCTCACGATGCGCGATATCGAGGCGATCCTGGACGCCAGCCGCACCAACAATCTGCGCGACGGCATCACCGGATTGCTGGTCAGGGTGGGCGGCGCTTCCTGCAGGTGCTCGAAGGAAATGGCCGGGAGGTCGACCGCACGTTCGCGCGCATTCGCGACGACGCGCGGCATAGTGCCGTCGTCCAGCTGCGCGTGAGGGAAGTGGATCATCGCGCCTTTCCCGATTGGAACATGGCCTACCAGCAGGTGCGCGGACCGGGCGAGGAGGACCTGATCTTCATCGTCGGGGCGATGGTCGAGCAGTTGGACGACCCGCTGCTGCGCGACGAATTGATGGGCTTTGCGATGCTCCACAACGCGGCCTGAGAAAATTTCGACGCACTTCCCGCTACGAAATCTTATAAAATTCAAGGCGTTGGAAAAGCCTGAACCTCGCCTAAATCGCGATCTCATTTTCCGTTCAGCCGCGGCTCGCGAGGGCTGGGGCCGACCCGTCGCCCCCATGGCGGGACACGAGAAAATGGAGTTTCGTATGAACAAGTTCGCGTTGGTTTCGGTCGCCCTTCTGGCCGGCACCGCCTTTGCCACTCCCGCCGCCGCGCAACTGGCCTCCAGCGGTCCGCGTGTCGAGGCCCTCGCCGGTTGGGACTTCGTCCGCGCGCAGGAGGATTTCGGCGGCAATTACAAGAACGATGGTGCGATGTTCGGCGTCGGCGCTGGCTACGACCTAGGCCTCGGCGCGGTTGCGCTGGGCGTCGATGTCGAGCTGTCGAAGAGCGATATCGACGATGTCGTGACCTATGAAGAGGGCGGCCAGTTCGTCCAGGCGACGCTCGAGAACGGGCGCGAGCTTTATGTCGGCGGTCGTGTGACGATCCCTGCGGGAGTGAAGACCGACGTCTACGTCAAGGCCGGTTACGCCAATCTCGAGAACGAGCTCGAGCTGGCCTATGACGACGGGGTCGACGTGTTCCGCGAGCGGATCTCGGACACCGAGGACGGCATCCGTGTCGGCGCCGGCTTTACGCGGTCGCTGGCGGGCAATGCCTATGTCGGCAGCGAATATCGTTTCACCAGCTTCGACAGCGACCTCGACAAGCATCAGGTCGTCGCCAAGATCGGCCTGCGCTTCTAGCGCGAGCCTTCGATCGCCTCCCGCGCGCGCTTCCCCTGTTCCTGCTCGCGCGCGGGAGGCGACATTTCATTTCGGGTCTGCTATAAGCCCTCCCTCCAGCCGGGAGTGCTCACCATGACCCAGCAAGATCGAACCTATTTCGCACGGCGCGCCGCGGAAGAGATGGAGCGCGCCAAGGCCGCGACCGACCCGGGCGTGGCGAAGAGTCATCGCGACTTGTGGAAATCCTATCTCGAACGCGCGAGCGTCGGTGACAGGGTGATGGAACGACCCGACGTAATCGGCTGATTACTCTAGACTTTCGATTCGTTTGCGCGGCCCCTCGGAGGGGTGGGCGCGACTGTCTTCGCGCGCCTTCCTGAGCAGCGGGTAGCCTTCGGCTTCCTCCTGCTTGAGCGCGTTGGCGAACTCGCCTTTCTGCACCGAGGCGAGGATGTCGCGCAGCGTCTGGCGGACTTCGGGCGTGACGATCTTGGGACCGCCGAGAACAGCGCCCAGTTCGGCGGTGTTGCTGATCGCCTCGCGCATGCCGGCGATGCCCCGCGCCTCGATCAGCTCGGCGAGCAGGTGCAGTTCGCGCACGCATTCGTAATAGGCGACTTCTTCTGAAAAGCCGGCCTCGACGAGCGTGTCGTAGCCTGCGAGGAGAAGCGCGGGGACGCCGCCCCAGACGACTCCTTGCTCGTTGAACAGGTCGGCCTCGCACTCTTCCTGGAAGCTGGAGTGGATGAGGCCCGCGCGGGCGCAGCCGATGGCGAGGCCGTAGGCGTGGGCGGTGGCAGCGGCGTTGCCGGTGGCATCCTGCGCGACCGCCCAGAGCGCGGGCATGCCCTTGCCCTCAAGGTAGAGCGAGCGGAGTGCGGTGCCCGGACCCTTGGGCGCGACCATGAGGACGTCGAGGTCGGTGCGCGGGACGATGAAGCCGCTGTGGATGGCGAGGCCGTGGCTGAAACCGAGCGCGGCGCCTTGCCCGAGATGTGGTTCGACCTCGACATAGGCGGCAGTCATGAGCTCGTCGGGGAGGAGCATCATGACGAGCGCGGCGTCGGTCGCGGCGTCGGCGATCGATGCAGCGGGGACGTTATCGGCTTTACAGCGTTCGAAGCTCGCGCTGTCCTCGCGCAGGCCGACGACGACATCGATGCCGCTGTCGCGCAGGTTCATCGCCTGGGCGCGGCCCTGATTGCCGTAGCCGATGACCGCGACTTTGCTGCCGGCCAGCGGCGCGGGATCGATTTGGTCGGCCTTGAGGATGTCCATGGGCAGTCCTTAGAGCGCGTTCGTGACGATGACCATGGCTTCGTCCATCGCGCCGTCCTCGTCGAGCGGGCGGGTGAAACGCGGCCAGTAGGCGGGGGGCTGGTTGCGGAACCAGGTATATTGGCGCTTGGCATATTGGCGGGTGGCGAGGGCGCCGGCGGCGATGGCGTCCTCACGGCTGGTCTCCCCGCGCAGATAGGCGGCGATTTCGGGGACTCCGATGGCGCGCATGACGGGAAGGGCGGGATCGAGATTGCGTTCGAGCAGCGCCTCAACCTCCTCGACCGCGCCTTCGTCCATCATCTGGCGGAAGCGACGTTCGAAGCGGGCCTCGAGCCAATCGCGGTCGGGGAGGAGGATCAGCGGAGACAGCCGCACGGCCTCGCCAATCCCACCCTCCTTCTGCGCCTGCCAGTAGGACAATGGCTTGCCGGTCGAACGGACGACCTCGAGCGCGCGGGCGATACGGGTGGTGTCGGCAGCATCGAGCGCCTGCGCCTTCTCCGGGTCGAGTTCCTGTAGCGCCGCATGATTGTCAGGCGTCGATGTGGCGCGGATCTCGGTACGGATGTCGGGGTCGATGTCGGGAACTGGCGCGATCCCGTCGAGCAAGGTGCGGATGTAGAGGCCGGTGCCGCCGACGAGGATGGGGAGCATTTCCGCGTCGTGGGCGCGCTCGATCTCGCGCTTGGCGATAGCGGCCCAGTCGGCGGCCGAGCAGGCGTCGGCCCCGTCGCGCGCGCCGTAGAGGCGGTGCGGCACGTCGCCCATCTCTTCCGTGCTCGGCGTGGCAGCCACGACCGAGAGGTCGCGGTAGATCTGCGCGCTGTCGGCGTTGATGACGACGCCGCCTTGACTCGCGCCAAGCGCCGCGGCCAGATCGGATTTCCCGCTGGCAGTCGGTCCGGCAATGACGACGAGAGGCGGCTTTTCCTTGATCATTGTGACCGTGATAGCAGCCGGACGGGCCAGCGAAAGTGCCGAGACCGTCGCACACCGCTTGACAGCGGAATGCGAGTTGCGTTCGATCGATAAGAATGCGACACAAATCATTGTTGTTTCAGAGGAAATCGACAAAGTTCGCGGCGAACTCGGATCGATAGACGGTGTGGACATCCTTGCCCAGCGCGCCGCCTGTTTCCCGCCCAAGCTGTTCGTGGCCGATATGGACAGCACCATGATCGGTCAGGAATGTATCGACGAGCTGGCCGCCGAGGTCGGGCTTAAGGACAAGGTCGCCGCCATCACCGAGCGCGCCATGCGCGGCGAACTTGATTTTGCCGAGGCGCTGCGCGAGCGGCTGGCGCTGCTCGAAGGGCTTGAAGTCTCGGTCATCGACAGGCTGCTCTTCAACCGGATCACGCCCAATCCCGGAGCGCGGGAACTGATCGAGGGGCTGAAAGCGGCAGGGGTGCGCTGCGTGCTCGTGTCGGGCGGCTTCACTCATTTCGCCAAGCCGATCGGCGAATTGCTCGGTTTTGATCGCGTCGTCGCCAATCGCCTTGGGGTGGTCGACGGCAAGCTGACCGGAAAGGTCGAGGGCGACATTGTCGATGCCGACACCAAGCGGCGCGTGCTGTTGGAAGAAGCGGGCGACGAGGTGGAACGCAGCGTGGCGATCGGCGACGGCGCCAACGACCTCAAGATGATGGAAGTCGCGGGACTGGGGATCGCCTATCGCGCCAAGCCCAAGGTCGCTGCACAGGCCGACGCGCGGCTCAACCACGCATCGCTCGACAGTCTATTGGTGGCGCTCCTTCCCCGCGCCTAGGGCGCGACGACGAAGCAGGCGTTGCCGCTCGACTTGATTGCTTCGCACGCGCGATTGGCAGCGGCGCGGTTGGCGAACGGTCCGACCTGGAGCCGGGTGACCGCGCCGGCCTTCTGGGTCATCTTCCGAGTGCCCGAAAGCGCGCCGAGACCTTTCACCTGATCGTAGAGCGCATCGGCCGAACTCGCCTTCGAGAAGGCGCCAAGCTGTACCCGCCATCCGCTTGCCGACGTCGCGGCCGGAGCCGGGGTCGGGACAGGTGTGGGCTTTGCAGCAGGCGGCGGGGTCGGTTTGGGCGCGGGCTTGGTTTCCGCTTTCGCGGGTGCCTCGCGCTTGGGTGCTGGAGTGGGCGTGGGCGCCGGAGCGGGGCGCGGCGCAGGGACGGGCGTCCGCTCCGCCGTGCGCTCTTGTTGACGCGCGCGCGACTGCGCCACCAACGTCTGCGCCAGCTGCACGCCTTGCTGCCGCACTTCGACCGGCAGGATCTTGTCCATTTCGGCGAGGGTCGTCTTGGCAGGCGCAAGCCCCTGCGCCGCGGCGCGGCTGACGAAGGCGTAGGCGCGCACGGGATCGCGCGCGATGTCGTCGCCATTGTAGAGCGCAGTGCCGTAGACGAGCAGCGCGCGCGGTTCACCGCGTTCGGCCGCCTGCTTGAGATAGCCGAGTGCTTCTTCTCGATTGCCGTCGTTGAACAGCATTAGCCCGAGCACGGCCTGCGCCTCGAGATGGCCGGCGGCGGCTGCGCTGCGGAAGAGCGACTGCGCGCGCGCCAGGTCGCGATCGACCCCGCGTCCGAGCCGATAGGCCTGGCCGAGATTGAAGCGGGCGTCGGCATTGCCGTTTTCCGCCAGCGGCGCCCACGTCTCGACCGCGGAGGCGAAGTCGCCCCGCGTCCAGGCGTCGATCCCGGCCTTCACCTCGCTATCCTGCGCGGCAAGCGGCGCGGCGAGTACGAGGGCCAGGGCGGCGGTGGCGATGGAAATGTTACGCGACATGATCATCCTGCATTTTTCCCGGCACATCCTTAACGCAAAATGACGTCACTCGTGCCTGAAATCAGCATAGCGCCTTAGAAGGGCGCACACCAAACCATATCAAAGTCGTGACGGCGTTAACCAGATTTTAGCGCCTTGGGGGTCAATTGGGTCCTGACATCAATGCGTCGAAATTTGGCGAGGGGAAGATAATGCGCGTTCTGGCAATGGCATCGCAGAAGGGCGGATCGGGGAAAACCACGATCTCGGGCCACCTTGCGGTGCAAGCGCAGCGGGCCGGTGCCGGCCCTGTCTGTCTGATCGACATCGACCCGCAGGGCTCCCTTGCGGACTGGTGGAACGAACGCGAGGACGAGATGCCTGCCTTTGCGCAGACGACCGTCGCGCGACTGGCAAGCGACCTCGAGGTGCTTCGCCAGCAGGGGTTCAAACTGGCCGTGATCGACACGCCGCCGGCCATCACCATGGCCATCCAGTCGGTGATCGCGGTCGCCGAACTGATCGTCATCCCGACTCGACCCAGCCCGCACGATCTTCGTGCCGTGGGCGCCACGGTCGACCTGTGCGATCGCGCCGGCAAGCCGCTGATCTTCATCGTCAACGCCGCGACGCCCAAGGCCAAGATCACCTATGAAGCCGCCGTCGCGCTGTCGCAGCACGGCACCGTGGCTCCGGTCACGGTCCACCATCGCACCGACTTTGCGGCGTCGATGATCGACGGTCGCACCGTGATGGAAGTCGATCCGGAAGGTCGCTCGGCAGCCGAAATCAGCGAGTTGTGGAGTTATATCGCCGACCGTCTCGAAAAGAATTTCCGCCGTACTGTCTTCTCGGCGCCGCAAGGTGCCGGTTCGGGCGCCGCCGCGCCCGCCGCGCCGCGTCCCGTTGGTGGCTTCGGTCGCCGGGTCGTCGGACAGTAAGGACTAGGGAGCAACCCCACCATGAGCGAACATAAAGCTTTCGCATCCCTGTCTTCCGGCTTGCTGGCCCGCAAGGGTTCGGCGCGTCCCGCCATGCGGCGCCAGGGCTTCGGCCAGGTCGGCCCGGGCGGTCTCGACGATCTCGGCTGGAACGACCTTGGCGATCCCGATTATCCCGACCAGGATAACGAAGCGGCAATGGCCCGCATGGCGCAGGCCGACCAGCTCGCGCCCGTCGACGAACCCGAAGGCGAAGGCGGCGAAGTCGTCGACGCGTTCAAGCGCAACCCGATTTCGATGCTCTCGCCCGCATCCTCGCCGGTCCACGACCAGCGCGAAGAGATCGAGGCCGCATTCGGTTACGACGAGAATGAAGAGCATCATGACGGCGACGACGTGTTCGACGAAACCGCCGAACTGTGGGAAGGCGACGAAGACGAGGCCATGGATATCGACCTTGGCGTCGGCAAGTCCGAGCCTGCCTCGTTCGACGAAGAGCCCAAGCTCCAGCGCACCGTCGCAGACCTGATCCCGCAGGCTGCGCCTGCCGAGGGGACCTCCGCGCCGCTCAGCGATTTCTCGCACCTGCCGAGCGATCTTTCCAACTTCGGAAAGCCCGCCACGCCGGTCGAGCAGCCCGCTGCCGAAGATACGCAGCCCGAGCCGACCGCAGCATCGGAAGAGCCGGAAGCGATCGACGCGCCGGAAATCTACGAAGAAGTGTCGCCGCCCGAAGGCCTCGTGCCGTTCGCGAGCGACGACGAGGACGCCGACGCGCCGGTGGCCGAAGAGGGGCCGTCCGTCTGGGACGAGCCGGTCGAAGCCGAGGACACGGCCGACGAGCCGGTGGCCGATGCCGACGCGCCCGGATTCTCGGGGCCGCTCGGTCCGGTGCTCGACGCGCTCGCAGCGTCGGAACAGCCCGCCGAGCCGGTGGTCGAGGAGACTGCCGAGGAAGAGAAAGCGCCTGTCGCGATCGAGCCCAAGCTGCCCGATTTCGAACCGGTGCCGTTCGAAACCGGTGCCGAACTGGAAGCCGAGGACGTGGCCGAAGAGCCTCTCGCCGAAGTGCCGGTCGAAGACGAGCCGGTGGAAAACCTTGCCGAGCCGGTCGCCTTCGACGCTCCAGTGGAAGATGCCATCGAGCCGGTCGTCGTCGAGACGCCTGCCGTCGAAGAGCCCGAGCGCATTGCCGCTTCGCTCGACGAGGTGGAGCCGATCGCCAGCCGTTCGAATGCCAAGGGCAAGGCCGCCTTCACGCTGCGCCTCGACCAGGACGTGCATCTCAAGCTGCGCCTGGCCTGTGCGCTCACCGGCCTGTCGGCACAGAAATTCGTCAGCCAGGCGCTCGATCGGGCGCTTTCCGAAATGCCCGAGCTCGACGAGCTCGCGGAGAAGAGCGCGAAACGCGCCGAATAGGGTGTAAGGCCGGCGCCAAGACCGGCCACCACCCCAATATTGTAGCGATGTAGGGGAGTGGGAGAATGAACAAGATTGGGACCGCGATCAGCGCGATTGCGCTTGCCGGCGCCATGGGCGCGTGCAGCTATCCCGGGTCGGACGCCACCAAGGGCGCGTCGATCTTCGGAGGCAAGGTCGATCATGAGAATATCGGGGTCGCCACCCGCGCGCAGGCCGCGCTGGTACAGGGCGACACACAGGCTGCCATCCAGCTTGCCGAAAAAGCCGTCGAGAACAGCCCGCGCGATGCGGGTTTCCGCGCGCTGCTCGGCAATGCCTATTTCGCGGCCGGCCGTTTCAACTCGGCCGATGCCGCCTATCGCGACTCGCTCCGCCTGGTGCCGGTCCAGCCCAAGATCGCGCTCAAGCGCGCGCTGGTGCTGATCGCGCAGGGCCGTAACGAGGCCGCGGTGATGATGCTAAATGGGGCGCAGGACATGCTCGACCCGGCCGATCGCGGCCTCGGGCTCGCGCTGGCCGGTCGCGCCGACGAAGCTGTCCGCATTCTCGACCATGCCGCTCGCCAGCCGGGCGCGGACGGTCGCGTTCGCCAGAACCTGGCGCTTGCGCAGGGGATGAAGGGCGACTGGCAGGCCGCGCGCATCATCGCGTCGCAGGATGTGCCGGGCCACCTGCTCGACCGTCGCTTGCAGGACTGGATGCTGATGGCCAAGGCCGAGCATCCGGCCACCAAGCTCGCCACCGTGCTCGGCATCCATGCCGCGCCGGACGATGTCGGCATGCCCGTGCGCCTCGCGCTCGGTGCCGACGACGGCAACCGCTTCGCACAGCTGGCACAGCCCGAAGCACAGGCGGTTTCGCTCGAAGCGCCGGTCGTGCCTGCTGCAGCGCCCATTGCTCCGGTCGCGCCGGTTGCGCCGCAGCCTGCGCCGATCCCGGCCTATGGTGCCGCGCCGTCGGCGCCGCAGGTCCAGTCGGCCTCGCTGGTCGAAGGCTATGCCGGCAATATCGACATCCAGATCGCCGACGTGGAATTGGCCGAAGTGGCGGCGGACGATATCGTCGAGGACGAACTGGCGCCGCAGCCCGTTTCGGTCCAGCCGTCGGCGATGGCGCCGATCGCCATGGCCAGCGCAAGCATCAGCGAGACCAAGGCTGCCAAGCCCGCCTTCGCGCCTGAAAGCACGCGTCTGACCCAGTCGGCGCGTTCGATCCGCAGCGACGCCAAGCGCTCGGCCAAGGCCAGCCGCTCGGTCGTCCAGATCGCGGCCTTCTCGAAGCGCGGCCATCTCAACGCAGGTTGGGAAAAGGTCGCGTCGGAGCACGCCTCGCTCAACGCCTACGCGCCGATGGCGGCACGCACCGTCATCGATGGCAAGACCTTCTATCGTCTTGCAGCACACGGCTTTGCCAGCGACGCCGAAGCGCGCGACTTCTGCATGGAGCTGAAGCGTGCGGGCGGCGAATGCTGGGTGCGCCGGATCGAGGGCGATGCGCCCTTCCGGCTCGCCAGCCGCGACTGAAGCATCACAAATTTGTGGTACCGGAGGGGTGGCAGAAACGCCGCCCCTTCTTCTTTAAGCGCCGGCGACCATCTGCAGCACCGCCATGCGCATGGCGACGCCCATTTCGACCTGTGTGCGGATGACCGAACGGGGGCCGTCGGCGACACTGTCGGCGATCTCGACCCCGCGGTTCATGGGGCCAGGGTGCATGACCACCACCTGCGGCGCGGCGAGCTTTACCCGCTCTTCGGTCAGACCGTAGCGCGACAGATATTCGCCCGGACCATCGCCCAGCTCGGCTTCGAGCCGTTCGCGCTGGACGCGCAGAATCATCACGACGTCGGCGCCGGCGATCGCCTCGTCAATGCCGTCGGGACCGTCATGGCCCTCGGGCATTAGCGCGGCGGGGCCTGCAAGCCGCACCTCGGCGCCCATTCGCTCCAGCAATGCGGCGGTCGAATTGGCGACCCGGCTGTGGCGGATATCGCCGCAAATCGCGACCTTGAGCCCCTCGATGCGCCCCAGCTTGTGCTTGATCGTCGCAACGTCGAGCAGCCCCTGTGTCGGGTGGTGGCCCGCCCCGTCGCCCGCATTGAGCACCGGCGTGCTCATCCAGCGCGCGACGTCGGCGACCGCGCCCTGCTCGCCATGCCGGATGACGAAGATGGCGGGGCTCATCGCCTGCAGCGTCCAGACGGTGTCTTTGAGGCTTTCGCCCTTGAGCACCGAGCTGCGTTCCACTGGCAGGCGGGTGACCTCGGCGCCTAGTCGGCGAGCAGCGACTTCGAAGCTCATTAGCGTGCGGGTCGAGGCCTCGAAAAAGGCGGTAATGACCGATTTGCCGGCCAGCTTGGGAGCGACCTCGGCGCCCGCGCGGTTGCGCTCGAAATAGGCAAGCCCGGCGTCCATCAGCCAGTCGAGCTGTTCGTCCTTGAGGTCGTCGATCGTGATCAGGTCCATGGGGGCGCGTCCTAGCTTTGCTCGTCGCAATTGACCAGCGCGTCGATCGCGCCTTGGAGGATGTGCGCGGCGGCCATGGCATCGACCTTGTCGGCGCGCTTGGCGCGGCTGACGTCGGCGTCGATCATCGCCCGCTCGACCGCCATGGTCGACCAGCGTTCGTCCCACATCAGGATGGGCAGACCGAGCGGGGCGAGGTTGCGCGCGAAGGCGCGGGTCGACTGGGTGCGCGGACTGTCGCTGCCATCGAGGTTGAGTGGAAGGCCGATGACGAGACCCTTGATGCCTTCCTTGGCGGTCCACGCCTTGAGTTTTTCGAGATCGGCGGTGAACTTTCCGCGCTTCAGCGTTTCGTGCGGACCGGCGAAACTCCATGCCGCATCGCAGGTTGCCAGCCCGATCGTCCTGGTGCCGACGTCGAGCCCCGCGAGCCGCCCTTCGGGCACTTCGGCGAGGAAGTCGGCGGCGGCAGTGAAGATCATTCGCCCCAGTCCCACGCGAGCACGCGGCCGCGCACGTCCTCGCGTACCGGAGCCCAGAAGAGCGCGAAATCGAAGACGTGGAAATTGTTGCCGGGCAGTACGAAGCGACCATAGCCCTCGGTTTCTCCGTCGATCAGCAGCAACCCGTTTTCGCACCGCGCGGCGAACTGGCCCGGGATCAGCGTGCCGCCGGTAAAGTCGGTAGTGGGGATGAGCGCGCCGCGATGGTCCGCCGCTGCCGCTTCGTTCGCTGCGCCGCCCGTGACCGGGTTGGTGCAGACGAGCCGATCGCGGTTGCGATTGATCTCGGCATAGCCGTCACCCTTCGCCCAGTCGCGCAGCACGAGGCTGGCATTGGGCGGATCGCCGAAGCTCATCCAGCTCATGATGCAGCCGGTCGCCTCGGGACCCTTGCACACGGGCAGGCCGGTTGCAGGAAGATCCGCTTCGCTGTCGATCGGCCAGCCGACGACATAAGCGACGACCAACCGGTCGGCGATCTCGTTCCCGCGATCGGAAAGGAGGTGGAGCAGGTGGAGCGCGCCCTGGCTATGCCCCGCCAGCACGATCGGCCCCTCCGGATTTTCAAGCAGGAACTGGTCGAACGCCTCGACCACATCGCGATAGGCGACCTCGAGCGCCGAGAGCGCATCGTCCTCGCGGCTCAGGAAGGCGCCGAAGGCTGCCTGGCGGTAGCGCGGCGCCCAGACCGGTCCGGTTTCGGCGAAGATCGACGCCTGGCTACGCACAAACAATTTGGTGCGGTGGGCTTCCTGTCCTTCCAGTTCGACCGGCGCATTCCAGCGGTCGCGCTTCAGATAGGTCGTCGGGTGCACATAGAAGGTCGGCACCGGCGGCATCTTGACGAGCGGCGGGGGCGGCGGCGGGACCATCGCATCCTCGATCACCGGCTCGGGCAGCGGCGTCGCTTCAAACTCCGGTTCGAACTCCAGTTCGGGCGCCTCGATCCCCGGACGCAGCAGCCACATGGACGCGTCGGCAAAGCGCCCCTCGGGTTCGGGCTCGGGCTCGACGAATTCGACCGTGGGCATGGCTTGGTCGCGAAGCACCCGGTCGCCCCACTGGAAGAAGGCAAAACTTGCCAGCACGGCAAGCAGGGTGAGAAAGGCGACGAGCATCAGGAAACGACGTGCACACATGGGCCTCGCGTTAGCCGCGCCCGCGCTGCGCTGCAACATCGCTTGAAGCATGGCCCAAGCACCGCTAGAGCGGCGCCCATGTCTGTCACCATCGATGATGTGCGCCACATCGCCAATCTGGCGCGCCTCCAAATGTCCGATGCGGAAGCCGAAAAGCTGCTTCCCGAACTCAACAATATCCTCGGCTGGGTCGAACAGCTGGGCGAGGTCGACACCGATGGTGTCGAGCCGCTCGCCACCGTGATCGATCAGCAGATGCGCCTGCGCGACGACGAGATCACCGACGGCGATTGCCGCGACAAGGTGCTGTCCAACGCGCCCAACGCGCAGCACGGCTTCTTCGCCGTCCCGAAGGTGATTGAATAGTGGCCGACCTGACGAGCAAGACACTCAGCGAGCTGCGCGACGGGTTTCGCGCCGGCGATTTCTCGGCAGTCGAGATTGCCGAGGATTTCAACAAGGCGGTGGAGGCCTCGAGCCAGCTCAACGCCTATTTGAAAGCGACGCCCGATAACGCGATTGACGCGGCGAAGGCCGCCGACGACGCGCGCCAGTCGGACAGCCTCAAGCCGCTGTCGGGCATCCCGCTAGGCATGAAGGACCTGTTCGCGACCGAGGGCGTGGTGACGAGCGCGGGCTCGAAAATGCTCGGGAATTTCGAGCCGCCCTACGAAAGCACGGTGTCGGCCAACTTGAAAGCCGCGGGTGCGGGCATGCTGGGCAAGCTCAACATGGACGAATTCGCGATGGGGTCGTCGAACGAGACCTGCGCGCACGGCAGTGTCATCTCGCCGTGGCGGCGCGAGGGGTCGAATGCCTCGCTGACCCCGGGTGGTAGCTCGGGCGGATCGGCCGCCGCAGTGGCCGCGCGGATCGCGCCGGGCGCGACGGGCACCGATACGGGTGGTTCGATCCGTCAGCCCGCGGCCTTCACCGGTATTTGCGGGATCAAGCCTACCTATGGTCGTTGCTCGCGCTGGGGCATCGTCTCCTTCGCCAGTTCGCTCGATCAGGCGGGTCCAATGGCGCGTACGGTGCGCGACTGCGCGATCCTGCTCGAGAGCATGGTGGGGTTCGATCCCAAGGATTCGACCTCGCTCGACGCGCCGGTGTCGAATTGGGAAGCGAGCCTGTCGGGCGATCTCAAGGGCAAAAAGGTTGGCATTCCCAAGGAATATCGCATCGACGGCGTTCCCGAGGATATCAACGCGCTGTGGGACCAGGGGATTGAGTGGCTGCGCGATGCGGGCGCCGAACCGGTCGAGATTTCGCTGCCGCACACCAAATATGCGCTGCCGACCTATTATATCATCGCGCCGGCCGAGGCGTCCTCGAATCTCGCCCGCTATGACGGGGTCCGTTACGGGCTGCGCGAAGTGGTCGAGGGCGGGGGCCTGCACGACATGTACAAGGCGACCCGTGCTGAAGGATTTGGCGACGAGGTAAAGCGCCGCATCATGATCGGCACCTATGTGCTGTCGGCGGGCTTCTATGATGCTTACTTCACCAAGGCGCAGCGCGTCCGTGCGCTGATCAAGGAGGATTTCCGTAAAAGCTTCGAGCAGTGCGACATGATCCTCACGCCGACTGCGCCGAGCGCCGCGTTCGGCCTTGGCGAGAAGTCAGACGATCCGATCGCGATGTACCTGAACGACGTGTTTGCGGTGCCGGCCTCGCTGGCCGGGCTCCCCGCGATGAGCGTTCCGGGCGGGCTCGACCATGACGGCCTGCCGCTCGGTCTGCATCTGATCGGTAACGAATTGGACGAACAGACGGTACTCAACGCCGGCCTCGCCATCGAGGAACGCGCCCCGAGCATCGAACTTCCGGAGAAGTGGTGGTGAGCGACTATCGTATCCAGGGCGCCGAGGGCGAGTATGAGGTCGTGATCGGCCTCGAGGTCCATGCGCAGGTCGTCTCGAAGGCCAAGCTGTTTTCGGGCGCGGCGACGGCGTTCGGGGCGGAACCCAACACGCAGGTCAGCCTGGTCGATGCGGCCATGCCCGGCATGCTGCCCGTGCCCAATCGCGAATGCATCCGCCAGGCGGTGCGCACCGGCATGGCAATCGAAGCGCAGATCAACAAATGGTCGCGCTTCGACCGCAAGAATTACTTCTACGCCGACCTTCCGCAGGGCTATCAAATCTCGCAGCTCTACCACCCGCTGGTGGGCGAGGGCGAAATCACCGTAGCCCCCGACGAGAAGAAGCCCGACGACACCAAGACGATCGGGGTCGAGCGCATCCATGTCGAGCAGGACGCCGGCAAGCTGATGCACGACCAGCATCCCGACTATTCGTACGTCGACCTCAACCGCTCGGGCGTCGCGCTGATGGAAATCGTGTCGAAGCCCGACATGCGTTCGCCCGCCGAAGCGGGGGCCTATATCCGCAAGCTGCGTTCGATCCTGCGCTATGTCGGCTCGTGCGACGGCAACATGGAAGAAGGCTCGATGCGCGCCGACGTCAACGTCTCGGTCCGCAAGCCGGGCGAAGAGTTCGGGACGCGTACGGAGACCAAGAACGTCAACTCGGTCCGCTTCGTGATGCAGGTCATCGAATATGAAGCGCAGCGCCAGGTCGAGGCGATCGAGAATGGCGAGAAGATCGTCCAGGAAACGCGGTTGTTCGATCCGAATACGGGCACGACGCGTACGCTGCGCAGCAAGGAAGACGCGCACGACTATCGCTACTTCCCCGATCCCGACCTGCTGCCGCTCGAACTGGACGACGAGTTCCTTGCCGAGTGCCGCGCCTCCCTCCCCGAATTGCCGGATGCGAAGCTGAAGCGCTACGAGGATCTCGGCATTACGCCCTACAACGCTGCCGTGCTGACTGCGGAGGTCGAGACCGCCAACTGGTTCGACCGGCTGCTCGATGCGGGCGCGGAAGCCAAGGGCGCGTCCAACTGGGCGAATTCCGTCCTTCCGGGGATCTTGAACGCCAAGGAGGTCGATTTCTCCGACGCGCGCAACACGCCCGAGGCGAGCGCCGCGATCCTCGCCATGGTCGGCAAGGGCGAGATTTCGAAGGGGCAGGCCAAGGAAGTGTTCGAGCTCTATCTCGACGAAGGCGGCAGCCCCGCCGAGATCGTCGAGAAACATGGCATGAAGCAGACCAGCGATACTGGCGCGATCGAAGCCGAGATCGACAAGGTGCTCGCCGCCCACGCCGACAAGGTCGAGGAATATAAGGGCGGCAAGCAGGCGCTGTTCGGCTTCTTCGTCGGGCAGACGATGAAGGCGATGCGTGGACAGGCCAATCCGCAAGTGGTCAACCAGATCCTGCGCGGCAAGCTGGACGGATAGGAGACGACGTGATGCGTATCGTGAGAAGCGGCCTGTTGGGGATTTCAATGGCCGCGCTCGTGGCATGCGCATCCGATCCGGGCCCCGCGCCGCGCCCGGTTGCGGCGGCACCCGTGCAGCCGATGGGGAAGCCCGACCTGCTGGTCGTCATCTCGGTCGACCAGCTGTCGAGCGACCTGTTCGAGGCTTACGCGCCGCACATGAGCGGCGGTCTCGCGCGGCTGGCGCAGGGGACGGCGTTCCTGAATGGCTTCCAGGCGCAGGCGGCGACGGAGACCTGCCCCGGCCACTCGACCATCCTCACCGGCTCGCACCCGGCACGCACGGGCATCGTCGCCAATGACTGGTACGATCCCGACGCGGCGCGGGAGAATAAGGAAATCTACTGCGCCGAGGACGCAACGCTGTCCGACGGCAATCCCTACACGGTGTCGGCGGAGCATCTGCTGGTGCCGACGCTTGGCGAGCGGATGAAGGCCGACGACCCGCGCAGCCGCAACGTCGCGGTCGCGGGCAAGGATCGCTCGGCAGTGATGATGGCTGGCCGCGACGTCGACCAGCGCTGGTATTGGGGCGGCGAGGATTTCGTCACCGACACCGGCGCTGCGCCCTCCGCTACGGTCGCGAAGATCAACGAAGCCACGCGCGCGCTCGTCGCCCGCGGCATCCCCGCGCTCGAGCTTCCGGCGCACTGCGCGGACTGGGACCGGGCCTACACGGTCGGCACGCGCGGCACCGTGGTCGGCACCGGCCGCCTCGAAATCGCGCCCGGTGACGCTTCAAACTTCCGCCGCCACCCCGCCTATGATGGCGCGGCGCTGGCGCTTGCCGCCGGACTGATCGGGGAAATGCAGCTGGGACGCGGCGAGGCGCCCGACATCCTCTCCATCGGCCTCGCGGCGACCGACTATGTCGGTCACGCCTATGGCAATCGCGGCGCGGAAATGTGCCTGCAGATGGCCGGACTCGACCGCAGCCTCGGTGATTTCCTGACGCGGCTCGATGATTCCGACCTCGATTATGCGGTCGTGCTGACCGCCGATCACGGCGTGCTCGACGTCCCGCCGCGTCTGCGCGCGATGGGGCAGGAAGACGCCTCCTATGTCAACATGCCCGAAGAGTTCGTCGCACGGCTTGAGGCACTGAAAGCCCAGTTCGAGGTTGAACGTCCGGTCGCCTATGGCGGCGCGTCGGGCGACCAGTACCTCGATCCAGCCACCTATTCCACGCACGGCGAAGCCTTTCGTGCGGCGGTGATGGACCTCTATCGCGCGCATCCGCAGGTCGCGCACGTCTACACAGTCGAACAGATCATGGCGCAGCCCATCCCGGGCGGCGACCCCGCGCGCTGGTCGATGCTGCAGCGTGTGCGCGCCTCGACCCATCCCGACCGTTCGGGCGATTTCTACGTCATGCTCAAGGATCAGGTGATGCCGATCGTCAATCCGGGCGGGACCTACACCGCGACCCATGGCAGCGCGCACGATTACGATCGCCGCGTGCCGATCCT
The DNA here is from genome assembly GCF_019264355.1 of Sphingomicrobium clamense. Lineage (NCBI taxonomy): Bacteria > Pseudomonadati > Pseudomonadota > Alphaproteobacteria > Sphingomonadales > Sphingomicrobiaceae > Sphingomicrobium > Sphingomicrobium clamense. Next base: position 1,570,933 of record NZ_JAHVAH010000001.1, on the reverse strand, counting down.
GTTTTGGCGCAAGGGGATGACGTCGATCGCGCGGCCCGACAGCGCGATGACGGTCGATATCATGCCGACGCTGGCGGCGATGATCGGGCTCGACGTCGACGCGAACGCCATCGACGGCAAATGCCTCGGCGGTGTGCCCGGCGCCGACTGCTAAGCGGAACAAAGACTTAACCCCTTGCGTCCAACCTCTTGATTGCGCAGACTTTGTCGCAATCGAGGAGGTGACCCATGCGCCGGTTGTGTATTGCGCTATTGCTCTCTGTCTCGCTGAGTGCGTGCGTCCAGACCCGCCAATATGCCGACCTGAACTTCGTGCCGCCCTCGGGCGACTATGATCTGATCGTCATGCGGCCCGACGTGCAGGTCGGCTCGGTCAAGGTTGGCGGTACGGTCGAACCGCGCGCCGACTGGACCGAAACGGCGCGCGGACATTTGCTTGCTGCGCTCAAGGCTCAGCAGGCGGCGCGCGGCGGGGACGTGACCTTTCTCGAAAGCCGCGACGGGCTGGAGGCACAGGGTGTCGACGAGGACACGGTCGCCAGCCTTGAACGCCTCCACAATGCGGTCGGCAATTCGATCGCGCTTCACAAATATTATCGTCTCGAACTGCCGACCAAGCGGCGTAAGGGGCTCGACTGGACGCTGGGCGAAGAGGCGGTGCGCTTCGGGCAGGCGACAGGTCATGACTATGCGCTGTTCCTCTATGCCAGCGACACGTTTGCCTCGACCGAGCGCGTACTGCTCAACGTCATCGGCACTGCCGGTTGCTTCATCGGCTTCTGCGCGCCCGGCGTCGGCGGCGGACAGCAGCAGGCCTATGCCTCGCTGGTCGATCTGAGGACTGGCGAAGTCGTCTGGTTCAACCTCCTCCAGTCGCAGCAGGGCGACATTCGCACGCCCGAAGGCGCGGCCAAGATGGTCGAACGGCTGCTCGACCGGATGAAGCCCGGAAAGGCGATGCGCTGATGGTCTCTCGCCGTAACTTCATGACCGGGCTTGGTGCAGGGTCGGCTGCGCTGGCAACTGGAGTGGCCGAGGCCGCGCCGCCCGACCCGTTCGCGATGAAGCCGCTGGTCGGTCAGGGCTACGTGCCTGAAGACGACGATGAAAAGGGGATGTGGGCGCTGATGGAACGCGCGGAGGAAGAAATCTCCGGCTCCAACATCGTCATCGAGGATGAGGGTCTCAACACCTATCTCAAGGACATCATCGCGTCGGTCGGCGGACCGGCCGCAAAGGATTTCCGCATCTATCTGGCGCGCGTGCCCGAATTTAACGCGATGATGTTTCCGACGGGCTTCTCGGTCGTCTTCTCGGGGCTGTTGCTGCGGATGAAGAACGAGGCGCAGCTTGCGGGCGTGATCGCCCACGAGGCCGCGCATTTCCTGTGCAAGCACCAGATTCGCGGCTATCGCGATCGCAAGCGAAAGACCGATATTTTCACCGTGCTCGCCATGGGCGCGGGCGTCGCTGGCGGCGCGGCGGGAGTCTATGTCGGCGACCTTGTCCGCTATGCGCAGTTCGGCACGCTGCTTTCGCTACTCAGTTACAGCCGGGGCATGGAAGCGGAGTCGGATTCGATGGGGCTGCGGCTGATGGCGGAGGCCGGTTACGAGCCTTCCGCGGCCTCGCAGACCTGGCAGCAACTGCTCGCCGAGCTCGACAAGTCGGCCATGTATCGCGGCAAGAGCCGATCGCGTCGCTTCTCGCTTTTCTCGACCCATCCCAGCCCGAAGTCGCGTATGAAGGACTTGGCCTATCTCGCCGAGAGGGTGAGACAGCCTGGCGCGAGTTATAATCTACACGCAGACCGCTATGTCGAAACCTTGGGCGACTGGCGCCGCATCTTCCTCGAGGACCAGATCCTGCTCAACGACCCGGGCGCGAGCCAGCATATCGTCGAGACGCTGGCCGAAGACGGCTGGAACGGACTGCTGCGCTATGCCGAGGCCGATATCTGGCGCCTGCGCGGAGAGCCGGGCGACCGAGACCGGGCGGCTGCGGGCTATGCGACGGCCGTGCTCTACGACGATGCGCCGCCCGACGCGTGGCGCTGGCATGGCCTGATGCTCCATCGTGCAGGCAAACGGGCCGAGGCGCGCGACGCGCTGGCGCATTATCTCGTCATGGCGCCCGAAGCGACCGACGCAGCCTTCATCAAGCAGATGATCGCCGACATCGACCGGCAGGAGATTTCGCTATGAAGTTGGGGTTGATCGCGATTTCGGCGCTCGCTCTGTCCGCCTGCGTAGGCGGTGGCGGCGGGTTCGGTGGCGGATATTGGCTTGCGGAGGCGTCGCAGGAGCGCAAGGTTGGCGACGGCGGCATGTATGTGACGCCCCCGCGCGACTGGAACCGCGCTTCGCGCAGTATCATCACGAGCGTGCGCGAGGTCGAAGACTGGACGTTGAACGGACCCTATCTCGACGGCATCAGCTTCGTCTCGGGCCTCAAGGAAGGCGAGGCGCTGGTCGACCAACGGCGAAAGGCCACCCGGCAGGTGCCCGAGTTCAAGGCCGACATGCTGGCGCCCGAGGTGGCTTCAATGATCGAGAGCTTCTTCCGCAGCCGCGCTGGCGCGATCGAATTTGTCGATATCGAACTTAAGCCGCGCCAATTCATGGGCTATCCCGGATTCCAGTATGACTATGACCATCTCGACGGAGACGAGGTCTGGCGTCGTGGTCGCGTGGTGGGCGCGGTGATCGGCGATCGGCTCTATTTCATCATGCTCGACGCGGCGCGTTCGCATTATTTCGATGCCGCGCTCCCGGATTTCGAAGCGATCGTGGAAAGCGCGCGATTGTCCGCTAAACGGGCGTCGAACGCCTAGACCGGCTTGGGATCGGGCGGGCGAGGGGGCTCTCGCGGGTCCTCGACCGGGCGGTCGGTGCGCTTGGGATCTCGCGGGATTTCCGCGGGCGGTCTGGTGGGCGGGCGGCTGGCCATGACGCTTCAACGATGAATGCGCGCCCTTGATCCCGAAAAACGCCTTTCTTTTCGGCTATTGGCTTGCCCCTGCGCCCAAGATTGCTATAGGCGCGGCACCTTTAAGGAAAGCTGGCCGGCGGGCGTGGCGGAATTGGTAGACGCGCTGGTTTTAGGTACCAGTATCGAAAGATGTGGGGGTTCGAGTCCCTTCGCCCGCACCATTTTGCCCCCACCAAGGCTTTCCGGACACGAGATTTTTGCAAGAACGGATAGACGATTAGCATCATGAAGACCGTCGAAAAGGACGCCAACGGCCTCCAGAAAACCTTCGAAATCACCATTCCCGCCAAGGACATCGAGGACCGCGTCGCGGCCGAGATCAAGCGCGTGGCGCCGCAGGTGCGCATGCCCGGCTTCCGTCCCGGCAAGGTGCCCGCCAACCTCATCCGCAAGATGCACGGCGAAGCGCTCCAGGCGGATGCGCTCAACACGGCGGTGCGCGAAGGCGTGGACGAGATGCTCAAGCAGCAGGGCGTTCGCCCCGCGCTGCAGCCCGAAGTTTCGCTGGCCGACGGTTACGAGCACGGCAAGGATGCCGTCGTCACCGTCAAGGTCGAAGCGCTGCCCGACGTCGAAGTGCCCGCCATGGACGACCTCAAGCTCGAGCGCCTGACCGCCGAGGTTGACGAGAAGGACGTCGACGAGCGCGTCAAGCAGATCGCTTCGCAGCAGAAGAGCTGGAAGGAAGCCGCCAAGACCAAGAAGGCCGCCAAGGGCGACCTTGTGGTCATGGACTTCGTCGGCAAGGTCGACGGCAAGGAATTCGAAGGCGGCACCGGCGAAGGCATGGAAGTCGAACTCGGTTCGGGTCGCCTGATCCCGGGCTTCGAAGACCAGCTCGAAGGCGTGAAGAAGGGCGACGAGAAGACGCTCGAGGTCAACTTCCCCGAAGATTATCCGGTCGAAGACCTTAAGGGCCAGCCCGCGACGTTCGACGTCAAGGTGACCGCGATCAAGACCTCGACCGACACCAAGATCGATGACAAGTTCGCCGAAAGCATGGGCCTCAAGGATCTCGACCAGCTCAAGAGCCTGATCCGCGACCAGGCGCAGGAGGAACTCAACAACCTCACGCGCACGCACATGAAGCGCCGCCTGCTCGACATTCTCGCCGCCGAACATGATTTCGACGTTCCGCCTTCCATGGTCGACGCCGAATATCAGAACATCATGAACCAGCTTCGCCATGAAGCGAGCCATGAGGACGATAGCGAGAAAGCGCTCAAGGAAATCGAGGCCGACGCCGACGATTACAAGCGCATCGCCGAACGCCGCGTGCGTCTTGGCCTGTTGCTGAGCGAAATCGGCCAGGCCAACAACGTCCAGATCTCCGAGCAGGAAATGAATCGCCTGATCGCGCAGGCTGCCCAGCAGTATCCGCCCGAGCAGCAGCAGCAGTTCCTGACCTACCTCAAGGAAAACCCGATGGCCGCGGCCCAGCTGCGTGCCCCGCTCTACGAGGACAAGGTCGTCGACTTCCTGTTTGACAAGGCCAAAGTGACCGAACGCAAGGCAACGCGTGAAGAGATCGAAGAAGATCTCGAGCGCGAAGACAGCGTCGAGGCGGAGAAGGCCAAGGCGAAGAAGCCGGCCAAGAAGAAGGCGGCCGCCAAGAAGGCCCCGGCCAAGAAGTCGGACAAGCCCGCCGCCAAGAAGGCGCCTGCCAAGAAAACGGCCGCCAAGAAGCCTGCGGCGAAAAAAACCGCCGAAAAGAAACCGGCTGCTAAGAAAGCTCCTGCTAAGAAGGCAGCAGCCAATAAGCCGGCCGCCAAGAAGAAGGCACCGGCCAAGGCCAAGTAATATCGGCTTAGGGGAGGGGCGACATGAAGGTAGCGGTTCTGCTGCCCTGCTTTAACGAGGAAGCGGCGATCGCGCAGACGATCGCCGGCTTTCGTGAGCACCTCCCCGACGCCACGGTCTACGTCTTCGACAATAATTCGAAGGACCGCACGGTCGAGATCGCGCGCGAGCATGGCGCGGTCACCCGCTCCGTCCCGCTGCAGGGCAAGGGCAATGTCGTGCGGCGCATGTTCGCCGACATCGATGCCGACGTCTACGTCATGGCCGACGGCGACCTGACCTACGATCCCTCCGCCGCGCCGGAAATGGTCCGCCGACTCTGGGACGAGCAGCTCGACATGGTCGTGGGTACCCGTCACCACGAAGAAGACGAGGCCTATCGCGGCGGCCACGTGCTCGGCAACAAGGCCTTCACCGGACTACTCGCCTGGCTTTTCGGGCGCAGCTTTTCCGACATCTTCTCGGGCTACCGCGCCTTTTCGCGTCGCTATGCCAAGAGCTTCCCGGCCCTCTCGGCAGGGTTCGAAACCGAGACCGAGATGAGCGTCCACGCGCTCGAACTGCGCATGCCGGTCGGCGAAGTCGCGACCAAATATGGCGCGCGCCCCGACGGGTCAGAAAGCAAGCTCAACACGTTCCGCGACGGCTGGCGCATTCTCAAGACGATCGGAACGCTGTTCCGGGTCGAAGAACCGCGCGCCTTCTACGGCACGCTCGCGGCGGCGATCCAGCTGACCGCGATCGGGCTCGCCATCCCGCTGTTCATCACCTTCTTCCAGACCGGGCTCGTCCCGCGCCTGCCGACCGCAGTGCTCGTCACCGGCATGACCATCGTCGCGCTGCTGACCTTCTTCGCCGGGCTCACGCTCGCCGCGATCAAGCGCGCGCGCACTGAAACGCGGCGGCTCGCCTATCTCGCGCAGCCCGCGCCGGGCGACGAGACGGACTGAATTTTTCGGCCCTCACGGGTTGAACCTTTGCCAAAATTGCCGATGTTGACGGCAACACTCACCTAAGGAGTCCTCATGGACCACGAAGACATTATCTCCGCCCTCGTTCCGGTCGTCATCGAACAGTCGAACCGCGGCGAGCGTTCGTTCGACATCTATTCGCGCCTCCTGCGCGAGCGGATCATCTTCGTGACGGGGGGTGTCGAGGACCACATGGCCTCGCTCATCACCGCCCAGCTGCTCTTCCTCGAGTCCGAGAACCCGAAGAAGGACATCTTCATGTACATCAACTCGCCGGGCGGCGTCGTCACGGCGGGTCTCGCGATCCACGACACGATGCAATATATCCGCCCGAACGTCGGCACGGTCTGCATCGGCCAAGCCGCCTCGATGGGCAGCTTCCTGCTCGCCGCGGGTGAGCCGGGCATGCGCGTCGCGCTTTCGAACAGCCGCATCATGGTGCATCAGCCGTCGGGCGGGGCGCAGGGCATGGCCGCCGATATCGAAATCCAGGCCAAGGAAATCCTGCGCATGCGTTCGCGCCTCAACGCGCTCTACGCCAAATATACCGGCCAGGACATCAAGGACATCGAGGCGGCGATGGACCGCGACAAGTTCATGGAAGCCGACGAGGCCAAGGAATTCGGCATCATCGACCAGGTCTTCGACAAGCGTCCCGACGCGGGCGAAGACAAGGGCACCCACGCGGGTGACGTGACCCCGAGCTAAGCGAGACGATGGCCGCGCCGGATCATTATGCCGCGCTCGGCCTCGATCCCGACGCCAGCAAGCGAGACATACGGCGCGCCTACCGCCGCCTGATGCGAGAGCATCATCCGGATACGCATCCGGGCGACGGCGGGGCGCGGGCGCGGGAGATCAATGCCGCGCACGACATTCTGTCCGATCCGCTTCGGCGGCGTGACTATGACCGACTGCGCGCGGCCGCGACACCGGACCCCGCGCCGGCACCAGTGCAGCCCACCCGCCCGGTGCGCGAGGCAGTGCTGGTCGATCCGGTCAACACGGACCCGATGGCAGGGGACTATCGTCCGGGTAAGGAGCAGCCGCTTTCGGTGCTATGGCTCATCCTGCTGTTCGTGGTCATGCTCGCGGTCCTGTTCGAAGGACTGGTCAGGATCTCGCTCTGACCGGCGTCTCGGATGGGGACGCGGAGCGAATAGGTCTTGGAATCGCTTGCCCGGCGTTCCATATGGAAAATTAAGGGCTTAGCTGTGGTGGGGGCGTTAACCCTTCTCACAGCTTGTATCTGCCATAATCGGGCCTAGACTGGCTCACTGAACCCGCACCCCGCGTGCGCGCGTTCGATAAAGGGAAACCGAAGGAAGACCATGACGAAGCTTCAAGGCGGAACCGAAGGCGGCAACGGCGACGGCAAGTCGACGCTCTACTGCTCGTTCTGCGGCAAATCGCAGCACGAAGTCCGCAAGCTGATTGCGGGTCCGACCGTATTCATCTGCGATGAGTGCGTCGAACTGTGCAACGACATTATCCGCGAAGAAGCCAAGTCCTCGCTGATCAAGACGCGCGACGGCGTGCCGACCCCGCTCGAGATCAACGAAGTGCTCGACGATTATGTGATCGGACAGGCGCAGGCCAAGCGCGTCCTCTCGGTCGCGGTCCACAACCATTACAAGCGCCTCAACCATGGCGCGAAGTCGGGCGGCGACGTCGAACTCGCCAAGTCGAACATCCTGCTGGTCGGCCCCACGGGCTGCGGCAAGACGTTGCTGGCCCAGACGCTGGCGCGCATCCTCGACGTGCCCTTCACCATGGCCGACGCCACCACGCTGACCGAAGCGGGCTATGTCGGCGAAGACGTCGAGAACATCATTTTGAAGCTGCTCCAGGCTTCCGACTATAATGTCGAGAAGGCGCAGCGCGGCATCGTCTATATCGACGAAATCGACAAGATTTCGCGCAAGAGCGACAACCCCTCCATCACTCGCGACGTGTCGGGCGAAGGCGTGCAGCAGGCGCTCTTGAAGCTGATGGAAGGCACGACCGCCTCGGTTCCGCCGCAGGGCGGGCGCAAGCATCCGCAGCAGGAATTCCTGCAGGTCGACACGACCAACATCCTGTTCATCTGCGGCGGTGCGTTCGCGGGTCTCGAAAAGATCATCGGCGACCGCATGGAAGGCAAATCGATGGGCTTTGGCGCCCACGTCGCCGCGCCCGAAGAGAAGCGCACGGGCGAAGTGCTGGTGCATACCGAGCCGGAAGATCTCATGAAGTTCGGCCTGATCCCCGAATTCATCGGTCGTATGCCGGTCATCGCCACGCTCACCGACCTTGACGAGGATGCGCTGGTGCAGATCCTGCGCGAACCCAAGAATGCGCTGGTCAAGCAATATGCCAAGCTGTTCGACATGGAAGATGTCGAGCTCGTCTTCACCGACGATGCGCTGCTCGCGGTCGCCAAGAAGGCGATCGAGCGCAAGACCGGCGCGCGTGGCCTGCGTTCGATCCTCGAAGGCATCCTGCTCGACACCATGTTCGACCTGCCCTCGATGGAAGGCGTGGACGAGGTGCATATCGATGCCGACGTGATCGAAGGCCGCAAGGACCCGGTCCGCGTCTATGCCGAGAAGAAGCCCGACGCCGCTGCCGGCGATACGGCTGCCTAAGCGCTAGGCCGTGCAGGAAGAGATCGTCCCGGCCGTTCGCGGCCCGCAGCTCCCGCTACCGAACTTCGTTCCCGAGTTGCTCGCACGGGCGGACAAGCCGGTTGCCAGCCTGCTTGTGGCCTGGGCGCTCGCCTGGGGAGGCAGCCTGCTCCTCGCGGCGCTGTGGCAGGGCGTGCTCCCAGCGGTCGAGGGTCCCGACTTCGAAGCCATGGGCTGGTTCGGCGTCTTCATGCTCGCCGTGTTCGCGCCGGTCGTCGAAACTTTTATCATGGCGGCGATCCTTTGGGTGCTCACCCGCTTCGTCAAGCCGACCGCCGCGATCGTGGCGAGCGCATTGATCTGGGGCGCTGCGCATAGTGCGCTGGCACCCGCCTGGGGCCTCGTCATCTGGTGGCCCTTCCTGATCTTTTCGACGCTCTACCTCGTCTGGCGACAGCGCTCGATCCTCTGGGCGCTCGCCATGCCGATGCTGGCGCACGCCATGCAGAACCTACCCAGCGCCATTCTGGTCAATTTTCCCGACCTCATTACGCTTCCGGCAGCATAATTTTCTGTGGATCGTTGGGGCGGCGCCATTGCGTGGCCCTCCGACCGCTCCCATATTGTCGGCATGACTAGCCGTACACTTCCTATTCTTCCGCTGCGCGACATCGTCGTATTCCCGCAGCGCATCGTCCCCCTGTTCGTCGGTCGCGACAAATCGGTCGCCGCGCTCGAAGCCGCGATGGCCGACGACAAACAGCTTTTCCTCGTCGCGCAGCTCGATCCGGCCGACGACGATCCCGATCGCGACGCGATGTACGACCTTGGTGTCGTTGCCACCGCGATGCAGATGCTCAAGCTTCCCGACGGCACGGTGCGCGTGCTGGTCGAAGGCGCACAGCGCGCGCGCCTGGTGAGCCTCCACGAGGCCGACGGCTACACCAATGCCGAAGTCGAGCTGATCGAGGATCATGAGGTTGACGGGCCCGAAGTGACTGCGCTGATGCGCTCGGTGCTCGACCAGTTCGAAAATTATGCCAAGCTCAACAAAAAGCTGCCGGCGGAAACCAGCGTCCAGCTGACCGAAATCGACAATCCCTCGGTGCTCGCCGATGCGGTCGCCTCGGCGTTGTCGGTCAAGGTCTCGGATAAGCAGGCGCTGCTCGGTGAACTCGATCCGGGCAAGCGGCTCGAAATGGTCTTCGCCTTTATGGAAGGCGAGCTCGGCGTGCTCCAGGTCGAGAAAAAGATCCGCAGCCGCGTGAAGCGGCAGATGGAGAAGACCCAGCGCGAATATTATCTCAACGAGCAGATGAAGGCGATCCAGAAGGAACTGGGCGACGACGAGGATGGCGGTGACGAGCTGGCCGAGCTCGCGGCCAAGATCCGCAAGACCCGCCTGTCCAAGGAGGCCAAGCAGCGCGCCGAAGCCGAGCTGAAGAAGCTCAAGGCGATGGCGCCCATGTCTGCCGAGGCGACCGTGGCGCGCAACTATCTCGACGTGCTGCTCGCGCTTCCGTGGGGCAAGAAGTCACGCCTCAAGCGCGACATCGACGAAGCGCAGGCGGTGCTCGACGAGGACCATTATGGCCTCGAAAAGGTCAAGGAACGCATCGTCGAATATCTCGCGGTCCAGGCGCGCACCAACAAATTGAAGGGGCCGATCCTGTGCCTCGTCGGCCCGCCTGGCGTTGGCAAGACCTCGCTCGGCCGTTCGATCGCCAAGGCGACCGGCCGCGAATTCGTGCGCCAGTCGTTGGGCGGCGTGCGCGACGAGGCCGAGATTCGCGGTCATCGCCGGACCTATATCGGATCGCTTCCGGGCAAGATCATTTCGAACCTCAAGAAGGCGGGTGCCAACAACCCGCTGTTCCTGCTCGACGAGATCGACAAGCTTGGCCAAGATTTCCGTGGCGATCCGGCCTCGGCACTTCTCGAGGTGCTCGACCCCGAACAGAATGCAAAGTTCAACGATCACTATCTCGAGATCGACTATGATCTCTCCGACGTGATGTTCGTGACCACGGCCAACTCGCTCGACATGCCGCAGCCGCTGCGCGACCGCATGGAGATCATCCGGCTCGAAGGCTATACCGAGGACGAGAAGGTCGAGATCGCGGTCCGCCATCTTATCCCCAAGCAGCTCGAGGCGCATGGTCTCAAGGATGGCGAACTGACCTTCACCGACGAAGGCCTGCGCGCGATGATCCGCCTCTACACGCGCGAAGCAGGCGTTCGCACGCTAGAGCGCGAACTGGCCAAGGTTGCGCGCAAGGCGCTGCGCCAGATCCTCGAGAAGAAGGCGGAAAGCGTCGAACTCACCGCCGAGAATGTCGGCGAGTTTCTGGGCGTCCAGAAATATCGCTTCGGCGTCGGCGAGGAAGAGGACCAGATCGGTGCCGTCACCGGACTCGCCTGGACCGAGGTGGGCGGCGAATTGCTGACCATCGAGGCGGTCACCGTGCCCGGCAAGGGCCAGATCAAGACCACCGGTAAGCTTGGCGAGGTGATGCAGGAATCGATCCAGGCGGCGATGAGCTTCGTGAAAGCACGCTCGCCGTCCTATGGGGTCAAGCCGTCCATCTTCGCGCGCAAGGACATCCACGTCCACCTGCCCGAAGGCGCCGTACCCAAGGACGGGCCCTCGGCGGGCATCGGCATGGTGACTGCGATGATCTCGACCCTCACCGGCATCCCCGTGCGCCGCGACATTGCCATGACCGGCGAAGTCACGTTGCGCGGCCGCGTGCTCCCGATCGGTGGGCTGAAGGAAAAGCTGCTCGCCGCGCTACGCGGGGGCATCAAGACCGTACTCATCCCGGCCGAGAATGAGAAGGATCTCGCCGAGATTCCGGACAATGTGAAGGAGAAGCTCGACATCCTTCCCGTCGCGCATGTCGACGAGGTGCTCGCCCATGCGCTGACGCAGCCCATGCAAGCAATCGAATGGTCCGATGCCGACGAACAGGCGACGCAACCCATCGCGACCGGCGAGCATGGCGAAGGGCCGACAGTCGCACATTAACCTGCATCATTTGGGCAAATTATCCCATATCGATACGGAAATGGCGGGGTCAGGGGAATTTTTCCTTGGCCTCGCCTTTGACTCTTCTCTTCGGACCTGTCTTAAAAGGCGCTTCCTTTTCGGGAAGATGCCGCGAGTCTCATGGGGAATGCGGTAAGTACCAAAACCGGGAGATCAGGGAATGAATAAGCAGGAGCTGATCGGCGAGATTGCGGATCGTGCAGGATTGAGCCGAAGTGACGCCAGTCGCGCGGTCGAAACGATGCTCGAGATCATCACCTCCACGCTCAAACGCGGAGACGAAGTTCGCCTGGTCGGTTTCGGCAATTTCTCGGTGACCCAGCGTAAGGCGTCGACAGGACGCAATCCGCGGACCGGCGAACCGATGCAGATCGCGGCATCGATGCAGCCCAAGTTCCGCCCTGGCAAAGTCCTCAAGGACGCCGTCCAGAAATAGCGAAATCGATCCGGCCAAGTTGAGGCTGGACAGCCAAGCTGCCAGCGCCTAATGGCGCTTCACCCGGCGGGACGTCCGAGCCATTTCGGGCGCGTAGCTCAGTGGTAGAGCACACCCTTCACACGGGTGGGGTCGCAAGTTCAATCCTTGCCGCGCCCACCATCGTCCCGCCGCATTTTCCTCTTGAAATTCGATCCTAAGAGACCGGTTCCTGCTTCTTCGACTGGTGCAGGTAGCCCGGATGGAACGAGCCGATCTGGCGCAGATCCTCGGGTTCGTCGGCAAAGATCTTGCGGCCTTCGCGGCGGATGATCCCGCGACGCTCGAGCTCGGCGAACACGCGGTTCACGTTGACCGAGGTCTGGCCGGTGATGTCGGCGATCTGCTGTTGCGTGAAGGGGTTGTGCAGCGGGCCTTCTTCGAACTTCACATGCATCCGCTGCGCCGTTTCGCACAGGAGATGCGCGACCCGGGCGAGCGAATCGCGCCGTCCGTTGCTGACCAGCCATTCATAGCCAATCTCCTCCTGCTGCTGAACCAGCGTGTAGAAGAGACGTGCAATTTCCGGATGCTTGTCGATGATCGCGTCGAGGTCTTCGGCCTTTCCGACCAGGACTTCCGCGGTGGTGATGGCCTGGATGCCATAGGGCGCGGGACCCATCGACGGCGACGGAAGCAGGCCTTCGCCGGGAAAGCGCAGCGACACGATCTGTCGGCGGCCATTTCCGTCGGGCTTGAACTTGGCGATCAGCCCGGACTTCACGAACATGACTTCGTTGCGTTCATGTCCATAGTCGCGGAAGGGGCGACGCGTTTCGACCCGGACGACCTTGTGCGGGATATTGGCGAGGGCACGCGCGGCAGCATCCGAAAGCCCGCTACGCTTCAGAGTGTCAAATAATTCGGTCATCGTTCCTAATCCAAATTCTATCGAAGGCTGCGCGCATTGCACCCGTCCGAACATCCTGGGCCGTGCCCTTCATTCGGTCGCGCTCGGCCTGCGTCCCCTCAGGCGGCAATCTGGTACCGCCCTTCACGGGACTCGCTCCCCTGCGATTTTGCTAAGTTAACACAGATCATATGATTACGCTATGACAATCGGTCCGGAATCGTTACAGTCTTGTGACAGGATTTCAACCTGTGACGTGTTCCCGACACTGGAAAGTTCGATCCGGTGCAATTTCGTCACGGATCGACACTGTGCTTGCATCCTCGGCAATGCCCGCCTAAGGAGCGCGGCGCACGCCCGCCAGATGGTGCTGGGCGGCACATATGGCGATCGTAGCTCAGCTGGTTAGAGCACCGGTTTGTGGTACCGGGGGTCGCGGGTTCAAGTCCCGTCGATCGCCCCAGTTTTTTGCGCACGACAGAGGGCATCAATGGATACGCTGTGGAGCTTGCCGGATTTTGACGGCCACGAGGCCGTTCACATTGTCACCGACGAACCGACCGGCCTGAAAGCCGTCATCGCGATGCACTCGACCCACCTCGGCCCGGCGGCCGGCGGCACGCGTTTCTGGCACTATGCCAACCATGCCGATGCGGTCACCGATGCGCTGCGCCTGTCGCGCGGGATGAGCTACAAGAATGCCATGGCCGGCCTTCCGCTGGGTGGTGGCAAGACGGTCATCCTCGCCGACGAGAACAAGACCAAGACGCCCGAAATGATCGCCGCCTTCGCGCGTGCGGTCGACCGCCTGGGCGGCAATTACGTCACCGCCGAAGATGTCGGCATGACCGTCGAGGACATGATCGCGATTTCCGAGCATACGGATTACGTCGCTGGCCTGCCGGTCGAAGACGGCGCCGAAGTCGGCGGCGATCCCGGGCCGCATACGGCGCTTGGCGTCTTCCTCGGCCTCAAGGCCGCGGTGAAGCGCAAGCTCGGCAAGGACAATCTCGACGGCCTGCACATCGCGATCCAGGGCGCAGGCAGCGTGGCCAGCCACCTGGCGCGCCATTGCGCCGACGAGGACGCTCGCCTGTCGATCGCCGACGTTGCCACCGACCGTGTCGAGGCGCTCGCCGCCGAAACCGGCGCGACGATCGTCGATCCGGCCGATATTCTGTTCATCGAGGCCGACGTGGTCAGCCCCTGCGCGCTCGGCGCCATCCTCACCGAGGACAGCATCGCCAAGCTCAACACGGGCATCATTGCCGGCGCGGCCAACAACCAGCTCGCCACCCGCGACGACGGAAAGCGCCTGCAGGCGCGCGACATCCTCTACTGCCCCGACTACGTCATCAACGCCGGCGGCATTATCAACGTCTCGACCGAATATCTGAAGGATGGCGGCGCCGACCTCGTGCGCCAGCGCATCGAGGCGATCCCGACGCGTCTCGACCAGATCTGGGACGAAAGCGAAGCGAGCGGGCGCGATCCGGCCGCGGTTGCCGACGCGATGGCCCAGCGGCTGATCGGTCGCGGCTAAGACTGGCAGCACCACCCGATAGCGGCTAACAGCGAAGCCGATGCACCGTTTCGCCAACCCCGCCCGATTCCTGAATTATGCGCGTCCGCTCACCGGGTGGACGCTGATGCTCGGTCTCGCGGCAATAACGGTCGGTCTCGTCTGGGGCCTGTTCTTCGCGCCGCCCGACTATCTGCAAGGTGACAGCGCGCGCATTCTCTACATTCACCTGCCGTCGGCCTGGCTCGGCATGGGGGCGTGGACGGGTATTGCCATCGCGTCGCTGATGCAGCTGGTCTGGCGCCACCCGCTTGCCGGCGTCGCCGCCCGCGCGCTTGCGCCCGTCGGCGCGACCTTCGCCGCCTTGTGCCTCGTCACCGGTTCGATCTGGGGCCGCCCGACCTGGGGCACCTGGTGGGAATGGGACGGGCGGCTGACCTCGATGCTGGTGCTGTTTTTCCTCTACCTCGCCTATATCGCACTGAGCAGCGCGGAAAAGGAACGCGGACCCGGCAACGAAGGGCGGATCAGCGCCATTTTCGGTATCGTCGGTGCGGTCAACATCCCGATCATCCATTATTCGGTCGTGTGGTGGAACACGCTCCATCAGGGCGCGTCCATCTCGATCATCCAGGGCAAGAATACGATCGACCCGTCGATGGGCTGGCCGCTGCTCTTCTCGCTGATCGGCTTCACCTTGCTGTTCGCAAGCGTGGTGCTAATGCGCATGCGAACCGAGCTGGCGCGCACCAAGCTCGAGGCGCGGCTGCGGCGGCAGGCGGAGGGCGACGAATGAACCCCTGGCCGTTTGTTATCGCCGCCTATTCGGTCACGCTGGTCGCGACTGCAGGGCTCGTCGTCCTGAGCTTTCTCGCCATGCGCAAGGCCGAAGCCGACGTCGAGGCGCTGCGCCGCCCATGATGATGCGACCCAAGAACCAGCGCCTGCTGCTCGCCATGGCCGCATTGCTCGCGATTGCCGCGGCCTCCGGGCTCGCCCTCTGGGGCTTGCAGGACCGCGCTGCCTACTTCGTCACCCCGACCGATATTGCGACCACCGACTATGCGCCCGACCAGCCGCTGCGGCTCGGCGGGATGGTCGAGCAAGGTTCGATCGAGAAACTAGATGACGGCGTCACTACTCGTTTCACGGTCGAAGATCTCGAGCATGAAGTCGTAGTGACCTTCACCGGTATCGTGCCCGACCTGTTTCGCGAGGGCAGCGGGGTGGTTGCCGAAGGGCGCGTGACGCGCGATCGCAACTTCGACGCCGACAAGATCCTCGCCAAGCATGACGAGCGCTACATGCCGCCCGAGCTGGGCGACCTCGACGCGACGCAGGAGACGGTGGCGCCGTGATCGCGGAAGCCGGCCACGTCGCCCTGTGGCTCGCCGCTGCCCTGTGCCTTGCGCAGCTGGGCTTCGCGGTCGTCGACTGGCGGCTCACCCATAGTCTCGGACGCCTCAGGGCCATGCGCGGCATCGCCATGGCGCAGGGCCTACTCGCGGTCTTCGCCTTCGCCTGCCTGATCACCGTTTTCGTTCAGTCGGACATGTCGGTGAAGCTGGTCGCCGCGCATTCGCACAGTGCCAAGCCGATGCTCTACAAGGTCTCCGGCGCATGGGGCAATCACGAAGGCTCGATGCTCCTTTGGGTCATGGTGCTGTCGCTTTCGGGCGGGGCGCTGGCCTGGCTCGCGCGGCGGCTCGATGGGCGCGTGCTTTCGGCAACGCTTGGCGCACAGGCAGCGCTCGGGCTCGGCTTTTTCACCTTCCTGTTGCTCGCCTCCAACCCGTTCGAGCGGCTCAACCCCTCGGCGATCGAGGGCAGGGGGCTCAATCCGTTGCTGCAGGACCCGGGCCTCGCCTTTCATCCGCCGACCCTCTACCTCGGCTATGTCGGCCTCTCGGTCGCCTTTTCCATCGCCATCGCGGGCATGATCACGCGGCAGGTCGGGCCGGCGCTCGGACGTGCCATGCGCCCCTGGGTCTTGGGCAGCTGGGTGTTCCTCACCGCGGGCATCGTCGCGGGCAGCTACTGGGCCTATTACGAGCTTGGCTGGGGCGGCTACTGGTTCTGGGACCCGGTCGAAAACGCCTCGCTCATGCCGTGGCTTGCAGCGACCGCCTTGCTCCATTCGGTCGGCGTGCTCGCCGCGCGCGGGGCGCTTATGGCGTGGACGATGATGCTCGCGCTGGTCGCCTTTTCCATGTCGATGGTCGGCACCTTCCTCGTGCGATCAGGCATCCTCACTTCGGTTCATGCCTTCGCGGTCGATCCGACGCGGGGCAGCTACATCCTCGCCTTGCTCGCCATCTATGTCGGCGGAGCGCTGACCCTGTTCGGCATGACCATCGCGACCGTCAAGGAAGGCGAACGGTTCGATTACAAGAGCCGCGAGGGCGCGCTGGTCGCCAACAATTTGCTGCTGTCGATCATCCTGGCGCTGGTCTTCATCGGCACGCTCTACCCTGTCGTCGCCGAGGCACTCGGCAGCCGCGTGTCGGTCGGCCCGCCTTATTTCAATCTCGTCATCGGACCCTTCGCGCTGCTCCTGGCGCTGCTCCTGTTCATCGGCCCGATGCTGCGCTGGCGCCGCGACCGCAGGCCCATTCCGAAGTCGGTGTCGATCGCCGCGCTCGTCTCCGCCGCCACGCTTGCGGGCACGCTGGTGCTCGGGCTCGAGATGAGCTGGCTGTCGCGGCTCGGGCTGGCCATCGCGCCGGGCCTGTTCGTCGCCAGCCTCGCGCCGTTGGTCGGGCGCAACCTGCGCCGCACGCCGCTCTCTTTATGGGGGATGGTGATCGCGCATGCAGGGCTTGCCTTCGCGCTCGCCGGAATGGCGTCGGAGGCCTCGTTCACGCAGGAGCGTCTCGTGCGCGCCTTGCCCGGAGAACAGGTCGAGGTCGGCCCCTGGACCATCCGCTACGAAAGCGTCGAGCCGGTCGTTGGCGACAACTGGACTGCGGTGCAGGCGACCCTGCTCGCCAGCCGCGGTGACGGGGTCGAGGTGCTCAAGCCGCAGTCGCGCGCCTTCACCTCGCCGCCCACCGTGACCAGCGAAGCCGCGCTTGCGAGTCGCTGGGACGGACAGCTCTACGCGGTGCTGGGCGAGGGGAGCGAGAATGAGGGTTGGCAGCTGCGCCTGTGGTGGAAGCCCTTCGTGACGCTCATCTGGCTCGGCGGTCTCCTCGTCGCGCTAGGCGGCCTCGTGGCGCTCATTGGGCGGACGCTGGGCGAGCGCCGACGCGCCAAGCGTATCAAGGAGCCGGGCGCATGGTAAAACGCTTCCTCCCCCTCATCGTCCTGCTCGTCATCGTCGCCATCGCCGCGTGGCGCCTCGCAGTGCCGGGCGAAGAACGCGTGCGCAGCCAGCTGGTCGGCCAGCCTGTCCCCGAATTCGCGCTCGAGCCGATGTTCGAGGATCGCCCCGGCCTCTCCAGCGCCTCGCTCGAGGGTCCGCGCATGGTCAACCTGTTCGGCAGCTGGTGCATTCCCTGCATCGCCGAGGCGCCCCTGCTCGACGCGCTCGCGGCGCGCGGCGTGACGATCGACGCCATCGCCGTGCGCGACACGCCCGGGGCGGTGCGCGATTTCCTCGACCGCCATGGCGACCCGTTCGCGGCCATTGGCACCGATCCCGACAGCGCGGCGATGATCGCCTTTGGCGCCTCGGGCGTCCCGGAAAGCTTCATCGTCGATCGCAACGGCGTCATCACCTATCACCACCAGGGCCCGATCATGCCTGCCGATGTCGAGGTGATCTTGGCGGAATGGGAGGCGGTCCAATGATCTGGCTTCTTGCCGCCGCGCTCGCCTCCGCGCCGCTCGCCAACACCCAGCTCGAGGACCCGGCTAAGGAAGCCGAGGCCGCCGCGCTGATGGAAGAATTGCGCTGCCTCGTCTGCCAGGGCCAGTCGATCGCCGACAGCGACGCCGACATGGCCGGCGATATGCGCCACCTCGTCCGCACGCGCATCGAAGCGGGTGAAAGTCCCGAAGAAATAAGGACTTACCTGATCGAGCGCTACGGCGACTGGGTCAGCTACAAACCCACGACCAGCAACCCGCTGCTGTGGCCGCTTTTCCTCGCCCCGCTGCTATTGCTTGCGCTCGGCCTCTTCCTCGTGCGCGGCCGTTTTCGCAGGAAGAGCGGAGAATGACGGGCTTCCTCATCCTGCTGGGCATCGTCCTGCTCCTGCTCGGCATCTTCTGGCTGGCAGGCATTCGCGGCCCGCGCCTGACGCTGGTGGCCGCGGCGTTAATGCTGGGCGGGGCAGGCTATGCCCTGTTCGGTCGACCCGGCCTCCCCGCCGACCCGCGCGTCACTGCAGAGAGCCAGCCGCCGCTCCCGCTGACCGGCGCGCGCACCGTCTTCTTTGGACAATTCCAGGCTAGCGATCGCTGGTTCAACATGGCCGAAGCCTTCGCTGCGCGCGGCAAGACGCGCATGGCCGCGGGCATCCTCGGCTCGGCAGTGCGCGAGAACCCGCGCAATTTCGCGCTGTGGACCGGCTATGCCAACGCGCTGGTCGACGATGCCGGGACGCTGACACCCGCCGCGCAGCTCGCCTACGAACGTGCGGTCGGCCTGGCGCCCGACCATCCCGGCCCGCGCTTCTTCTACGCGCTCGCCAAGCTACGCTCGGGCGATGCGGAGGGCGCGCGCGAAGATTGGCTGGCGCTCCTGAAAGAAACGCCAGCCGAAGCGCCGTGGCGCGAATTTATCGAGGGCGGGCTGGCGCTGACCGAGGGTCAGGAGCCGACCGGAACGTAATCGATATCGTCGAACGTGTCGGCGACCGCCTTGTGACGCACCTTGCCGTCCGAAACGTTGAGCCCGTTGGCGAGGTGCGGATCGCGGCGCATCGCCTCCTCGGGCCCGAGGTTTGCGATCTGCACCGCACCGGGCAGCGTCGCATTGTTGAGCGCGAAGGTGCTCGTACGCGCCACCGCGCCGGGCATGTTTGCCACACAATAGTGAATGATGCCGTCGACCTCGTAGACCGGATCGTCATGCGTGGTCGCCTTCGAGGTCTCGAAGCATCCGCCCTGGTCGATCGCGATGTCGACTAGCACGCTGCCGCGCTTCATGGTCGATAGCATCTCGCGCGTGACCAGCTTGGGCGCGGCGGCGCCCGGCACCAGCACCGCGCCAATGACGAGGTGGCTCTCGGCCACCGCGCGCTCGATCGCGGGTTTCGACGCATATTGCGTTTTAATGGTCGACCCGAAGTGCAGGTCGAGCTCGGCAAGACGGTCGGGGTTGATGTCGTAGATAGTGACATCGGCGCGCAGGCCGGTCGCCATCATCGCCGCGTTGATGCCCGCGACGCCGCCGCCGAAGATCGCGACCTTGCCAGGGTTCACGCCCGGAACCCCGCCAAGGAGAACGCCGCGACCGCCCTGTTCTTTTTCAAGATAGTGCTGGCCGACGTGCACTGACATGCGGCCCGCGACTTCGCTCATCGGCTTCAGCAGCGGGAGCGTGTTGGCCGGGCTCGTGACGGTCTCGTAGGCGATGCAGGTCGCGCCCGACTTCATCAGGCCCTCGGTCTGCGGCTTGTCGGCGGCGAGGTGAAGGTAGGTGTAGAGCGTGTGGTGCGGCTTCAGCATTGCGATTTCGCTTGGCTGAGGCTCCTTCACCTTTACGATCATCTCGGCCGTGTCGAACACGTCCTGCGCACTATCGAGGATGGTCGCACCGATGCGGCGGTAGTGATCATCGTCGAAGTCGATGCCGCAGCCCGCCTTGGTCTCGACGAAGACTTCGTGCCCGTGATTGACCAGTTCGGCGACCGAGCTGGGCGTCAACCCGACGCGATATTCGTGATTCTTGATTTCCTTGGGCACACCGATGCGCATGGAACATCCTCTCCGATGAACGTTTGATTCGCCGCGCCTCATAGACGGCTGGACAGGCTTTGTCCCGTCGCTTCGACGGATGGCGGGGATTGGAGAGCGAATGGCCGGAGCATTGATCGTCACTGCCATGCTGGGCGCGCGCGACCTGTCGCGACTAGACGGCCTACGCCGCGAGCATTTCCCGCCAGAGCGCAATTTTCTCAAGGCGCATCTGACACTGTTCCATGCCCTCCCGCCCTCGCTCGAGGCGGAGGCGAAGGCCCTGCTATCCCAGCTAGCGGCGCATCATCGCAAACCCGATGCCAAGCTGTCCGAAGTCATGTCGCTGGGCAGGGGTGTCGCCTTTCGCATCCGCTCGGACGATCTCGAGGCCTTACGCCAACTCATCGCCGAGCATTTTCACGGCGCGTTGACCGCGCAGGACAATCAGGGCTGGCGCCCCCACATCACCATCCAGAACAAGGTCGAATCCAAGGTCGCCAAGGCGCTCAAGACTGAACTCGAGCGCAGCTTCGAGCCGCGACCGCTGGAGATCGCGGGGCTGGCCTTGCATCGCTACATGGATGGCCCGTGGGAGCCGATCGGCCGCTGGAATTTTCGCGGTCGCGGCAGCGCGCGCTAGGTCAGCGTGCCGACCCCGTCGCAGTCGAGGTCGAAGGCCGCCATCCCGCTTTCGAGCAAAGAGGCGAACATCGGCATTTCGAGAATCTGTTCGGGAATGTCGCCTTCCTCGCCCGCCGCCTCGATCGCCTCGTCCCAGTCGGCTGCCTCGTAGTCGCCGCGCCCGATCAGCGCGAGCGCGTACACTTCGGCGATCTGGTCGTCGGCAAGGTCCTCGAGCGTACCGACCAGCTCCTCCTCGACAGACGTGTTGATGTCGTCGTCGAGGACGGAGAAGGCCTCGTCCTCATCGTCTCCGTCGACATTGTCGGGCGATTCGTCCTCGTCATAGTTGGTCGGGATCTGCGCTTCATATTCGCGGGCGCGAAAGATGATGCGGCACAACATGTCGAGTGGGGTCGAGAATTCCATGGCCCTGCTTTCGAAAAACGGATGTTCGAAGGTGCAACGGCGGTGAGCACAAGCAGTTCCTTTCGGCGTTGACCGGTTTGGAAAGCCGCCCTATAGGCACGCCCCGCAGCGCCGCTTGTCCGGCGCGCCTCATGGCATGGGGCGGAGTAGCTCAGCTGGTTAGAGCAGCGGAATCATAATCCGCGTGTCGGGGGTTCAAGTCCCTCCTCCGCTACCATTCCTTCGATAGCGTCGGATTTTGCGTCGGTTTCGATCAGGCCGATGGTCGATTGGACGACGAGGGTCGCCACCCTGTCCTTCTGATAGTCCTCTATGGTCCACCAGAAGGCACCGATCACGCACAGGGTCGTTGCCAGGCCAAGCCTGAGATTCTCTTTCATCGCGGCGGCCATGGATCCTCCAGTTTGTGTTCGCATCGCTGAGCGGCGTGACCTACCGCGTCGCCATATCAGTCCGCTTTAGACGGCAGCTGGATACGAACTCTCTTCGGGGCAAGCTTGCATGCTGCAGTGATTTTCGCGCTTGCACGAGCGACGTGACGATTGTTGGCATCAGCAACGTTGAGATCGAACGCGAGATCTCTCGACATAAGCGGTGCTTTGCCCTCACTTCCTGCAATTTGATCCGTGCGCGGCGCCCACCGAATATCGTAGGTCTCGGTGACTGATCGCGTGACATTTCCTGGGTTCTGCAACGATCGCCGAGGACTTAGGTAGTTGGTCCCACGCATGAGGGCCCATAAATCACCCTTTCGTCCGGTCTCGACCCGACCGTAAAGTCGCACTTTGTCAGGACACAGCTGTCCGGCATGTTCTTCTTCGCCGACAAGCTGTGCACGCAACGTCGCGTTCTTTACTAGTGGCGCGATCTTCATGACCTGCTGACCGCCGCCTATCGGTTCGCAGCGAATAATGATCGGGATATTCTCGCTATCCGTAAACCTCTTGTCCTCCCATTCTTCAAACATTTTCGACTTGTTGACGACCCAATGTTGAACGCCCGTGACACGATAGCCATAATCGCCTTCAAGATAGTCGCCGTTGCGCCGCATATGGGTCTTCCCTTCCTCGGACGCCGTCGCAAAGGCCTTATTGCACTCGGCTACCGGATCAACCTCATATCCTGACCCAAACCGCACCAGCGTTGTGTGCGGCACCTGCACTCTAAAGTGATGCCACCCGCCGCCTATCGTGGCGCTAGCCACCGCTTTGCCGTCGTAGAACAACGTCATGCCACGATTTTCGATCGGATTGTTCGGCTCACCTGGAAGCCGCGCATCTACATTCAACTCGAATTGGGGTCCAATTCGGTCGTAAGGCCCGCCTGTAGGGCCGGACACGACGAGTGTGTTTCCTGCCTTGCCGCGCTGAAGCTTCAGACGATCTTCATGATGATCGTGCAGGTTCGCGAACGAGAGTAATGCGACGGCCAGGCTAAACATGTTCCCCTCCTAGATCTCTTAAGATGCAGAATGGTATCATAACATATATTGCAGTCTTCGTGCACAGGTGGCCGTGAGGTGCGATCACCTTGCGCGGCCTGTTACTGGCCTGTCTGCGAACTACCCAATGCGGTCGAAAAAATCAGAATACCTGAGCGAGTATCTAATTGTCGACGGAAGAAGCAGCTCGTTGGCAAGGAACGTTTGGACCAATTCTTCATTGGCCGCATATGGCGCTCTGCTCAATAACAACCCACCTTAGCGGGTCTTCAATCAGCTTCGCCATTTCCGATCTGAATTGGGATCGTCTAACCGACGTCGCGGTTGGCGGCATCGTTTTGTTTATCTTCGTCGTGGTGATGGTGCGCGTGCTCGGCAAGCGAGCAACCGCGCAGATGAACAATTTTGATTGGATTATAGCTGTCGCAACCGGAGGCATACTAGCAAGTGGCATCCTGCTTCGCGATATCAGCATCATCGAGGCGATGGTTGCGATGGCCGTGTTGGGCGCCTGTCAATTCGTTGTGACGAAAATTTTCGTGCTCTACCCAAAAATAGGCTCCATATTTAAGGCTGATCCGACCCTTTTAGTGCACAAAGGGGTCTTCCTTCGCGATGCAATGAAGCGGGAACGTATTTCTGAAGAAGAGCTTCAGTCGCGCTTGCGCTTCGCGGGACTAACCGATCCAGCCGCTGCAAATTGGGTTATCTTAGAACCGGACGGCAAACTGTCTGTGATCCCACGAGACGACAGCGCCATCACTGAGGTTGAATGCCTTGCTGATGTCGAGTTCGACCGAGAAGAGATTGAAAAGGTCGACGTGCCCGATGCGCCGCAATAGGGCGAGCCGGGATCTGACACGATTCACTTGGGGACGATGCCGTTCTTCGCCGTTCATGTTCTGAACGAAGTTCGTTAAAGTCAAACGAGTGCGTCCAAAGAACTAGTGGCAGAAACGGGCGAATACAGCTCGATGGTCCGAACCATTTTCAGGTAAGACTTCGAAGGCTTCGATCGCGACATTTCCTTTGACCATCAGTTGATCAAGGGGCCAGCCCAGCCAGGTGATGTTCGCCGGGAACGTGGGATAGGTGCCGCGCCCCACACGTGGGTCTTTCCACCCGCCTGTTTCCTTGAATCGTTCCGTAGTCCGAGACCAGGGAACATCATTGAAATCCCCCATCACGATCGCGTCGGGTAGTCGGTCCGGGGTCTGCAGGGCCGCGTTCACGATATTCTTGTCGCGCAGTTCGGTGTTCCAGCCAGGCAAGGGTGGCTTGGGGTGCAAGCCAATAAATTCGACGGGCGAGCGGGGGGAGGGCGTCAAAGTCGCGTATAAGGTCGGCGTGTCGCGATAGGTATTCTCAACGACGTTCGTTTTCACAACGGGCAATCGACTAGCGAAAACCAAGCCAAAGGCCTTCGGTTGGGCATGAGTGACGACATTGGGAAAAGTCGACAGGACCGAGCTTAGGTTGTTGATCCACCTTTGGTCGGTTTCCATAAGGAATAAGACGTCGGGATCGCGCTGCTCGATCTGCGTGCTAATCCGATCATAGTCCCGATTCTTGACCTTCACGTTGACCGACATGGCTGTGAAACACACGCGGTCCGTGTCGGTGGCATGGTCCCCAATCGCCATCTCCGCCGCCGCAAAGGCCGAATAGGGCCAGATCCGCCAGACGTTGATGCCAATCACAATTGCGAGCGCAATTATCGCCAGCGGGCGTTCTCGGTCATTGATGAAGAATGCGGCCATCAGCAACATGGCTGCGAAATAGGCCATCGGTTCGCGCACCAGATCGACCGCGCGCACGAACCACATGTCACTAGGTGCCAATGACACCAGAACTGCCAGTAGGAGAAGGACGGCAACAGCGAGAATAGCGATGCTGAACTTTTGAATGTTGGTTCTCCCGAGAAAGGCCGTCGGACGCCGCAATCAATGCAACTCCCGACAGGCTCACTGCATCTGGGACTAGGAAATTTCGACTTCCTTACGACCAGTCACCACGGGCAGCTTTGGAGCGCCCGCCCCGGCCGCGAACACGGCAGCAAGAAGCGACAGCAGCGAGGCGAAAAACGCATACCAGGCCGATATAGACAAGGTTTCGGCGGACTGGTCTGCGACCCTGGTCGCCCGTTCGCGCACCATCTGGCGGTCCGACGGATCAATTGAACGAGCAATCTCGTCCGCTTGAGCCTCAATTTCATCGGTGGGTAGACTGTCGATCTCCGCGGCCTGCGCTGCCGTTTCCATCACAGTCGCGAGGGCGCCAGTGGCGGTATTTAGAACGGAGCCGACTGCGCTTGCGGCAAACCAGAGCGTAAGAATCGTAACCAAGCCCCACACGCTAGCGCCATGAGCCGTAGACGATGCCTTGTCGGGCATTCCTGACAACCGCCCCGCTACAAAGCCTCCGACCCCCAGCGAGATGATACTGGCTAGCGCCCACCAAATCGCGGCACCGATACCAATACCGCCTAGCGGATCGTTGCTCTGCGGATCAACCGAACTGAAACCGATTGCAGAGCCAAGCAAACCCAATAGAAAAAGCAAGCCGATTGATATTACAGTTCCCGAAATGATCGCACCCCAAGAAACTCTGCTCAACAAAGCGGGCGTTTCGCTTGCACCGACTATTGCGGCTTCTACTTTCCTATCTTCGTAGTTGTCTGTTCGCATTTGGTCCCTCCTGTTTCGTATATTCCTTACGTCTCAGGAGGTAGGAACGTTCCACTTGCTAGTCCGGCGGTGAGGACCCTCCAGCGCTAACTAAACGGTCAACTAGCCGGAGCGGACTATGCCGCAATCGTTGCGGTTAAATGACTCTTTTCCGTAACTCTGCTAGATAGTTCATCGAGAAAAGGGGCGGGCTATCAAGAGGAAACGCGCTTCGAATACGGCCAACCAAAGTCTGGACCTCGCTGAGTGCATCAAGCGAGCTAATTTAGGCGTCGTCCTTACCGACCCCAATCAAGACGATAACCCGATCATATTCGCGAACCAGGGGTTCCTCCGGCTAACAGGGTATGACCATTCTGAAATACTAGGTCGTAATTGCCGCTTTCTCCAAGGAGAGTTGACGGCCAAGGAAGACGTGCAGCGTATCAGGGAGGCTCTTAGAGACGGCACTGATGTAAGCACGTCTCTCCTCAATTACAGGGCCGACGGATCGACATTTATCAACCGCCTTCTCATCACTCCCATTGAGGACAGTGAAGGAAAAGTCACGGGCTTCTTAGGAATTCTTCGTGAAGTGCCTGAAGAGGAGCAGATTGGCACTGGTGGGGGGCAGCGTCCCGAGCACATCACGGCGTCTGAAGTGATGCTTCAGGAGATTCAGCATCGGGTGAAGAACCATTTGGCTATGGTGGTGAGCCTAATTCGCCTGCACGCCAATCGCCCGGTTACCAAGGAGTCGTTTTTAGCTCTCAGTAATCGGGTGGAGGCGCTGGCCCTCCTTTACGAAGAATTGCTGATTGGGGAGCATGCGGGAAGATCGGAAACAGTTGCTGCGGGAGCTTATATCAAGAGGGTCTGCAAAGTGCTTGGCGACATAGCCGGCCGTCCTTCCATTCAGCTTAAACTAGACTGCGCTCCAATAAAATTGCCTGTCGATCCAGCCGGGAGGCTTGGCCTCCTTGTGACGGAGTTTCTTACCAACTCGTTTGAACATGCCTTTTCCGGAAGAAGTGAAGGCTTTATTCACGTTCGATTAGAGCGAAATGAACGGCTGATCAGACTTTGTGTAGAGGATAATGGGATTGGATTGCCGGATGGAAGTAAGTGGCCCTACGATGCTCGCAGCGTAGCCGACCAAAAAACCACGGCGCGCGATGCCCCGGGACGACTGAACACTAGAAGCGGGGAAAATTCTACCGGCCTAGGAGGTAGTATAGTCCTTGGCCTAATGAAACATCTGGGTGCCAAACTGGATATCAAGTCAGATCGTAACGGGACCAAGATGTGCGTCACGCTTGAGCAAGAGGCGCTGCCACACAACTAATCAGACGAGTCTTAGTAGTTTCTCGACTTAAGCTAACGCTGCTCAATTGTGCAAAAAGGGGAGGCCAAGCTACATAGCAAAGGACCTCCCCGCCTCGCGTCGCAGCCTCAAACTAACGAAACTTCTATCGAATGAAAGGGAAGCCTATAATTCGCCTTACACGCTTTCGACGACACAAGAATGGAGGCAAGGCGGGTAAAGCGTGTTTGGTGCAGATTGTTGTCAACGTAAATACGTCTACAGAGTGCGTCCGGTGAACTCGGAACGCACGTGTCGGGGGTTCAAGTCCCTCCTCCGCTACCATCCTTAACGACACCCAACCGGTAGATCATTCAGGTCTGGCAGATAAATGGCCTAGGTCACAAAGGTCATAGGTCCCTAAAGCCAGCTTAGCGGTCCGTCTCTATCCTCCTATTCAATGGGCAAAGGAGGATATTATGACGCAAATTGCGGATGCCATTCGTCAGTCTTACAACTCGGTGATGTCTCATCGTCGCAACCCGTTGCGTGGCCTGGATCGCACGCGCCGGTTCCAGGTGATGACGCTGCTTTCGATTATGTGGACGACGATTTTCAGCGCGACCTTCGGTGCGTGGTTCTATTTTGGAGAACTGCTAATCGGGCACGTCCTGCTACTACTGGGCGTCATCGTTACGGGCGTCACTTTCCGCGTCACCGAAAAGAAAACTGGCACCTATCGCAATGCGACGCGCGAGGACGGCACGCCTTGCTACGACGACGTATGGGGTGCGTAACCGCTAAATCCTCGAGAGGGTCGACTAGTTAGATCTCCGATAGTGTAGTGTGAGGCTCGTCTTGACCGCTATTCGGTCGTGGGGCGCATTTGGTCGAAGAAGTCGGCGCCTGCGGTATGGCCCGACAGCCCGATCGTAACGGCTCCCACAGGTTGAGCGTTCCTGTCCTATGTTAGGAATTTCTGTTACTCCCCTTTTAGCGCCAACGAGGCGCCAACAGGGAGAAACGACTATGAGAACCATTTTTTATGCTGCGGCGGCAGTCGCACTTGGATGCTCCCCTGCCAAGGCGCAGCAATGGGACGCGCAACAGACCGAAGTCTGGACCGCGGTTAGCGACAGCTGGAAACGCAACATCGATAATGGAGCGTGGCATGTCGACATGGTCGCTAATGCCTATGGCTGGAGCGGCAATGCCGTGGTGCCAAACTCGTCAAGCGATATCCAGCGGAGTTCGTCCATTTTTGGAGCCGAAGGCGAGGTCCTTCATTACCGGCTGAGCCCATTGCAGATTAGCGTTCATGGCGAAACGGCGGTCGCTCACTATTTCGCCGAGGTTACCGAAACCGACCACCAGGGCGAACGCGAAAACAGCACCGAGCGGTGCAGCGATACTCTAGTCAAGCATGAAGGACGCTGGAAATTCCTTGGATGGGGCTGTGCCGATTTGCGCAGCGATTAAGCTGGCTCTTACCGCACCGAATTATCGACGGTGCTCTCGCTAGGGGTCGATTAAAAATGGGCGGCCATTGGCCGCCCATATTCCTATCGCTACGCCATCGGGAAGTAATAGAGTCTTACTGTCTTTTCGTAGCCCTCGTCGAAGTTCGGATCTTCACTCGAGCTAAAACGAGGCGGTTCATTTTCCTCGAGATCGTCCTTGGAAAGCGTTTTCAACCGATAGCCGCCCTTACTTGTATCGTAGTCCAGAGCATCCCACGGGAGCGGCGTATAATCTTCTCCCATTCCAAACAAGCCTCCAGAACCCATGACGACGTAGCGCACGCGTCCGTCATGCTTAGTCAGCATGATCTTTTTTACACTTCCGACTTTCTCACCGTTTCGATCGAAAACGGTAGTTCCTTCCACCTTGTCAGCCGAGATGAGATTTTGGCTTTCGTCGCGTGTGAGAATGTCTTCTCGTTCTCTTTCAAATGTCGTCGTGGCCATTTCGCTTCTCCCTCTAGTTCACTAGTGCCGACGCACTCTTGCGCCGATGCCTTATCAACGCGTCGGAAGATGGAGGGTTCTTCGTTATACCATTGATATAATTCCAGTTATCGCGCCAGCGGGCAGTGTTGGCAGGCAGTGTTGGAATGATGTGGCACTTGTATGG
This sequence comes from Sphingomicrobium clamense, assembly GCF_019264355.1. NCBI lineage: Bacteria > Pseudomonadati > Pseudomonadota > Alphaproteobacteria > Sphingomonadales > Sphingomicrobiaceae > Sphingomicrobium > Sphingomicrobium clamense. The sequence continues at coordinate 1,542,229 of NZ_JAHVAH010000001.1, read as the reverse complement.
GCGATATGAGATAAACAGACGTGACCAGATCTCGCATCTTAGGGTGTCTCGGCGCCCTATTCGCGATCTATCTCGCGATGATCGTCACGATGCCCTTCATTTCCGCAGGCTATGGCGACAGCCTCGTTTAGCGAGTGTTGAGCGCCATTTTCATGCCATTTATGATGTTCATGCCCTTCGCGCCCCCGATCATCTTCGCTTTATTCTTTGATCGGATTGGGCCGGACAAATCACCTGCGAAGCGCTTTTCGCGAGCGGGATCGGGGCTGCTTCTGGCTCTAGGGATGATGTATGCCTCATTTGCTTTCGCGATGGCCGGAGGGTTTGTCGTCTTGACCGGGATCGACGGGATGATCGTCTCAGGGCTCTTGCTGACCTCAGCGGGGTTAGCGTTTTTCGGCTTTGGACGCGCGCTAGCTGTGCAAGGGGAAGAGTGATCCGCGTGTCGGGGGTTCAAGTCCCTCCTCCGCTACCATTTCTTCGATAGCGTCGGATTTTGCGTCGGTTTCGATCAGGCCGGTGGGCGATTGGACGACGAGGGTCGCCACCCTGTCCTTTTGATAGTCCTCCATGGTCCACCAGAAGGCGCCGACCATGCACAGGGTCGTTGCCAGGCCAAGCCTGAGATTCTCTTTCATCGCGGCGGCCATGGATCCTCCAGTTTGTATTCGCATCGCTGAGCGAATTGCCTGACAACAGCTAGGGGCAGCGTCAAACGCTTTCCTGTCTTGCTCGGAAGAATTGGCGTTTCCGGGCGTTCAAGTCCCTCCTCCGCTACCATCTTCACTGTTCGATGATCCTGCCGACCATCTGCCGGTCACGATCCTCCCCAAATGATAGAGGGCCAGCCCTAGCACGGCGGCGCAGGCGTTGACGAAAATGTCGCGCCAGTCGAAGTGGCGCGTGGCGACCGTCTCTTGCAAGATTTCATCGGCAAGGCCGATCAGCACGACTGCAAAGAGCGTGACCAGCGTCGGCCGGGCAACAGCGTGGCCGCGCAGCGCTCGTACGCGCAACGCTTCGCGGAGCAACACGGCGACGGCGCAATATTCGATCAGGTGCGATCGCTCGGCGCTGGAGACGAGGCGCAGTGGGACCATGAAAGCGATAAACGCGAGTGCCAGTGCGAAGGCGACCGCCAAAGCGCGATCGTCGCGCGACCCGCTGCGCGCGATGAGTGCCGAGACGATGACGAGCGCGAGACCGAAAATGGCGAAAAGATAAGGGAGAGCAGGGGTCGGAAAGGCTCCTGACGTCCAGATGGTCGAGAGGATGATCGCGACGACGATAAGGAGGCTGGTCCACAGTCGAACTTCGCGTCGCTTCAGTGCCGAATCTTGGGCTGGCTGCTCCGTCATCCGTTTTCCATAGCAAGGTCCAAAGGTCATAGGTCCCTAAAGTCGTCTCGGATCGAGCGGAGTTCGCCAATATTCTGAGCGCGACAGGAGGAAATTATGGCCCAAATCAGCGACGAACTCCGGCACTCGTACGAAGCCGTGATGTATCACAGGCGAAACCCGCTGCGGGGCCTGGACCGCACCCGCCGGTTCCAGGTGATGACCCTGCTATCGATCATGTGGACCACGATCTTCAGCGCGACGTTCGGCGCATGGTTCTATTTCGGCGAGCTCATGATCGGTCACGTGCTGCTGCTGCTCGGCGTGATCGTGACGGGTGCGACCTTCCGGATGACCGAGAGGAAGACCGGAACCTACCGCGAAGCCACCCGCGACGATGGCACCTCGCGCTACGACGACGTGTGGGGCGCATAACGGCTCAATCTGTCGTGTGGACAGGCCGATCCCAGATCAATGTGGGGCGAGGCCCATTTCGAGGCCCATGCGGTCTTCAAGCGCATATTTGTCCACGAGATCGGCGCTGGCGGTATTGATCCCGACCACGCGGACGTGACGCCCGTTACGGCGCATTCGGTCGACCGCCTTGTCGAGCGCGCCCACGCCCGAAATGTCCCAGAAGTGCGCCTTGCTGACGTCGATGATGACATCGTTGGCGGGGTCTTCCTGGATGCTTTCGGGGCCGAGCTGTTTCAGGAAACGGTCTACCGAGGCGAAGAAGATCTGACCCTCGACCTTGTAGGTGGCGACGTCGCCGACGCGGGTGCGCGTGACGGTGAACATGCGGCGCACCTTTTCGGCGAAGAAGATGCCCGAAAGCAGCACGCCCGCCAGCACGCCAAGTGCGAGGTCGTGCGTCGCAACGACGACGACCACGGTGGTCAGCATCACCGCCGAGCTGGTCGGGGGATGGCGACGCAAGTTGGTGATCGAGTTCCAGCTGAAGGTGGCAATCGACACCATGATCATGACCGCGACGAGCGCTGGCATCGGCACGCGTCCGACCCACGGGCCGAGCACGGCGAGCAGGAGCAGCAGGAACAAGCCTGCCGCGAGGCTCGACAGGCGGCCGCGACCGCCGCTGGTGACGTTGATAACCGACTGTCCGATCATCGCGCAGCCACCCATGCCACCGAACATCGCCGCGACGATATTGGCCGAGCCCTGGCCGACGCACTCGCGCTGCTTGTTGCTGTCGGTGTGGGTGAGGTCGTCGACGATCTGCGCGGTCAGCAGTGATTCGAGCAGTCCGACCGCGGCCATGGTGACCGAGTAAGGCAGGATGATCCTGAGCGTTTCCCACGTCAGCGGGACGTCGGGCAGCGCGAAGAAAGGCAGGCCATCGGGCAACTCGCCCATGTCGGACACCGTGTTGACCGGGACCTCGAAATAAATGGCGATCGCCGACAGGATCACGATCGCGACGAGGGGGGAGGGGAGCGACTTGTTGAGCCGCGGGAAGAGGTAGATGATCGCCAGCCCGCCGAGTACCATCGCATAGGTCTGCCAGCCGACCCCGACCAGCTGCGGTACCTGCGCAATGAAAATGAGGATGGCGAGCGCGTTGACGAATCCCGTGATGACCGAGCGCGAGACGAATTGCATCAGGAGATGGAGACGCAGCAAGGCCGCCAACCCCTGGATCAGTCCCATCAGGATCGTCGCCGCGAAGAGATACTGGACGCCGTGATCGCGCACCAGCGGCACGACCACGACCGCTACGGCTGCCGTCGCGGCCGAGATCATGCCCGGGCGTCCGCCGGTAAAGGCGATGACCAGTGCGATCGCGACTGAGGCGTAGAGCCCCACGCTCGGGTCGACACCCGCGATGATCGAGAAACCGATCGCCTCGGGAATGAGCGCGAGCGCGACCACCATCCCGGCGAGGATGTCGCCACGGACATTGCCGAACCATTCGGTCATCAAGCGGGAGCGCGCCGGCAGTGCGCCGGCGGTGGCGGTCGGGGTCATCGTCGGTTCCTGAATTGTTGGAGACGGCGTCCCTAGACGATCATGCTGCAGCGCACAACCAGAGCGCGTTTACGGCGCGCATGAAAAATGGGGCAGGCCTCACCATGCCTGCCCCATTCCCCCTGTCTTCGCGTGACGATGGGAAGGTTTGAGAGAGATGCGAGCGGTCGCCCTCTCTCAATATTCGCGCGCGAAGAGAATTGCCCTGAAGCCGCGGTAGAGGCGCTCGTCATAGGCGCGGAACCCCAGCTTTCGGGCAATGTGGATCGAGGCCATATTTTCGTGATGCACCATCGCGACGGTGCGCGTGGCGATCAGCCGGTCCTCGGTGAAGTGAAGCGCGGCCTTGGCCGCTTCGAGCGCATAGCCGCGCCCTTGGAATTCTTTGCGAATGGTCCAGCACGCCTCGGGGTGACGGTCGAAATGCTGGCCGAGCTCGCGGTTGAAATCGCCGAAACCAACTTCGCCGACAAAGCGCTTGGTACCCTTCTCGAACACGCCGAAAAGGCCATAGTCGAGCAGCGCCCAGTGGCCGACCTGGCGGCACAGGCGCGTGAACGCTTCGTCGGGGCCCATCGGGCCGCGATCGGAGTAAGTGAAGGCGTCGGGATCCGCCAGCATCGCTGAATAGTGGGGAAGGTCGTCCATCGTCACCGGACGCAGGAAGAGACGCTCGGTCTCGACATAACATTCGGCGAAGAGGAGGTCCTTGGCCACGTCCTTGCTGATGTCCCTCATGGCGGCATGGGCGAGCATCCCGCTGACCTTGTTGTCGACCATCGAGAGAATCCGCTCGCCCCGGTCATTGTCGGGGCGACAGCCCGTCGGCGCGACGGGCTGCATGCCCTCATACGCGCTACGCAACGACCTGCTCCTGGGCCTGCTGCGAACCGTCGACTTCGAAGAGGCTCGAAGTGCCTCCCAAGACGCTTGCGGTCATCGCGATGGCGAGGAGGCCGATCAAAGTGTTGCTGTACATCCCATATCTCCCTTTTGCGTCTCCGCCGGATGTCCCGGTTTCGACAGGGTCATATGTACGGACGCCGTGCGCAGACATCTTGGGATGCAAGTGAAACAATTCTGATTCAGAATCTTTTCAGAATTGGCGGAAATGCTTTACCCATGCCGACTTTCTGTTAGCGTTCACCCAAGGGGACCATGTCGGATCAGCGTGCACCAAATCTATCGGTCGGAGACTATTGGATCGACCGCGGGGACGAGCGAGTCATCGGACCCAAGGGGCCGGTGCGCCTCGGTCACAAGGCATACCAGGTGTTTTGCGCGCTGGCGGACCGACGCGGTCGATTGCTGACCAAGGATGCCTTGTTCGAGACGGTCTGGGACGGAATGTTCGTCTCCGAATCCGCGCTGACCACCACCATCCGCGAACTGCGCCGCGCGCTCGACGATGATCCGCGCCACCCGCATTATATCGAGAGCGTCTACGGGCGCGGCTATCGCATCGTCGCTACCGTCGAAGAAGTGGACGGCCCGATCCCGACCAACGGCGTGCCGCATGTCGAGCCCGTGCAGCAGAAGCCAACCGTCGAGGCAGGGCAACCGCCACGGCTGGCCGTCGCCGAGTTTCGCGATGCTGCGGTGCAGGACCGCGCCCCCTACGTGGGCGCGACCATGCGCGAGGAAATCCTGCTCGGCCTGTCGCGCTTCCGCGAGATCCAGGTCGTCGATGCGGCCCTCTCCGTTTCCGAAGGAAGCGAGCGCGATTATCGGCTGGATGCCAGCTTCCTGCCCGATGCCAAGGGGCTGAAGGCCAATGTCCGTCTCCAGCGATTGGGCGACGGCGGGATCGTGTGGGCGGAAACCATCCCGATCGACAGCGACGGGCTTGGGGCAGGGGTCGAAACCATCGTGCGCCGGATCGTCGGCGCCGCCTTCCCGGCGCTCGACCAGGATTTGTCGATCGGGATCGGCGATGCTGCGGGCACGCTGTTCGATCGTTACATCGTCGCCAAGCGGCAGAGCATCGATGCGCAGGACCGTGCGACCGCAGAAGATGCCGCGCGACAGCTCGAGGCGATCATCGCCGAAAAGCCCAATTTTGCGTTGGCCTATCCGCCGCTCGTCCGGCTCTACCATATCGACTACAACTACACCGCGCTCGGCTCGTCGGGCCCGACCGAGCGCAGGCGTGCGCTCGACCTCGCGAAGGCCGGGCTGGCAGCCGACAAATCCCACGTGCACAGCTATACGGTGCTGGGCTTCTGCCACCTCTATCACGAGGAATATGACCAGGCGCGCAGCTGCTTCGACCACGCGCTCGAACGCAACCCGTTCAATCCCGAACGACTCAACGAGGTCGCAACAGGCATGACCTACCTGGGTGACTTCGACCGCGCCCGGGCCTTGTTCGAACAATCGGCGGGAATCCAGCCTTTTGCTGACGATGCCAGCCAGGAAGATCTTGGACGGCTCGCGTTGCTTGAAGGCGACATCGATACCGCGATGGAGCATTTCGGGAAGGTCACCGTTGCCTCGCTCTGGTCACAGCTATGTGCCGCCGCGACTCTCCGCCATCGCGACGAGAAAGCGGGCGCCAAGGCCATCAAGCGCTGGATGGAGCGGGTCCATGCCGGATGGCATCGCCCGATCCCACCGACCGATGACGAGGTCTTCGCCTGGTTCCGCTTCCATCACCCCTATAAGGATGATGCCGGAAAGCCGTTGATCGACCTGGTTGGCAAGGCGCTCAACATCGATTGAGCCCTTCTTTCAGACGGTCGAGGAACACAGTCCGCTGAAGTTCAGGTCGTGCGTTGGCGGGGCTTTGGTCATCAAGCGCCGCCACAACCGCCAGCTCGGCGTCCTGCCGCTTCAACGGGACGTGGAGCGCGGCCAGCTCGTTCGCTTTCTTCCGCGCGACAATCGAACCGGCGGCCTCGATCATGGTCGGCCAGTCGCGATCGACAAAATGGATGTCGTGCCAGCACTCCCGTAGCGCCCGGGCCTGTCGTGGGCCGATCTTCTGCGTGCGAAGGGCGCGGCACAGGGTCGCACGCGCCTCGACCATCGGTACACTCGCTGCCTTCCAGTCCATTCGCTCATTGCCGTGAACCAGGGCGACTTCGTCGTCTCCAGTCAGCTGGCCGCGGCAATAGGCGTCGGCAATCCAGCCCAAGGGAACCATGCCGAAGGGTTGTAGCTCGGCCGCCCGCAGCGCGCCCATGCTCGAAGCACCGTAAAGGCGCGTTCCCTCCGCCATGAGTGCGACCGCCTCCTTGTGCTTTACCGATGCCTGCTCGTCGAACAGTCCATCGATCAGCATCACCTTGTCGGTGCCGGAGCCACGCAGCTGCAATAAGTCTCCCGCGACCGCCGGCGGGCGCCAGTCGATTTCGGTGTGGAGCGCCCGCAGCGCCGCATCGACGGAGGGGCCGGCGAAGACAATCATGAGCGCGGCGCCCGTTCCAGCGACCCCAGCCCGGGCGCGAAGGCGCGAACGACGAAGAAACTTTCGGGCTGCGCGATTGTGAGGAATGCCGTCTCCTTGACCCCGGTCTGGTAAAGCCGCGCAACGAGATCGTTTGAGCCGGAATCCACTGGCGTGATTTGCGAAAAGTCGACCTGGTCGATCCCGACGGCGGGGGGAGGGGCCAGCGCCATCGTTATCCCGCGGCGCCCCTCATAATCCCACGGCCAGCAATCATCGCGCGAGCCTGCGATGTAGGTCAGTCGACTCTGGATTGCCTCGGCGACGGCCTGGAACAGCGCGATTTCAGGGTCGGGGTGGGCGGCATGTCCAACCGTCCCCGCATAAGGGCGTGCGACCTTCGCGTCCTCGCTGACCGCAGCAATGAAGACTGGCACGCCTGTCGGCGAGGGCGCTGCGAAGAGGCGCAAGTCGATTCCCAGGCTGCCAAGCCGCTCGCGCAAGTCGGCAAGCCAGTCGAATGAGACCGTACCCTCGTCCAGCTCGCAGGCAAGCCGGGCGAAATAATCGCCCTGATCGAAGCGGTTTACCGCATCGCGCTCGATCAGTTCGAGCAGCGCTGCGCGTCGCGCATCGGCGAGCGTCGATCCGGTCGAGAGCCCGGCACTGACGCGCTCGAATCGAGAGGACTTGTCGCGTGTGAAATCGAGCGACACACAGGGCTCGGGGACCATCAGGATCCCGCCGTCGGCGCGCTCGGCCTCTATCCAGACCGTTTCCGTTCCAACGTCGGGAGCATTATGACGATCTCGTGCGAAGTCCGCGATCTGCGCCGGTCGTTGGTTCGAATTCAGAGACTGCCAGCTCGCCGACACGCCTGTCGCGACGAAATTCTCGGCCGCGTGACTTTCGACTGCCTCGAGCAACGCGCCCAACTGTGCGTCCGCAATGCTCGCGCCTTTCCCTTGATGGACGCAAAGGGCCTTTGATGCGGGGCGGATGGCCTGCCACACGGGCAGGCCGATGCGATCGAGCCGTGTGATATCGGCCAAGCGAGTGACACCTGCCTGCTCGGCGGCTTTTCTCGCAGGAGCCAACAGCGCGTCGGCCGGTGCCGCGCGCTGCCGATCACATGGTCCGTCGACGTGGAAAGTCCTCGTCAGGGGCCTGTATTCACACCCTTGAATTCGACATCGGTGAAGTCGACCGCGTGGTAATAGGTGTTCGGCTTGTCATGCTCTTCCTTAAACTTCTTCATCATCTCGGCCACGCCCTTAACTTCGGGCATCTTTCCATTCGCAACGGCCTTGTCGAGATTATATTCGAGCAGCGTTCCGGTCGTGAGGTAATAGGTGTCCCCCTGCTTAATTACGAAGCGTTTCTTGCCCTTCGCAGGTGGCGTCGGATTGCCGTTTGACATGAAGTTTTCCCCTTTTTCTGTCGCTCGCGGCATCGTCAATAACACAGGTTAGTACGCGGGCACAGCGACCATCGCGCCAATATCCGCATTTTTGTCGCGCAAATCGGTTGTGGAATCGCGGTTCAGACGGTTGTGTCATTCGCATCGATCCATTAGGCACGCCCCGACGTCGGCACGGACTCTCCGTTTGATCGCAGGCGGTTGCGTAAAGGCGCTTCCGTTCGACATCCACCGAGACGCGGTCGACACCGTATTAGTAAGATAGAGGCTGTACTTGTGAAAATACTTGTGGTGTTCGGGACGCGTCCCGAAGCGCTCAAGATGGCCCCGCTCGTCATGGAGCTGGCAAAGGCCGATGAGCTGGAGACGCGCGTTTGCGTGACCGCGCAGCATCGCGAGATGCTCGACCAGGTGCTCGATCTGTTCGAAATCGAACCCGCCTACGACCTCAACATCATGAAACCGGGCCAGACGCTCGACGGGATCACCAGTGCGATCCTGACGGGCATGGGCAAAGTGCTCGACGAGTACCAACCGGACATCGTGCTCGTCCATGGCGATACCTCGACGACCTTCGGCGTCAGCCTCGCGGCTTTCTATCGTCGGATTGCGGTCGGCCATGTCGAGGCAGGCCTTCGCACCGGCAACATCTATTCGCCCTGGCCCGAAGAGGCCAATCGCAAGCTGACGGGTGTGTTGACCAAGCTGCATTTCGCGCCGACCACGATCGCGCGCAAGAACCTGCTCACCGAGGCGGTCAGCGACGATGACATCTTCGTCACCGGCAACACGATCATCGACACGCTGCTGTGGACCAAGAACAAAATCGAGTCCGACGCGCAGATCGATGCCTCGATGAATTCCCGCTTCGATTTCCTTCGCGACGGCCATCGGATGGTGCTCATCACCGGCCACCGTCGCGAGAATTTCGGGCAGGGCTTCGAGAATATCTGCAACGCCATCCATGACCTGGCGCAGCGTCACCCGAACGCCGACTTCGTCTATCCGGTGCACCTCAATCCGAACGTGCGCGAGCCGGTCAATCGCCTGCTTGCCGATACGCCCAACGTCCACCTGGTCGAGCCGCAGGACTATGTCCCGTTCGTCTGGTTGATGAAGCGCTCGCACCTGATCCTGACCGATTCTGGCGGGATCCAAGAGGAAGCGCCCTCGCTCGGAAAACCGGTGCTGGTGATGCGCGACACGACCGAGCGGCCCGAAGCGATCGAAGCCGGCACCGCGCGTCTGGTGGGTGCAGTGCGCGACGACATTGTTGAGGGCGCCCATCGCCTTCTCACCGACAGTGACGCCTACCAAGCCATGGCGCAGGCCAAGAACCCTTTTGGTGACGGCAAGGCGTCGCAGCGCATCGTCGAGGCGCTCATTGCCTATTCACAGCCGCGGGCCTAGGCGGTCATTCAGTTTTTCGAGTTCGGGAGTACAAAGTGAGTCAGTCGGGTGATGCCAAGACCGTGTCGGTCATCGGCCTGGGGTATATCGGCTTGCCGACCGCGGCGGCGTTCGCGTCGCGTCGCGTTAATGTCTTCGGTGTGGATGTCCGCCCCGATGTGGTCGAGACGATCAATCGCGGTGAGATCCACATTGTCGAGCCCGATCTCGACGCGGCCGTCCATTGGGCGGTCGAGAGCGGATTCCTGCGCGCCGGGACCACGCCCGAGCCGGCGGACGCCTTCCTGATCGCGGTGCCCACGCCGTTCGTGGGCGAGAATAAGGAACCGGACCTTTCCTACATCGAGTCCGCGAGCCGAGCGATCGCGCCGGTGCTCAAGTCGGGCGACCTCGTCATCCTCGAATCCACTTCGCCCGTTGGCGCGACCGAAAAGATGGCTGCCTGGCTCGCCGAGGAGCGCGCCGATCTCAGCTTCCCGCAGCATGCCGGCGAAGAGAGCGATATCCGTATCGCCCATTGTCCCGAGCGCGTCCTGCCGGGCAAGGTCATGCGCGAACTCGTCTCCAACGATCGCATCATCGGCGGTCTGACCCCCCGCTGCGGCGAGGAAGCCAAGGCGCTCTATGAACTTTTCGTCGAGGGCGAATGCATCCTCACCGAGGCGCGCGTGGCCGAAATGTGCAAACTTGCCGAAAACAGCTTCCGCGACGTCAATATCGCTTTCGCGAACGAATTGTCGGTGATTTGCGACAAGCTCGACGTGAATGTCTGGGAGTTGATCCGGCTGGCCAACCACCATCCACGCGTCAACATCCTGACGCCTGGTGCGGGCGTCGGCGGTCATTGTATTGCGGTCGATCCGTGGTTCATCGTAGCCGGAGCGCCCGAAGAAGCACAGCTCATCCGCACCGCTCGCGAAGTGAACGATGCCAAGCCTGACTGGGTGCTCGAACGGGTCGACAAGGCCGCAGCTCGTTATCGCGACGAGAATGACGGGAAGAACCCGACGGTGGCGGCGCTGGGTATCGCTTTCAAGCCGGACATTGACGACCTTCGCGAAAGCCCGGCTTGTGCCATCGCGGAGTCGATGAAGCGCCGCAACGGCAATGACCTGCTGGTGGTCGAGCCCAATGTCGGATCGCTCCCCGAGGCATTACAGGGCGCGCAACTGGTCGATGCCGACACGGCCATCGAACAGGCGGACATCATCGCGCTGCTTGTAGGGCACAAGGAATTTCACGAAGCGTCCGACCGACTGGCCAAGCACGGCGCCGTCGTCGACGCCGTCGGGATCCTCGACGACAGCCGGCCCTGACTGTCGCTCTTTTCGCAATGGCGCTTCTCGACGGCGGCAACATTGCGTGCCACTAGAGCAGTGATCGCTCGTCGGATCGACGGGCAATGACGGGCGTGAACTGGAAGCGATGACGAAAAGCCTGGTCCGGCGGATTCTCGATGGGGGGTCGAACCTGGTCAAATATGGCCGGGTCCGCCGTCTCGACATTCCTTCGCACCCGCTACGGTCGCATCTCGCCCCCATCACCGAGCGCGTACGGGCGCTTCGCAAGGACGATGCCGCGCAGCTGCGTGCATTACTCGATGCGCACGAACACGACTTTCTCGCGGCGGGCCACGAGGTGTTCCTCTGCTTCAATTTCTATCATGCCGGTGCACTGGAGAAGGCCGCGCGTTACGCGGAGCGACTTGATCCTTCGAAAATCGCGAAAAAGGAACAGGCGTTCGTTGCGAACATCCTGTTCGAGTGGCGCGCGCTTCAAAGGATGCGTGCTGGGAACGCTCCGATCGAGGTTGCCGAACGGAGCCTCTCAACGTCCGTAGACCAAGAACGCATCCGGTCTCTCTATCTCGTTGCCTCGAGCCTTCCCCACATCGTCAGTGGCTATACGCTTCGGTCCGATGCGATCGTCGGCACGCTCGAAAATAGCGACGCGGTCGATTTCGTGCCCGTCGCCCGGCCAGGTTTCCCGATGGATCGCCATGACAGGTTAAGCATGGCCAACAATGGTGGCTCGTCTTTCGCGACGCTTGATTCCGAACGAGCGTATCAAGGCGATTTGGAAATCTATCTCGACGGTGCGATCGACAGCCTGGAGCGCTTCGCACGCTCCAACGACATCCAACTGGTCCACGGGGTCTCGAACTATCGCAACGGCGCGATCGGCCTAGTGTTGGCGCGAAAAATGGGGGTGCCTTTCATCTACGAAATCCGCGGCCTTTGGGAAGAGACCGCCGACACGAAGCGGAAAGGCTGGCGCCATACCGAACGTTTCGAATTCGAGCGATTGTTTGAGAAGTTCCTCTTTCGCGAAGCCGACGGCATTTTCTGCATCAACGAAGCGGTCCGAGCGGAACTGGACGACCAACGACGGTCCAACGTCGCGGTATTGCCCAACTGTGTTCGCGCCGAGCTCGTGCGCGAGCCCGTGTCGCGTAAAGCTGCGTCGGATAAGCTGACGATCGGCTATATCGGCTCGATCCTCGAGTATGAGGGTCTCGACACACTTTTGGGCGCGATGGCGGTCCTGCGAGACGAGGGCCTGCTCGTCGAACTCGATCTCTATGGGCGAGGGCAATATGCCGAAACGCTCAAACAGCTCGCCAAGAGCCTGAAGCTACAGAAACAGGTTCGCTTTCACGGCTTGGTCGAACCCGACATCGTCCCGTCGCTCTACGACCGGTTCGATCTTTGCGTCTTCGCGCGCAAGCCATATCGGGTGTGCGAACTGGTGACGCCGCTCAAACCGGTGGAAGCGATGGCGAACGGCGTACCTTGCCTACTTTCCGATGTCGCGCCGATGCGCGAAATTGCAGAAGATGGAAGCGCCATTTTCGTGAAAGCCGGGGACGTCATGTCGCTGGTCGGAGCGATCCGAGATTTCGCTGCTCTGACTGCGCGAGATCGCCTTGCGATCGCTTGCAAGGCAAAGGAGCGGGTCGAGCGTCATTACACATGGGAATCGCAGGAAGAGACGGTTGTCGATGTCTACCGGAAGGCATTCGATGAACGGGGGTGAGTTCGCGAATCTTCGTGTGGCGCTGATTGCAGACGACCTGACGCGCGAATGTCTCGAGCAGGAATGCCGGGTCGCAAACGTGACGCCTTTCAACGCCTGGGCGGTCCTGCACCTATGGAAGCCCGACCTCCTGTTCGTGGAATCGAGCTGGAAGGGGAGGCGGGAACGTTGGCGCTACAAGATCGCCGCATATCCGGATCATCCCAATCGTTCGAACCGGACGCTTGCGAAAGTCGTCGCCATGGCGCGCGATCTCGATATTCCCTGTATCTTCTGGAATCGCGAAGACGGCGTTCACTTCGACCGCTTTATCGACAGCGCGAAGCTGTTCGATCGCGTGCTGACGGTCGATGACACGATGGTGCCGCGCTATCGCGAGGTCCTCGGGCCCGACGCCAAAGTCGATGTGATGATGTTCGCGGCATCCTCGGCGCTTCATTTTCCCAAGCCAGTGGAGAAAGAAAAGCGCGCGGCGTTCGTCGGCAGCTATTCCTCCCACATCCATCACGATCGCCGCGCCTGGCAGGACATGATGTTCGAGGCGAGCCGCGATCTTGGCCTGACCGTCTATGACCGAAACAGCGACCGAAAGCCGGACCACTACCGCTTTCCGGACCTGCCATGGATCGAAGTCAGACCCGCCGTGCCTCATCGCGCAACGTCCGACATCTACCGGCGCTTTGCGGTCAATTTGAACGTCAATACAATCACTGGGTCGACCACAGCCTTCTCCCGGCGGCTGGTCGAAATACTCGCTTGCGGCGGTGTCACAGCCACCAATCCCACGCCTGCGGTAGAGCAACATTTCGGGGAGTATTGCGAGGTCGTCTCCGACATTGATCATGCCGAGGCCTATCTCGGGCGGATCGCTCGCGACGGGCTGACGACGCAAGATATCGAGCGCGCAGGGGTCGCGTCCGATTACGTGCTGACCCATCACGTCTGGACGAACCGGGTCGCGCAAATCGTCGACTTTGCTGCAATCTAGTGAGAAAGGCATTGTTAGCCCTTGATGGCTCGAACTGTATTACTTAAGTGATACGGCATATCAGAGGGAGAGTCCGAACGTGCTTACCATTTCCATCGCTGCATCGCTTGCGCAGACAGGCGCGGTGCCGCCCGATTTTGCCCAGCGCGCCGAGCAGATTCTTGAGGCCGCTTATGACGAAAACGCGCCCGGCGCAGTCGCGATTGTCGTCGATGACGGGCAGGTCGTGTTCGAAGCAGGTCATGGCCTTGCCGATGTCGAAGCTGGCACGCCGATCACACCCGATACGGTCTTCCGCTATGCATCGATTACCAAGCAGTTCACCGCCGCGACTATCATGCAGCTCGTCGCGGAAGGGAAGATTTCCCTCGACGCGCCGCTTAGCGACTATCTGCCAGAATATCCGCAGCCCGGCGCCTCGGCGACGGTCCGCCAATTGCTCAACCACACGTCGGGCATCATGAGCTACACGTCGATGCCGGGCTTCATGGACCCCGAAAATACCGCCAAGCCGATGACGACGGCGCAGATGATCGACTATTTCGACGATGCCGAGATGCCCGCCGAGCATGGCGCTCGGCTAGCTTATAACAACAGCGCCTACATTCTGCTCGGCGCGATCATCGAGCGCGTGACGGGGAAGAACTGGGACGCGGCGATCCGCGAGCGCATCGCCAACCCGATCGGACTGACGAGCCTTACCAGCGGTGTTTATGAGGCCGGGATCGAAGGCATGGCCAAAGGTTATAGCCTCGATGATGGGGAGGTCGTTCCCGCACAGACCATCCACATGTCACTTCCCCACGCCGCCGGTGCGCTGATTGGCACGGTTGGCGATCTGGCGACCTGGGCCGAGGCGCTTCACTCGGGCAAGGTCGTGGATGCCGAGCGCTATGCCGAGATGATCGCACCGACCCAGATGGCGGACGGGAGCACGACCCCGTTCGGCTTCGGCCTCATGAATGCGGAGGTGCGCGGTGCCGCTACCATCGGGCATAGCGGCGGTATCTTCGGTTTCTCGACCGACAGCCTCTACATCCCCGAAGAAGACGTGTTCGTCGCGGTCCTCGCCAATTCGAACAGTCCCAAGACCGATCCCAGCTTCGTGACGCGACAACTCGCCGCTCTCGCGATCGGAAATCCTTTCCCCGAATATGAGAAGCAGCCGCTCGACCTGGCAGCGCTCGAAGGGTTCGAGGGGCGTTACGAGTTCGATGACGCCGTGCGCGACCTCCGGTTGAAAGACGGCAAACTCTTTTCGCAGCGCGAAGGCTCTGGCGCGCTCGAAGTCTTTCACGCCGGCGATGGGATCTACTTTTACGGTCCCGACAGCGCGACCTTCTTCAAGCTCGCCCGCAATGATGAGGGAACGCCCGTCATCCGCTTCCACAGCGATGGCGCGGAAACGGCCAGCGTCGGAACCCGTATCGGCGATGCGCCCAAGGGACCCGAGTATCTCGACGTCTCGACCCTCGATGTCTCGGGCCTGATCGGCACCTACGTCTGGCCCATCGGCGAATTCACCGTCTCGCAGGACGACAAAGGCAATGTGCTGGGCCAGCTGGCGGGGCAGGGGCAGGCACCGATGCAGCCGGTCAGCCTCACCGAATGGCACGTGCCGCAAGTCGGTGCCGTACTGACTTTCACGATCGAGGATGGCCAGGCGACCAGCCTGAAGCTCAACCAGCGCGGCGGTGAACTCGAAGGCCCGCGCAAGCAAGACTAGACGCAAAAAAGCCCGGGCAGTGGAGGTGCCCGGGCTTCTCTTTTGCGTGACGATTGCTCGTCAGCCCCCAAAGGATGCGGCGATCGGAAGAGCGAGTTCGCGATTGCGCGCCCGAGCTTGCTAGGTCAGCCGACAGCGATTCGTTAAGGGGGAATCTGCGACAGGGCGAGACATTTGGGCGACGCTGTGGTTAATCTGCAACGCGTGTCGTGACCCGATATCCGCGCTTGCCCGCCACCAGAGGCCGCCCTAGGGAGTTCGAAACCCTCTAGACGGAGTTTCTCCCTTGCGCCTGTCCCGTGCCTTCCTCCCCGTCCTCAAGGAAAGCCCCTCCGACGCCCAAATCGTCAGCCACAAGCTGATGTTGCAGGCGGGCCTCATTCGCCAGACCAGCGCGGGGATCTACGCCTGGCTGCCGCTTGGCCATCGCGTGCTGCAGAAGGTCGAGCAGATCGTGCGCGAGGAGCAGGATCGCATCGGACAGGAAATGCTGATGCCGACGATTCAGCCCGCCGACCTGTGGAAGGAAAGCGGCCGCTACGAAGCCTACGGCCCCGAAATGCTGCGCATCGAGGATCGCCACGGTCGCGAGATGCTTTACGGCCCCACCAACGAGGACATGATCACGGCCCTGTTCCGCGACGATGTGAAATCCTATCGCGACCTGCCGCGCATGCTCTACCATATCCAGTGGAAATTCCGCGACGAAGTCCGTCCGCGCTTCGGAGTCATGCGCGGGCGCGAATTCCTGATGAAGGACGCCTACAGCTTCGACCTTGACGAGGAGGGCGCGAAGAAGAGCTATTATCGCCAGCTGCTCGCCTATCTGCGGACCTTCCGCCGGATGGGGATCAAGGCGGTGCCGATGCAGGCCGACAGCGGACCCATTGGCGGCAAGCTCAGCCATGAGTTCCTGGTGCTCGCGCCGACGGGCGAAAGCGAAGTCTTCTACGACGCGGCGTTCGACGAGATGGACCTCGAGCGCGAAGGTCTGTCCTATGAGGACGATGCCGGGCTCGAGGCGTTGTTCGAGGAAGTCACGAGCCACTACGCCGCCACCGACGAAACGCATGACGAGGCGCGCTGGGATGCGGTCGCCTCCGCCGACCAGCGCACCGGACGCGGGATCGAGGTGGGGCACATCTTCTACTTCGGGCCCAAATATTCTGAGGCGATGGGGCTCAAGGTGTCGGGCAAGGACGGCGACATGGTCACGCCGATGATGGGCAGTTACGGCGTCGGCGTCTCGCGCCTCGTCGGGGCGATCATCGAGGCGAGCCATGACGATAACGGCATCATCTGGCCCGAAGCAGTGGCTCCCTGGAAAGTCGGGCTCGTGACCATGCGCGCCGATGATGCAGCGACGGTCGCTGCAGCCGAGGACCTTTACGCCAAGCTCGATGCCGCAGGGGCGGAAACGCTTTATGACGACCGCGACGAGCGCGGGGGCGTGAAGCTGGGCGGCATGGACCTGATGGGGCTGCCCTGGCAGGTCATCATCGGCCCGCGCGGGCTCAAGAATGGCGTTGTCGAAGTCAAGAATCGGCGGACGGGGGAACGCGAGGAATTGACCCCCGAAGCTGCGCTGGCCAAGCTCACCGCATGATCCTGTCCTCCTACGAACGCATGGCGGCGCGGCGCTATTTGCTGCCGCACAAGGGCGAGGGGTTCATCTTCGTCGTCGCCGGCTTCTCGGTGGGCGCGGTCGCGCTGGGCGTCGCGGCGCTCATCATCGTCATGAGCGTGATGAACGGGTTTCGCGCCGAGCTGTTTGACCGGATTGTCGGGCTCAATGGCCACGCGCTGGTGCAGGGTTATGACGGGCGGCTTTCGGACTGGGAGCGGATCGCCGACGAGGCGAAGCAAATTCCTGGCGTCATTTCCGCGCAGCCGCTGATCGAGCAGCCACTGATGGCGACCGCCAACGGACGGGTCGAAGGCGTGCTGGCACGCGGCAACCGCATGTCGGACTTGCGCGAAAGCCCTATCATTACCGACAATGTCATTGCCGGAACGCTCGATGAGCTTGAACCCGGTAGCGGCAATGTCGCCATCGGCGCGCGGCTCGCCGACCTGCTCGCCGCCTATCCGGGCAGCGAAATCTCGTTGATCAGCCCGGATGGCCGGCCCACGCCAGTGGGGACGGTGCCGCGCATCGTAACTTATCGCGTCGCAGCGATCTTCGAGGTGGGCGTCTATGATTTTGACAAGGCGTTCGTGGTCATGCCGATGGAGGATGCGCAGACCCTCCTGATGATGGGCGACGACGTCGCGATGGTCGAATTGGAAGTTGACGATCCCGACAATGTCGCGACGGTGCTTAGAGCGCTTCAGCCCAAGGTCGTGGGCGAAGGCGTGTTGGTCGATTGGCGACAGATGAATACGGCTTTGTTCGAAGCGCTCGAGATCGAGCGCATCGCAATGTTCGTCGTTCTCTCGATCATCATTCTCGTCGCCGCCTTCAACATTGCCAGCTCGCTGATCATGCTCGTCCGATCAAAGCGGCGAGACATTGCGATCTTGCGCACCATGGGAGCGACCCGCGCGGCGATGACGCGCATCTTCATGACCGTCGGCCTGACAATCGGCGCGGTAGGCATCCTGGCCGGCATCGTCCTTGGCGCGATATTCCTGTTCTTCCGCCAGGGCGTCGTCGACCTCATCCAGAAATTGTCGGGACAGGACCTGTGGGATCCCAGCGTCCGCTTCCTTTCCGAACTGCCCTCCAAGACCGATCCGGTCGAGGTCGGCGCGATCATCATCCTGACGGTGCTGCTCGTCTTCCTCGCGACGCTGTTCCCGGCGCGCAAGGCGGCGGCGACCGATCCGGTGGAGGTGCTGCGTTATGAGTGAGCCGGTCCTCGCCACCCACGACCTGCGCCGCAGTTTCAGCCAAGGCGGAGTGACCATCAATGTGCTCCGCGGGGTCGAGCTGACCATCCGCCCGGGCGAGATCGTCGCGCTGCTGGGCCCCTCGGGCTCGGGCAAGTCGACGCTGCTACAGGCGGTCGGTCTGCTCGAGGGCGGGTTCGAAGGGTCGATCCGAATCAATGGTGTCGAAGCATCGCGGCTCGACGGCGACGAACGCACCCGGCTGCGCGCGGACACACTCGGCTTCGTCTACCAGTTTCACCATTTGCTGCCCGATTTCGACGCGCGTGAAAATGTCGTGCTGCCACAGCTCATCGCCGGTGCGACGCAAGACGAGGCCATCGCGCGCGCGGATGAATTGCTCACGCGGCTCGGGCTTGCCGAGCGCCTCGACCATCGTCCTTCGAAGCTGTCGGGCGGGGAGCAGCAGCGGGTCGCGGTGGCGCGCGCGTTGGCCAACCGACCTCCGCTGGTGCTGGCCGACGAGCCCACGGGCAACCTCGACGAGAAAACCTCGGACCGCGTGTTCGATGCCTTCATCGAGCTGACTCGGCAGGAAGGCTCGGCCGCCCTCGTCGCCACGCATAACGAGCGTCTTGCCGCACGCATGGACCGCGTCGTTCGCCTTCACGAGGGAGTGTTGTCATGATCGCAGCGATTGCCCTGACTCTCGTCATGCAGGACGCGAGCGCGTCGCCTCCATCCCCGCCACCGCCGGCATGCGAGGGCGAAGCTCAT